>CP000053.1:742574-1485148 GCA_000012145.1 Rickettsia felis URRWXCal2
TGTTGGCGGGATAAATACATTAATAGCACTACCTGCTTTTGGTGGGGTTGAGGTAAGTCAAAATGTATCAATAGGTCCTCTTAGTGCAACAGTAGGGCTTACTCCTAATTTCGGTCCTCTTAAATTTATTAGTAATAATGTTACGTCAATTATTACCGGAGTCGGTAATCAAACATTTAATAATATAGATTTTGCCGGTAAGAATTCTACTTTACAAATTAATAACGGTTTAAATATTACAACTCAGATAGATAATACGGTAGCCGGAAATAACGGTATAATAACTTTTGCAGGTACAGGGACTATATCAAATAATATAGGCTTAACTAATTCTCTTTCTCAAATAAATGTAGGCAATGGGGAAGCACAGATTTATATGCCTGGAGCAGGTAATAGCATAATTAATGCTGCAAATATAAATCTTACTAACAATAACTCTATACTTACTCTTTTTGACGGTAATGTAACAACGTTAACGGGTAATATAAATAATACTACCGGCGTTGACGGTCAAGGGATACTAAATCTAGCTCATGATTTAGCCAGTGATAATATAATAACAGGCGATATAGGTAATATAGGCTCATTAGCCGCAATAAATGTTTTACTTGGGTCGGCAACACTTAATTCTACAATATTAAAAGCTACTAATATTAATTTACAAAGTAATACATCCGTACTTAATTTAGATGACGACATAATTGTTACGGGTAATATAAACGGTGCTAACGGAGTAAACGGTACATTAAATTTTATAGGGAATGCTACACTTAACGGAAATATAAATAATTTAAATATACTTCAGTGTAGTGGAGGTAACGGTAAGATTCTTGATTTACAAGGTAATATTACAGTAAATAGTATTGTTTTTGCAGATAGTGTTTTAGCTTCCGGAACTATAAGTGTTAACGGTCTATTAAATGTAGGAGGTATTACTTTTAATAATAGTAATGCTAGCGGCGGTACTTTAATAATAAATACCGAAAATACAATCAATGTTGCATTATTAAACGCTATAAAAGCAAAAATACAAATAAATGCTAATTTAACAATCAATGATCCAAGTGCCGGAGATATAGGTGATATTAGAATAGCGAATAATACGACATATACAATAGATGCAGCAAATGGGAATGTAAATTTGCTAAATAACGGCGCTAAGATAATATTTGAAGGAGCGGATTCAGAATTAGATTTAGTGAATACTAGTAACATAAATGATAGGCAATTTACCTTCTATAATAATTTAAACAAATCTGGCAATGATGAATATGGAATAGTGAGAATAGGAGCAACCACAAAAGACCTAACTATAGAAAATAACGGTGGTCCTTATACTATAGGACAAGATAATACGCATCGCCTTAAGGAGTTTATAGTAGATGGAGCAGGTAATATCGTAGTGGATAATACGGTGTTTACGAAGTTACTGAGCATGAACAGTACGGGGCAGGTAACATTTAATCAAGCTTTAGATTTAGGTGCAGGCGGTAATATTGCCTTTGGAAAAGATGGTACACTAGTAGTAAACGGTGTAACCGGTTCAGTTACGACTTCTGCAAATAATCAAGGGACACTCACCATCAATAGCGGTAATATTAACGGTACGATAGGTAGCAATGGAAGTAGCTTGAAACTTGTAAATATCGGAGCAAATCTCGTTACGTTCTCAGCGAATGTATTTGCACCGGTAGTTTTGACTAATGCAGGTTCTGCTTTAACTTTAGCAGACGGTGTTACGCTAACCGGAGCAGTAACAACAAATAATAATACAAAAGGTATATTATCGCTTGGAGTAGGAAGTAACGTAACCGGTCAGATCGGTGCAAATGGAGCAGCTCTTGAGAAAATAAATATCGGAGCCGGAGCTAGTAGCCTCGGTAGTAATATATATGTCGGCTCTACGGTATTAACAAATCAAACATCGGTGTTAACTTTAAACAATAATGTAGTCGTTAACGGAAATATAACTACTACTGCCGGAAACGATAGCGGTAAGTTAATATTTGCAGGCGATGGCAGCGTGATAAGTAACGTAGGAGCAAATGGAGCAGCATTAGAAGAAGTAATATTTAACGGTGTAGATAATATAGGCGGTACAGCTAATGGGGCAGTTTTTAATGTAGCAAATATAGCAGCAAATGCAACGGTTACGGAACTTATGACTGGTGATTTAGTATATAATGCAGCAGGAAAAGTAACGGCCACCGGAGGACTTACAGGAAATATTGATTTTCAAAATAATGCGGGTACGTTTAATTTAGGGGCGGGTAGCACACTTACCGGAACGGTAACTAGTACCGGTGGTGTAAATGGAACATTAAATGTTTCAGATGCAGGTATAATTACCGGTAATATAGATAACCTAAATATATTAGAGTTTAGCGGCAGTACCGGTACAACGCTTGATTTACAAGGTAATACTAGGGTAAATAGTATTGTCTTTACAAATAATGCAGCAGCTTCAGGAACTATAAATGCAGGAGGCGAGTTAACCCTTGGTAGTCTTACTTTTAATGCTAATGCAGTAGGAGATGTTTTAGTAATAAATGCTCCAAGTACGATTAATGGAGCAATATTAAATGGTTTAAAAGGAAAGATAGAAATAAAAGCAAATTTAACAATTAACGATCCAAGTGCCGGAGAAGTAAATGAGATTGATATAGCTGATAATACAACTTATACGATTGATGCTAAAAACGGTAATATAGATTTATTAAAAAATGGAGCAAAGATAGTATTTGAAGGAGCAGATTCCAGGTTAGATTTAATAAACACTAGTGTCACAGATGATAGAACATTTACCTTATATAATAATTTAAACAAATCTGGCAATGATGAATATGGAATAGTGAGAATAGGAGCAACCACAAAAGACCTAACCATAGCAAATAACGGCGGTCCTTATACT
Source organism: Rickettsia felis URRWXCal2 (assembly GCA_000012145.1). Classification (GTDB taxonomy): domain Bacteria; phylum Pseudomonadota; class Alphaproteobacteria; order Rickettsiales; family Rickettsiaceae; genus Rickettsia; species Rickettsia felis. Next base: position 745,486 of record CP000053.1, read on the forward strand.
ATAGGGCAGGATAATACCCATCGCCTTAAGAATTTCATAGTAGATGGAGCAGGTAATATCGTAGTGGATAATACGGTGTTTACGAAGTTACTGAGCATGAACAGTACGGGGCAGGTAACATTTAATCAAGCTTTAGACCTAGGAGCAGGCGGTAACATATTATTTGGAGCGGATGGTGAGTTAATAGTAAAAGGTGTAACCGGCTCAGTTACGACCTCTGCAAATAATCAAGGAACACTGACAATACAAAGCGGCAATGTTACCGGTACGATTGGAGCTAACGGCAGCAGCTTAAAACTTGTAAATATTGGAGCAAATCCCGTTACGTTCTCAGATGACGTATTTGCTCCTGTAGCTTTGACTAATGCAGGTTCTGCTTTAACTTTAGCAGATGGTGTTACGCTAACCGGAGCAGTAACAACAAATAATAATACAAAAGGTATATTAGTACTTGGAGCTGGTAGTAGTGTAACTGGAGGAATTGGCGGAAATAATGCAGCACTTGAGCGGGTTACTTTAGGTGCTGGTGCTAGTAGTCTTGGAGGTAATATATATTCGGGAGCAGTAGCTCTAACTGATCAGACATCAATATTGACATTACAGGATGGAGCAGTTGTCAATGGAGGTATAACTACTACAGCAGGTGACGGCAAGAGTAAGTTAATATTTGCGAAGGATGGAGCAGTTACAGGTAATGTTGGAGCGGTAGGTAGTGCTTTAGAGGAGGTGGTATTTAACGGTGCTGATAATATAGGCGGTACGGCGAATGCAGAGACCTTTACTGTTGCCAATGCTGCGGCAAATGCGGTGATTACAGGGCTTGCTACTGGCACGTTAAAATATACAGATACGGGTACAATTACAGCTAATGGAGGGTGGACAGGAGACATCGACTTTAATAATAAAGCTGGTACGTTTATTTTAGGAGCAAATAGTACTCTTACAGGAGCTGTCTCTAGTACTGGTGGTATAAATGGTACGTTAAAGGCTTTAGGTAGTGGTTCTATTACAGGGGTAGTAAATGGTCTAGATATATTTGAATTTAGCGGAAGTAATGGTACAGCTTTTGATTTAGCTGGTAATACTACAGTAAATAATGTTCTTTTTACAAATAGTAATGCAGCCTCAGGTACAATAAATATTAATGCTGGTTTAAATTCAGGGCAGATAACTTTTAATATGGGGAATGCGAATGGTGGAACGCTTGTGATAAACGCACCAACTACAGTTGGAGATATAGTAAATGCTGCTAATGGTAATATAATAATTAATGCTGATTTTACAATTACAGATCCTGATGCTGGTGGTATTCATAATATTACGATCAAAGATAATACAACTTACACGATTGATTCCATCAATGGTAATGTAGATTTATTAGCGAATGGTGCAAAGATAATATTTGAAGGAGCTGATTCAGAGTTAGACTTAATCAATGCAAATGATAGAACATTTACCTTGCATAATAATCTGAATCCATCGAATGCTCAGGATGAGTTTGGGATAGTGAGAATAGGAGCAACCAAAAAAGATCTAACTATAGCAAATAACGGTGGTCCTTATACTATAGGGCAGGATAATACCCATCGCCTTAAGAATTTCATAGTAGATGGAGCAGGTAATATCGTAGTCGATAATACGGTATTTACAAAGCTGCTTAGCATGAATAGTACTGGGCAAGTAACATTTAACCAAGAGCTTGATTTAGGAGCAGACGGTCTTATAGTTTTTGGTGATGTAGGCACGTTAATAGCTAATGATGATGTAACAGGGGATATAGATTTTCATGGTAAGGCTGGTACATTTGAGTTAGATGATGGTGCTACGATTGATGGATCAGTTTTAGGTACTGGAGGAGTTGCCGGTACATTGAATTTTATAGGTGACGGTAATGTAACGGGGAATATAGGTACGGATGCTGCAAATAGCCCTGCTACCATAAATATCCAAGGCGATAATACAAAAAACATAACTATAGCAAATGATATATTTGTAGGTAATATTAACTTTACAAACGGCGGAGTATTACAGCTTAGCGGAAATCTAACCACTCCTAATATTGATTTCGGAGCAAAGGGCGGTACTTTAGAATTTAACGGCAATAATACATATAACTTAAATGCCGTTATAGCAAACGGACAAAACGGTATATTAAATGTTTTCACTACCTTGAAATCTACTGATGCAAGTATCGGTACGGTTAAAACGATTAATATAGGAAAGGTAGGAACTCCACAAAACTTTACTGTTCAAGTTAATAACGGTAATTTAGCTCTTTTAAGTAGTCCAAATAGTAGCATTAATTTTGGTGATGCAGATTCACAATTAATATTATCTGCACCGATAGATCAGACTGTTACATTTGCTAATAGCTTAAACGGTATAAAAACCGGTGGCGGTATTGTAACTTTAGACGGTAACGGTAATAATTTAACCGTAAGCGGTAATAATGGAGCAACATTCGGTACTGTAGGTAATGAGCTAGCTAGTTTGAATATCAAAGGGAAAGTTACTGTCACTAATAATTTGGATGTACAAAATATTCAGCAGTTAAATATAAATAACGGTGCAGTATTTACTGACCAAAGTCTAACATCTGCTAAGATTGCAAATATAAGTATTGGTGAAGTGACCGGCAGTGCTACCTATGCTTTAGATGCTGTAAATAGTGATTTTGATTTAAATACCGGCGGTATAGTATTTGAACATCAAGATTCAGTATTAGAACTTAAAAATAGTTCAAATGCTAATGACCGTACTATAACATTAACAGCTGCTTTAGATCCCGGTAATGATCAATTCGGTATAGTTAACCTAACCACAGATACTAACAAATTAACTATAGATAATAACGGTAATGCGGCTTATACGCTCGGTACTGTAAACCATAGGCTAAAACAATTAACTTTTTCTAGTACCGGTAATGGTGCTATAGCTTTAAACGTAGGAATCAATGTTGAAAATATCGCCTTGAACGTTAAGACAATCGAGCTAGGTGTAGTTAATGCAAATGTTCTTTTTAACAAGAATGCAACATATACGGCAACAGGTGACATAAACGGTAATGTAGATTTCCAAGGTAATGCAGGGGTAATAAATCTTAATGACGGTATAAAAATTGATGGTATCGTTACAAGTACCGGTAATGTGAATGGTACATTAAATTGGGGCGGAGCAGGTGAAGTTACCGGTTTAATCACTAATATAGCAATGCTGAAAGCAGGTGCAGGTGATGTATTGCTATCTGCCGGCGGTAATTATTCTATTACCGAAATTCAAGGTAACGGTAATAATGATTTAACCTTTGCTGCTAATTCAAACTTAACCGGCGGTATTAATACTAGCGGTGGACAGGCGGTAAATTTAGTCTTTCAAGGCGGCGGTAGCGTTAGTGGTTCTGTCGGTTCAAATGCAGCAGTTGGTGATATTACGATACAAGCAGGAGCAGTAAATTTCGGCAGTACCGTTAAAAGTGGTAATGTTATCTTATCGAACGGTGCCACGATGCAGGTTAATAATAATGTCACTGCTACTGATATCTCAGGTGAAAATGCTAATGACGGTACTTTAAAACTAAATAATCTTGCACCTATTAATATAACCGGTACGCTTGGCAATAATAATACTATAGGTACAATAGAAGTTGCAAATAATGATGCTACCGTTACGGGCGGACTAAAAGCACAAAATATCAATTTCTCAAACGCAGCTCAGGCAGCTACCTTAACTTTAGGTGCAGCAGCACAAGTTACTAATATTACTACGGCAGGAAATAATATCCACACTTTAGCAGTAACGGATTTAGATACCGGTAACGGTGTTATCGGAGCTGCAAATAACAGATTAAAAGCAATAGAGTTAACAGGTAACGGCACAGTTACGGTTAACTCTAAGAATTTCTATTCAGGAATTACCACCGCAAATAATGGACAAGGTAACGTAAAGCTAAATATAGATGGCGGGATTGTTTATGATTTAGGTAGTAAGCTAGGCAGTTTAGCAAGCGTACAAGTTAGTGGAAATAGTACGGTTAAAGGTGATGTATATTCTAAAGATATTAATGTAGATGCAGGTAAAACTATAGATTTTGATAGAGGTAATAATAACACGAATCCAAAAAATTTAGCTGTACCTGGGGCTATAGTAGATTTAGACGTGTTACCTCGTTCACTCTCTCTATTTAATTATTTAACCGATATTAAAGCAGATAATTTAAATTTTGCAGATGCTACAACCACGGCAAATTTCAAAGATGCAGTTTTAATAGATGCACCGATTAATAACGGCGGTACTTTTAAGTTCAATGAAAATGTTTGGTTAAAACAAGAAATTACAAATGCAAAAAGCATAGAAATTGCATCTAATAAATTCATGTTACTTGAGAAAAATATTAAAGCAGACACTTTAATTGCCGATGAAGCAAATTTAGTATTGTTAAATAATTTAGAAATGAACACTAATTTGAATGTTAGAGACGTTGTATTAGATGTTGCTACTTATGAACTAAAATATACAGGAAATGTTACACATAACGGTCTGCTTACTATTATTACTCATTTTGATACGGCATTACAAAAAGGCGGTCATATATTAGTCGGTAACGGTGCTAATGTTGATATGTCCGGTTTAGATAATTTAATAGTTAAAATTAAATCCCGATCCGATATTACTAAAATCACTTCAAATACTAAACACCAAGTAGTAGCACTTGAAGCAGGAGGGGCATTTACTCCTGCACCTCAAGCTAAAGTCACTATTGATGCAAGCGGTGAACAAAACAGATTTGTAAAATGGGTCAGTGATGCAAACGGTCTTGTATTACTTGCAAATACCGATAACGAAGGCGGAGACGGTGGCAACGGAGGAGATAACGGCGGTGGTGACGGAGGCAATGGCGGCGGTAATGGAGGAGGTGGCTCCGGTGGAGGCGGCAATTCCGGCGGCGGTGGTGCCGTCTCTATTTTTGATCCATCTCCTATCCTAGATGATACTAAAAACAACCAAGTAGCTTCCGGTATAGCAAATCAGCTCATTAATAATGTTAAAGGTTTTGGTAATAATACTGATTCAGGTAAATTATTAAATGATTTAGGTTTGATATCGCCGAGTAGAGTTTCTGAGGCTTTAGATAGACTTGGTCACAGGACAAATACTAATGGAATTAACGAAGGAGTGGGAGAGTTTAACGGTATAGAGATTGAGGATTTATTAACCGATATAGCAATAAATATGGATAACCTTACTTCTGAAAGGATTGGCAATAGGTTAGAAGAATTAGGTGATGAAAATACTTTAAGCGGTCAAAATGAGCCGAATTCTAATCAGAATCGAAGAAGACGTACTAGTACTACTAATAATCAGGCAGCAGTTGCGGCAGGTGATGAAGATAATATAGGGACAGGCATTTGGGGCATACCATTCTATGGCAAAGCAACGCAAAAATCTAAAAACGGTTCAAGCGGTTATAAATCTAATACCGGAGGCGGTATAATCGGTTTTGACTATAATATTGATAATTCTATAGTTATTGGGGCTGCTTATACTATGGCCGATAGTAAAGTACGGCATAAAAATGATAAAAACGGCGATAGAACCAAAGCTAAAAGCAATATATATTCTATCTATGGGCTTTATAATTGGCTTACTAATAACTTCTTTGTTGAAGCTATAGGTTCATATGGTAGAAATAAAGTCAAAAATTACGAAAAACGTTTAACTTCTACTAATGATCAAACTGCAATCGGTAAATTTACTAATACTTTTTATAGCGGTGAATTACTTGGCGGTTATAACTATCTAATGTCTCATTTGACAACTATAACTCCGATGCTTGGGATTCGTTATGCTACATTTAAAAATAATAGTTATAAAGAAAACAGTACTACTTTCCAAAATTTATCTATAAGAAAAAATTCTTATAATAAATTTGAAACTATATTAGGTTTAAAGGGCGTAACTAATTATTTAGTACAAGATATAATAGTAAAATCTGAATTACACGGATTTATAAATTATAACTTTAAAGGTAAGTTACCGAATATCGATGCACGTCTAGACGGTATAGACGGACCGCTTACAACAGTTAGATTTAAACCTGCAAAGATAACCTATAATTTAGGCGGCGGTATTTCTACTAAATATAATATGATGGAATTTGGTATTAGATATAATTTATCTCTTGCGAAGAAATATATGGCAAATCAAGGGTCTTTAAAGATTAAAGTGAATCTGTAGTAATCTAAACGAGCAAAATATCTTAAAAACCGAGAATAGCAAAAACTCTTGAATTGACTTAAATACATTAATAATTTAATATCACAATCGGAATGGCTGTAAGGCTGTTCTGGGGTGTGACAACTCCAAACACAAAGTGGTTAGTATCTACCATAAAATGATACAATCCTCGACTTCATGATCGGGGAGATTTTAGCCATGTCCAGGGTTTAAGGTGTAAACTTTAAACCTAAAAGCTATTATAGCTGTCTTTGTGCGGTTTGTCACCCCCCCGATCACCATTGTTTTAATTCAACTTTTTGGTGGTCAAACTTGAATTATTTAAGTTTAATCAGGGGTTGTAACCGTTATGCACGACAAAACTATAGCAGAAAGAGTAGCTATTATTGAGCCAAATTTAGATTTTATCATTAAAGATAAAGACTTATTACGTGAAATTTATCCGAATGGAATGGGTAGGGTAAATATAGAATTTATTTTAGCTAGGAAACCTTACAACACATATGCTTATTATAAGTTAATCCGTACTTTATTCAAATTGCCATGCCGAAAAATTGTACTTATAATTGATAGAAATTTATTAAAATCATCTCTAGGCTTATTTCGTTCAATTATTCTCGGTACTCTATCATATTTAAATTTAGTTAAAATTTTCATTTATGATGAGAATGAGTTTATATTGAATATCCGAGCTTTAAAAAGTAAAGAAAACTATTTTTTGTCTTATAAAGTTAATTACTTTAAAAAACTCATTAATTGGAAGTAAGTATAATGGTAGTAGCCATATGCAGGAGGGTAGGGCAAATAGGTCCTATTCTTTTTTAATCTTTCTTCTCAAAATACAGTATAATTCAGAAAGCTTGATACAAGCGAATTTTGCAAGATTCGCTTATACTTACGTGTTAATATATGCTCCGTTAAGCCCACTTTTAAATTTAATGTCAATACCTTAATGCTTTTTGTACCTATCAAAAATTATAGAAGATAGTAACGATGCTACGCTGGTTTTAAAGCAAAATTTTAGTCCTTTTATTACAAGACGATAAAGCCCTTACACTTTACATTTTAACTTTATTATTCTGATGTTGCTCCTAAAATTTTTGTATAAATTTCATTAAATGGATTATCCGAATCCACTCTTTCATATAACTGGTCATCTAACTTTATGCCTGGTTCCTGATTAAAAAGTGATTTACCATTTTCATCACGGATAAATAACTCAATAGCCGATGCTTTATAATAATTTAAATCATCTATAGAAAATTTGTTTTCAGTTAAATCATCATTGAGTCTATTAATTAAATATCCCTCATCCATTAATAATCTGAGCAATCCCATTTCACCAAACAAATGGTCATTTCCAACAGCAAATAAAATATTATTATATTCTTTTAAATAATCCTCTATTTTTGATACCCATGCTTTGTTACGTGGTACAATGAGCGATGAATCAATCAATAAATCATCTGAATCCTGTATGCTATACCCCTGTAAGTAAGTACAAATAACAATATTTGAATTTTTCTTACTATCCACAAGGTCTATTAGATATTTTTCCAGCTCAGTTAACAGCGTATTCGAGTCTAACTCACTAAAAATATCTTCATCATCTAAACTTAACACTAACTTTTGTTTTCCTAAATAATGGCGTTCTAATTCTACATCCATACCGTAATTATTCACTGTGTCCAAAGCTTTATATATAACATCCTCACGAGATAAATCAGATAATTTAAGACTTAATTCCGGTTGATTACTTAAAGCCTTTTTTGCTAATTTCAGTATTCTTGGATCAACATCATCATGTCTGCTATCAGTATTTTCGTTTATACAATTTAAGCTTGAGGAAAATGATGAGTTCTCGGAAACAATATTGGTGTCGTCTATTGACCTGCCTTCAGTAACAAATACATCCTGTTTCAATAATAACTCTTTTATTTCTTTTGGTAAGAGAACTATACCTCACCTATGCATGGTCCCGAATAAATATGCGGATTTACCATCACGACTAAATTGAAATAACATAATAAATCTTTCAAAATTTTAATAAATATTAATCCTTATTTGAGCATAATACTAAACTAATTTTAAAAATCAATATTTTTGATAAGAGAGTTTAAGAGGCTATCAATTTATAAGTTTAAACGGGTTTAAGAGGAAATGTAGAAGGAAAGGTATTTACAAGTAGAGAGAGTTGGGTACAAAAGCTTTTAATCAAAAAAACAAGAATCCAACAATATCGTTATTACCAAGATAAAGCAACGTTAAAGGTTTATTATCTTTTAATATTGCCGCTAAGCTACTTGCTCCAACATCGTCTATGTGGTCATAAGAAAGATTAAGCTCAGTACCACCATTTTTTAAGCTACCTGCTTGCTCCTTAAGTCTTTATGAGCTTATAGATAGAATCATAGTAAGGAGTTTTAAGAATGCAATAGAAATTTAACTAAAAGTATGAATAAATGAGTTGAGGTTGATTTAAGAAATATACAAAGTTAGTTTTTTTGAGGATATTTAAAATTCAGAATTTAAAAAAGATTAAATACAAAAATTAGACATTTTGGAACATAAAAGGAGCATATGGATTTTTTTAGAAAACGAGAGGAAATGCCGAAACCCTGAAAGGGCTTGGCGAGAGTGACGGGACTCGAACCCGCGACCTTCTGCGTGACAGGCAGACGCTCTAACCAACTGAGCTACACCCCCTTATACATAAGAGATAACAATATATATAACAATTCTTCTATTTCTGCAAGAGTAAAATATCTTATTTTATCAAAAAATATACAGCACCTAAACCTCTAAACATTCCTGCTTATTATTATTAATCCAAATTAGTCACTATTAGTTGAAGCCTTGAAAATTATTATAATTTTTAAGGACTTTGTTAAAAAAGAAAAACCTATTGGTTACATTTACATTAACAAAATTTTATTTTATTAATAATTATTAGAGGTTTTATATGACTAAACCATATGTCATTAAATTAACTACTCCTTTTGAGCGTATTAAACTTTATAATCCTATACCCGATATTGCTCTTAGAAGTGCTATTATTATGCAGGCAATAATAGATGCAACTAATACTTCTACCAAGAAAGAGGCAACAAAAGCAGAATATAACGCTAAAAAATGGCTTTTTGAAAATAATGAAAATTTTAATGCTACCTGCTTAGAAATGGGCATTGAGCCTAATTATGTAAGAAAGACTGCTAAAAAACTAATTAAGTCGCAACAAAATAAGGATAAGCGTCCTAAACTCTACGGCTAAAGTTTAAATTAAATTAATTTGTAATAAAACTTGAAATTACTCTAAATATAAATTAATTGTATAGGTGTTACTTAGTAACACCTATACAATTAATTATTTCAGATTATAAAGGTTATTTATGATTATTTCAGTTTCAGCTCAACATATTTCGATCGGTAATAGCTTACAAGAATATTCCAAAGAGAGGGCTACGCAAGTAGTTAAAAAATATTTTACCGATATAATAAATATAGATATACATTTTTCAAAAGAGGGCATTAACTTTAAATGTGATATTATAGTAAAATATGGATCAGGTAAACATAGTATAGTCAAAAGTAATGATAGTTGTAGTGATATATATGTAGCTTTTGATAAAGCTATGTCAAAACTAGAAAAACAGCTTAGAAAATATAAATCAAAATTCAAAAATCATCATGCGGGTAAAGTAAAAATATCAGAAATTGCTTACGAAGGTACCAAATATATTATTAATCCGCAATCTGATAGTGACACCTCTAACTCCGAAGATAATGATAATCCGGCAATTATCGCTGAAAAGCCTGTAGAAATATTAAAATTATCAGTAAAAGAAGCGGTAATGAAAATGGATTTAGAAGATTTACCTGCGGTAGTATTTAAAAATATCAATAATGATCGTATCAATATAGTTTATTATCGTAAAGACGGTAATATTTCTTGGGTAGATTATAATTAATGATTATTATCCCTTATAAAGGAGTTACGCCAAGAATCGATAAAACTGCATATATTGCCGAAAGCAGCTCTTTAATAGGAGATGTTGAAATAGGTAGTAATTCAAGTATTTGGTTTAATACGGTTCTTAGAGGCGACGTTGAATCAATAAAAATAGGAAATAATACTAACGTGCAAGACGGTAGTGTAATTCATACTTCAAGATTTAACGGACCGGTAGAAATAGGCGATAATATAACTATCGGTCATCTCTCTCTTATTCATGCCTGTACAATACATAATAATGCTTTTATCGGTATGAATACTACAATAATGGATTATGCAGTAATAGAAGAATATGCTTTTATTGCAGCAGGAAGCCTAATCCTCCCAAAGAAGATAATTAAATCTAAAGAATTATGGATGGGATTCCCTGCAAAATTTGTTAGATATTTAACTGATCAAGATTTAGAATATATGCAAGATAACGTAAGAAATTATGTAGAACTTGCAAATGTTTATAAGATTTAATGTCATTCCCGCGTAGGCGGGAATCCAGCATAAAGCGAGATAAATCGAGCTTTTAATTTCAAAAATCTGCTGTATTTATACTTTTTTTGGATTCCTGCTTTCGCAGGAATGACATAAGAACCATGCAACAAAGTCGCTAAAGGCAGGAATGACATACTGTACTATAAGAATCCTTAAACGCCTTAACCGTATTTTTAAGTAAAAATGCAATAGTCATCGGTCCGATACCGCCAGGAACAGGAGTAATATATTTTACTTTAGATTTAACATTTTCAAAATCAACATCACCGATAATCTTATTGCCGCTAATTCTATTAATTCCTACATCAATTACTATAGATTCAGGATCAAAATATTCGGTAGTGAATTTTAAAGGTGACCCAATAGCCGCAACAACTATATCGGCTTTAGAAGTGATAGAGCTTAGATTTTGCGATTTGGAATGGCAAATAGTAACACTGCAATCTTCTTTTAACAGTAATGCACTTAAAGGTTTACCTACTATATTCGAGCGTCCAATAATTACAACGTTTTTACCGGTTAAATTAGGTTCGTATTTTTTTATAACTGCAAGACAACCAAGGGCAGTGCAGGGTATAAAACCCTGACTAATCCCGCTATGTAAATAACCGACATTTAAAGGATGAAAACCATCGATATCTTTAGAAGGTGATACTGCTGATAAAATTTTATTTTTATCTATGGAGCTTGGCAAAGGAAGCTGAACTATAATTCCCGAAATCTCGTTATCAAGGTTTAACTCATTGATTTTCGATATTAAATCATCAGTATGAATAGTAGTAGATAGATTTACTAATAAAGTATCAATTCCTATTTTATGTGCATTTTTTATTTTATTTTTTACATAAATAATGCTTGCTGGATTATCGCCTACTAGTACTATAGCAAGCTTTGGTGAAGTGTTGGTTTGACTTTTAAGTTCTTGAATTTCTAGCTTTAAGTCTGCTAGTATCTCATTTGCTAACGCTTTACCGTCAATTATATTATTCACTATTATTTTTGTCTCCATTCAGTTTTAACGTCATTGCGAGGAGCGAAGCGACGTGGCAATCTCATCAAATATCCTGAGATTGCGGACGTACAATTACTACGTAATTTCCTCGCAATGACGATCTCTTTATTTAGTGACTTCCCCCTACTTCCTTTCCCCATACTTAGTGGTAGAATACTCAAAATGTAGAGCCTTGCCGTCAAATACTCTACTATAAGCATGATGAAGGCTACTTGCCGCTTCAGCAAAACCCGTAAGAATCAACTTAAGCTTACCGGCATAATGAGCAATATCGCCAATGGCGTAAATACCTTCTATATTAGTTTGATAATAGGAATTATCTACCTCAATATGGTGAAGCTTAACATTTAAACCCCAATTTGCTAAGCTACCTAAATCTTGTTTTAAACCAAAAAACGGTAGTAATATATTGGCATCTAATTTGCGAGTATTATTTTGTAGATCTTTAACTATAACCGATTGAAGTTCACTATTATTACCATCTAAAGCATTTAATTGATAACCGGTTACTAACTCGATTTTACCGGTTTCTGCAATATGCCTTAATTGCCTTACGCTTTCAGGAGCTGCCGTAAATTTATCTCGCCTATGCACTAAATATATTTTATTTGCAATTTCCGAAAGAGAAATAGCCCAGTCAACAGCCGAATCCCCGCCGCCTGCTATAACTATATTTTTACCTGCAAATTTGCTTTTATCATTAATAAAATAAAAAACCGATTTGCCTTCAAAATCTTCAATATTTGCAAGAGGCGGTTTATTTGGACCGAATGAACCTGCTCCTGCTGCAATAATAATAACTTTGCTTTTAATAAGAGTGTTTTTTGAGGTTTTAATTTCAAAAAAATCATCTTGTTTATTTAGCTCTATAGCTTGCTGATTTAAGTGATATACAGGCTTAAAAGGAGCTGCTTGAAGCTCTAACTGTTTTATTAGCTCTTCTGCAGCAATTTTAGGATATGCCGGTATATCGTAAATAGGCTTTTCAGGGTATAGAGTAATACACTGACCTCCTATGATTTCTTGAGCATCGATAATGTGGCACTTCATCCCAAGCATTCCAGCTTGAAAAACTGCAAATAATCCAACCGGACCGGTGCCTATTATTACAACATCCGTAGTATGTGTCATATGTAATATCCTGAATTTTAAAAAGGATTTTATTGGATATTGAGGAAATAATCAAATAGATATTGATTTAATATGTCCTAACTTAGCCCAGCTAAGAATTTTTTGATCTCTAGTAAGTAGGGTAGCTCCAAGGCATTTTGCTGTTGCTACAATAATTCTGTCAGCCGGATCACCATGAAAATCATCCATAAGAGAAACGCTCTCAGCAGCGACCTCCGGAGAAATATCTTTAATAGATAATCCGTTGATATTTGTTATAGAATTCAGAAAATCTTTTATAGGTTCGTAAACATTAATACGCTTTTTAAAGTTAAGCATAGCTATTTCCCATAATGAAATAGAACTAAGAAATAATTGCGAATTTTCTTGAGCTAAATTGATTTTGTGTTTTATTTGTTCTGATAATTCTTCAGGTTGTAATATTGACCACAATAAAACATGGGTATCTAGTACTAAGCCACTATTAATGTTCTGCATTCCATTTTTCTTCTATTGAATCTAATATATCTGCTTTTATCTCAGCTTTATTTTTTAGCATACCGAATATTGAGGTCTTTTTAGTATTGATAGGCAATATTTGTGCTACTTCCCTATCTCTTTTAGTAATTATAATGGATTCTTTATCGGTTTGTAATTTTTCTATTATCTCAAGACAATGAGACTTAAATTGACTTATTGCTATTTTAGTAGTCATTTTATATACCAGAAAGTAAAAGTATTATCATGTTATAATAGTCAAATAGAATAGTCAATTACATTTTTAATTTATTTGTAAATATATTCTGTGGGAAAAATATCATAAATTCATATTTAAATATGACTATTTCTTAAACTAGCCTTGTAAAATCGTTAAAATTTGTCAAAGATTAATAATAAATATTAATTATTTTTATTAAAATTATGAAAAATAACTTTAAAATTCTACGAAATATTATCGGTTTTATTATCTTAACTATAAGTACAGGAAATAGCTTCGCCTCGTCTGCTAATGCTTTTTTCCTTGTTAGTGCAACGGTTTTACCGTCTTGTATAGTTACTGCTACTCCTTTAGCTTTTGGTACGTATGTTCCGACTGCTGATTCTCTGCAAACAAACACACTTACTATAACTTGTACTTTAGGTACTAATTATACTGTTTCATTAAACGCTGGTACTGCACCTGCCGCTACAACAAGTACTCGCAAAATGACAGGTCTCGTTAACACTACTAGTTATTTACCTTATAATCTTTATTCTAATGCAGCAAGAACTCAAAATTGGGGAAATCAATCAAGCGACTGGGTACCGGGAACAGGTACGGGATTACCTCAAACGCTCACAATATACGGAAAAATACCTCAAGGGGCAAATGTTCCTTCTGATACTTATAACGATACAATTACAGTAACCGTAGCATATTGATATTATGAAAAAATATTTTTTAAGATTTCTACCTATTCTATTTATATTATTTACTTTTAATGTTTTTGCTAGTGCTACTATCGTACCTGTCAATATAGAGATAAGTAAAGATAATAAAATAGCAACTATGACGGTACAAAATAATGATTATACACCTAAAAAGTTTCAGCTACTTCTTTTAAAACGTGTGTATGAAAACGGTACAGAAGAATATAAAGAAACTACGGATTTAGTGGCAACTCCGGTAACATTTACCTTGCATGGCGGTAAAACACAATTGATACGGTTAGCTTTAAAAAATACACAGAATTTTTCTACTAGAGAAAAAGACTATAGAATCATATTAAGAGAATTACCGCGTAGAGTAAAACTAGAGAATAGTGTTACCTCTACGGTAAATCTTGTTGTTCAACATAGTATACCTATAACAATATCAAGGTAATATCAATAGCAAATTATCTTTAACTTTAAATAAATAAGCTAATGTGCTTTTTAAATAAAATAATATCGGTTTTTATAGGTATTATTTTATTTATACCGCTAAGCTTTGCAGATGAAATTATCTCCGAATCTCTTGAAGACAATTTACCTCAAACCACAGCGGACACAAACGTGCATGAGGATAAAAGGACCATTTCCCCAATTACCTCTAGAAGTAGAATTTGAGAATAGCTCTAATGAAGTTGCGGGCGACAACGAATTGATTGTTTCGCTAAAAGTTAATTATACCGAAACCGATATATTCCCGACTATAGTGCAAAACGCTCAAGGTCATTGTTTAATTCCTCTTGAAGATATAGAACATTTTGATGTCCAAGAAGATTATCTTAAACAGGGTCTCGCGAACTATCACGATACTGCATATATTAATTTAGATTTACTTGAGGGTACTAAATATGATCTAAACTTCGAGAATTTAGATTTAAACATTACTTTTCCAGCGGAAAAAATGCAACCTCAATCATTTGATGCTTCAGGTGGTCCTATGCAAAATGTCGATACTAAACTTATCAGCGGTGCATATCTTAATTATGACATAACTCTTAGCCAAAATGATGATATTAATTATTTAGCCGGAGTAGAGGAACTTAATTATTTTACTGAAAACGGCGTATATAGCTATAGTTTTTTATTTCAAACCGAAGCCGTTAAATCAAATTTTTCTAAAGTTAAAAATACTGCAAGAAACCAAAATAAATTTACACGTTTAGAAACAAATTGGACATATGAGAATGTAGATAAAATGACTAATTGGCGGGTAGGGGATAGCATAACTAAAGCATCTTCTTGGTCTAATTCAACTAGATTTGCCGGTATTCAGTATACTACTAATTTTGCGGTTAGACCGAATTTAGTTACTTATCCGTTACTGGTTTTAGAGGGAAATCAGAACTTCCAAGCAGTATAGAGATATTTTCAAATAGTGTACCTATATATAATGCTAAAGCTCACATGGGAGATTTTGACGTAACAAACATTCCGGTTATTACCGGTAGAGGTGACTTAATAGTTAAAACTCAAGATATAACCGGTAAAATTCAAACAATTACCATTCCTTATTATGCCTCACCGAGTTTACTGCACGAAGGGCTTTCAAATTTTTCTTATGAAGCAGGATTTCAAAGACAAGATTTTGCGATATATAGTAATGATTACAAATATTTAGTTCTAAATACCGATTATATGCTTGGTATGAATGATTATTTAACAAGCGGTGGACGTTTTGAATTTTTAAAAAATAATGGAGCAGTAAGGGTAACTAATAACTTAAAAATCGGAAATTTTGGAATTATAGGCATTTCAGCTGCAAGTAATATCAAAAATTTCGGTCGTTCTCAAAGAATTAATTGTGGTTATACTTATGAATCGGAATATTTTGACATTAATAGTAATTTAGATTGGAATAATAGCAATTATCAGGATGTATATAACTATCCCGATAAAACTTTTTCAAGTTTAAATTATCAGATTTCAGCTAGCTGCGGTAATACCGATTTTGGTAATATAAGTGTTAATTTTTTGTCTTTTGTCGTAAATAACACAATACAACAAGGTAAACGTACAAATATAATATCATCGACTTATCAAAGGAATATTACTAAAAAAGGTTTCTTAAGTTTTACTATAGGTACTGATTTAAACAGTAAACGTAAAAATAATTTTGCCTATATGTCATTTAACTTCAATTTAGACGGTAATAAAAGTATTTCATTTACCGATTCGTATCAAAATAAATATCATACGAAGCAACTTGGTATTTCTTCACCGGTTACCTCAAATATGGGATGGGGATATAATGCTAATATAATTAAAGCTAAAGCTACAAACTATAACGTACAGCTTAATCGTAACGGTAAAAATAACGATATTGGAGTTTATCTGCAGAAAAATGATATCGAAACAATGAAACAATTTAATATCAAAGGAGGTATTGTCTCTATTGATAAAAGCTATTATGTGACGAGACCGATTACCGGAGGTCTTGCTTTGATTAAAGTAAATAGTTTAAAAAATGTCGGAGTTTATAATAATAATCTATTAGCCGGCTATACTGATGATAAAGGTAAAATGCTTGTACCAAACGTAACACCCTATGTTCCTTCTGAAATAAGATTAGATGATGAAAATCTACCTCTTAATACCGAGTTTGAGGAAATTGCTTTAAAAGTTGCTCCAAAAACAAAATCAGCAGTATTATTAGATTTCAATGTTAATATAATTAAAAGTGTTGAAATGACTATGTTTGATAGCAATAAACATTTTATTTCGTTCGATAGTACGGTTAATATTGAAGGTTTAGACGAGGAAATATTTGTAGGTTATGACGGTAAGGTTTATATCAATGATATTAAAGACCTTGAAGTATTAAACGGCTCTATTTGTGATGAGAATGAAGAGAATAATAGATGCTGTCATTTTAGCGTGCCGGTTAATAGAGACTTAAACGATCCTGTAATTGATTTAGGCGAAGCAATATGCAAATAAGGACTTTGTTGTTACTCCTGCAAAAGCATTGTTGTAGGGATAGGTTTTTCCGTCATTGCGAGGAAAAATTGAAAATTTTGACGAAGCAATCTCATGCCAAAGTCCTGAGATTGCCACGTTCCTTTCAGTCGCTCGCAATGACGATGATGCTTATTATACCAGGAAATGCTACGGCGTTACTTGCAACATGTAACCCGTCAGTTCCAACCGTAAATTTCGGTACTTTTAATGCAGGGGCAGTGCGAACAACTTCCGTTACTGCTTCAGTTACTTGTAGTGCTTTATTATCGCTGCTTGTTAGCTATACCGTAACTTTTAGTACAGGTTCTGCCGGTATTTATAATCCAAGAAATATGGTTAACGGGGTACGTAAGCTGAATTATAATTTATACAAAGATGCAGCTTTTACTCAAATACTCGGTAACGGTACTAGTAGTACGGTAACATATAGCTACTTACTAGGTCTTGGACCGGTAACAAAAAACTATACCGTATATGCACGCCTGCCGTCACAACCTCTTGCCGCTGCCGGGACGTTTCAAGACACTATTACCGTAACCGTAACCCAATAATAGACTTCTTACCTAACTTGTTTCTAAAGGTAATTTGTACGTCAATCCGATGCTCGAATCCTCACGTACTATAGTGTACGCTGCGGTTCTGCACTTCGTGTTTCCTTCAAATTCCTCTTTATTAACTACGTTATGCAAGAAGTTTAATTAATAATTATATTAATGTTATTGCTATAACTACATTTAATATTTTGTAGTTACTTAGGCTCTGTACATTTTTGATAGAATAATCTTAATTATGGTTATTTTTTGCTGCAAATTATAAGTTTTTTTTGAAATATGAATAACTATTCTTTCAAAAATCTTATTAATTTTCCCTAAAAAATACCTCTTAATTACAATCATTAAGCAAAAGTACACAGCATCAATATTTTAACTTAAATAAAGGGCGAATTTATGAAAAATGAAGAACAACAAAATCAACCAACTCCAAAACATGGTCGAATAGTATTTCCTCTTTACACAATGGGAAAAGTTTGTGTAGATAAGAAGCTAATAAATGAAGAGTGGAAACTTAACGGATTTGAAACAGGGAAAGGAAGTGATGAGCGTTTTGGAGATGATGTCGTAGGGGAACCGCTACCATTAGATGGGCATATTCTCAATGGTGGGCGTACAGATGATACAGATTGGGTAAATGCTACTAATGAAGAAATAAGAGCAGAATTAAAAGATCCAACATTTAATTGGATAAACTTTGCTATACCATTAGAAGGTGAGAAAAAGCTTACAATAGAATGGGATTATACTGCATCACATAAAACTCGCGGTTATATAGTGCAAATGACAAAGGCAGGGTTTACCTTTGAAAATAGACTGAAACACGACGATTTAGAAGAAATTTATAGTGAACTTTCTGATAAGTTCCCTTACTGGGATTATACATTAGCTCCTTCTAAAACGATTGAAGTAGCTTTTCCGGACAGAGACCCAAGATATTATGTTGTAGAAGTTGATTGGATAGTAGCCGACACACCACGTAAATTTGTTTCATCGTTTATTGTTGAATATAAGGATGATGTTTCACCAATAGGTCTTAATACGAATGATGGAGAATGCCTTTAACGTTATTCCTGCGTAGACCGATAAAACCCACTATGTGTCACCCCGTGGCTTGCTAACTAGGTCCATAAAAACAACAAAAAATACTAATAATTTTAGTATTTTTAACTGGATCCCGTGGTCAAGCCACGGAATGCCAGAGGTGAAGTTGTTCCACACAACAACGCCTGCTCGCAATGACGGGGCGGTATCCACGCAACGTTGCCTTACTTCCGCATGATAAGCCTGCCTGTGCCTTAAGAAAGCATAAATAGTAATCAAGAGTGATTTGTGTCAAGTCAAAAATCTAAAAAAAAATAAATATTTATATTGAATAAATTATTATTCTCGTGTCTACTTAGGTGAAGATTCTATACACTGAATATGGTGTCATTTTTTCAAAATAAGCATTATAAATAACGCCTACAACCCCATTAGTACCTATAATGAACACGCTTAAAAAAAATAAATTTCAAATAAGTATAAACAATAACCATAACAATTTACTTACTCCTTTCGGTAAAGCTATTCTGCGAGATCGATATCTTATGAAAGGTGAGGATTTTCAAGATTTATTTGCAAGAGTTTCTAGTTATTATGCCGAAAATAAACAGCATGCTCAGAAGTTATATGAATATATGAGTAAAATGTGGTTTATGCCGGCAACACCAATCTTAAGTAACGGCGGAACGGATAGGGGACTTCCTATTTCATGCTTCTTGAATGAGACTGATGACAGCTTAGACGATATAGTAAATTTATGGACGGAAAATGTTTGGCTTGCTGCACGCGGCGGCGGGATTGGAAGTTATTGGGGTAATGTTCGTTCTATTAATGAAGGGATTCGTGATAAAGGTCATTCATCCGGTATTATACCGTTTATTAAAGTAATGGATTCTATGACTCTTGCTATTTCGCAAGGTTCTATTAGACGAGGTTCATCAGCTGTATATCTGCCTATTAATCACCCTGAAATTGAAGAATTTATTGATATAAGACGTCCGACAGGTGGGGATGTTAACCGAAAAGCTCTTAATATTCATCACGGTATAGCTATAACCGATGAATTTATGAAAGCCGTTGAAAACAATACGGATTTTGACCTTATTAGTCCTGCTACCAAAAAAGTCGTAAATAAAGTTAGAGCAAGAGATTTATGGGTTAAATTATTAACTACTAGAATAGAAACGGGTGAGCCTTATTTGTTGTTTATCGATAGTGTTAATAAATCCATACCTGAGCATCATAAAAAATTAGGGCTTCAAGTTAAAATGTCCAATCTTTGTAGCGAAATTACATTGCCGACGGGAATTGACCATTTAGGAAAGTCAAGAACTGCAGTTTGCTGCCTTTCTTCTTTAAATTTAGAGTATTATGAAGAGTGGAAAGATGATAAAGAATTTATCCATTCTATTATGTTGTTCCTTGATAATGTTTTAGAAGACTTTATTAATAAAGCACCGGATACTATGGCAAGAGCTAAATATTCGGCTTTGCGTGAGCGAAGCGTTGGACTTGGCGTAATGGGATTCCACTCATTTTTGCAAATGAAAAAAGTACCGATAGAATCGGTTATGGCAAAAGTTTGGAATAAAAAAATATTTGAATATATATCTGCTGAAGCTGATAAAGCCTCAATAGAAATCGGTAAAGAAAAAGGAGCATGTCCTGATGCTCTAGATGCAGGAAGTAATGAACGATTTAGCAATAAAACTGCAATAGCCCCCACCGCTTCAATTTCGGTAATAGCAGGTAATGCCTCACCCGGAATAGAACCGTTCGCCGCTAATAGCTTTGTACAAAAGACTTTAACCGGTTCTTTTAACGTGCGTAACAAACATTTAGAAAAGTTATTAGAAGAGAAAGGATTTAATAATGATCAAGTTTGGTCTTCGATTGCAACACATGAAGGATCAGTACAACATTTAACATTTTTATCCGAAGAAGAAAAACAGGTTTTCAAAACCGCTTACGAAATTGATCAGAATTGGCTAATTGAACTGGCAAGCGATCGTACTCCTTACATTACGCAAGCACAATCTTTAAACATCTTTTTACCAGGGAACGTTAGTAAGAAATATTTAAATAATATTCATTTTAAAGCCTGGAAAAAAGGAGTGAAAAGTTTATATTACTGTAGATCGACATCAATACAGCGAGCCGATAAAGTGTCGCATGATGTACTAAAAGCAGATTTTAAAGACTTAGAGAAACAAAACGATAAGTTAGCAGAAGCCGGTAATTACGAAGAATGCTTAGCTTGTCAGTAAGTATAAGTGTTGTTGTATTGATACTAAATCGTCATTGCGAGCGACTAAAAGGAGCGTGGCAATCTCGTCAAATATCCTGAGATTGCTTCGTCAATTATTTCATAATTTCCTCGCAATGACGAAAAACCAAGCCATAAATATAGAAAAATTAAGAAGAAAAAAATTATGTCATTACTTGATGCAAGTCCAATTTATAAACCGTTTTCATATCCATGGGCATATGAAGCTTGGCACACTCAACAGAAAATTCATTGGCTACCGGAAGAAGTACCGCTTGCCGACGATGTTAAAGATTGGAAATATAACTTAGCTCCAGGGGAAAAACATCTATTAACCCAAATATTTCGTTTTTTCACGCAGGCAGATATTGAAGTGAATAATTGCTATATGAAGCATTATTCACGAGTATTTAAACCGACTGAAATATTGATGATGCTATCGGCGTTTTCTAATATGGAAACAGTGCATATTGCGGCATATTCACATTTACTTGATACGGTAGGTATGCCGGAAGTAGAATATTCAGCATTTCTTAAATATAAGGAAATGAAAGACAAGTATGATTATATGCAGCAATTTGGAGTGGATACCAAAGAAGATATAGCAACTACACTCGCAGTATTTGGAGCTTTTACTGAAGGATTACAGCTATTTGCCTCTTTTGCGATTATGCTTAATTTCCCTCGTTTTAATAAAATGAAAGGTATGGGACAGATTATTGCTTGGTCAGTGCGTGATGAAACACTTCATACTAATTCAATTATTACTCTGTTCAAGACTTTTGTAAGAGAGAACCCTGAAGTTTGGACGGAAACTTTACGTAAACGTATTTATGAAGCTTGTACGACTATTGTGCATTTTGAAGATGCCTTTATTGAACTTGCTTTTGAAGTCGGCGGTATTGAGGGGTTAACGGCATATGAAGTAAGACAATATATTCGTTATATTGCCGATCGTCGTTTAATGCAACTAGGACTCAAAGATGTATATTTGGTAAATCATAACCCGCTTCCTTGGCTTGATGAAATGCTAAACGGAGTCGAGCATACGAACTTTTTTGAAAATAGAGCGACTGAATATTCAAAAGCAGCGACTACCGGTTCATGGGAAGAAGTATTCACTGAGATGGATACCAAAAGCGGAGGCTAAATAATATACTCGGATAGAACTTAAAAAATTTTGGTAGCCATGTCTTCGTAAGTCCTCGGATGCTGAACATGTTGTGTCGAAGTATACATATTAACAACAAGAATAAAAAAAATTAAAAATACCTAATCTTTATTTTTAAAAATTTTTTAAAATAGATTTAGAATATTTAAAAATTTCGAGTAATTTTATGGCTGTTACAAATAATAAAAACTATCAAAAAGTTGTAGAAAAAGTTTTATCTTCTTCTAAAGCTAATAAAGCACTAAAGAGTGCAATTAAGGACTTATCGTCTTCAAAGAGTATAAGTTTAAGAACGATGTTACTCGGAGCAAGGTTTGTTTTAACTAATCCTGTAAATAGTTATAATCTTGTTAAGCTTGCTAAATCCTCTAATATATATCTTAATCCGGAATTTCAAAAATCACTTCTTGAAAAATCTCCAATATGGGAATTTTTAAAAAAACATTCAGATGATTTGCCTAAAATAGGTCAAATCTTAGCAAATGCGGGCTTTAGAGAATTTCAAGATAAGAGTGCTTTAGATGAAAAGGGACTCGAAATACTAAAAGAATGTTTTAAAAATGAAAAAGTACTTAAAAAACTTCAAGAAATTGCAGTTGAAGTAAAGCAAGAGCTACCGGACTGGAATAAAGTGACTTCTAGAACTTTAGATATGCTGGTTACCGATAAAAATTTCAAAAAATTCTTTAATGAAAAGAGCGAAGATATTACAAATTATATACGCACCGAAGCAACTGAAATACTTCCAAGCGATTATATAAAAACTTTTGATGATATATTACAAAAACCCGAAAAGAAAAATTTATTAAAAATATTTAATGAACATCCTGATTTTAAGCAAGAACTGGCTGAAAATATAAACAATCCTAATACTCTAAAAAGGTTTAATAAGTTATCTCCTGAAAAACAACTAATTATTGAAAATTTCTTAGCAGAAGTAAAAGAACAAGCTAAACCTTTTTTAAAAGAACATTTTGAAAGCTACAAAATCGATCTTAAAATTTTAGATATTATTCCTACTTTATTAAATAAAATTCCTGAGACAAAAGAGATTTTTGATACTCTTAACGCTCCAAATCAAGGAGTAATGATATCTCTTGAAAAATCCTTAGAAATGGTAGCGGGTGATGATAAATTAAAAAGTTTTTTTGCTAATAATAAAACAATCTTACCAAATATTGCTTTAGGTATTATTGAAAATACTCCTAGCGTACAAAGCATAACAAAAGAATATAATTTTGATAAACAAATGCTTAGTATAGTAGGCGAAGTTATGTCAAAACCGGAAATTGCTCATGAGATTATTGCAGACTTAAATAAAGGCGATTATATGAGTTTAACCGGTAATATAATCTCTGCACTTAATGATCATTCATTTAAATTAAAAGATATATTAGTAGAGCAAAGTAAAGAAGGGCTATTTGATAATTTAATTACAGGAGTTTTAGAACAAGATGAAAAAAATAGCCAAACTATAAAACAACAACTTATAAATTACGGTCTGGAAGCGAGTGATATTACAAAGCTAACGAGCATAATGCCTATATTACTTGATAAACCTGAGTCATTAAAAAAGGTTTTTCGAGATTTTATTAAAGGTGATTATACGGGAATGGCAAAAGAGTTAATAGCTTTAACTAAAGATAATCCTGAGATTAAGAGATATTTAAACGATAATAGAGAAATATTTGCAAGTATTTTAGATAAAACTTTAAAAGATATACCGGGCATAAATAACCTTGATAAGAAAGAATTATATAATGTACTTCCATCAATGTTAAACCATCCTGATGAATTAGTTAAAGTTATAGAAGAGGTTGAACAAAGTAATTATCGTGGGGCCGCTAGTGCTATATATAATCTAGCTCAAAAAACCAATTATTTTGAAAGCCAATTGCCGAATATTATAAAAGCAGGTTTTAACTATGCTACTGAAAAAGTAAAAGACGTATTTAGTCCATCACAAGATTTTAAAGACAAAACTATAGATGAAATTACTCTTAGAAATAATTTAAATAAAATACAAAATGGAAAATTCAGCTTAGAGGGAGCTATATTAGTAGGTAATTTATCTAATATTGACTTCTCAGGCGTATCATTAAAAAATGCAGATTTAACTAAAGTAACTTCTTTAAAAGATTGTAATTTTAAAAATACTAATTTAGCAGAGACTAAATTACCTGATAATTTAATGCTACTTACTGATACTTACAATCTCGATAAAGCTATCCCTCCTTTAGCACCTAAACTAATTAAAGAACAACAAGCAAAATTAATTGATAAGGCAATTGATAAAGTATTTTTACAAATACAAGCCGAAGAAAAAAGAAATTTACTTAGTAAAAAAGAATTTGCTCAACAGGTAAATATATTATGCGAAGAAAATCAAGTTGTTAAAGACTATATTATAGAAAAACTAAACTCGCTACCTATGAATATGGTTAAGAGCCTTGCTACTCCTAAAACAAATCAATATAAACATATTACAAATCATGTAAATTCTCCATTACAAATATTGAACCCTTTATATGAAAATATTGCAAATAAACAAGATATTAAGAGTAATTTATTGGCAAATATTTTAAGCGAGAAAATATCACAAAAGCTTTTTGATAAAGGTGATAATAGAGGTGAAGATTTTTATATGATTAATCAGATGCTAAAACCTATCGTTTCTGAATATTCTAAAGAGAATCCCGATAATATAAATAATTTTTTAGAGCCGAAAAATCTAGAAAAGTTAGCAAGTAATATTGCCTCTACTTTAAATTCTAAATCTAAATATACTTGGGCAGGCACTATTACCGGTGGAATTTATTTACCAAAAGAAATCTTCAATGAACAGTTAAAAGATAATTTTAGGAATGAGTTTGAAAAAATTAATAAACTAAATGTTTTAAAGGAAGCAAAAAATATAGTTTCAAATTTAGATAGTAAAGTGCATATAGTGGATAATCACGATAAATCACATACTTACGAATCATTACCTACAAAAAATAAAAAAATCCACAGATAACTCAATAAATCTTAGATCAAATTGATTTAATTATCATATTATGCAATAAAAATTAAAATATTTAAGTAGTTCTTAATTTATTTCTTTGAATCAATTTTAAGATAATTTAATGTTTATGTAATTAAATACATTTCATTATTTTTATGGCAGTTACAAATTCCATTAAAGATATTAAATTAAAGAATTTTAATAAAACTGTTAAAAGGACATTATCTTCTCCTGATGCAGACAAGGCATTTACAAGCTTTATTTATGACCTCGCATCTCCAAAGAA
Organism: Rickettsia felis URRWXCal2; assembly: GCA_000012145.1. Classification (GTDB taxonomy): domain Bacteria; phylum Pseudomonadota; class Alphaproteobacteria; order Rickettsiales; family Rickettsiaceae; genus Rickettsia; species Rickettsia felis. Next base: position 771,090 of record CP000053.1, read on the forward strand.
AAAAAATATTACCCGTTAGCATAGGAGCATTATTAAAAGGTGCGAAGTTTGCTTTAACTAATCCCGTAAATAGTTATAATCTTGTTAAACTTGCAAGCTCCTCTGATATATATCTTGATTCAAACTTTCAAAAATCCGTTCTTGAAAAATCTGAAATATGGGATTTTCTAAAAAAACATGCAGATGATTTACCAAAAATAGGGCAAATCTTAGCAAAAGCAGGGTTTAGAGAATTTCAAGAAGGTAGTTTTCTAGATCAAAAGGGTCTTACAACATTAAAAGAATGTTTTAAAAATGATACTGTACTTAAAAGCATTAAAGAAATTGCAATTGAGCTAAAGCAAGATGTACCCGACTATAATAAAGTGACTTCTAAAACATTAGAAATGTTATCTACCGATAAAAATTTTTTGAAATTTTTTAATGAAAAAGGAAAAGATATCGCAGATTATATACGTACCGGAGCAACAGAAATACTTCCAAGCGACTATATAAAAGCTTTTGATGATATATTACAAAAACCTCAGGGTAAGGATACATATGCAAAAGTTATAAAAATATTTAATGAACATCCTGAGTTTAAACAAGAGTTGGCTGAAAATATAAACAATCCTACTGCTCTAAAAAGGTTTAATAAATTATCTCCTGAAAAACAAATAATTATAGAAGGTTTCTTAATAGAAACTAAAGAACAAGCTAAACCTTTTTTAAAAGAATATTTTGAAAGCTATAAAGTTGATCCTAGTATTGTAGATACTATTCCTACTTTATTAAATAAAATGCCTGAAACAAAAGAGATTTTTGATACTCTTAATGCTCCAAATCAAGGAGTAATGGTAGCTCTTGAGAAATCTTTAGAAATGGTAGCGGGCGACGATAAATTAAAAAGTTTTTTTGCTGATAATAAAACAGTCTTACCAGATATTGCCTCAGCTATTATTGAAAATACTCCGAATATACAAAGCATGACGAAAGAATATAATTTCGATAAACAAATGCTTAGTATAGTAGGCGAAGTTATGTCAAAACCGGAAATTGCACATGCTATTATTACAGATATAAATAAAGGCAATTATATGAACGTAACAAGCCGTGTAATTAATGCTTTTAACGAGCCTTCCTTTAAGTTAAAAGATATATTAGTAGAGCAAAGTAAAGAAGGTTTATTCGATAATTTAATTAAAGGGGTTTTAGAACAAGATTAAAAAAATAGCCAAACTATAAAACAACAGCATGTAAAGTATGGGCTAGAAACAAAAGATGTTACAAAGCTTACGAATGTAATGCCTATATTACTTGATAATCCTGAATCATTAAAAAAGGTTTTTGATGGCTTTGTTAAAGGTGATTATACGGGACTAGCTAAAGAATTGGTAATGTTAACTAAGGATAATCCCGAAATCAAAAAATACTTAAACGATAATAAAGAAATATTTGCAAGTATTTTAGATAAAACTTTAAAAGATGTACCCGGTATAAATAAGCTCGATAAGAAAGAATTGTATAATATACTAACACCTATGCTAAATCAACCGGATAAGCTGGTACAAATCATAGAAAATGTCGAAAATAAGAAGTATATGAATGTTGCTACTAGTATAGGTAGTTTAGTTTGGAAAGAAGGTCAAACACTGAATATTATTAAACAAATACCAAATGTCGTTAAAGCGGGAGTTGGTTATTTTAAATCTGAGAAAGTACCTGTAGAATTAGAAAATAAAGTTCCGGCTGATGTATTAAAAGAAGCACAAAACATCGTCTCAAATTTAAATAGTAAGATTAATATTGTAGGATCTAAAACAAATACACTTTCCATTACTCCTATTTCTAATAATAAAAAGAAAGAAGAAATAAATAGATAAGCTATACTCGCTGAATTTGAAAAACCCTCGATGTCATCCCTGCGAAAGCAGGGATCCATGCTAAAAAATCTTTAGTTTTAAAGATTTTTTTATTAGATAATTTTTTTCAAATAAAGCTTCAAAAAGCTTTATTTGAGCGGATTCCTGCTTTCGCAGGAATGACATAAAACGATCCATGCAACAACGTCAATGCCACGCTGGAATGACATTTAATATTTGTGCAAACTCTTCTTGGTTAGAATATTCTAATGTAGTTTTATCTTCTATCTGTTTTTTAAACCAAGTAACTTGTCTTTTAGCATAATGGCGGGTTCGTATTTGAGCTGCACTTAAAGCCTCATCTAAAGTAAGGTTACCGTCTAAATAAGCTAAAATTTCTTTTACTCCTACTGCTTTTAAATTTGAATAATCTTGTGGTATGAATTGTTTTTTTATCAAAGCAATTTCGTCAATTGCCCCTTCTTTAAATATCTTATCTAAACGCTCATCGCATGTTTTATACAAAAATTTTCGTTCAGGATTTAAGAAAATAATTTTGAAATTAAAATCAGATAAGATTTGTTCTTTTGGTAAAGTTTGAAAGGAAAAAATAGATTTACCGGTTTGCAAGAATACTTCATAAGCTCTAATTAAACGCTGAGTATCATTTTGGTTTATTTTAGAAGCAGCAAGCGTGTCAAGCTCCTCTAATTTATTCCATAATCCTATATTACCTATTTCAGTATGTAAGTTTCTTACTTGTTCTCGTAAATCTTCTGATATATCAGGAATATTATTATAGCCGAAAACTAAAGAATTGATATATAAACCCGTTCCTCCTATTAATATAGGTAGCTTGCCTCTCGCAGTTATTTCTTTTATTTTTTCCGTAGCAAGTTTTAGATATTTTACTACCGAAAAATCTTCTGTAATTGATAGAAAATTATATAAATGGTAAGTAACTTCAGCTGTATAGCTTTTCGGAGGGGAGGCGGTAATAATAGAGATTTCTTTATAAACCTGCATTGAATCAATGTTTACTATCTCTCCATTATAAGCTTTGGCAAATTCATGCCCTAAATAAGACTTTCCGCTAGCAGTCGGCCCGCATAATATAATTATTTCTTTCTTTGTCACTGATATATAGTTAGTTTATAATTACTGGGTTATTGCATGGCTAGGTTTTCTGTCATTGCGAGAAAGCATTACCCACAAAATCGTCATTGCGAGCCAGCATTTATGCTGGCGTGGCAATCTCAAGAATTTTGTCTGAGATTGCTTCGTCGACGCCTATGGCGTCTTTCGCAATGACGAAAAAAACCGCCCCATGCGACAACACCTCGCAGGAATTAAACGTTTTCAGTTTCATCAGCCTTAGCATCACCTAAAGCATGAGCGTCATCCGCCGGTCCACTAAATGTTATTACACCTTGGTTAAAACCGGAGTCAAAAATAATATTTGGCTCACTATGTATTGATATACCGACACTAAAAGCTAAAGAAGTAAGCTTTTTAATTTTTTCAAACTGATCGGGATCATTAACAATATGATTCCCATTTTCATCTATTCCTACCGTACATTTGCTAACTATAGCACGTAATTCACCTATTGCCATTTGTTCAGTTGCTAAATCTATTTGAAGTTGTTTAATGTCAATAGGAAACTCAACGTTAAGAGCTTTTTTGAGCATACAATTTCTCCTTATATTAATAATGTTACGAAAACAATATTAAATAATATTTAAAAAGTCAATAGATTAATTAATTTTTTAACTATTAATTAATAATTCGTATTTTTCAAGATATTTATTAATTATAGCTATTATTTCCTCTAGACCATTTTTACTAGCTGATTCAGCTCTTGCAACTATAATAGATTCAGTATTAGAGCTACGCAGCAGCCACCAACAATGTTCAGTATTTACCCGTACACCGTCTATATCATTAAACTCTATTTTATCATCAAGTAATTTTTGCTTTATTTCTTCTATAATTTTTAACTTTAATTCTGAAGGAACAAAAATTTTAATTTCCGGTGTACTATAGTTTTTCGGTAAATCTTCTATTATCTCATCTAGCGTTTTATCCGATTTGCTAAGTAAATCTAAAAATCTAAGGGCTGCATAAATTGCGTCATCAAAGCCAAAATATTTATCGGCAAAGAATATATGCCCACTCATTTCACCGGCAAGTAAAGCTTTTGTCTCAAGCATTTTGCTTTTAATAAAAGGATGACCTGTTCGCCATATTATAGGATTCCCGCCAAATGACCTAATTCTATCAACTATTAACTGACTGGCTTTTACGTCAACTATTATAGTTGCGTTTGGATTTTCTTTTAAAATATCCTCAGCAAATATACATAAAATTTGATCACCAAATAATATTTTACCGTTCCCGCTTACAATACCGATTCTATCACCGTCACCGTCAAAAGCTATACCAAGGTCACAATTTTGTTCTTTAACTAATTTAATTAGCTCTTGTAAATTAGCAGGGTTGGTAGGGTCAGGGTGATGGCTTGGAAAATTCCCGTCAATCTTACTATTTATGATTATATTTTCATTAGTTAAACTGCTTTTTAGCTCTTCAATAATATCGCCGGTTGCTCCGTTACCAAGATCCCAAGCTACTTTTAATTTTGGATTAATATTTATTCCTTCTAAAATACGCTTTAGGTATTTAGATTGTATATTATGTCCATACTCTATGTCATTCCCGCGAAAGCGGGAATCCATGTCTCCATTTGTATTAATCTGGATTCCTGCTTTCGCAGGAATGACACAAGAGGGGGCAGGAATGACATGATTATCTAAAACCCTCGCCAGTAAATCCTGTATCTGATCACCGAAAAAAGATTTACCGTTTTGTAGTATTTTAAAGCCGTTATCGTCACGAGGGTTATGCGATCCCGTAACCATAATACTACCGGCAGGCATAAAATGTTTATCGGCAAAATATAGAGCGGGAGTCGGAACTACACCAATATTTATGATTTCAGCCCCTGCCTCAGTTAATCCTAATTCTAAGGCTTTACAAAGGGTAGGGGAACTGAGCCGACCGTCTAAACCAACACAGATTTTGTTGTTATCTTCCGTTATAGTCATCTCGGCAAAACAAAAGCCGATTTTATAAGCTACTTCTTCTGTTAAATCCTTAAGGCTATTGCCTCTTATATCATAAGCTCTAAAAATTTCTTTGTTAATTTGCATAAAAAAACTGTCTAAATAAAGAATCGGTATACGAAGATCAACTTCAAAAAGAGCAAGGAATCCACAAGGCGAGGAGCGAAGCGTATACTTAATACGTGAGCACCGCAGCTCTGGTAGGATGACGTAGCCAATTTTTGAAGTTCATCGAGTATACAAATTAAAGCTCTCACCTAAATACACTTCCTTAACTTTCTTGCTGCTTGCTATTTCCTTAGGTTTTCCTTCTAGCAATACTTTACTTTCAAAAATAACATAAGCACGGTCGACTATATCTAGAGTATCACGCACGTTATGGTCAGTAATTAATATACCTATATTAAATTCACGTAAATAAGTAATTAGATTTTTAATATCGGAAATAGCAAGCGGGTCAATACCGGCAAGCGGTTCATCAAGCATGATAAATTTAGGCTCTATTGCAAGTGAACGTGCAATCTCAAGCCTACGCCTTTCACCGCCTGATAAGCTAGCAGCGGATAAATCTTTTAAATGAACTATCGAAAATTTCTCTAGTAAATTATGGGTTTTTTGTTCAATTACTTCCTTATCATTTTCAGATATCTCAACTACAGCCTTAATATTATCCTCAACCGATAATCCTCGAAAAATTGAAGGTTCTTGAAGAAGATAGCCGATTCCAAGCCTTGCTCGTAAATAAATAGGTAGGTTAGTAATATTTATATCGTTTAAAAGTAATTGCCCTGAGTCCGGTTTCATTAAACCGATAATAATGTTAAAACAAGTTGTTTTACCGGCTCCGTTCGGACCGAATAAACCAACTATCTCTCCTTGTTTTATATTCAGAGATATATCAGTTAATATATTCCTTTTTTTATAGGATTTTGATATATTTTTAACTTGTAAGCTGTCCATCTTTTTTATTTTTTGTTTGTTGCTCTTTATGTCATTCCTGCGAAAGCAGGAATCTAGAAAAAGTTTTAAAGGTTATAGAAGCTTTTATAATTTATTTTATTATTATTTGGATTCCTGCTTTCGCAGGAATGACATAAAGAGGATTTTTCAATCCATAAAGCTATTTCTTAACAATATCTACATAATAGATTAGTTTATTAGTTTTTAAGACATTATCATCACGCTGTAATATTACATTACCGAGTAAAATAAGTTGTTTGTCATCAAAAAAATATTTAGCACTATCTGCAAGTAATAATTCATTATTTATTTTTCTTTCTACAGTCAATTTGGTCGGAATAACTATATAATCAATAGTTTGTTTATCATCTATTGTTTTATAAAAAATATATAATTCTTTTGTTCTAAGTATTGCATTATCGAAGTAAACAACAACATTTCCAAGATATTCTGCTTTTTGTTTGATTCTATCAATAATTAAAGTATCAGATGTTATATGTAAATTTGAAATATTTTTATCATTAGCATATATAGATATACTAACAGTAAGAAATACTACAAGTTTAATAATCCGATAAATCGATGATTGTAGAGACATTGCCTTTAAAAATTATAATATTATTTTCATCCCTTGTATTAAAACTATCTGAAGTAATTGAAGAGTTTTTATAAAGTAATTTAGCAGAGGAGTTGCCGGTTATATTCTTATTTACTAAATCAATCCTTGCATCATTAGTGTTAAATATGATCTCATCAAAAAAAAGTTTTACATCGTTTTTTAAATCTAATATGTTTGATTCTTCATCTAAAAAGCCTTCTTTCGCATTGATAATAAGAGTTTGGTCTTGATTTACGTTATAAATAGCATTTATTATATCTAGTTTATATTTGTTATCCGACTCTTTTATAGCTCGCTCAGTTTTAATTTTATACGCATTTAAATTTTTATTTTCTCCTTCAAAAATTGAATCTTTCAATATAATATTATATTTTAAATCAAAATTTTTAGTATCTTTTAAACTTTTTTTTGTAACGTTAATATCATTTTCTTCATTAATATAACCGCTTTTAATTAATATATATCCTATATACAAAATTCCAACTATTATTAAAAAATATACAGATTTCCAAATTTTTTTTCGCCGTTTATAAGAAGAGGGCATAGATTTTAGCTAACTCCGATGCGTAGTAAATCATGAATATGAATAATACCCGTAATAACATTATCATCAACAATCGGTATATTAGTGATATTCTTGGCTTTCATTAAATTTAAAGCCTCTTTTGCAAATATTTCCGATGAGATATGAATAGGGTTTTTGGTCATAATGCTTGATGCTGTTTTTAAGTGAATTTGATCGTTAATATGACGACGTAAATCCCCGTCGGTTATAATCCCTATCAAATTTTGGTTTTTATCTGTGACAAGTGTACAACCTAAACGTTTTTTATTCATAATAATTATAGTTTCGGCAAAGGAAGTATCTTCATATACTAAAGGTATTTCATTCCCCTCACGCATTAGGTTTTTAATTTTTGTTAAATTAGCACCTATTGTACCTCCCGGATGATAAATTTTAAAATCATCTTTAGTAAAGCCTCGTTTTTCATGTATAACAGTCATTAAAGCATCACCTAGTGATAACATTATTAAAGATGATATAGTAGGAGCTCCAATTACAGAAGCTTCCGGATATTCAGGTACTATTAATAAAAAATCGCTTCTTTTAGCTAAAGTGGAATTTTTATTCATTGTTATTGCAGCAATTTTTATGGAAGAGTTCTTGCAATATTCAATTATATTAAATAGCTCTTTAGTTTCACCGGAATTAGATAGCATAATTACTAGATCATTTCTCGTCACCATACCTAAATCGCCGTGACTTGCCTCTGCCGGATGTAAATAAAAAGCAGGCATACCGGTTGAAGAAAAGCTAGCAGCTATTTTTCTTGCAATATAACCGCTTTTGCCTATGCCAGTTAGGATTATCCGTCCTTTGAAAGATAGTAAAAATTCTATAATTCTGTTAAAGTCTACAGGGATATTTTCAGATAATTTTTCTAAAGCACTTGCTTCACTAGAAATAACCCTCTTTGCGATGATTTGGTAATTATTTGTGTGGTTCATTTATTTACTGTCATACCGCGACTTGATCACGGTATCCATTTAAATATTATTAGATACCGCGATCAAGTCGCGGTATGACACCCGATATACTATGACAACATCAATTAAAATACTTACGTTCCGTAATTGCTTCTTCTTTATCATTGTTAGAATCTTCATTCCAAGCTCGTTTTTTACTAGAATCACGTCGCTCAGGTTCTGAATTTTCCTTAGCATTATTAACATTATTTTTTGGCTTTGGATTATTTGAAGATTTATCCTTATCGGCATTTTTAATAGTTAGTTTTGCTTTGCCTTTATTATCAAAGCCTATCAGCTTAACTTTTACTATATCGCCTTGTTTTAAAACACTGCTAACCGTTTCTATTCTTTCTTCTGAAATTTCACTAATATGAACAAAGCCGTCTTTATTACCTAAATAATTAATAAAAGCACCGGAATCTAAGACTTTCATTACTGTACCGTTAAATATTTCACCGATTTCAGGTTCAACGGCAATAGCTTTAATTTTATCTAAAGCGACTTTTAGCTTATCTCTATCTGAAGCATAAACAGAAACGCTGCCGTCATCGCTTATATCTATTTTAGCACCGCTAGTTTCACAAATTTCCTTTATTACTTTACCGCCCGGTCCTATAATATCTCTAATTTTATCCTTATCTATTTTTATAGTAGTAGTAGAAGGAGCATTTTTACTTAGTTCGCTATTTGGTTTACTAATAACTTTATTCATTTGCTCAAGTATATGCAAACGACCGAGTCTTGCTTGCTCTAAAGCTACTGTCATTATTTTAAAATCTACTCCGGATATTTTGATATCCATTTGTAATGCAGTAATCCCTTCACTAGTTCCTGCAACCTTAAAGTCCATATCACCGAAATAATCTTCATCTCCAAGAATGTCGGATAATACCGCAAATTTCTTGCCTTCCTTAACAAGGCCCATAGCAATACCTGCAACCGGTGCTTTTATCGGTACGCCGGCATACATTAAAGCAAGAGAACTACCGCATACGGTTGCCATTGAAGAAGAACCGTTAGACTCCGTAGTTTCAGCAACTACTCTAATAGAATAAGGAAATTGTACTTTATTAGGTAATATTGGATTAATAGCACGCCATGCGAGTTTACCGTGTCCGACTTCACGACGACTAGGTGCTTTCATCGGCATTGCTTCATTTACAGAGTAGGGCGGAAAGATATAATTAAGCATGAAACGCTCTTTATACTCACCCTCTAAACTGTCAACTATCTGCTCATCTAAACTAGTACCGAATGTAGTGCTAACTAAGCTTTGCGTTTCGCCTCTAGTAAATAAAGCTGAACCGTGTGCGGAAGGTAATAAACCTATTTCACAAGCAATTTGTCTTATATCCGTGGTACTTCTTCCATCGATACGTCTATTTTTTTCTAAAATCTCGTTACGTAATATATCTGATTCAATAGATTTTAAAGCCGATTCGATTTGATAATTACTATATTTTTTATTTTCTATATCGCTTACAAAATGTGTAAGAACTTTTTCAGGTATTAAATCTAAATTAGTACTACGTTCCTGTTTAGATTTAATCGCAAAAGCTTGTTCAATTTCTTTTACAAATAACTTCTCAATTTCTTTCTTTAATGAGGCAGGATATAAATCTTGCATTTCAAGCTTTGGTTTTTTAGCTTCTTCTGCTAGTTCTTTAATTATCTTTATTACCGGCTGGAAGCTTTCAAATCCAAATTTTACGGCTTCTAACATTTGTTCTTCAGCGAGTAAATGAGCTTCCGATTCAACCATCATTACTGAATCTGATGTTCCTGCAACTACTAAATCAAGCTGACTTGTTTTTAATAATTCAAGTGTCGGATTTAAAACAAATTCACCATTGATTAAACCGACTTTACTTGCAGCAACTATTTCTAGATAAGGAGCAGGGGATAGGCTAAGGGCAGCCGATGCACCAATAATTGCAAGTATATCTACCGGAGTTTCAGGATCATATGAAAGAACACTGCAAGTTACATGCGTTTCATTCACAAAAGCCGGATGAAATAACGGTCTAATCGGTCTATCTATTAAACGAGATACTAAAACTTCTCTATCTGATGCTTTTCCCTCACGTTTAAAAAATCCCCCGGGGATTTTACCGGTAGCATATGCCATTTCTCTATAATTAATCGTTAAAGGAAAAAAGCCGATACCTTCTTTTGCTTTTTTAGCTACTACTGCTGTACATAATAAAACGGAATTACCCATTTTTACCGTAACTGCTCCGTCAGCTTGCCTTGCTATCTTACCTGTACTAAGCTCAAGAACTTTCCCGTTCCATGTAACACTCTTAGTTATTTCGTTAAACATCTATTTATCTCATTTCATAATTTATATTTATTGTATTCTATCCCGTCATTGCAAGAAGAATTACGTAGTAATAAAGGCGAAGCAATCTCAGGAATATTTGACGAGATTGCCACGCAGCCTATGGCTATGACGGTTATTTAGCTACTTAATCTTTCTAATTCCTAGCTTACTTATTAAATCTAAATATTCGCTAACATTATTCTTTTTAATATAGTTAAGTAATCTACGACGGCGTCCGACTAAAATTAATAATCCACGTCTTGAAGTATGATCTTTATGGTTAAATTTAAAATGCTCGGTTAAATTGTTGATTCTTTCAGTTAAGATAGCACATTGCACCGCACTTGAACCGGTATCATTTTCCGTTATAGCATATTCTTTAATTAATTTTTGTTTACGTTCTTGTGTAATCGACATCGATAATTTCTCCTTAAATTGTTATAATAAATTAAATACTCGTAAAGAATTAAAGCAACTCTTGTTTAAGCTACCTATTGCAAGCAGATTGCCTTTATAGCGAACCCATAAAAGACTAACAGACAACTCTACTTCTAGAGGTAATTTGTATGTCAATCCGGTATTCGCATCCTCACGTACTAAAGTGTACGCTGCGGTGCTGCGTTCCGTGTTTTCTTCAAATTCCTCTCTATAAGCGAATTTGGAAAGACGTCTAAAGTCTTCTTCATAATTAAATAAACATTTCTGTCCGTATTTAATTTGCTGTGCTTGGCTGTCAGTTGCATCAAGAACCAGGATGTCGTCCAGTATTGCTTCTATCTTTATGCTTTTTTCCTCTAGGAAATTTTTGGTAATTTCGTCAGGTGATTTAATTCGGATAGCATTTTCTTCTTTAAATATTCCAACCTGAGTACGGCGTAATTCTATCACAAATCCTAAACTTTGCAAGGACAATGCCAAATCTTCTGCTAAAGTCCTTATATAAGTACCTTTTGAGCATTCCGTATAGTATGAAGCGGTAGCATTTTTCTCATCAAAATTTAAACATTTTAGATTATAAATGGTTATATTTCTTGGCTTTAATTCTACTTCTTTCCCCTCTCTAGCCAATTTATAAGCTCTTACACCGTTAACTTTAAGAGCAGAAAAAGCCGGCGGTATTTGTGTTACGTTACCGATAAATTTAGAACATACGTTATAAGCCTCTTCTTGAGAAGGGATATAATCCTTTGTTGCTATTACGGTGCCGGCATAATCGCCGCTATCGGTTTTCGTTCCGAATTTTACGGTAAAAATATAGGTTTTTTTAGCATCAATTAGCAGCTGTATCAGCTTTGTAGCTTCACCTACGGCAAGGGGTAGTATCCCTTCCGCTTCAACATCTAAAGTACCGGCATGTCCTACCTTAACTTCTTTACCGAGTATTTTTTTTACCATGCTAACCAGTTTAGCAGAACTTATACCTCTTGGTTTATAAATATTTAACCAATAACTATTCATTAATATATTCCCATAAAATGAAGGGTTGATAAGTTGAAACTTTTTCGTCATTGCGAGAAGACATTGTCGCGTGGATCAATTTCACCTCTGTCACCCCGTGGCTTGACCGACGTTGTTGCATGGCTCGATTTTTCTCCTGTCATCCCGTGATTTATTCACGGGATCCAGTTAAAAATATCAATATTATTGATATTTTTAGTTGTTTTTCTGGATACCGTGGACAAGCCACGGTATGAAACCGAGTGCGTTTTTCGAGCCATGCAACAAGACCGGCTTGACCACGTGGTGACACAGTGGGTTTTACCAGTCCACGCAACAATGCCTTGCGAAGAAATTACAAAGCAATCCAGTAAAAAAATGCTAATTTTAGCATTTTTTATTAATTTTTCTGGATTGCCACATGAACTAAAGTTCGCTCGCAATGACGATATCAACTCTTTTTAGTTAATACCTCAAATTAAACGAGTATATCCTTGACTTAAGTTTAGAAAATCTTTAATATATAATTCTAGCCAATAGCAAGATATAGGTTAGACCAAATAATGACGATTAACTCCAGTAATATAGAAAATCCTCCCTCTAAAATCAATAGCCGTTTTTCCAAACTTACAGATTATATCTGGCCTATAAAACGCCACGAAGTTTCTAAATTTTTATTCATCACCTTATTAATGTTCTGTATTTTATTTATCCAAAATCTAATCAGAGCTTTAAAAGATAGTATTGTTACTACTATGATAGGTGCCGAGACTATCTCATTTTTGAAGTTTTGGGGAGTGATGCCGTCGGCTTTCTTAATGACTGCTATCTATGTAAAACTCGTTAATAGGATGAAAGCAGAGAATATATTTTATCTTATTATATCAATTTTTTTGGCATTCTTTGCACTATTTGCTTATGTTATTTTTCCAAATCATGAAATACTGCATTTAAGCCCTGTAACCGTTCAAAATTTAACTGCAAATTTACTTAATTTAAAATGGTTTATATTGCTTTTATCAAAATGGAGTTTTTCGCTATTTTATATAATTGCTGAATTATGGCCAAACGTAGTTTTTGCATTACTTTTTTGGCAGTTTGTTAATAACATTACTACAGTGGAAGAATCTAAAAGATTTTATCCGTTATTCGGTTTACTTAGTCAAACAGGTATTTATTTAGCAGGGCAGTTTTTAGAAAATCTAAGTAATATTAACGATTACGTAACTAATAAATTTGCATTGCAATCGTCTTTTCATACACTTTCTATACAAATTATTCTAACTATAGTACTAATTTTAGGCATAATAGCTATTAAAACTTTTTGGCTGCTTAATCATAAAGTACTAGATAAAGAGCATATGGCGTTACTTAAATTTAAAGCAAAGAAAAAATCTATGACTATTGCCGAAAGTTTTCAAATGATTCTATCGTCAAGACATATTAGATTAATTGCAACTTTGCTTATCTGCTATGGCATTGCCATTAATTTAGTAGAAGGTCCTTGGAAAGCAGCAGCTACTAAAATTTATAAAACTCCAACCGAATATGCAGCTTTTATAGGAAGTTATTTGAGCTACACCGGAGTATTTACTATTTTATTTGTCGTACTTGGTTCAAATATAGTTAGAAGACTTGGCTGGTTTACGGCGGCTGTTATCACACCTTTAATAGTTTTTATTACCGGTATATTATTTTTTGCTGTTAATAACTTTGAAGGATTTGCCGGCTTAATAATAGCAAACTTTATCCTAACCGATCCTGCTTTAATTGCTATAACAATAGGTGCTATTCAAAATGTGCTTAGTAAATCAAGCAAATATACCTTATTTGATTCAACAAAAGAAATGGCATATGTTCCTTTAGATCCGGAAATAAAAATAAAAGGTAAAGCTGCTGCCGACGTGATAGGTACAAAACTCGGTAAATCAGGCAGTGCATTTTTACAATCATTAGTATTTATAATATTACCTTCCGCTAGTTATCAATCTATTTCCATCTGTTTAATGATTATATTTATAATTACTTGCTTAACTTGGCTTTGGGCAACTAAAGAACTCAATAAAGAATATAAAAATTCTATTAAATTTTCTCAATAATAATATCAGTTTTTTCTTGATATTACTAAAATCTCTATATACTATCTTTGACAGTATAACACAAACTGTGAATTAATGTTGTCATCCCGTGGCTTGACCACGGGGTGACAGCGAAAAATTTGTGCTAATTAATTTTTGGTTAAATTAGAGGTTTTATGAGTAAAGATAGTGATAATCCTGGATATGAAAGTGGATATGAGTCAGACACCGAAGAAAAAAAACAAGAGCAAGCTGTTCCTGCTCAACCTATTAGTAGTACTGCAAATAAAGACGGTAACCCCGATACAAGTGAGTTTGATCCTTTAGCAAATAAGGAATATACAGAAGAACAAAAGCAAAAATTAGAACAAGAACAAAAAGAGTATTTTTCTCAAACTACACCACAAGAACTAGAAGCTGATGATGGTTTTAGCTTTACTCCTGCATCTTCTACTCAATCTACTCCTTCAATCAGCAGCTTATCGGGCGGTATTTCCTCTGACAGTCAGACATCAGACCCAATAACCAAGGCTGTAAGAGAAACAATTATACAACCACAAAAAGATGAGATAGCAGAGCAAATATTAAAAGACCTAGCAGCCCTTGCAGACCGTGATTTAGCTGAACAAAAAAGAAAAGAAATAGAAGAGGAAAAAGATAAAACATTAAGTGCTTTTTTCGGTAATCCGGCTAATAGAGAATTTATTGATAAGGCTTTAGAAAATCCTGAACTTAAAAAGAAATTAGAATCAATAGAAATAGCTGGCTATAAAAATGTTCTCTCAACATATAGTGCCGCTAATGGATATCAGGGTGGATTTAAGCCCGTACAGTGGGAAAACCAAATAAGTGCAAGCGATCTTAGAGCCACGGTAGTTAGAAATGATGCAGGCGATGAACTCTGTACCTTAAATGAAACAACTGTTAAAACTAAGCCTTTTACTGTAGCTAAACAAGACGGTACTCAGGTTCAAATCAATTCATATAGAGAAATAGATTTTCCTATAAAACTTGATAAAGCCGATGGGTCAATGCATCTATCAATGGTAGCATTAAAAGCTGATGGCACAAAGCCCTCTAAAGATAAAGCAGTATATTTCACTGCTCACTACGAAGAAGGACCAAACGGTAAACCTCAACTTAAAGAAATAAGCTCACCGAAACCTTTAAAATTTGCCGGAGACGGACCGGATGCGGTAGCTTATATTGAGCATGGCGGAGAAATTTATACACTTGCGGTAACACGCGGTAAATATAAAGAAATGATGAGAGAGGTAGAACTAAACCAAGGGCAGAGCGTTGATTTATCACAAACTATAGCTGAAGATTTAACAAAGGTACAAGGTCGATCTCAGGAAACACCACAACCAATAATAACTCCGAATCAAGAATTAAAATCATCTATTGAAACGCCTACCACTACCCAAGTACCGCCAATTACTCCTGCCAACCAACCACTGCAACCTGAGACTTCACAAATGCCACAGCCGCAACAAGTGAATCCAAACCTCCTTAATGCAGCTACGGCTTTATCAACCAGTATGCAAGATTTATTAAATTATGTAAATGCAGGTTTAACAAAAGAAAAAGACGGTAATAAACAAATTGATTTAATTAACGAAGCAGCCACGGCAATTCTTAATAATGAGAAAAGTGATATTGCTGAAAAGCAGGCTAATATCATTGCTTTAACTGAAAATACGGTCAATAATAACGACCTCACACCGGATACAAAAGTAGCTGGAGTAAATGCGGTATTAGAAACCATAAAAAATGATCAGAATACTCCAGACCTAGAAAAATCAAAAATGCTTGAAGCTACAGTAGCTATAGCTTTAAATTCAGAGAATCTTGAACCGAAGCAAAAACAGCAGATGTTAGAAAAGGCAGTAGATGTCGGTTTAAGTCTTAAAGATGATGCAAGTAGAGTTACGGCAATTGACGGTATTACGGATGCTGTAATAAAAAGTAACCTTTCTACTGAAGATAAAGGGACAATGCTTATAGCAGTAGGTGATAAGGTTAATGCCTCTGAATTAAGCAATGCGGAAAAACAAAAATTATTAGGTTCTGTATTAAAGAAAGGTGTAGAAGCCCAAGTTCTCAGTCCGGAACAACAACAATTGATGCAGCAGAATTTAGATAAGATTACAGCAGAACAAACTAAAAATGCCCAAATAACAGAGGTACAAGGTATTTTAGCAAACCCTGCATTTAATACTATCGCTAAAACTGAGGCAATACAAAATGTTACTACAAAGGTTTTAGATAGTCCGATTAAAGCAGAAATAAAAGGTGAAACGCTCGAAAGTATTACTAAGGTAGTTGCTGAGAGTCCTTTGAACGGTCAAGATAAAGCAGACATTGTTAAAGGTATGGGAGAAGCTATAGCTAGTCATAAAACTATGGCACCTACAGAAAAAATTTCTACTATAGAATCCGTAGAAAAAGGGGTGGCCGAAAGTATAACAGATTTGGAAGATAAAAAGTTAATGACTAAAGGATTAGTAGAGGGTATTTATGAAGGCAAAGCAAATCCTGAAATAACTTCTGAAAAGACTAAAGCTGTTTCTAGAGGGATTGATAAGAGTACTGCTATACCGGAAGATAAACAAGCTCTTAAAGATGCAGCGAATGAGGCAGCTTTAGATAGAGAAACTCAAAATTTAACTGAAGGGTTAAAAAGACAGAATTTAGGAGAACCTAAGCCTCGTGATGATATATATAACAAAGCTCAAGATGTAGCGGATGCATTAAAAAATGTTATTACGCCTGTTTTAGATGCTCATCCTGAAAAACGTGAAGTCTCAGAAGAAGAAGAAGTTGTGAAAAAAACTTCCAGTATATTAAATGATATCTCTAAGCTTGCAATTGAGAAAGTCAATAATTTTCGTGCTATGCTCTCTCCAGATGGTAATCTTAAAACTCTTGAAGAAAAAAAAGCTGAATCAACAAAAAAAGTAGATGAGCTGGTAAAGGAATTTGGTACTAAATCTTCTACTGAAGAACAGCAAAGTTTTATTAAAGCTAATTTAATTGATGATAAAACTTTATCTAAAGAGATACGTTTACAAACTATAAATAAGTTATTACAAGAACAAGCACAAAAACGAGCAGAAGCAATTGAAAACCCTAATGTTAAAACGGAAGATGTAAGGGTAGTATCAGGAGTTAATATCAAAGATAATATAAAAATTATGGGAGCATTAATGAATGCAAGAGATAGCATTATTCAGTCGGAAAATTTAAATAAATCAACACCTATTAAAAGAGAGTCTTCCTTTCCGCCACGCTAATCAAGATTTGTATGCTGTATGTTATAAAGGCAAGCAATGTCATTCCTAGCTAAAAGCGGGAATCTAGTAAAACATATAAAAACTTAGTTTTTATATGTTTATGTTATCAAATATGTAACTTCTGTATCAATATTAAAGTTATTTTTCTAGATTCCCGCTTCCGCGGGAATGACATAAATGATATCAAAACATAATCAGGAGATCAGCGTGCCTTTATGCGTTAGTTTTTAGTTTTTCTTTTCCGGCTAAACATTTTACTAGATTATTAACGGCTTGTTGTTCTTCCGTGCTATTAATTTTCATAAAATTTCTTGAAACTTCAATACACATACGTTGATGTTGAGTATGTACAGGCTGCGGTTTATTAGCTTCTTCTAAACCTTCAAAGAAATAATCAATATTCCTATCTAAAGCTTCTGCGATTAGTACTAGCCTTCCTACAGAAATTCTATTAATTGCTTTTTCGTATTTTTGTAATTGTTGATGGGTAACATCAATTACTTCAGCAAGTTGTTGACGAGACAACCCCTTAGCGAGTCTTAAAGAATAAATTTTCTTACCGATAAAACTATCGATTTTTTGTATAATATCGTTTTTTCTACCCATTATCTTCTCCTTGGTTACTAATTATGTCTATATTTAAAAATTTTCTTTGAACAAAAATGATATTATCCTATATTATTATAAAACATGTGGTTATTAATAATTTTATACCATTAAACTTATCCAATTGTAAGTAGAAATGATACCATAAATTAATATTATAAGCAACTATAAAATAACATTTTTTAAGTTTTTTGTAATCATTTGGTAAATAATTATTAAAGAATCGTGTAAAATTATTTCTTATCAAATAAAAATATCATAAGAGCTTTAAAATTATTTTAAAGATAAAATATGAATATCTTATGTTTTAAAAACTTATTTACTGAGGTATAAATTACAATTTATAAAAAAAATTTTGGTGTATTATAGAAAAATATAAAACTAATGCAAGGGAAAATTTCATTTCTATATCAATATTTCAAATCAAAGATAAAATATAGTTTCATTTTAATTATAAATTAATTATTTACAGCGAACTTATTTAAGGTTAAATATAAAATTAATAATAACAACTAAAGCTTATAATGAGAAAAATTTTTAATTGTCTTTACGTAGCCTTATTTAGAACAATAGAAGATGATGGCGTTGAACATTCGGGATATATGTCATTCATGATACTTTTATCTATTTTCCCTTTCCTAGTATTCTTATTAGCTTTAACAAGCTTTTTAGGAGCTTCAGAACTTGGTCAAAATTTTATACAAATTTTTCTAGAGAGTCTTCCGGAACAAGCAACGGAATCAATAGAAAAAAGAATACGAGAATTACTAAGTGCTCCTCCTCAAAGTTTAATGAATCTTGCCATAGTAGGCAGTATTTGGACTGCTTCTTCTTTTGTAGAATGTTTAAGGACTATTTTAAATCGTGTATATCAAATAAAATCTCCCCCCCCTTATATAAGAAGAAGATTACTTAGTATTATACAGTTTCTTATAATTAGTGCCTTGATTACCTTTACTATGTTTCTCTTAGTGGTAATTCCAATATTATTTACAAAAATTCCGATAATATTAGAGACTATTGAAAAATATAAGATCATTTTAAATTTTATAAGATATTCTTTAATTTTAATTTTATTATTTTTAGGTGCCTCATCTTTGTATTATATATTACCTAATGTAAAACTAAATTTTATTGATGTATTTCCAGGGGCTTTATTAACTGTGATATTATGGGTAATAAGCGGCTATTTGCTTTCAACATATATAGTCTATTATAATCAACTAAATCTAATGTATGGTTCCCTTGGTAGTATAATAGTTACATTAATATTCTTCTATATTATAAATATGATATTTATCTATGGTGCGGAATTTAATTATCTAATGAAAAATTATGAAAATATAGAGTGAAGTGCGGCTTAAAGCATTTCATAAGTATTTAGTTTTACAAAAATAAAATAATTAATTGAAACAATTTCGGCAGTTTTATATTTAAAACTTTATATCAATCTTTATTTTAGTTGTAAAAAAACAATTATTTTTTAGTTTTTAAGTTTTGTGAACAAAATACAATTTATTTAAAAAAGTCCGGTTTAAATAACATAAAGCTATCCTGAGATGATGTAGGTAATGGAGTTAAATTATATTGTGGATCGAAAGCGTTCCCGTAAATCTTTTCTATTTTTTGGAGCGAACTTGGAGATTTTAAAGCCAACAATATTGACTTTAAAATAGTAAAAATTGCTATATATGGATCGGTTTCGGGAGAAGATAAGCGATGTTCTAAACGTTTTGGAAAAGAATTTGGAGTTCGTACGGCTACGCTTCTATTATTTCCACCGTATGATATATGCGTAGGAGCCATAAATTTTTTATTTATCCGTGAATAATCTAGAGTAGTCGGCATAAAAGCAAGCAGGGTGTCTAACATATAGTGACATAACCCTTGTGCTGCTAAAATTATATAATAATCATTAAACTCGGAATTAAAATTAATATGAAAATGCATACTATTACCATAATCATCCAAAAACGGCTTAGGAGAAAAATCTATATAACCGTTTAACTGCTGTGCCATTTTTTTTAAAATAGTTTTAACCTCTAATATATTTTTTATATATTGTATTAGGTTTACAGAAGGAGGAAGATCTATTTCAAATTGATTATTGCCTTTTTCTTTTTTTATTTTAGAAATTTTAAATCTAGCTAAGTATTTTCTTGAATGTATTTCAAATTTAGCTATATCAATATTGTGACTTAAATAAAACTCTATTTCTACGCCGATAATAGGGATTAGGTTATAGTCTTGATGAAATTGTGCTATTATTTTTTCTAGCTGTTTATTTTTTTGTAAACGACCGGATAAAGTATTAATAAAACTATTATAATTAATATGGGGTATTTTCATGAAAGGATTAATAAACGGATCAGTTTATTATAAAATTTTTGATAAAACATTCAATAATTCAAGTCATAGATATATAAAAAAAAATAACTCTATAAATGAAACAGAAATAGTTGAAAACAAAAAATCTATTACTACTTATTTTAAAGCACAAGATATTTTAATTTTAAACCAAGTACATAGCAATCAAATTGTTAATGCTGATGAGTCCATAATAGCAGTACCTGAAGCAGATGGAAGCATTACAACTAAGAAAAATTTAGTATTAGCGGTACAATCGGCAGATTGTGTACCGGTATTACTTGCAAGCGGCGACGGTAAAATAATCGGAGCGGCACATGCGGGTTGGAAAGGAAGTATAAATAATATTATTAGTAATATAGTTACTAAAATGATAGAAAAAGGAGCAAAGAATTTAATAGCAGTGATAGGTCCTGCTATAGCTCAAAGTTCATATGAAGTTGATGATGAATATTATAAAGCTTTCTTAAGTAAGGATATTAACAATAAACAGTTTTTTATAAACTCAATAAAAGAAAATCATTATATGTTTGATTTACCGGCTTTTGTAGAGTTAAAACTTAAAGAAGCAAGCGTTAAAGATATAAAAAATATTGCTGAAGATACTTATAAAAACCCATTAAAATATCCAAGTAAAAGACGCTCATATCATTTGCAAGAACCTTATAATCAGAATATATTATCAGCTATCGTAATTAAATAACAGTATTGTTAAATAAGGCTACGTCATTGCGAGCGACTAAAAGGAGCACGGCAATCTCAGGACTTTGGCACAAGATTGCTTAGTCAAAACTTGCAGTTTTTCCTCGCAATGACGATATCTATCTTTATTTAGCAATGCAAAAATAACTCTTCATTTATCCGGAGTATATTAATGAATCAAGAGAAACATTACTATCAAATAGTTTATGCACCAAACGATATTTTTAAAAAACAAGCAGAATATATAGACATTGTTGATGATAATATTCGTACTATTGTCGATAAAATGCTTCAGACTTTAAATATAGAAAGGGCAGTGGGCCTCGGTGCTAATATGGTAGGAATATTAAAGCGTATAGCGGTAGTTGACCTACATGAAAATAATAAATCATCGCCTATAGTTTTTATTAATCCGGAAATAACTTATTTTTCGGAAGAAAAACAAACTTTTATTGAGGGTTCTTTATCATTTCCAGGCATTGAAGCATCTATTACACGATCAAAAGCAATCAAGGTAAAATATCTTGATTATAACGGTAATAAGCAAGAGCTAGAAGCAGAAGGCTTTTTAGCAACTGTAATTCAGCATGAAATAGATTATTTAAACGGCAAAACTTTCCTAGATTATGTATCAAAACTTAAGCGTGATACACTCCTTAAAAAGATGCTAAAGCATATCAAACTCCATCCTCCACATATTCACGGTAGCGGTTGTCGGCATTAGGCTGTGTGAAAGAAAATTAATTTAATCTATTTTTGTTCTTTTTGGCTACAAATTATAAGATTTTTTTGAAATAAGAATAACTATTCCTTCAAAAATCTTATTAATTTTCGCTCAAAAATATCTAAAAATATCAATAATTTAATTTTCCTTCACACAGCCTAAAGTTTTTGACATTTGAATTTAAAATATGTTATAATTAACTAGTTAATTAACTAGTTAATTATATGAAAAACGCAATTACAGCCTTTGATGCTAAAACACATTTTTCTAAGTTATTAGACCGTGCTAGTAAAGGCGAAGAAATTTTAATTACTAAAAGAGGTAAAGCTGCTGCAAAAATTGTTCCTATTGATTCTCATAATAATATTGAGATTGCAAACATTGCAGCTCTTAGACTTCGGAAACTTGCAAAAGAAATTAATTTACAACCATCGGATTTAGAAGTATGGCTAAATTACAGAAATGAGGGTAAAAAGTAAAAAATGGTCTCTTTTGTTTTAGATTCTTCAATAGCTTTATCATGGCTTATGCCGGATGAAGTAGCAAGCTTGGATATACTAGATAAAACCATAACGGAAGGAACGATCGTCCCTTCTATTTGGGGACTTGAGATTGGAAATGTATTATTATGTGCAGAGCGTGCAAAACGTCTTACTTCCAATCAACGCCACCAGGCAATTTATACTTTAAAAGATATTTACATCAAAGTTGATCAAATAACCCTAGAGCACACATGGTTTGAAACAATGGATTTAGCGTTGCAGTATGGATTAACACTTTATGATGCTAGCTATTTAGAGTTAGCATTACGCTGTGGGTTACCAATAGCAACCCTTGATAAATCCTTAAAACAAGCAAGTAAAGCTGCCGGGATAGTAGTGTTGTGATTACATCTTTACAAGTCGTAGCCAAGCTTCCCAATCACGTTTGCCTAAATCTTCTTCAAATGATAATAAGTCTTTTACTGTCTGGGTACATATTTCTATGGAAGGGATTATAAGCTCTTGTTCTTTTGTAGAATTTAGCAAACATTGCGTTTTACAAGCTTGTTCTAAATGGTAAGTATAAAACATAGCTTCATGAATAGTTTTGCCGCAGGTAATAGCACCGTGATTACGAAGTAACATCACGTAATTTTGCTTAAGGTCATTAACGAGCCTACTACTTTGCTTGTCAGCATCTAGCACTAGAGAATTATAATCGTGATATGATATTCTGTCGTAAAAATGTAATGCCCATTGACTGAGCGGTAAAAGCCCGCATTTTAAAGCAGAAACTGCTATGCTTGCGGGAGTATGATAATGAAAAACGGCAGAAATATCAGGGCGTGCTTTATAAATACTACCATGAATAAAGTAACCGGTTTTATTATATTGATATTCTTCCCCTTCTAAAATTTTTCCATCTAAACTAACTTTTAAAAGATTCTCCGTAGTTACTTCTTCAAACCTTAGTCCAAAAGGATAAATATAGTAAAAATCGGCATTTTCAGGTCTTGCCGATAGATGGTATGGTCATCCAATGATAAATATGCCATTATTCGGTAAGCGGCAGCTAAATTATATTTTATATCCATTATTATTAAAATCTATATTGAAAAGTCGTCATTGCGAGGAGTTGCGTTAGCAACGACGCGGCAATCTCATGAAATAATGATAAACTTCTGAGATTGCTTCGTCGAATTACTTTGTAATTCTTCTCGCAATGACGGTGTTCGGGTATCCACGCAATTCGGCTCTATTTTAAAGGAGCGTATACTGTTTCTTCCTCTGTTTCTATCGTCGCTTCTTTAGGGGTTTTTATACATTCTTGTAAATATTTTTTATCTAAATACGGTGCTAGATTATAATTTAACACATAACATTGTAAATTATCTTTCTTACCGCTAAAATTAAATTCAACTTTATTGCCTTGTTCCAATAGCTTTTTAACTTCTGTCGTTTGCCGGATAAAATTCTTCTGTTCTGAACTTAAATGCTTGATTCTCAATATATTTTTTGTTACAGAGAATGTAGAAACAGCAAGAAGAAGAAGGAATATAAATAGCTCTTTATTACTTTGCTTATTTAAGAAAATACTGCTTTTAACATATGCAGCTGCAATCATTCCGATAGCTATAACATAACATCCGAGATATCTAAGTAACGATGCTCCTCTAATTGCCTCTTCATAACTAAAGTTAAAGAAATATAAATATAACCGCCACAAAGCAAAAATTATAAAACAAGCAAAAATACTTATCAGGAAAAATTTATATTCTTTCAGCAAATCTGGTTTATATTTACGAATTCCGTACCATGCCGCTATACAAATAGTATATACAACTAAACTCCCTTCCTTTACTAGGAATAACAGAAGAAATTTGCCGTAATTTAGTAATAATGATCTATGCCGGTCATTGAAATTTTCAACAATATATACTAAATTGCTAAAACTATGTTCGCCTCTGTCAAAAAAATCATGAGTATTTTTAAAATAACTCTTCCAAATAAAATTACACAAAATTGGTAAGGTAAGTAGTATCAGATATACAATATAATCACTTGATTTTTTAGGTTTTTTATAGAAAATTGTATAATGAGCTATAAGAATTATTGAAGCAAAACTTGCAAACCATGTTCCAATTTCTCGGAAAAGTGCAAGCAATATCGTAATAGGTAAAATAAGCAATAATGCTTTTTTCTTGTCTTCCTCAAGTATATAAATCGTAAAAATAGCTCCGTACATCAAGCCGATAGTACTATCATTATATATTGAGCGAATTCCAGTCGTATATAATACTACGCTGCAAAGTAAAAGCGAAAATAACATTCCGGTTTGCCATAATTTCTTATTTGCTGCTAAAGGAGCTAGAAATGCTAAATGTAATAAGAAATGTGCAAATAATACGTTACCGTCCGAATAACCTGAAAGTGAAAGCATAAAGTAGTGATAGACGGCAGCACCTCTAGGATAATGTGCATGAGTAGTAATAATCGAAGTTAACGAGTTTTGACTTTCAAAAACACCGAAATATAGCAATTCTTTAGTAAATATCCCCCAGTGTGAAAAATCATCATAAGCATGCAGCGATGCCTCTCTTGTATAAAGAAAAAATAAAAGAATCAATAAAGTAAATACGAGGATTTCAATTATATTTTTTCTGGATTCCCGCTTTCGCGGGAATGACATAAAGGGCGAGGATGACATGAAGGGGGAAGATAATATAAAAGAGGGGAAGGACCTGAGAACTAAAAATATACCGAGGAAATAACTTACATATGTTGCAGCCGGTAATAGCTTTAACATAGCAAAACAATATAAAATCGGTACTAATATGCTGATTGTTACGGGAATAGTGAAAGTCAATTTTGTTTTGAAATATTTGGCAAAAAAAGACGAAAACCCAAAAAGGCTTAATATCGGTATTATGATCATATTAATTTGTAAATAATTTTTTGGTCATGGATACCCGAACCGTCACCGTCATTGCGAGGAGCGAAGCGACGTGGCAATCCAGTAAAAATAATTAAAAAAGTGCTAAAATTAGCATTTTTAACTGGATTGCTTCGTCAAAACTTACAGTTTTTCCTCGCAATGACGATGCAGATATTCACATGGGCAATCTATAGCATTATCACCCATGTTTAATCTTAGCTTGTGCGGAGGCAATTCTTGCTATAGGAATACGGTATGGAGAGCAAGAAACATAGTTTAAATTCATTCTATGGAAAAATTCTATAGATGCAGGATTGCCTGCATGCTCCCCGCAAGCACCTAACTTTAAATTAGCATTACTGCTTTTTCCTCGTTTTAAAGCAATTTCAATTAATTCTCCTACACCTTCTTCATCTAGAGTAGTAAATGGATCGGATTCAAAAATCTTCTCTTCTAAGTAATATGGGAGGAAAGATGCAATGTCGTCTCTAGAAATTCCATATGTAGTTTGAGTTAAATCATTAGTCCCAAAACTAAAATAGTCAACTTCCTTAGCTATTTTCTTACTGCCGAGTGCTGCCCTTGGTAGTTCTATCATAGTACCGAGCATAAAAGAAAATTTATATCTATAACGTTGCTCTAATTCCTCTATTACCTCATAAATATCCATTTTAAGCTTTTTTATTTCACCTACATTGCTAATTAATGGCATCATTAGTTCTAAGTTACATTCTATATGTTCTTTTTTATGTAGCTCAAAAATAGCCGTAAAAATTGCTTCAATTTGCATTTGGTAAATTTCCGGTGAACATATACCAAGTCTACATCCACGGTGACCGAGCATAGGATTTACTTCGTGCATAGCATGAAGACGTTGATTAATCATGGATAACGGTAGATTTAAGCTATTTGCCAAATTCTTTTTATCTTCTTCGGTAGTAGGTAAAAACTCATGTAACGGCGGATCAAGTAATCTAATATTTACCGGTTTATCTTTCATTACTCTGAATAAAGCTTTAAAATCCTCCATTTGCAGAGGTAATAATTTCTGCACAGCAAGCTTTCTACGTTCTATATCAGGAGCAATAATCATTTCCCTTACTAAAGGAATTTTATTTTTATCAAAAAACATATGTTCGCTACGACACAAACCTATACCTTGAGCCCCAAATTTTATAGATACTAAAGCATCGTTAACTGTTTCGGCATTTGCACGAACTTTTAAGCTACTAATCTCGTCTGCCCAATCTAAAATTAATTTTGATTCCTCACTGAAAGTAGGTTGAATTAACGGCATTTCACCTAAGAAGATTTTGCCGCTACCTCCGTCAATCGTTATAATATCACCTTGTTTAATAACTATGTCTCCTGCTGTTAATATTTGCTTTTTCTCATCTATAGATAAATTACTTGTACCGCAAACACAAGGCTTCCCCATACCTCTTGCCACAACTGCGGCATGTGAAGTCATTCCCCCTCTAATAGTTAAAATACCTGAAGAAACATGCATTCCGTTAATATCCTCAGGGCTAGTATCATGGCGTACTAAAATTACTTTATGATGATGAGATAATTTTTCGGCATCATAAGGTGAGAATACCGCAATACCTGTTGCAGCCCCAGGAGAAGCAGGTAGACCCTCAGCAATAGAAGTAAGCCCCTTACTGTAATCAATTCTTGTATGTAATAATTGATTTAATGATTCCGGATCGATTCGCATTAAGGCTTGTTCTTTAGAAATAAGCTTTTCTTCTACCATTTGTACGGCAATATTAATAGCAGCGATGGCTGTTCTTTTTGCAGTACGTGTTTGTAAGATATATAGCTTATTATTTTCTATAGTAAATTCTATATCCTGCATATCTAAGTAATGCTCTTCAAGCTTTTTTGCAATTTGTGATAATTCCTTAAACACTTCCGGCATCATTGCTTGCATAGAATTTGAATCATTTGCAATAATAGGCATAGGTGTTCTAGTTCCCGATACTATGTCTTCACCTTGAGCATTTATTAAAAACTCTCCAAAGAGCTTTTTTTCTCCTGTAGAAGGTGATCTAGTAAAAGCAACTCCCGTAGCTGAAGTTTTACCTAAATTACCAAAAACCATTGCTTGGATATTAATAGCCGTACCGAAACCCTCCGAAATATTATTGATTTTTCTATATATAACCGCTCTATTACTCATCCAAGAATGTAGCACCGCTTTAATTGCCGATTCTAACTGTTCATAAGGATCATTAATTAGTTGCTTAGTATACTTAATATGCAACCATTTGAAATCATCAATAATTTTTTCTAATAATTCTACGGTAATATCGCTATCTTTATGAATATCGGCTTGTATCTTGTGCTTTTCGTAAATTTGTTCAAATAGATCACTAGGTATAGATAATACCGTTGTACCATACATTTCTAGAAATCTTTTGTAACTATCAAGAGCAAATCGTTTATCACCACAGGAATCCGTAAGAGCATTGCACACTTCGTTATTCATTCCAAGATTAAGGATAGTATCCATCATTCCAGGCATTGAAACCGTAGAACCCGAACGCACCGATAATAATAGGGGATTGCTTGTACTACCGAAAATTTTACCGGTAGTTATTTCAAGTTCGGTGATAGCTTTTTTTAAGTCGTTTTGAAAATTTTTAGGAAAGTTATTATTGTGGGTATAAAAGTAATTACATAGCTCTGTAGTTATTGTAAAACCATCAGGAATAGGTAGTTTTAGATTAGACATTTCAGCAAGACCGGCACCTTTATTACCAAGTACATTCTTCATGCTAGCGTTTCCGTCACTACCATTACTGCCAAAATAATAAATTAATTTTTTCATATCATATATCAAAATTTGCTAACAATTTATGTGTTTAGAAGCATTAAATACATATTTATACAGTATGAAAAAAATAGTAGCAATGTTAAATTAAGAATATCTTTAATAAAATAGTTGAAATTTTAAATTTGTTATTATACTTACTAATTTAATTATATTCCGTGTACAAAAGTCAAATTTTCAAAAAAAATCTTATTAATTTTTGCTAAAAAATATCTCAAAATAGCAAATCAATTAGAAACTTTCACAGAACTTAATAAGTTAATTGACCTTTTTCTAAATGTTATTGACTAATTTAAGAAAATTGACCATAATTCTAAACGGTCGTGCAGTTGCGTGATGATATAATCACGAGGAAAGTCCGGACTCTATAGAGGTATGGTGCCGGTTAACATCCGGCAGAGTATTATTACTTTAGGGAAAGTACCACAGAAAATATACCGCCGAATATGAAGATCAACTTCAAAAAGAGCAAGGAGTTCACAAGACGAGGAACGGAGCGTATACTTAATACGTGAGTACCGTAGTACTTGTAGAACGACGTAGCCAATTTTTGAAGTTCATCGAGTATATTCGGTAAGGGTGAAAAGGTACGGTAAGAGCGTACCGGTAAGTTGGTAACAAATTACGCATGGTAAACCCCACCAAGAGCAAGATCAAATAGGCGTTACAGAACTTATCAAGTTCCCGGGTTATCTCTAGCCGGCTTGTAATGCGGGTAGATCGCTTGAGGTAAACGGTAACGTTTATCCTAGATAAATAACTGCAATGAATTTATATTCATACAGAATCCGGCTTATAGACCTTATTGTTATCCCGTGGCTTGGCTGCTGTTGCCCGTACGGCTCAAAAAGCATACTATGTCATTTCTGCGTGGGATTGCCTGCGTGGATACCGATGTCATTCCTGCGAAAGCAGGAATCCAGCATAAAGCGAGATAAATCGAGCTTTTAATTTTAAAAATTTGCTGTATTTATACTTTTTTCTGGATTTCCGTTTTTAGCTAGGAATGACAAAAGAGCATTTACCGATCCACGCAACAATGCTACGTGGGAATGACATAAATGTGTTATGCAACAACCTCTGTCAAACCATTAGATGACCTAGAACTTACTATGACACAAATTTAATGAAAAAGTTATATCATTATCCTATTTGTCCTCTTTCAAGACAAGCTCGTGTCTTCTTAAAAGAATTAGATATAGAATTTACTACGATTAAAGAAGATTATTGGCAATTCAATAAAGATTTCTTAAAAATAAATCCTGCTGGAACATTGCCTATTTTAGAAGAATCATACGGCTTATTTGTGGTAGGTATTTATCCTTTTGTTGAATATCTTAATAGCAAATATCCGAATTTTAATTTTTTAGATGAAGATATTGATATTTGTTGCGAAATTAGACGATTATTCTTTTGGTTTAACGATAAATTTTATCGTGAAGTTACTAAGATTATTATCGATGAAAAAGTTATAAGATCAATTGCTAAAATGAGCAGTCCACGAACCGAGTTTTTACGTGCTGCAAAAAATAATTTAAATTATCACTTAGAATATATAACTTCTTTACTAGAAAAAAGAAGTTATCTTGTATCGGATTCACTAACTATTGCCGATATTGCCGCAAGCTGTCACTTATCGGTACTCGATTATTTCGGTGAGATTTATTGGGATAAATGGACGCTTATCAAACATTGGTATTCATTAATTAAATCAAGACCGGCTTTTAGGTTATTATTACAAGATAGAATCCCTGGCTTTACCCCTCCAAGCTATTATACAGATTTAGATTTTTGAATAGACTTCTTCATAAACTCTACTTCTAGAGGTAATTTGTGCGTCAATCCGCTGCTCGCATCCTCACGTACTTCTATGTACGCTGCGGTGCTGTGCTGCGTGTTTCCTACAAATTCCTCTCTATAAGCGAGTTTATGAAGAAGTCTAATATATAATTTAATAATTTGATTCTTTCCGTATCATAAGCTTTTAGTATTTTACGAATATTATTAAGAGATTGATTTTTTATGAGTGCAGGCTTATTATCTTCATAACTTGCTATTATTTCAGTATTTTTAGTATTTTCTGCATCAACAAAATATCCACCGCCATTATAAAAAGCATAACAATCCTTAATATTTAAATTAAGTGTTGGATTTATTTTTAGGTAAGCGGCTCTTGCTCCTTTATTTGAATTATAGTAGTAAGGAGCAAGCAATGGTCCTCTAACCGTTCCATTGAAAATCTATAATTCTCTTTCACCTATAACCTCTATATTTGTTCCTTTAGCAAATTCTAAATAATTGCCGCTATAATAACTACCGGCACATATTCCAAGAAAATTACCGCCATTTTTTAAATAATTTTTTATATTATCATTTCCTTTGCCTTACAATTTTTGTACATAGTATAAATCTCTTCCACCGAGTAAAATAAGTAATAAGGTGTTTTGAACCCACTTTCCGCCTATAATGTCTTGTGCAGTAATATAATCTACCTCATACTTTGGAGCATAAAGTTTTAAGTTATGCACGCAATGCTTAATACTTTCTTTTGAAACTCCTAAATCATTATAAATTTTTATTTTCATTTTTATATTATTGACAAGAACATTATATAATTCTATTTAGTGTAATTACTTAAAAATAAATTATGAAGTAATTTTATGCAACTTAATTCAATCTCACTACCGTTAACCAAAAGGCAAGCAATAGAAATAGTTTTAGGAGTGGCATTACTTACTATTTGTTCACAAATATTAATACCTATGAAGCCTATATTTATTTCATTGCAAACCGTTGCAGTGATGTTCATCGGACTTACATATAATAAGACTACAGCACCTTTAACTATACTATCTTACATAACTCTTGGAGCAATGGGAATCCCTGTGTTTGGAGAGTTTTCGAGCGGGTTACGAATATTATTCGGTCCTACCGCAGGATATCTAGCGGGTTTTGTAATTGCCGTATATATTATGGCTAGCTTAAAAGATAAAATTTTTACTTCTAATAAATGGTTAAATCAGATATCTTTATGTTTGATCGGTAATATAATTATTATGAGTTTTGGCTGGATGTGGCTTTCTAAACTTTTAGGACCAAGCAGTGCATTTTACGGTGGTGTATTACCTTTTATAATACCTGGAATAATTAAATCAGACTTATTAATCGGGCTTATTAATCGGACTTATCAATGTAGTAAAACCAAAAACTCGATGAACTTCTGTATTGCCTAAAAACAGTTGATCTAAAGTTTCGATGTCATTCCCGCGAAAGCGGGAATCCAGTAACATTTAGTGTCATACCACGACTTGATTGCGGTATCCAGTCTTTGTTAATTTTTTTCTGTGGACCCCGTGGTCAAGCCATGGGGTGACATAGTAGGTTTTACTGGATTCCCGCTTTTAGCTAGGAATGACATTGATCCTAACTATAATTCATGAAAAAAATCAATAACAATGCTAATGCCGCATTTTCCGGTGCCGACCTGGAAAAATAATATTAAATATGATCTTGAAAATATAACAAGACTTTTAAAAGCCTTAGGTAACCCTCATTTAAGGCTTCCTCCCGTCATACATATAGCAGGTACAAACGGTAAAGGTTCAAGCAGTGCTATGCTTAAAAGCATCTTTACGCTTGCCGGTTATAAGGTACATTGCTATACATCTCCTCATTTATTAGAATTTAATGAACGAATCGTAATAGCAGGCGAGAAAATCTCGGATAATGAATTATGGCAGGTTTGTGAGGAGGTTAGGGTAGCAAGCGAAAAATTTAATATCGAACCTAGCTTCTTTGAAGGTACTACGGCAGCAGCATTTGTAGCATTTGAGAAAACAAAAGCCGATATATTAATTTTAGAGACGGGACTAGGCGGTCGGTTAGACGCAACAAATATAATCGAGCAGCCTCTAATTACCTTAATTACACCTATTTCATATGATCATATGGATAGGCTCGGTAATACATTACCCCTAATAGCAGTTGAGAAAGCGGGTATCATGAAGTCTCGCATTCCTTGTGTTATAAGTGTGCAAGCTTTGGAAGTTTATGAAACATTATTTACAAAGGCTGAAGAGTTAGAGGTACCGAGTTTTTGTTATGAATATGATTTCGGTATTAAAAAGACGGGCAACGGATTTATTTATTCATCACGAAATTTTAGTTATGAGTTTCCGACTCCTTCGCTACTTGGTGATCATCAATTAATAAATGCTGCAAGCGTTATTGCTTTAATAAGTTTGATAAATAAACAATTTAATATTAGCAACGAAATTATCTCTAAAGGACTGCAAAATACTATTTGGCGGGCTAGAATCGAAAAAATAGAGCCGAAAAAATATTCTAAATTAATAGGTGATAATGTTCAAATTTGGGTAGATGCAGCTCATAATAATAGCGGAGCTCAAGTTTTGACAAATTGGATTCGTGATAACTTAAAATCACCGATATATTTAATACTCGGTATGACTAAAAATAGGAATATCGAGGAGTTTTGCTCCTACTTTAAGGGTTTGACAATTAAAGGTTACGGTGTTAAAGTTTTATCCGAACCACTAAGCCATAGTGCAGAAACAATAAATTTGGAAGGCAGAAAGAGCGGGATTGATTTTAGCGAAAGCGACTCACTCGAAGAAGCGATTAGTAATATAAAGAAGATAAACGGTGATAATAAAGCAAATATTATAATAACCGGATCGCTTTATTTAGCTTCCGATTTTTATAAATTGCTGCATTAAACGTCATTGGAGGAAATTTACAATAGTAAATTGACGAAGCAATCTCGGGAGAATTCCTGAGATTGCCACGCTCACTAACGTTCGCTCGCAATGACGATAAACACCAAAACCAACCTAGGAGAAAATAACATGACCTATTGCAACAAATCTAATCAAACCTCATATCCTTTTATCTTACCTGATTTACCTTATGACAAAGAGAGTTTTAAACCACATTTTACTCCCGAGACTTTTGATTATCATCATGGTAAACATCATAATGCTTATGTACAAAATCTAAACAATTTACTCAAAGATAAAGAAGAATTACAAAAAAAAGATTTAGAAGAAATAATAGAATGGTCATCTCAAAACTCAAATGCAGCTATTTTTAATAACGCAGCCCAAATATGGAATCATAGTTTTTTTTGGCATTCAATAAAACCGCAGGGCGGAGGTAAGCCAAGCGGTAAAATATTAGAACAAATTAATAAAGATTTCGGTAGTTTTGAAGGATTTTGTGAACAGTTTAAGCAAGAGGCCGTAGGACAGTTCGGTAGCGGCTGGGCATGGCTTGTATATCACGATAATAGGCTACAAATTATAAAAACCGCTAATGCCGGTACACCTATAGCAAACGGTATGAAGCCGCTTCTTGCATGCGATGTTTGGGAGCATGCCTATTATATTGATTATCGTAACAAACGACCTGATTATGTTGACATATTTATTAAGCATATGATTAACTGGAAGTTTGTAGAAGATAACTTAATAAAATAAAATTATGAATTTAGAAGATATTAAAAAGGCTCAAGAAATTCCTATCGAATATATAGCTTTTAGTGGAGGGGGAGCTAAGGGAGCAATATATTCCGGAGCTTATGAGGCAGCAAAAAAAGCCGGTATTTTAGATAATGTCAAGGCGGTAGCAGGTTCTTCCGCCGGTGCTATAACTGCAGCAGTGGTAGCTCTTGGGACACCACCTGAGCGATTTGAAGAAATTTCTAAAAATACAAATCTGCAAACATTGCTTGGAAAAAAAGGATTTTCTGCAGGTATAGTACAGTTAAATAAAGACGGTAAACCTTTATATGATTTATTAGAACTTGTTATTAAAGAAAATATAGAAATTTTTTACAGAGATCAGATATAGTAAATGTTAAAGATGATAAAGCTCTTGATGAATTAAGAGAAAGATACAACCAAAAAGACGGTAAAATATATTTTAAGGATATAGCGTTACTGCGAAAATACGATCCCAGTGCAGTATAAGGATTTAGTAATTACAGCAACTCAGCAAGAGACAAGCGAACTAACTATTTTCAATAGCTTTGATACGCCAAATATTGAAATTGCTTTAGCTTGCCGTGCTTCTGCTTCTATACCGCTTGTTTTTGAACCGGTAGAAATTGACGGTAAAAAATATGTCGACGGCGGATATAGAGATAATATACCGACAAAATATTTTAAAGGCAATGAACCGGAATTTGATACAAAAGAAGTAACTGATAATATGGAAAAGATTACCTTAGCTAAAAAGCAAGGTAGAACTCTAGCTATGGCTTTTGGCACGGGTATGGAAGCTGATGCAAATATTGCTATATATAGTGCAAAAAAATTTGAAAGCCCAAGTGATATCGTAAAGTTTTTAGCTGATGTATTATTTAAGACTCTTGCAAAAGTAGGAGGAAAATTTAAATATACCGAAACTCTAAGAGAAACTAATGAGCAGTTACGTGAAAATGCTTTAAACACTGTTGTTTTAGATACTGCCGGAATAGATACTTTGGATTTCAAAGATGCACAAAAATATTCTGATTATTTGAATATTAAAGGATATTGTCAAACTAGAGAACATTTGAATAATCATGACCTTGGCAAAGAAGCAGATAAAACATTTGGAACTAAATTATTAGAAATGTTTATTTCGTCAAAAGAAAATAATGCTTCCAAATGGCAAGACGGAATTATCGAAAATCATGACGATAAAGCAAAAATGCTATTATCATTTTGTAAAACCGGAGCATTAAACGAAAAAGAATTAAATGAAAAGCTTAAAGAATATGTAATTATTGCTGCAACTAGTCGTAATAATACATTAAAAGCCGATACAAACTCATTGAAAGCTTTGCTGTATACCTTAAACGATCCTGCTGCTTCAAGTAAAATAAAAGATAGTTTCATTGAGGTACTTGGAATAGATAAAAATAAAGATGTACGATTTGATAAAACTAAAACCTTTGATGAAAATATTGCTAAGTTTAAATTTACTAAACAAGATTTAGAAAGCTTTATAACTAAAAGTAAAAGCGAAGCACCAAAAATTCAAAGCAAATATAGTGTAGCCAGAAGTCATGTAAGTGGGGGTGATTAGATTTTGCTTGCTGTCAAGCCACGGGATGACAGAGATAAAACTGATCCACGCAACAATGCCTAGCGGGAATGACATTGAGTAGGCTTAATGACGACTACTAAAAAAATGAATATAGGTAAATTTAAACTAATTGTTTTTGATGAAATAGACAGTACAAGCTCTGAGGCTATGAGAATTGCTAAGAGTAATAAAGTTGATTCAAACTATGCAGTACTTGCTAAATCTCAAACCAAAGCACGAGGTAGAAGCGGTAAAAATTGGCAGTCTAGGGTAGGTAACTTACATGTAAGTTTACTAATAAAGCCTGATAAAGAGCTAGAATTATTACCGCAATTATCTTTTGTTACAGCACTTGCCGTCTATGATACTATGTCATCCCGTGGCCCCGCCACGGGATTCAATCAATCAATAAACAATCTGGATCCCGTGGGGGGGCTACGGGATGACACTATACAACTAAAATGGCCCAATGATGTTTTAGTTAACGGTCGGAAAATTGCCGGTATACTTCTTGAATCCGTTAAAGTAAAAAATAATTATTACCTTATTATCGGTATCGGTATTAATATCACCTATCACCCTGATAATATCGACCAGCCTACTACTAGCTTAATAAGCGAAAATCTACCTCCTATAGAACCACAAGCTTTACTTGAAAAATTAATAGAGAATTTTGAAAAATATTATCAAATTTGGCATAATAACGGTTTTTCTTTTATTAGAAAAAAATGGTTAGAACATGCTTATAAGTTACATGAAAATATTAGCGTTAAATATCAAAATGATATAGTAACCGGCCTTTTTAAAGATATAGATAGTACCGGCAGAATAATATTGCAACTACCTTCCAAAAAAATAATCTCTTTTTCCACTGCCGAACTTTTCTTTTAGCAAAAATATTACTAAATTTAAATTGTAGATTTAATTTTTGTTAACTTCTACTTAAGCTCCAATTTAACAAGGTAATATTAATATGCCCCGAGAGAATAGCAACTCTAAGTCTCAAGAGTTTTTAATAAATGCGTATGAGCAATTAAACGAATTTAAAAAACTTTCTTCTGATAATAGCCGTACATTAATGCTAGATTTCCACAAAACCGAAAAAACTTTTAAATGTGCCTTATTTACAGGTAATAATAACGCATGTGAAGGATTATTAGAACTATATGACGAAGTAATAAAAAAAATGCCTAATTATGAACTTCAAAATATAAATATAACACAATTTAGAGATATTATGGTCTTAGTCGGAAGAGAACTTAATAATAAAAAATGTATGAATACCTCCTTATTGTCAGTAAAAATTAATGAAAAATTTTTCAAACCAAGTGTTGTTGCTCATGTAAAAGCTATTGAAATATGTCAAAAGCAAAATAGCAACAATCCTTTCGCAGTTAACGAGGATAAAATTATTGCAAATTTTAATCTCACTATTGATAGCCTTCCATTTATATATGCACCAACAAATTTTTCAAAGCTTATACCCTTAATACCTACAAATGAAGATGAGGTAATAACCTCAGGAGATAATTATTGTAATATATCATAGGAATATGGATTATGAAAGAAACTACTTATGATGAAGAAAAACAATCATTATTTGAACAGATGATGATGTCAGCTAAGAATACAAAATTACCCCCTGAGTATCTACATACTAAGGGGATAAATTTATACTCCAATGCTATAATCTTGTATCAAGAAAAAAAAGTAATTAATTATGCAATACAAAAAAATTTATTCAATCTATAAAATATTTACAAGCAGCAATGATTCTTGGAAAATTAGAGGCTTGTTTTGTAGTTAATGATTTCTATCATAAAGATTACCTTAACCTTGTAATGCCTGGAGCTGGTCATTTAGTAAATATCATTGGTTATACATTGTCAAACGTAAAAGTTCCGGAAAGTGCTAAATTAGATAACTATGAAATACTTGAAAAATTAGCCGCAGAAAAAGTTCAATTTATAAATAAAGCTCAAAAAGAATGGAATCCTAAAATTTCTTACTTTCGTAAAGAAACTTCTTACTTAGAGCCACTAATAGAAAAATTTAATAGTGACCTACCGGGAAATTACCAGCTTATTAGTAGAAATAGAACCTGTAGAGAACTTAATAAGGAAATCGATGATTTTTCTATGATTGAATTAACAGAATTCAATTAAGAAGAAAATAGTGCAAAAGTAATAGGTGATACAAAGAGTAATGATATTCAAATTTGTTGCTTTGAATTATAAAAAACTTCTATACACCATATCTTAAAAAAAATAAAGGAATGAAATTTAATGATAAAAAAGAAAAATAAACAAATAGAAAAGAAACTACTCACTTCTTTTGAAATGTTACAAGAAGCATTATCAGATTATTTACAAAATGTTGAAATGCCTCTTACAAATTCAGGAAGCAATATACTAATAATAACAAACGATAATATAGACATTATAATTGAATTGCATAAAGAATTGAAAGAGGCATTAGTTTGTGGTCAAGGAGATGCATCTTACTATTTTGCTCAGTTTTATTATAATGGCTGGTTGGTAGAAAAAAATTATACTAAAGGAGATTTTATCCTAGAAATAGGGAAGAAACTTGATTCTATTAAATGTACAAATACTTCCTATAAAAGTGATAATGCTTTATCAGAAGAGTTTAAAAAATTAACTACCGTTTGTGCTAATTCTATTTTAAATACCAAAGTTATATATCAAATGGGCATTAATGATATAATGAAAAGTAATGCTGAATTTGCTTTCAATAAACATCTAATGAATACTAATTTAACAGATATACTCTGTATTCCGGAATCAACATTTTCGCCTATCTCTACTGTTTCAGCACCACTGCCAAATACTAATATTAACCACACTACTAAAACACAAGATATTAATGGCGAAATAAAACGCTCAACTAGTTATATCCCTTCAAGCTCTATCATTCATGAAGCACCAAATGACCAAATTCTAACACTTGGTCAAGACAACTATTATAACAAACATGATAGCAGTGGATGTACTTGTTTAACGATGTAATATATTGTGATAATATTTTGAAAAACAATAAAATTTTTTACTTAACACCGGTAAATCAGTTGCTTAAGGAAGGTTTAAGACAGCAAAAAATATTTTTTGCTTTTCACGATAAATGGCCTTCTTATGCTAAAAAAGCAGTTAATATATTGTTTGAGTCGGCAGTAGAAAATTTGACCTGTGCGATGTTACTTGATGAAGAAGAGGCAGTATTGCCTCTATCTCAGCTTTATTATAGCGGTACTATTTACGATATTTTACCGGATTTAGTTTTTGGTGATTATATTATTTTAATAGGTCAAAAACTTGGATATAAATCATGCCAAAATATTTCTTTAAGAATGATTACTAATACTAAATGTTTAGAAAAACAGCTAGATAGTATCGCTATTACTATTACTTCTAATATGTTATTTTATCATCGTCATTTTAAATATATAGGTGATGAGATTAAAAAAAAATTATTAAAGACTGCAATGAGCAATTTGATAAAGTATGGCATTTTTGTAATGTTGAATATTCCTATTCAACATTATTATCTTTTGAAATGCCGGAAGAAGAAGCCGAAAAACTTGAAGAAGTACCTTTGATGGGTACAAAATCTACTAACGATGATAGTAAATGTTTGATATCTTGAATGTTCTTAATGTCATTCCTGCGAAAGCAGGAATCCAGCGTAAAGCGAGATAAATCGAGCTTTTTTAAAGCTTTAAAGTAATGGATTCCTGCTTTCGCAGGAATGACATCGAACGTATTTTTCGATCCATACAACACCCACCTCTTAGTGCTAGCATTTTTTCAGTTATATTATCTTAATGCACCGAGTGATTAAGTCATGGGGTGACAACGGAAAATAGGTAATAAATATATGAAAAAAGTAATCTACAGCAATCAAACTTTCGATAATATGGAAATAAAATCTGTAACCGATAATGAGGTAGTAATTATCGGCTATGTGAGTGTTTATAATATTGCCGATCATCATAACGATTTAATTTCTAAAGGAGCTTTTGCAAATGCTTCTCACCATAACGTAAAATTTCTTTGGCAACATGACAGTAAAAAACCTATAGGAATTATTACTCATTTGGCTGAAGATGACCATGGTTTAAAAATGGAAGCAGTGATAAATAATAAAGTCAAAGCAGGAGTAGAAGCGATAGAGCTAATAAAGCAAGGAGCAATAGATGGATTATCTATAGGCTTTTATATAAAAAACTCGGTTTATAATGATGCAAGGCAGAGAGTAATTACCGAAGCAGAGCTTTTAGAGATAAGTATTGTTACTTTTCCTGCTAATCAGAGTGCTAAAATCTTATATATCACTAAAGGACAAGAAATAGAATATAACGATAAAATCAATGAGTTAGAGGAAAAGCTATATAATATGCAAAATATTTTAGAAAGACCAAATAGTGTAAATATAGAAGAACAGGAACAGAAAACAGCTTTCATTAATTATGTACGTAAAGGCGAAGATACCGGGCTTATGCAAAAATCATCCCTAAATAGTAGTACTGAAGCAGGCGGCGTTTTAATATTACAGACTTTATATAACAGTATCATCACCGAAATAAATGCTAGATCGCCAATGAGAGGACTTGCTTCGTTTGAAACAATTTCTACGAATGCCCTTGATATAATAAGCGAGGACGGTAAATTTAGTAGTGGCTGGATTGGGGAGGTAGAAGCACGAGAAGAAACTCCGGCAGCGAAGTTAAAGCAACAGCGTATTTTTGTTCATGAGCTATATGCACAGCCGAAAGCTAGCCAAGCACTACTTGATGATGCGACTATTAGGGTTGAAAATTGGTTGGGTGAAAGATTGCGTGATAGTTTCGTTAAAATGGAAAATAATGCGTTTATAAATAGTGACGGTATAAAAAACCTAGAGGTATTTTATCGCCTGACCATGATAAAATCGAAAAAGTTAAGATGGGTAATAAAATTACCGCCGATGGGCTGCTTGATTTTATAAATTCACTTAAAGAAGAATATTTAGCAAATGCAACTTTGCTAATGAATCGTATTACTTTGTCCGAAGTACAGAAGCTTAAAGATAATCAAGGGCGTTTTATTTGGCAGCAATCACTATCAGATTCGTTTAAGCAAACAATATTTGGAATACCAGTAGTTTGTAGCTCCGATATGCCGCCTATAGATAAAAAGGGAAATGCTATAGCAATAGGGGACTTTAAAACAGCCTATAAAATAGTAGATAGAAGCGGTATTAATATAATGCGTGATCCTTACACCGAAAAGCCTTTTGTAAAGTTTTATGCTGTAAAGAGAGTAGGAGGTGATGTGGTAAACCAAGAAGCTATTAAGATTGGCGTGTTTGGTTAGATAATTCGTCATTGCGAGGAGCGAAGCGACGTGGCAATCTCATGAAGTAGTAAATTCCTGAGATTGCCACGCCGGCATAAATGCCGGCTCGCAATGACGGAAATAATTTAACAAGGTAATAAAATGACAAAAACAGTAGTGAAAAATTTTCAGCATCAAATTAAGTTTTTAGAAAATATCGCAGGAGAAGGTATGGAAGAGGATAAATGGGTAGAGAAATTAACAAGCTATGCTGAAATCAAACCATTATGTGACAGCAAATTTCTTGCTCTAGAAAACATAAGCTTCGGACATATAATAACGGAAGGATATTTTTTTATTTAGAATAAGATTTATAAAAAACATCTCTACTAAAATGCGTATTTTATTTAAAGAACGGGAATTTGAAATTAAACGGATTATTAATGTTGAAGAAAAAAGTAAATTTTTAAATATAATAGCGTTGGAAATATATGTATCATGATTTTATCTATAATTTTCAGCTAAGTTTGTATAAATTACT
This sequence comes from Rickettsia felis URRWXCal2, assembly GCA_000012145.1. Lineage (GTDB taxonomy): Bacteria > Pseudomonadota > Alphaproteobacteria > Rickettsiales > Rickettsiaceae > Rickettsia > Rickettsia felis. The sequence goes on from CP000053.1 coordinate 811,920, forward strand.
TATAAATGATAATGAAATAAAAACTAAAATTAATAAAATATATTTTTCCGTTGTTCAGGATGCAAAATGCCCATTCTTACTTGTTAATATATTGAATGTTAATAATATATCTACTAATGTACAAAATATAATACAGCTGGAACTTGAAATATGTATCTTTACTAATGATAAAAATCGTAATATGGCGTTTAATCTAGCTAGTAAAATAAGCGATAAAATAGAGCATCACTCATTTGAAAATGTTGTAGGGATAAAAGCAAATAAAATAGAATTTCAAACTAGCAAAGACTTAGTCAGTACAAAACTAGTAATGAATTATCAGACATTGTTAAAACAAAAAATAGGAGTATAAAATGCATTTAATCGCAGGGCTAGATATAAGTAGCCTACTAAAATCAAGAAAGAAATTTGAAGAGTTTCGTAAACATTTAGATACCGAGCAGAATAAAACAGGTAGTATACAGGCCTTTGAGTTTTGCTATGAAGTGGCATGGAAAATGATGAAACGTTTTTGTGAAAAAGGTGGTAAGTCCCCATATACTTTAAAAGAAATATTTCGAGAAGCAGCGGTTAGCGGTTTAATTTCTGATCCTAGGAAATGGTTTAGATTTATCGAGATTCGTAAAATTACAGTTCATACTTATAATGAAAAAAATGTAGAATTGGTAATTAGTATTTTTGATAAGTTTTCTCATGCTGTAGATGAGCTTATAAAAAATTTGGAGAAACGTAGTGATTCAGCTTGATAAACAAGATTTACTAATATTACGTACCATACTAAGCAAATATCCTTATAAATTTTATGCTTACGGCTCAAGAGTTAAAGGAAATCATAAAAAATTTTCTGATCTTGATCTTTGTATTATGGATGATATTAATCATGAAGTTTTGCTTGAAATTAGGAAAGTACTAGATGAGTCTGATATATCAATACATATAGATATAAAAAGATGGAATATAGATATGAATGAAGATTTCCGCTCTTTAATTAAAAAGGATATTATTCTTTTTGAATAATAATTTAGGTATCTTATGAATTTTCACGATATACGTATGCCGGAATTTATTGAAAGTTTTGCGGTCGGAAAGACGGAATTTTCTACTTCTCACGCTATAACTAAATCAGGTAGAGAAGCAAGACATTTAGACCGCAATTACGGTTGCCAAAAATATTTAATCAAAAATGCTAGATTAAGTAGCTCTGAATTTGAGCAGTTTAATAGCTTTTTTAAAGCAAGACGTGGAAGTAATTTTGCTTTTAGGTTTAGGGATTATGCCGATTATAAAGTAACGAACGGAATGATTGCTAAGGGTGACGGCAATTTAAATAAATTTCAGCTAAAGAATATATATAGCGATTCTATTGCTCCTTACGAACGAGTTATCACTAAACCGGTTAATAATAGTGTAATTCTATATATTAATAATGTAAGAGCTATGGGCATTGTAGATTACAACGACGGTATAGTGACCTTACCAAGTCCCTTAGGTCAAGATGTAGTTTTAACTGCTGATTTTACTTTTGACGTAGCAGTTAAATTTAGTATAGATAGTTTTGAATATTCTTATTGTAATGACGGTTCTATAGAATTATCCAACATAGAGTTAGTGGAGGTAGCTATACTCGTTTAATTTGAAAAATTGGCGGTGTTACTTCTCGCTTATAATCCTCACGTATTATATATACGCTGCGGTTATAAGCTTCAAAGTGCTTTGCTCTTTTCCAAATTAAACTTCGTCTATCTGCTTTATTATTTATCAGGAATATATATGAGTATTTTATCATCTAATAATATTGAAGAAGTAATTACAAAGCTTACAAATTTTGTTTATTGTTTTCAAATTAAGCTAGCTAGCGGTGAGGAATTAAACTTAACAAATAATGACTATGCTATAAAAAATGAAGAGAGAGTTTTTTTACCAAATTCCGGTTTAGATTTAAAAGAAGCAGAATTTAACGATTCCGCACAAAACCATATAATCATTGAAGGTATTTTTGAAGAAAACGGCATTACGACGGCAATGGATTTAAATAATTCTATTGTTTAAATAATAATATATACTGACAAGCTTTTTGAGCATTTCGTTACATATTATTGCACTTTATATACAAAATACGATTTAAACTTTAAAATACATTTAAAACCCGAAACAGTAAAATATAATCAGACTGTAATTAATCGATATAGCAAAACATGTAGAGCAGTTTTTGGAGATAGTAAATGCAAAATAGATAAAGCTTTATATAGCGGCATATATAAGGTTAAAGAAATGCTCAAGGAAAGTTTAAGAATACTAGATTTAGATAAAGAAAACGGCTATTATAACGGCGGTCAAATTATATTCGGCGAAAATCGTTTTAACAGTAAAATTCTAAGCAATTTTGGTGATTTAATTATATTAGAGGATATTATACCGGATTATGCTAAAGATACCGAGGAAGTAAAAATTATTGCCGGATGTGATAAAAATTTTATAAGCTGTTGCAATAAATTTAATAATGCTATAAATTTTAGGGGCGAACCGCTAATACCAAAAAAAGATTTTATAAATTTAGTATAATCAATGAAACAAAGTTTTATAAAACTAGTATATGCAGAGCTAAAGAATATAATAAATATGAAAAGCTCCAAACAACAGCAAAAAAAAGAAACGCAATTAATTGATTATTTTAAAATAGTTGAAAGTAATATATTATATACATTTCAAAAAATAAAAAAGGAATATGAAAGAGACTAAACGTTTTTTTAACAAAAAAAATAATAGATTAAATAAAGGTTATGCTAAGACTTTTAGTGTCAATGAGCCTGATAATAATTTTTACCGTAAAAAATTTGAACATATATTACCGCCAATTGATTTAATCAGTGAGTATGAGAGTATTTATCCCGGTACTTTACAGGAATTAATACATATGGCACAAAAAGAACAAGCTCATAAGCATGCTATAGACCTAAAAAACTTGAAAATACAGGAAAGAGTCGCTAAATTAACACGAATCTGTTTATTAATATTTGGAATTTGTCTTGTAGTTTCAATTTTTTTTAAAACTTTCTAAATAAAATTAAAGATAAAATATTTTATTTACTTGTAATTTTAAATAAAATAAGTTAAATGCAATATATATTTATTTATAAACATAATACGGAGAAATTTTATTTCTAAAAATAATTTTCCTAAGGCTAATAGAGAAATCAGAGCTAGAGAAGTTCGTCTAGTAGGCGAAAACGGCGAAATGCACGGCGTCGTAAATATTAGAAAAGCATTAGATATGGCGGAAAGAGCCAGCCTTGACTTAGTCGAGATATCACCGAATGCTGTACCCCCTGTCTGTAAAATTCTAGATTTTGGTAAGTTTAAGTACGAAAGCAAAAAGCGTTTGCATGAAGCACGCAAAAAGCAAAAAATCGTCGTACTTAAAGAAATGAAATTTAAACCTAACATTAGTATAGGTGATTTTGAAACTAAGCTAAGAAAAATAAAAGAATTTTTGAAAGACGGTGATAAGGTAAAAATTTCTTTATGGTTTAAGGGACGAGAGATTCTTCATAAAGAAGTCGGTCAAGAACTATTTAAACGTATAGAAGTAGGGCTCGAAGGACCCATTAAAATCGATCAGCATGCTAAAATGGAAGGTAAGCAGATGATAATGATAGTTAGCCCTGATATTAAGGTGTAATAGCTACTCAAGTCGTCATTGTGATGCGTGGATACTGAATCGTCATTGCGAGGAAAAATTGAAAATTTTGACGAAGCAATCTCGTGCTAAAGGTCTGAGATTGCCATGTCGATGCTACGCTTCTCCTCGCAATGACGATAAAAAATACCTACCACAACTAAACAATAATAAAAACTAAAAACAAATTATGCCAATTAAAATTTTAATGCCTGTTTTATCTCCAACTATGACGGAAGGAAATCTAGCTAGGTGGTTAAAAAAAGAAGGGGATAAAGTTAATCCCGGAGAAGTAATTGCCGAAATTGAAACCGATAAAGCAACGATGGAAGTAGAAGCAGTAGACGAAGGTATACTTGCCAAAATAGTTATCCCACAAAATAGTCAAAATGTACCTGTTAACTCTTTAATTGCCGTGTTAAGCGAAGAGGGTGAAGAAAAAACGGACATTGATGCGTTTATTGCAAAAAATAATAATGTATCACCGTCACCGAAAACAGATGCTAACCTTCCAAAACCCCACGAGAATATAGCTAAGGTAGAAGAACAGGTAGCAGTTATAAAACATGATGCTAGTAAAATATTCGCCTCACCACTAGCAAAAAGACTTGCAAAAATGGGAAATATTAGACTTGAGAGCGTAAAAGGTAGCGGTCCGCACGGTAGAATAGTCAAACAAGATATATTATCATATACTCCTAGCACTGTTCATAATAAAATAGTTAGTAGAAATCCTGAAGAATATCGTTTAGTACCAAATAATAATATCCGCAAGATTATAGCTAAGCGTCTGCTTGAATCTAAACAAACAGTACCACATTTTTATTTATCTATAGAATGTAATGTCGATAAATTGTTAGATATAAGAGAAGACATTAATAAATCTTTTTCTGAAGATAAATCAACAAGGATATCGGTTAATGATTTTATTATTTTAGCAGTAGCCAAAGCTTTACAAGAATTACCAAATGCCAATGCTAGCTGGGGAGAAGATGCAATTAGGTATCACAATAATGTCGATATTTCAGTAGCGGTAGCGATTGAGAACGGGCTTGTTACGCCGATAGTTAAAAATGCCAATCAAAAAAACATTATAGAGCTATCTCGTGAAATGAAAGAATTAATAAAGAAAGCAAAAGATAATAAATTAACCCCTGAAGAATTTCAGGGCGGAGGGTTTACCATTTCTAACCTCGGTATGTACGGTATTAAGAATTTCAATGCTATAATTAACCCACCGCAAAGTTGTATAATGGGCGTCGGAGCTAGTGCAAAACGTGCTATAGTCAAGAATGATCAAGTAACTATAGCAACAATTATGGATGTAACTCTTTCTGCCGATCACCGAGTAGTAGACGGAGCAGTCGGTGCTGAGTTTTTGGCAGCATTTAAGAAGTTTATAGAAAGTCCCGCTTTGATGCTGATATAAGTCGTCATTGCGAGGAGGCATACCCAAACCGTCATTGCGAGCAGCCAGCCGTAGGCTGCGTGGCAATCTCATGAAGCAGTATAAAATTCCTGAGATTGCCACGTCAAGGCTCCGCCTTTCCTCGCAATGACGTTAAAACTAACCTCATCCCCAAATAAATCAAAAATAACATGAGTTTTTCAGATAATTTAGCAAAAATTTTAGATAAATATGAAAATTTAGGCAAAAAACTATCTTCCGGCATTATGGGAGACGAGTTTGTTAAGGCATCTAAAGAATATGCCGAACTTGAAGATGTTGTAGCAAAAATTAAAGAATATAATAAAGCTAAATCTGAGCTTGAAGAAGCAAATAATTTTAAGCTAGAAGTGGGACTTGATAATGCCACTTTAGAAATGATTGAAGACGAAATACACACCCTTGAAAATTCGTTACCAAAACTTGAAAGAGCCGTAAAAATTGCTTTATTACCAAAGGATGATGCAGATAGTAAAAGTGCTATTATTGAAGTTAGAGCAGGAAGCGGCGGAGAAGAAGCCGCACTTTTTGCTGCCGTACTTTTCAATATGTACCAACGATACGCCGAGTTAAAAGGATGGCGTTTCGAGATATTAGCGATTTCCGATACGGGAATAGGCGGTTATAAAGAAGCATCGGCATCGATAAAAGGCAAAGATGTATTCTCTAAACTAAAATTTGAGTCAGGCGTTCATAGAGTGCAAAGAGTACCGGAAACGGAATCACAAGGACGTATTCACACTTCAGCAGCAACGGTTGCAGTACTTCCTGAAGCTGAAGAGGTTGATATTAAAATTGAAGATAAAGACTTAAGAATCGATACTTATAGAGCTTCAGGGGCTGGTGGGCAGCATGTTAATACTACCGATTCTGCCGTACGTATCACTCATATCCCTACCGGTATTACCGTAGCCTTGCAAGATGAGAAGTCACAGCATAAAAATAAAGCAAAGGCATTAAAAATTCTACGTGCTAGAATTTATGAGGAAGAACGCCGCAAAAAAGAACAAGAAAGAGCCGACAGTAGACGAGGGCAGGTAGGTTCGGGAGATCGTTCGGAACGGATACGTACTTATAATTTTCCACAGGGAAGAGTATCCGACCATAGAATAAACTTAACACTTTATAAGATAGACGAAGTAGTTAAAAACGGACAATTAGATGAGTTTGTTGAAGCTTTAATTGCAGATGACGAGGCTAAGAAACTTTCAGAGATATAAGTGTATACGTCATTTTGAGTAGGCATTGTTGCGTGGATACCCAAGTCGTCATTGCGAGGAAATTGCGTAGCAATTGACGAAGCAATCTCAGGAGTATTATTTCATGAGATTGCCACGCAAGTACTACGACTGCTCGCAATGACGGGGCGGCATCCACACAATAATACCTCCTCGCAATGACGATATACAGCAAAAATACGGTCTAATAAACACATGAAACCACAAGCATCTATAAACGGTAAAATCTGGCAGCAGAAACTGATTAACGAAGATATAGTCACCGAGTTATGTCGTAGTTTCAAAATTAGTGATTTACTTGCTAGAATAGTATCATTAAGAGTAAATAATCTAGAGGAAGTAGAAAATTTTTTGATACCGAAAATCAAAAATTTATTACCTGATCCTTTTCATCTACTCGATATGAAAAAGGCTGTAGATAGAACCGTTAAAGCTATTTTAAATAACCAAAAAATATGTATCTTTGCCGATTATGATGTAGACGGTGCTACTTCAGCTGCTTTACTTAAAAACGTCTTTAGAGATTTAAATATACTATGTGATATTTATGTTCCTGATCGTATAGCTGAAGGATACGGTCCGACTCCTTTTGCTATGCAAAAAATTAAAGATAACGGCACAGAATTATTAATTACGGTTGATTGCGGTGCTATGGCACATGAAGCCCTAAAATACGCAAAAGACCTTAACCTTGATGTTATAGTAATCGATCATCATATAGCTACGGAAATATTACCGGATGCAGTAGCTATAGTAAATCCAAATCGTATTGATGAAAAAAGCGAATGTAAACATTTGGCAGCCGTAGGAGTTGCTTTCTTATTTGCAACTGCAATATTATCGAATTTAAAGAAGCAAAATTATTTCACGCAAACAATGCTTCAGCCTAACCTAATGAAGTATCTAGATTTAGTGGCTCTTGGTACTGTTTGTGATATGATGAAATTAACAGGCTTAAATCGTGCATTTGTCGCAAGCGGATTGAAAGTAATGCAACAAAGGCAAAATATAGGGATTAAAACATTATATGATATGGCAGAGCTTAATGAAATACCGAAATGTTATCATTTAGGTTTTATTTTAGGTCCTCGTATTAATGCCGGCGGTAGAGTAGGAAAGTCAAGTTTAGGGGCTAATCTCCTATCTACTAGTTGTTCTAATGAAGCAAGTAAATTAGCTGAAGAACTTGAAAAACATAATAATGAGCGTAAAGTAATTGAGTTATTAATGATAGAAGAGGCAACAGAAATTGCTTTAACTCAACAAGATAGTAGTTTATTATTTATCGTAAAAGAAGGATGGCATCCAGGCGTTATAGGAATCGTTGCCGGTAGATTAAAAGAAAAATTTGATAAGCCGGTAGCGGTTGTGGCTTTAAATGACGGGATTGGTAAAGCTTCATGCCGTTCTATTTTAGGTATTGATTTCGGTGCTGAGATTATCAATGCTAAAAGCAAAGATTTGCTAATAGCAGGCGGAGGTCATGCTATGGCGGCAGGTTTTACCGTAACTGCTGAAAAATTACAAGAATTGCAGAATTTTTTTAATAATGCTTTTAGAATTAGTATAAATAAACTAGAAAATTATAAGCATGCGGAATATGATATTGATTTAACGGTTAATGGTGTGAATTTCCCTTTAATGAAGGAATTAAACACTTTAGAGCCTTTCGGTCAAGGAAATCATGAGCCTATATTTAAATTCGATGATTTATTTGTATTAAAAGCGGATATCGTTGGAAGTAAACATATTAAATGTATGCTGGCTCCAAATAAGCGAGGCTTTGGTAATAAAGCCTTGTCTGCTATTGCCTTTAATTCGGTAGGTACTTCATTTGAAGAGGTTCTATTAAGCCCTAAAGCAAAGAATATTGCCGCAATAGGAACGTTAAAAACGAATAATTGGCAAGATAATTATACTATTCAATTAATTATAAGAGATATACTTCTTAAAGAGTAGATAATTTTGCCCGCATGGCTGTTTATGTCATTCCTAGCTAAAGGTGCATGGGTGTCAACTTAAGGCGAGTCTCATTGGATGTCATTCCTGCGAAAGCAGGAATCCAGCATAAAGCGAGCTTTTAATTTCAAAAACTTGCTGTATTTACACTTTTTTTGGATTCCTGCTTTCGCAGGAATGACATAACCGAACCATGCAACAAAGCCGAAAATAGATAAACGATTATATAATAATAACTTAAAAACAATAATATTTATGAACGATTCAAAGAAAACAAAAATTTCTAAAGACTTAGCAGAAGTGCAAGAGCATTATCAAGATTATCCTTATCCTTTCAGAGACCCAAATCAAGAAAAAGAACGTTTACTTGCAATTTGCGGTGAGTTCTTAGGAGAATTAAACCATTTTCTATATAAAGGAAAAGAAAATTTTAATAATAATTTTAGATGCTTAATAGCGGGCGGCGGCACCGGTGATTCGACTATTTATCTTGCCGAGCAGTTAAAAGATAAAAAAAATGCCGAGATAATATATCTAGATTTCAGCAAGCCTAGCATGGAAGTAGCACAAAAACGTGCAGAAGTACGAGGACTTAAAAATATTAAATGGATTAATGATTCAATATTAAATATACCTAATTTAAAACTTGGAAAATTCGATTATATAAATTGTACCGGCGTGCTTCATCATTTAGCAAATCCTGATGAAGGTTTAAAAAATCTAAAAGATTCTTTAAAACCGACCGGCGGTATGGGTTTAATGGTATATGCTAAATACGGACATACCGGTGTTTATCAAATTCAGGATTTAATGAAAATGATAAATAAAGATACTAAAAACCGTGTCGAAGAAGTAATGAACGGGAAGCTAATTCTAGATAATTTGCCTGCTACTAACTGGTATAAAAGAGGTTGGGAATTATTTTCAGACTACCAAAATTTCGGTGACGTTGGAGTTTATGATATGTTCCTGCACAAACAGGATAGAGCCTATTCCGTTCCTGAGTTATATGAATTCGTAGAAAAAGCAGGCTTAAATTTTGTTGATTATCTTGATCCTTTAGAGAAAATTTTATTAAGACCGGAAAATTATATAAAAGATTTTTCACTTCTACAAAAAGTTAAAAAGATGGATAAAGTAACTAGAGAAGCAATTTCTGAAATACTTACCGGTAATATTATTAAACATTCATTTTACGTATCAAATCAAAAAGATAGTGTAGCCTCTCTTGATGACCTTGATAATATACCGTACTTCCATAATATTGCCAATTTTGCTAAACAAATTTATGAGCATTTGGAATCTAATCCTTCAGCAGTAAATAATGTTATTAATTTTACTATTAATAATGGGATATTAAATAATGTTAATATCTCAATGTCGATATTTAGAAGCACTAAATATATTTTTAAATATATGGTAGAAGAGAAAAGTTTAAGAGAAATATTTGATGCGGTACGCAGCGAATTAAACCAAGAAATAAGCAATAAAGCATTATTAAACGAAGTTAAAAACGTTTTCACTCCATTACTTAATTCAAATGTATTATTATTAAAATCAAAGGATTTGTAGAGTATACGTGGATTAGTTTATCCAAACGTCCTTGATGTCATACCGTGGCTTGTCCAGCCTTGTTGCATGGCTCGGTTTTCCGTCATTGCGAGAAGAATTACGCAGTAATTCGACAAAGTAATCCAGTTAAAAATTCTGATTTACAGAATTTTTTTAATTATTTTTCTGGATTGCAACAATGCTTCGCTCCTCGCAAAGCAGTGTTGCGTGGATCGGTAAAACCTACTGTGTCACCCCGTGGCTTGACCAGGGGTCTATAAAAACAATAAAAAATACTAATATTTTAGTATTTTTAACTGGATCCCGTGGTCAAGCCACGGGATGACAGAGGTGAAATTGATCCACACAACAATACCTGCTCGCAATGACGATTTGGGTTGACAATGTGCTATTACGTTGTTAGTATGCTTTTACATACATAAACAGCTCTTATAAGCTAACAAGATAAATAATTCTTCAAACCGCAAGAATAAATAAAATTTTCTAAAAATCTAATTTGATTCCTAATTTTAAATAAGTATATTACTTACCTTTAAACTTAATTGCTAACTCAACTTTTCAATTATAATCTATTAATAATAAAATAATGAACACAACTAATAAAGAATCTACAGAAGAACTTAACAATACCGAATCCAATAACAATCATAATAATTTTGCAGAGAACGGTAATATTATTAATTTAAAACAATTAAAACGTAAATTACCGGAGGAACTACAAGCTCAAGCAGAAGAATTAAAAATTGAAAATATTAATTCATTACTTAAACAAGAATTAGTTTTTGCAATTTTGAAAAAATCTGTAGAGCAGGGAGGTTTAATAGTTGGCGAAGGGGTACTTGAAGTATTACCTGACGGGTTTGGTTTTTTACGTTCGCCAGAAGTAAACTATTTAGCAGGTCCTGATGATATTTATATTTCTCCTAGTCAGATTCGTCGCTTTGGTCTGCGCACCGGTGATACTGTAGAAGGTCAGATCAGAGCTCCAAAAGCCGGAGAACGTTATTTTGCTTTACTGAAAGTCAATAGAGTAAATTTTGAAGACCCTTCTAAAGCTTATCATCGTGTTCATTTTGATAATTTAACTCCCTTATATCCTGATGAAAAATTAGGATTAGAACTTGAAAATAATAGTAAAGATAGTAAGGATTTTAGTACACGGGTTATTGAACTTGTTGCCCCTATGGGTAAAGGACAACGTGCATTAATAGTAGCACCGCCTCGTACAGGTAAAACCGTATTATTACAAAATATAGCACATGCAATTACAACTAATAATCCGGAAGTATTTTTAATAGTACTGTTAATAGACGAAAGACCTGAAGAAGTAACCGATATGCAACGTTCCGTGCGTGGAGAGGTTGTTAGCTCTACTTTCGATGAACCGGCAAGTAGGCACGTGCAGCTTGCAGAAATGGTTATCGAAAAAGCAAAGCGTTTAGTAGAACATAAAAAAGACGTGGTAATTTTAGTAGATGCGATAACACGACTCGCTCGTGCTTATAATACCGTAGTGCCGTCATCAGGGAAAGTATTAACGGGCGGTGTTGATGCTAATGCACTACAAAGACCGAAAAGATTTTTCGGAGCAGCAAGAAATATCGAAAATGGCGGTTCGCTTACTATAATCGGTACAGCTTTAATTGAAACCGGTTCTCGTATGGATGAAGTAATTTTTGAAGAATTTAAAGGTACAGGTAATTCCGAGATAGTTCTAGACCGTAAGATTGCCGATAAGCGTATTTATCCGGCTATTGATATAACTAGATCAGGAACTAGAAAAGAAGATTTATTAGTAGATAAAATAATATTAAATAAAATGTGGGTTCTTCGTCGTATTATCGATCCGATGGGTAGCAGTGAGGCAATAGAATTTTTACTCAAAAAACTTGAAAATACTAAAACTAACGGTGAGTTTTTTGAGATGATGAAGAGTCCTGAACGCCCTAAAAACGGTTTATAGTCGTATCGTCATTGTGAGGAAAAATTGAAAATTTTGACGAAGCAATCTCAGGATATTTGACGAGATTGCCACGCAGCCTACGGCTTGCTCGCAATGTCGTTGATTATACTAATTAAAAACATAAAAAATCATGAGTATAACACCTGATTATTTAATTGAAAGAAGACAAATAAAATCTCGTTTGTTAATTTGGAAACTAGCAGCTATTATTTTAATTGCTATCGTATTCTTACTAGTCGGTAAAGATTTTGCTCCAAAAGAGGTTTTACCTATTAATAGTAATGAAGACTATATAGCTTCCGTATTAATAGATGAAATAATCCTTGAAGACGAAAAGCGTGACAAAAAGCTCAAAAAAATAATCGATGATTCTCATATTAAAGCGTTAATAGTTAACGTAAATTCTCCCGGCGGTACGGTAGTCGGCTCTGAAAAAATTTATAATATCTTACGCAAAATATCCGAAAAAAAGCCGGTAGTAATCGTTATGGGAACAATGGCTGCAAGTGGCGGTTATTTAATCTCTCTCGGAGGCGATTATATTATTAGCCATAACGGCACTATTACAGGTTCAATCGGTGTAATACTACAAACAGCCGAGGTAACGGAGCTTGCTCAAAAATTGGGGATTAAGTTTAATAATTTCAAATCGGGTGAATTAAAAGCTGTCCCAAATCCTACCGAAAAACTGACGGAAGCAGTGCGGGTAGCCATTATGGAAAATATAGAAGATACTTATAATTTTTTCCTTGAACTTGTTTCAGAGAGGCGTAATCTTCCCATAGAAGAAGTAAAAAAGCTCGCAGACGGGCGAGTATATTCAGGTCGTCAGGCTTTAAAGTTAAAGCTTGTAGATGCTATAGGCTCGGAAGATACTGCATTAAAATGGTTACAGGAAGTTAAGAAAATTAATGCTAATCTACTAGTTAAAGATTATCAATTAAAACCAAAACCAAAATTAATTGACATAATACTTGAAGATTTTGATAGTATAGCACCTAGTTTTTTTAAAAATAGTTTTAACGGAATCAAAGCGATTTTTTAATAATGGTTACTAAGAATTATTTAATAGATAAAGTACATGATAAGCTGAATTATCTTTCCAAAGAAGATGTTAAAGATTCAGTAGATTTAATCTTAGATTATTTAAGTCGATCTCTCAAAGAACAAGAGCGTATCGAAATTAGAAATTTTGGTAACTTCTCCATCCGCAAACGCAAATTCCCTGAAAGCAATAAATTCTATAATATTGTTTATTATAGAATGCCTAAAAATTTATTTAAGGAGTAGATAAGTTATGGAATGGTCTAAATATAGTGTTATAGAGAAGTGGAAAATAATAAAAAGCATGGCATTACATAATAATATTTTTTCCATGGCTCTTCATATTGAAGATTTAGAACTCTTCAAAAAAATATTATCGATAGACGGAAAACTGGTTATTCAAGCACTTAATATAGACTCTCTCATGTGTCACGATATTATAGGTAATGGGAAATATGATTCTTTTTTTGAAGCATTATATAATTACTTAAATGATAGTAAACCAGCACTCATGCCTTTAGTATCTAATAAGAAAGAATATTATCCTATTTGTGAAGAAGTATGTAATGAATCTTTAAAGGAAAAAATATCATCAATAATGACATATTTAGAAAAAGAATCTGATGATCACCCTAGATGGGAATATGAAGAAACTTTAGAATATTATTTAGAAACTAGAAAAAATTATAATAAGCCTAAACCTGAACCTGAAATAGAAAAAAGCGAAGAGGAACCTAATTTAAATTATGCAGAATTAGATTTAAAATATTATGAAGAATCTTTAGATTATTACTTAAATGTTATAAGGTAGGGTAATAAAATTTTCCTCTCACTTGACATTATAATAATAGGCAACTATCTTAAGTGTAAAATTAAAACAGGGTATTTATGATAAGATATTTAATAATTTTATTTGCTTCTATAGCTTTAATTGGTTGTACGGGTCAAAAAACTACGAAATCAAAAGAAGTAGTAGAACTTGACGGTGATCCAAGTTATGCAATTATGAAAACAATTGATAATACTAACAGAAATATCGCTAATACCACCTCATCTCTTCCGAGTACTCCGGTTAGATAGAAATGCTTGTTATTATTTCTTCCGCTAAAACTCTTAATTTTGAGAAGTTAGCTCTTAAGACAGAGCTAACGACTTCTATATTTCCTAATTTAACTAATCAGTTACTTTCTACACTCCAAAGCTATTCTGAGAATCAATTATCGGAAATAATGAATATAAGTACAAAGCTTGCACATATAAATAAAGAAAGATTTAAGGATTTTAATAATCAAGAGAGTAAAGCAGCTATTTTTGCTTATGCAGGAGATGTTTTTAATAATATACATGTAGAAAAACTAACTAATCATGAACTAAATTTCCTACAATCACATTTGCTTATTATATCAGGTCTTTACGGAGCCTTAAAACCGCTAGATGCTATTAAGCCGTATAGATTAGAAATGACAACAAAACTAAATGAAATAAATTTAACGAGCTTTTGGCAAGATGAAATCACGGATTATATTAATAAAGTCCTTGCTAAGCATGAAAATAAATATTTACTCAATCTAGCATCACAAGAATATTCATCTGTAGTAAATCCAAATAAGCTTAAATATCAATTAGTTAACATTCATTTTAAAGAAAATAGAGACGGAAAATTATCAACAATTGGAATAAATGCTAAAAAGGCTCGTGGGGCGATGGTCAATGTTATTGCTAACAACCTCATTGACTCACCTGAGCTACTTAAGAATTTCCCATATTTAGGTTATGAATTTAGTCCCAAACACTCATCTGATAGCGAATTGGTTTTTATTAAGGAGTGAGATGGTGGGTGATAGTGGACTCGAACCACCGACCTTTACGATGTCAACGTAATGCTCTAACCAACTGAGCTAATCACCCTTATAACGCCAATTATATGTATAAGCTTTTGCAAGCAAAGCCTTATACATAGTTAGCTTATAATTTTAAATTCTATATTTATTGCATAATGTACTAGATTTCAAGCTTTATTTCTATTATTTATAATATTTTATTACTTAGTCTATAATTTTATGGTGGATTTAAAAACTAAAGCCTTCGATTTTTCTCAAAATTTTACTATTTCCCTTGACGGCCCTGCTGCTTCAGGTAAAGGGACTATCGGTTTAATATTGGCAAAAAAATTTTCTCTTAAATATTTTCAGTCAAGTATTGTTTATAGGCAGCTTGCTTTTGACTGTATTAATCAAAAAATAGATGTCACTGATATAGATGCAGTAATTGCTTTATCTAAAGAATTAAATCTCGATAATAATTTTGACTTAGAAAATGAGGATATAGGGAATATAGCCTCGCAAATTGCCGTAATAAGCGAAGTTAGAAATAATCTAAATAAATATCTGATTAATCTAGTAAAAACAACGCTAAGAATCATTATGGAGGGTAGGGATATAGGTACCGTTATTGCACCTGACGCCGATTTAAAGGTTTTTATCACTGCAAATCCTCAAATTAGGGCTGAAAGACGATATAAGCAGTTGCAAGCAAAAGGAAAAACATGTATACTCGATGAGATTTTACGGCAAATAATTTTGCGAGATAAAAGAGATAAAGAGCGAAAAGCCGCACCGTTATTACCGGCTTCAGATGCTTTAATTATCGATACTTCAGAGCTTTCAGCTATAGAAGTCGTAGAAGAAATAACGAATTACATAAAGAATAAACTAACTTGAAAAAGTGCTAAGTTATTTTATTTAATTATAGATATCGTCATTGCGAGCAGCCATAGGCTGCGTGGCAATCTCAGGATTTTGGCATGAGATTGCTTCGTCAAAATTTTCAATTTTTCCTCGCAATGACGTAATTTATTTTACAATATCATTTTATTAACCCTTTAAAAAATCTTATTAGCCTAAGCACTTTAGCTAATATTACGAGAAAAATATGTCAATAAAACTAAAACAACGATTTGTTCCACAACTTGCAGCAATTAATCACGAATTTGAAGAAGATTTTTCTAAAATGCTTGAAACTGTTGATACAAGTCATATAAAAGAAAAAACGGTAGTTAAAGGTCAAGTAATCGAAATAAAAAATGATATGGTTATTGTTGATGTTGGATTAAAAAATGAAGGTAGAATACCTAAATCTGAATTTTTAGCTTTACCTGAAGTTGGGGACGTAGTTGAAGTTTTCATCGAGAAAATTGAGGGACGTAACGGCAGAACGATATTGAGTCGTGAAAAAGCAGTCAAAGAAGAATTATGGGGACAACTAGAAATCATGTGTTCCAAGGGTGAATTTGTCGACGGTACAATTTTTGGTCGTGTAAAAGGAGGCTTTACCGTGGATTTATCCGGTGTAGTAGCATTCTTACCGGGAAGCCAAGTTGACGTTAGACCTATTAAAGATCCTACTTCTATAATGAATATTAAGCAACCGTTTAAAATTTTAAGCATGGATAAAAAGCTTGATAATATAGTAGTTTCAAGAAGAGCTATCTTAGAAGAATCACGTTCTGAAGCTAGAGACGAGATGTTATCCAAGATTAAAGAGGGCATGGTGTTAGAAGGAACCGTAAAAAACATTACTGATTACGGTGCGTTTATCGATCTTGGAAGTGTTGACGGTTTATTACATTTAACCGATATTTCTTGGGGAAGAGTTAACCATCCTTCAGAAGTATTAGAATTTAACCAAAAGGTTAAAGTAATGGTTATTAAGTTTGATGAAAAAACCAAAAGAATATCACTTGGTATAAAACAACTTGATTCTAACCCATGGGAAGCAATTAAAGAAGAATTCCCCGTCGGTAAAAAAATGACCGGTAAAGTTACAAATTTTGCTGATTACGGCGTATTTATAGAATTAAGAGACGGACTTGAGGGACTTGTTCATTCAAGCGAAATTAGTTGGTTAAAATCTAATCAAAACCCTAGAAAAACGCTAACTATAGGGCAAGAAGTAGAATTCGTAGTTTTAGAGGTCGATACTGAAAAGCATCGTGTTTCTTTAAGTATTAAACAATGCCAAGAAAATCCTTTAATAAAGTTTGCAGAAAATAATCCTGTCGGTACTATAATTAAAGCACCGATTAGAAATATTACGGATTTCGGTATTTTTGTTGCACTCGGTAATAATATGGACGGCATGATTCATGAAGGTGATATTAGCTGGGAAGATAAGGGAACAGATCTATTAAAATCATACAAGAAAGGTGACGAAATAGAATGCAAAGTTCTAGCCATTAATATTGAAAAAGAACAAGTTAGCTTAGGTGTAAAACAATTGTCACCTAATCCATATCAAGAAATCAGTGACGAATATAAAAAAGGTACAATAGTTAAAGCCCTTATAACAGAAGTTAAAGATGATGGACTCGAAGTACTATTAAATAATAAAGTAGCAGGTTTTATTAAAAGAACTGAACTATCGGATGAAAAAGACGAGCAGAAACCTGAAATGTTTAAAATAGACGAAGAAATAGAAGCAAAAGTTGTTTCTATCGAGAAATCAACTGGTAGAATTTTATTATCGGTAAAAGCTCATAAAATAGCAGAACGTCAAAAAGCTCTCAAAGAATATGGTTCTAGTGATAATACCACCAATATGGGAGATATACTTGCTAATGCTTTAGAAGATAAGAAGTAAGCAATCGTCACTGCGAGCAGGCGTTGCCCGCGTGGATATCTAATCGTCATTGCGAGCGAACGTAGGGAGCGTGGCAATCCAGTAAAAATAATTAAAAAAATTCTGTAAATCAGAGTTTTTAACTGGATTGCTTCGTCAAAACTTACAGTTTTTCCTCGCAATGACGAGTTTCAATATCCACGCAGACCACGTTCGCTTGCAATGATGAAACATCATATAATCAATTTCAGGAGAAAATATTAATGTCGTATGTACCGATAGTAATTGAACAAACCTCACGTGGTGAGCGTGCTTATGATATATATTCAAGATTGCTAAAAGAACGTATAATCTTTGTATGTAGTACTGTTGAAGATCATATGGCAAACTTAGTCGTTGCACAATTATTGTTTCTTGAAGCAGAAAATCCTAAAAAAGATATATATATGTATATCAATTCCCCCGGAGGAGTTGTGACCGCAGGGCTTGCTATTTATGATACAATGCAATATATAAAGCCTAAAGTAGCTACATTATGTATAGGTCAAGCTTGTTCTATGGGTTCACTTTTACTTTGCGGAGGCGAGAAAGGAATGCGTTATAGTTTACCTCATAGCCGTATTATGATCCATCAACCGTCAGGAGGTTATAGAGGACAAGCTACCGATATAGAAATTCACGCTCAAGAAACCCTAAAAATCAAAAGGTTACTTAACGAATTGTATAGTAAACACACTGGACAAGAGTTAAAACATATCGAAAAAAGTATGGAACGTGATAATTTCATGTCACCGGAAGAAGCAAAGAAATTTGGAATAATCGATAATATAATTTCTTCTAGAGATGCTATGACAATGTCAGCAAAATAAAGAATTGGTACTGCTAACTAAATATAGATTCGTCATTGTGAGCTGACATTGTGGTGTGGACCGGTAAAACCCACTATGTCACCTAGTTCGCTTGACCTATAGTACCGGACAATTTTTTAAAAAAATCTCGATGTCATTCCCGCATACGCGGGAATGACATGGAACGAAAAATGTCCGGCACTATTGGCTTGACCACGGGGTCTATAAAAATAATAAACAAATACTAATAATTTTAGTATTTTAACTGGATCCCGTGGTCAAGCCACGGGATGACATAAGTGAAATTGATCCACGCAACAATTCATTGCGAGCTGCGACGAGCTATCTATACTTAGTTAGCAATGCTTAAAGAATTTTATAAAAAATCTTATAGATTTAGTTTTATTATTATAGTATAAGAGAATTAATTTGTTATTGGGGTCATAGCTCAGTTGGTAGAGTGCTTGAATGGCATTCAAGAGGTCGAGGGTTCGATTCCCTCTGGCTCCACCATGTCTTATTTCTATTTCAATTTATAAATACTTCAAACAGTAAACATATTATAAACTAAGGACTTTTTGCTCTTCAAAAAAAGTTAGATAATATTCAATCTTTATCATAATTCCTTTTTAGATTAGTTTTAACTTACTTAGTGAATTAATTAAGAGACTATAAAATGAATAAAGTAATTACACAATTATCAGAAATTAAATTAGTCGGTATTACAGCCCACACCTCAAACGCCGCAGAAATGAACGCTGATACTGCAAAAATAGGGACAACAATGCAGCGATTTTTTGCAGACAAATTACAAGATAAAATCCTAAATAGAAAAACTCCGGAAAAAATTTTTGCAGTTTATACAAATTATGAGAACGATGCTACTGGGGAATATACTTACTTTTTTGGAGAAGAAGTTACTTCTTTTGAAAATATAGATAAAGGGTTTTCGACTCTTACTATTCCAATGCAAACTTATGCAAAATTTACATCAGGTCCCGATCAAATGCCTAAAGTCGTTATTGATATGTGGCAAAAAATATGGAATATGAATACGGCAATGTTAGAAGGTAAAAGAGCTTACATAGCTGACTTTGAAATATATGATGAAAGAAGTAGTGATTTAAATAATGCTATAGTTGATATTTATATTGGTATTAAAAATACTTAACAGTTAAACTAGGCTATATGCTTTATCGGCAAGTTTCAAAAATAACTCATTTTCTATTCCATCCTCAAGATTCCAACAGATAGCTAACATAAGCTGGACAAAATACCAGCTTCTAACCTCTTGTAATTTAAAGCCAAAATAATTTGCTGCGAATTCGGTATCTTTCTTTATATCTATAATAAATGCACATACTTCATTTATAGGATATCCAATTACTCCTTTAGGGTCAATTACTACCCAATGCTTACTATTTTGTAACATATTCTCATGATGTAAATCACCGTGAAGTAAAATTTGAGGCTCAGTATTTTGAAGAAGCTCATCTCTCAATTTTCTTGCTTTTTGTAAGTAAGTTTTAGGCAAATCCCATTCTTTATCCAAAGCTTTCAGCTGATCCTTGATATTAGGGAAGTGATGAATTTCTGGTATAGCTGCTCTGTGCAGCTTATTCATAACAGAACAAGCTATAGCAATTTTGTTATCTGATGAATATTCTTTTAAAGAAATACCAGGAACGGCTCGCTCAAGCAGTAAAGCTTTATCTTTTTGGGCTAGAATAGTTGCAGCACCAAACCCTGAAAAAACTTTTAAAGCCTTTGCTTCGTTTGTTAGGTCTTTAGCAGTAAAGCTTAGCTTCAGTATAATAGGCTTATTATTTTGATAACCAGATAAAACATAATTGAAAGATAAATTATCTATAGGCTTAAGGTTAGACAAGTTCCATTCTTGAGCTAATTTTGATATAATTTCAGGTAGTTTTTCAAGCCAGATTTCCCCTTGCTCTTTATATATACTAATTATATTATTTCTAAATCTATCCATGTTATAGATTATATATGAATATATATTTTGAAAAAGCTAATTTAACTCATAAAGAAACTATTTTTATTTGGTTAGAAGAACCGCATATAAAAGAGTTTTGGGATAATAGTAAAGAGCATAAAGAGGATATACTGAACTTTATTACCGGCAGAAAACAGCATTATTTTTATGGAACAACTAATTACTGGATTGGTTTCATAAATAATGAGCCGTTTTGTTTCATTTTGTCGGACATTCTTCAAAAGGATCAAGATTTATCAGAGATTCAACAGAAATATTTGTCTAAATCGGGTCATACGATAACTCTTGATTTCGGTATAGGTAATAAAAACTTCTTAGGCAAAGGGCTTGCTAGCTCTACTTTAGAAGCTTTTATAAGATTTTACCACAAACATATTGATCCACTAAGCGATATTTTCTTTATTGATCCTGATGAAAATAATCCGCGAGCTACGCATGTTTATAGTAAAGCTGGCTTTAAACAGGTCGGAGAATATAAAGCTCAAAGCGGGGCATTTAAAGGCAATACAAGTTATTTAATGGTAAAAAATATATGAGTACAAATTATATTTTAATTCGTGATGCTAATAATAACGATATTTCTACTATGGTTTCTTTATCTTATAATAAACGCCGTAGCTATGAAAAAGCTCAGCCACAATTTTGGCGATATAAAGATGGAGCTGAAGAATCACAAAGTAAATGGTTTAAAGAGTTATTGCTACTGGTCGATTATATAATATTAATTGCAGAAGATGAAGATAGAATGCTTGGTTTTATTATAGGAAGATTAATAGAAGCTCCGGAAGTTTATGCCCCGAAAGGACTAACTCTAATGATTGATGATTTTTGTGTTGAAACCGAAAATGATTGGACTTTTGTAGGAGCGCAGTTAATTAAAAAAATTAAGCCTAAAGCTAAGAGTAAGGGAGCGAGTCAAATATTAGTAGTTTGCGGAGTACATGATAAACCTAAACGCCAATTTCTAAAAGCACTTGGACTAAATATCGCTTCAGAATGGTATAATGCTACTATATGATATTATTGTAATTTATTGAAGAGTTTCTTAAAATTAGGCTCTTCTAAGATAAAATTAGGATATTAACAGGATAAATTATTTATTATATACTATTTTAAGGATAATTTAGTAATATTCATCCAAAGTTTTTTAAATAATAATATAGATATAAAATGAACATGCAGTAAAGATATATCTATATGACTATACAATTATATTTAAACAATACATATCTATTTGAATCTAAAGCCTCTATTTTAAATTATGGTGAAGATGAAAAGGGAAAATTTATAATATTGGATCAAACTATATTTTATCCGCAGGGCGGTGGGCAACCTTCAGATCAAGGTGTGATTCAAAATGATTATTTTGAGGCAAATGTTACTTTAGTACGTCAAGTTGATACAGAGATTCGTCATTATATAGGTGCAGCATCAAACGAAATTCCGATAAATTCTATAATTAATTGTTTGGTGGATAAAAATAGACGAATGTTAAATAGTAGGTATCATACTGCTGCACATTTACTTGGAAATATTGTTGAAATACTTTATCCTATGCTTAAAGCTGTTAAAGGTCATTCTTTTCCGGGAGAGGCTTATGTTGAATTTCAAGGTGATGTGCCGGTGGATGTAACGCAAATTCAAAATACAGTTGATCAAACTATAGCTAAAAATAATAAAACAGAAATTTTTGAAACTGATCCTATTTCTTTTGAACAACAATTTTACAAGCTTCCGTATATCATCCCAGAAAATAAAAAATTTCGGGTTATGAGAATAGGTGATATGGCACCGGTACCTTGCGGCGGTACGCATTTATCTTCTACTACTGAAATTGGTAAAATACTTATTGGTAAAGTTAAACTTAAAAATAATATTGTTCGTATTTCATATGAGGTGACATGAAGTTCATATCGCTTGTAGATACTAAAAATCAAAACGTCATAACGATTGATGAGGATAGTCTTATCTTACGCATTAAAATAAATGAGCAAGTAAAAGAAACAAGACTTAAGCCTTATATGGCCTCAGTACTATATGAAATGTTTAGCAAACACCCTATACCGTTACCTTATGAACAAATTACTGAAATTCTAAGGCAGCACCATCTCATTGTTTCTGACTTAATGCGTATGCATCGTAGATTATCAGAAATCAGATTGTTTATTGCACAATTTCATCCAAATTTAGATGATATAATATTGAACACAAGAGGGGTAGGGTATAGTCTACCGTTACGTTTTAAAAACTTACATCAAATAGAACCTAAAGAAAATATTAAGTTTAAAAATCAGGAAATCAATAAAGCTATAGAAGCTTTGCATGGTTTAATCCTTGATGCAATTGACATGACTTCTAAAAGCAAAATTATATACTCTCCGCTAGGCTATATTATGAATCGTGAGCCTGTAAAACAGATTATCGTAGAAAAAATCTCTATATTTAATGAATGTGAGCAAATCATACTAAAAGAAATACGTACGCACGAAGCAGAGTTTATTAGTTTAAGAATTGCTTATCTTCTTGTAAAACTAAAAACTTTTATAGGTCTTGCTCGCATTTCCGAATATCCCATCTCAGAAGCACAATGGTTAGATTGGTTTAAACAAGAAGTATGGTTGTTTTTTGATCAACTAAAAAATTTAATAAGATCAGTAGAGAATTTATAACTAACTATATAGTAAAGCAGCAAAACTTCATAGAACCTAATAAGAACATAAGCTTTACCCCGTTTTCTATTTCTCATTTTTCGTTTCTTTTAAAATGGCTAGAAATGCCGCTGTGAAGCTTATTAATAAGCTTGACAAGATATTAGTACGAATTGTACAATATAGTTATAATTATCAATATAGGCTAATATGAGTAGTATTACTACCGCAAGTGCTAGGGAACATTTTTCAGAAATAGTAAATCGTAGCAGTTATGGTAAAGAAAGAATAGTTTTAAGTCGTAGAGGTAAAGACCTGGCTGCAATAATTCCTATGGAGGACTTAAAACTAATAGAAATGATTGAAAATAAATTAGATATAGAGGAAGCCAAAGAAGCAATTAAAGAAGCAAAGCAAAAAGGTACTATTTCTTTAGAGGAATTTAAAAAAGAAATATTGTAAACACGCAATCTGAATATAAAATTGAGCTTACCCCAAATGCTCAAAGGCAACTCAAAAAATTATCTAAACAATTACAACAAACTATAATTCAAAAACTCGAAGATTTAAAAGCTATCCCTTTACCTGTAGGGATAAAAAAGTTATCCGGCATAGATAATTTATACCGTTTAAGAATAGGAAATTATCGAATAATTTATCAAGTAGAGCACAAAATATTATTAATTTTAGTACTAAAAATAGGTGACCGCAAAGAAGTTTACGATAATTTAAAATCCTTACACAGTACATGATGAACCTAAACGCCAATTTCTAAAAGCACTTGGACTAAATGTCACTTCAGAATGGTATATTACTGCTATATGAACATAAGCTTTACTCTGCTTTCTATTTCTCATTTTCCATTATTTTTAAATTAGCTTAAATTTATGACTCATGATAATAATTTAAAACAAAATAATTCTTACATATTAGGTGTAGGAGAAGCAGGTGCTAAAAATTTAGATTTGCAGCACCAGATGTTAAAGAAAAATTCTATAAAGCAACTTGAAAAAGCTGGTTTAAAAGAGGGTACCATTATTTGGGATATTGGTTGTGGAAATGGTACAATGACTGAGATCATGGCATCTAGAGTAGGTGATAGCGGGCAAGTATATGCAGTTGATATTAGCGAGCAACAAATCCAAATAGCAAAACAAAGAATTAAGAATGCAGGATTCAAAAATGTTACATTCATAGCTAGTGATCTTTACTCGCTCTTAAATAATAATTACTCAAAAGCTGATATTGTCTATTCTAGATTACTATTAATGCATCTAAAGAATCCTGTTGAAGCTATAAAGCTGATGAGTTCTTTATTAAAAAAAGAAGGAGTAATCTCATTACAAGAATCTGCTCTAAATTCAGCTCTTCAAAAACTAAACAATCAAGAATCTAATGAAAGTTTCAAACGTTATTACCGGCTTGTCATAACCTATGGGCAAATTAACGGGGTTCACTATGATATAGGCAATAAATTAGCTACAATATGCCAAAATTTGAATATTTTTTCAAAAGTAGAACACTATATTTCTAGTTATGATTTAATGAATATAAAGACCTGCTCTTAGCTAGATATGACGAATTTAAGGATAAGGCTATTTTAGCTCACCTAATAACCGAAGAAGAATCTCTACAACTTCGAGAGAAACTGCATATTTTCTTTAATAGTGAGGAATTAATAAAAATGAACTTAAAAATTGATCAGCATCATTTATTGCTAATCTGTAAAAATTAATCTAGGTTCTTGTGTACGTTTTCTAATTGATTTACTATTTTGAAGTATTTTTTAGCAAAAATTAATAAGATTTTTGCTGAAATAGTTATTTATATTTCAAAAAAATCTTATAATTGCTAGCTGCAAATAACCAAAATTAAATCTTTTTAGAAAACATACGCAAGAACCTAATATGCATATAAATTTTACCCCGCTTTCTGCTTCTCATTTTTCGCTTCTTTTAAAATGGTTAGAAATGCCGCATGTAAAGCTATGGTGGGATGAGGATATAAAGTGGAGTTTAGAACTAATCGAACAAAAATATTCAAGCTATGTCAGAGGATATAAGCTAGAAAATAATAGATATCTTTCCAAACCAGCTTATAGAGAGAAGAATTTAAAGGAGACACTTCACCTCGCACCGCAGCGTATATAGACAATCGCACAGATGCGAGTCTAGGCTCGACGTCTAAATTACCTCTAGAAGCGAAGTTTGAAAAGATATCTAATGAGCCTAAAAATATACAAGCTTATATTATAGAAGCAGACCGTACTCCTATAGGATATATTCAAATTTATAATGCTTACGATTTTGAGCGTTCAGACCCATTAATAAACTTACCTTCAAAACTTGCAGCAATTGATTATTTCCTAGGTGAGCCTGAATATTTAAATAAAGAGGTAGGGTTACTTACTCTAAAAACTTTTTTAGAAAATTTTATAGATAAGCAATATACTCATATTTTAGTGGATCCGGACAAAAAAAATATCGCTGCTATTAAAACTTATGAAAAAGCAGGATTTAAAATAATTCAAGAGAATAAAGATGAAATTTTAATGCTTAAGAAGCTATCCGTAAACTAATTTATGATAAACAAGTTACCCGATTATGTTTACACTATCCGTAATTTCTGGAAATAAATTTTGTTCATATTCCGATAATTCTTCTATTTCTTTCATTGTATGAGCTTTTCTAGAAAAAGCTTTAAAATCCCATATCACTAATTTTGTATACCATATTTCAAGGTCTTTTATATTAAGCGGCTTATTCTTATCATATCCATAATAAGCTCCGGCTCTATCTTGTATAGTTTGCTTAAATTCATATAATTCATCATAAAATTTATAGAGATAATCCTTGTATAATTCTAAAGGTTTTTCTCCGTTCGGTAGATTAATTTGTGTATTAGCTCCTAATGCTTTTAATAAGTAGCAAATTTTTAAATGTCCATTCTTAATTGCTGTTATAAAAGAAGGAGTAGAGCCAAAATTAATATCAGCTCCTTTACTTAATAATGCTTCAACAATTTCCACACTACCTACAGATGCTGCTGTTGCTAAAGGAGAATAATGATATATTGGAATACCGCTACTACTTGTTGTTACAGGTTCAATATTAATTTGGATATTATCTTGTGCTAACAAAAATTCAACTATTTGTAGATTTTTTTACTAGCGGCACATTGTAACAAATAACCTTTTCTTAATACTTCGTCCTGAATACCTTGCAGAGCATTATAAAAAAAATGTATAAATAAATTGAAATTACTAGATATGATAGTAACTTCCATGGATACTTCAAAATCAACATCGACTCCTTTAGTCATAGATGTCAATACATTAAATATATTTACATGATTATTTTTTATTGCATAATATAAAGCTGAGTTTTTTATATCCTTATCATAATAATTTAATTCATCTTTATTAAGAATAGAGGTAAGTTTCAGAACCATATCACCTCGTCCACATCTAGATGCTTCTATTAACGGAGTAGTTTCAGGATTTAATCCTGAAGATATAGCATGCGGCTTAAAGCCATATTCTAACAACATTTCAAACATTTTAAAATTGCGTTTTAAAACAGCTACTGAAAGCAACGGATAATATACTTCATAATATGTTTCTTCGGGATCACGATCACGAAGGTCTCCATTAAATTTTTGGAACTGATTTGCTTCAATTAATTTTAAAATAAGAGAGAGTGCTTCATTTACGTTACTATTTCTAACAGCATTGCATAAAGCTTTTTCCTCAACTGTTTCAGCAATATAAAATTTTTGGTTATTTGAGAGCGGCATAAAGAATTATTTTTTACTAACTTTGGCAATATATCTTATAATTTGTGTATTTCTTAAAGCCTAATTTTTCAGCAAGTGACGTTGCCATTGGTGAAGTTTGGATTATTGCCTTATCTATTCCCATTTCTTTTAATATTTTAAATCTAGCTCTATATAAATCACTTGCAAGACCACGATTTCTATATTCCGGCATCGTTGAGCCGTTATAAAAACCTGCTATGCCGTTTGCAAAAATTATAGAAGCAGTTGCAACAATTTTATTTTCTTCATATGCTGCAAGCGGAATAAAAATTTTATTATCTCCAATAAATTTTGATAATTTATTTATATAAATATCACAAACGTCATCACTAAATCCAAAGCCCTGAGCAAGTACCTGAACCCATTTCGTATATTCTTCTATTTCAGTAATAATTTTAATATTTTTATTATCTATAATTTGCTCATGATAATCTTTAAGCTCGTAAACCATTCCCGGTACGTCGCCAAAATCAGCATATTTACCGTTTTGGAAACGCTCAAGCATTTCAGAAGATAGATTATTTTCATCAACCCACCAAGCAAACGGCAAACCTTTTAGTTTAAACCCTTCTTCCATTCTATCCATTTGAGCTACATTCACTTTATCAGGCAGTACAATCATATTCCATAAAGGATGATTGCACCCTGTATGTATTAGATAATAATTTATTCCATCTATTTGTCGTTCTTGTAGTCCAAAATATCTAAATGTGCCTATTAAACTTTGATCCACTAAATCAGCATTATTACTCATAAATTTATCTAACTGTATTAATTATACACTAAAAGTTATAATAAAAATTAAGAAATAGTCAAAGAAATACATGGCATTGTCTAAAAATTTTGATACTTCGATGTCATTCCCACGAAAGTGGGAATCCAAAAAAATAGCCTTAGTATAGCCATATATTAT
The DNA here is from genome assembly GCA_000012145.1 of Rickettsia felis URRWXCal2. Taxonomy (GTDB): domain Bacteria; phylum Pseudomonadota; class Alphaproteobacteria; order Rickettsiales; family Rickettsiaceae; genus Rickettsia; species Rickettsia felis. The sequence continues at coordinate 839,675 of CP000053.1, forward strand.
TGATAAAATAAACCTAAAAAAACAAGTTTTTTATAGGTTTTACTGGATTCCCGCCTACGCGGGAATGACAATAAAATTACCTTTTTAAGGCAATACCAAATATATTTTGCAAAGCTAGAAATATTAATATAGATTAAGTACAAAAAGGAATTAGTGAGTAAAATGCCGAAAAACCAGAATTTAGATATAGAAAGAAAACAAGATCATATTGAAATTAATCTTATGAAAAACGTTGCATCTACGCTTACAAGCGGTTTTGAATCTATGCAATTTATTCACAACGCATTACCGGAAATTAACTACGATAGCATAGATACTACTAGTACTTTCCTTGGAAAATCTTTGCAAGCACCTATTCTCATTTCTAGTATGACCGGAGGTACGACTAGAGCCGGAGATATTAACTATCGACTTGCACAGGCCGCCCAAAAAGCCGGAATTGCTATGGGGCTTGGCTCTATGCGGGTTTTGTTAACGAAGCCGGATACGATTACGACATTTGCGGTAAGGGATGTTGCTCCTGATATCCCATTACTTGCTAATATCGGTGCAGTGCAGCTTAATTACTTCGTTACACCTAAAGAATGTCAGTATTTAGTTGATGTCGTTAAAGCTGATGCCTTAATCCTCCATCTAAACGTATTGCAGGAGCTGACTCAGCCGGAAGGTAATAGAAACTGGGAAAATCTGCTACCTAAGATAAAAGAACTGGTTAATTACCTCTCTGTGCCTGTAATTGTTAAAGAAGTAGGATACGGTTTATCTAAAAAAGTTGCTGAAAGCCTTATAGGGGTAGGGGTTAAGGTTCTTGATATTGCAGGGAGCGGCGGAACATCTTGGAGTCAAGTAGAGGCTTATCGTGCTACAAATTCACTGCAAAACCGTATAGCTAGTAGCTTTATTAACTGGGGAATCCCGACTTTAGATTCTCTAAAAATGGTGAGAGAAGTTTCGGGAGACATTCCGATTATTGCTAGCGGCGGGTTAAAATCCGGCATTGACGGTGCAAAAGCAATCCGGATGGGAGCTAATATTTTTGGACTCGCCGGTCAATTCTTAAAAGCGGCAGATACATCAGAAAGCTTACTTTCCGAAGAGGTACAATTAATAATCGAACAGCTTAAGATTACCATGCTATGCACCGGATCACGCACTTTAAAAGATTTAGCAAAAGCAGAGATTAGGTTGTAGTAATTACTACACATTAAAAAATCTCTGCATATTTTAAATTAGTGGTTAATAAGTAAGCATGGCAGGAATTTAATTATTTTTTTATAAAACCGTTACTTGTCACATACATCATTCCATCAACTGTATGATCACCTAAATAATATTCAATAGGTGGATATCCAATACTCCAATCACTAGCATCAAGCATAATAGGCACAAGAATTTTTTTGAAAGAAATTTTAGAAAAATCTTCGACTTCTACAGGTGAAAAAGGAGAATTGAACTCCTGAATACTATAATTATCTCCTTGGACTACTCCGCAATTTTGACATGTGGACATAAAATATCGTGCATTTACTGTAGCAGAGTAATTTATAGCATAATTATTAGTATATTTTAATATTTCTGAATAAGCAGACGAAGAAATAGCTTGTATATAGGAAATAATTGAAACATAATCCATACAATCAAATACCAGTTTACTTACCTTATTACTATCTTCTGCTATTTCACTTTCTTCATCATTTAATACTTCAAAATCTTCAGGCAATACAATAGCATTAATTTTAGTATTTTTACCGCACTTAAAACATTTACGTTGTGTTGGTGCTAAGTAAAAATATGGAGCTTTTAAGTTAAATAATGATACGAGCGGTAACCATCTTGCAAAAAAATCTATATTTACACCGCTAGGTACAAACCACCTCTTCTCCGTCGAATCCCATTTAGCTCCCAAGCGTTTTGCTTGGTCTTTTTCATGATAAGGAACATTTAAATATGTTTTTTGATTGGGAGTTAGAATTTTACTTTTTTTAAATAAAATTTCACAACATTTTATAAAAACTTTACCTAAAAAAGTTAAAAACTTTATAAGCAAAAAGTAGAACTTAGCCAGAAGTTCTATTATATTCATCATAATATATATTTAAATAATTTCAGTATTTTATGTTGTATACTATTCTTAAAATATATTCAATTATTAATTACTGTTTTTAGGATTTATAATTAAGGGAAAAAATATTTTTGAAATATTTTTTACATTCATAACTCTTTTCTTAAATATAATTTAGCCATTTCTCCGAAATGGTATATTTACTCGCTCCGGGCTTTCCTATTAAATAGATAATAGTTGTCATGTTATTATTTCAATTTTGGCACTGGAAAATTGCCTATTCTAGGATACATGTGAGTATGTAGTACTCTTATAACTACTGTACCTTTTTCTTGTTTTGTGTGGTGGGCCTCTTGCATAACTTGCTTCTAAGGGTAATTTGTACGTCGATCCGGTACTCGAATCCTCACGTACTAAGTGTACGCTGCGGTTCGCAGTGAAGTGTCTCCTTCAAATTCCTCCTTATTAGCTACGTTATGCAAGAGGTCTAATTGTTTTCTTATAGGAAAGCTAAGTAAATTTGGGTATATATCAGAACGTAACACGCCTATATTAGGATTAATACTTAAATCAAGTGTTTTTCTATATATTTCATCTAAATATTTTAGAGTTGGTTGTCTTCCCCAATTCTTTAAACTATAATCCGCGATGTCTTCGATGTCACGTTTGGCACTATTGGTAAAATCACATTTAACCATTAATCTTTCTATTTATACTATCAAAAACACTTTTATATGAATGAGTTTTCCCCTTTCTTAAATCGTCCATTCCTTCTGCAATAGCCATTTTTAATATTTGTTCTTTAAAGGCTTCAAGCTCCTGAAATTCTTTATTAGAAATAATTACCGCTATAGGCTTACCGTTTTTAATAATACTAATAGGCTCAGTTTGAGCTTTAATAAGCAATTCTCCAAATTCTCGCTTTGCTTCAGTTGCATTTAATTGCTCCATATAAATTGACCATTTTAATTATTTTAATCAATTAAATCATAAATTTTTAATATAATCAACTTGAATTAATGTAGTTTACTTACTTCTAAATCTTTCCTCTAATTCCTTATCTAAAAGCCAAATATGTTCTTTTTCGAGTATCTCATAGCGTAATTGTTCTTTTTCTTCATCAAGAATAGGTAAGGGGGCTATTTTAGCAGCTCCGTAATGAATACCCTGAAAATCAATATTTAGCTCATGACAAACTTCTTCCACCGATTTAAGTTATTCTAAATCATCGTCAATAAAAATAATCTTTTTAAAATGTAAATTAGACTTTTCAAGAACAGCTTTAAGTACTAAACCTTTATCTGCAAGAGCCGTTAAAATAACTCCTGATTTTAACATAGGGATACCGCTTTTATTTTGGAATTCCGGGAAAATCATATCTTCTTTAAAGGGCGAAGTATTAATAAAAGTGATATCTACTTGTTTTAAACCGACAAATCTGAGGTTTTCCATTTCAGCTATTTTACCGTACTTTCCTGTCCACCACCCACTTAAAGCAATTGCCGGGATATTTCGTTCTTCTAAGTTTTTGATTAATCCTTTCATATTTGAATTAACCGGCTGAACTGTCCGCCTTTCAAAAACACAGCTATATAAATATGTAAGTTCATCTTTTGAATATTTCTCTTTTAGGATGAGCATAATGCTTGGCTTCACATAGTTCGTACTGATTACTCGGATAAGGAATTACAAGAGTTTATAGATGGTGATATAAAACTCAATTACCCATTTTATACTTTAGAACAAGATTTTTATGATGCACCCTTATGGCGTTATACGCTTTTCTCTAAACCTTTATCTTACTGGATCGGTCACGTTTATGCTGTTAAAGTTGACCACGCACATAAAACAATAAAAGTTATAGGCGGTATTAAATGGGGGTTTAAGCTCTCGTATTTTCCCATTAAGCCCCAAATGATTTTACCATCTAGTCTTAATATTGATGATTGGCAAACTGACTGGAAAGTTTTTGAAAAAGAGCTACAAGGATATGAAACTATATCTAGCTGTTTATAATCATCATTATACAACCTTTAATTAAAACTAATTGACATCTAGCGTCTTTTTGGTTCATAATTTTAACTTAATCTTAATGAGTAATAAATATGCCAAAACTTACGCTAGGTTCTACGAGTGATCCAAAATTAAAGGATTTAGAATTTCACAGTCATATTAAACTAATACCACATTTAGGTAGCAAATTTGCAATATTTCTCCAAGATAATGATCATATGGTATGTATTGGTCAAATTGACAAGGAGCCGATTTTGGTTATTAACTTAGATGATCTAGTGGTGACTAATAATCATAAATTAACGATAAAAGATAATACATTACCATTGAAAAGCATTACTATTTCACAAGGTAGTAGTGTATTTTTGTCTAATAATTATACAGGAGAAGAAAAGACGGCTATTCATGTGGGTAAGGGTTGTAAATTCATTCAAATAGGTAAAAATTTTCCTATGAAAGATATAATTTTAGAACCACTGGCAGAGATTGTGTTTACTCATAATAAATCTACCTATCATTTACAAAACCATAGTGAGATAGAGAATATTGAGATCAACGATATTCATTCTCTTAAATCCACTTCAAAGCCTTTCCCTACTATATTAGAAAAATTAATACTATGTTCTCAAGAGGAAAAAGAGGATATAGATAAAAATCTATTGATTTCATTTGATGGACAAGATGATTTATTTAAAATAGATGAGGTTACTCCATTAGGAGAAGTTTTGGGGTTGTTTAATGTTTGTTACGTAAAATTGTAATTGATATCAAGCGGGGCTTTAGGCTGTTTCCTATTATAAAGCCCCAAATGACTTACCATCGCCACTTAGTTTAGAAGACTGGCAAGAAGACTTAAATATTTTTAAAGAAGAATTAAAAGGATATACAACGAATTAAACTATAAATTTAAGTACTTACTTAATATACAGCTAAATTCAGAAAGCTTCAGACAAGATGAACTTAAGAGCAAGCCTGCACAGCGTACAAATAGTACGTGAGCAAAGGCTTGTCTCGAAAAGTTCGCTTGTATCAAGCTTTCTGAATGACGCTGTAACTCAATAATGTCCTTTACAGCTCTCTATTTCTATAAGTTGAATTTCTAAATTAACAGAATAAACTAACCTATGTTCCTGATCTATTCTTCTAGACCAAGAACCATTTAATTTATATTTCAAAGGTTCAGGTTTACCTTTGCCATCATAGGGAGTTGAAACAATATTATCTATCAATATTTGAATTCGTTTAGTTATTTTTGGGTTAGTACGTTTCCAAAATCGTAATTGCTCAAGTGCTTTATTAGACCAAATGACTTTCAATCCCTTTGCCTTCTTTTAGTTCTTTTTTTGCTTCTAAAATTTCATTTGTAACATCTTCAGCAGGAACGCCACTATCATAATTCATCCACCATTGATCTTCAGCATTTTCCATTTGCTGAATGTCATCCTCTGTAATCAATAAAATATAATCTTTAATATCATTTACTATATTAGCTTTAAAAAATTCCTGTATTTTTTCTTTAGTAATAGTATTATCGCTACTCTCTATAGCTTCGCGCCAAATAGAATGCTTATGTGTTAAATTACGTAAGTAACGTGCTGAATGTTCACCATATAAGGAAAATATTTTATACATTAAGTTTTTTTGTTGCTCAGTATAAATATCAAAGTCCATTTCACCGGAAGCTGCAATTGAACCATCTTTTAAGCTACTAAACGGTATACGTAGTTTTGGTGCTACCGGTCCATGTTGCCATGCTTCAATCTCTTCTTCAAAAAGTGGCTTATTAAATAAAGCAAGATGAACGCCTTGAGCAAAATATACAAGTTTCTGTAGTTTTAATTGGCTTATAATATCTCCTGCTTCTCTATCTACTAGAACTAAAAAATAATTTGCTACATCAAAACAGCTAAGTGCTTGTTCTTTTTGTTTGGTATTCATAATTATAAAATTCTTATTAATTACTCATTAATTACATTAAGTAACTTTATAACATAAATATATACTAATTACAAATAGCATATAACTGATATCTATCTTTGGTTAGAAATACTACCTACTATATTCAGTGGGCATAATATTTTCAAAATACTCATTCCCTAATTCTAAAAATGTATTAAAAAAAAAGTGGAACTTATTATAGTTTGTGGAAGACAATACTCTCTTCTAGAATTTTTTATTTTCCAGTTATTTGAAATTACTCTATTTGCTATTTGCTCTATTCTGCTTATAATTATAATAGCGATATTATCTTTGCTATATCGATAATAGCTATTTTTTTCTAAAGAATCCTCATATTTTGTGTCACGTACTGCTTGCCATGATAAGTTAAATACTTGTCCTACTGAAAAGTTTTGAAATAAATCTAAAAAAGTTGTTAAAGCTTGCTTTTCTGCATGTTTATCCATTACAGGAAAATCATGTTCTACTAATAAATATTTTAAGTTTTCTATACATTCATATTTAGCAATTAGCTTCCACATTTCAATAACATCATTTTCCCATGATGAAGACCATTCGTCTTTAACAATAGCCCAAATAGAATTAAAATATTCTTTTTTTTCTCTAATATCCATATTAGGTAAAAATTCCCATAATATTTTATTGCGATAATATCCTACTATTTTATTTTCTGAATCAAATTTAAAAGCATCAAGGCTATTTGTTAAGGTATTAAGACGTATAAAACCTCTACTATTTAAATGTTCTATAATATCACACCTTAATTCTTCATCCGGTGCTAAACATTCTATAGACGGTCCTTCTAAATATGGTTTTATAAACTCTAAATCTTTAGTAGCAGAATGTACTTCCGCAGCGAACAAATATACAGTATCCTTTAAGGTTAATTCGTTTGGTGCAGGAATATCGATATTAACGGGTAAAAACGCTTGCATTAATGCATTTCTTTTATTTTCTTCTTCAGCTTGTTCTTTCTGTTTTCTAATTTCTTCACAATTAGAACATGAACAGTAAGAATTGTCTCTATGATTACATACAGAACAAAATTTATCAAAATGTACTACATTATAATTAGCATAACTTCTACCGTCTAATTTACTTACTAGGTTTATATCCGGACAATATTTACAAAATAATTTATTATGAACTACAGGCGGAAAAAGTTTAATTAACATGCTAGGATATACATTAATCTCAAATTCTTCTAATAGATCTGGTATTTTTCGTAATTATAATAACGTTTTATTAAATCTTTGATTTGTTCTTCTGTTAAATGTGATAAATCTTTATGAGCCATAACTTAATATAAATTAATTGATTATTACATATATAATTGTAACTTATAAAATTACGGCTATAATAGAGAAAGTAATATAAATATACAACTATTTTTATTATAAAAGTAAAAATGGAAATTAAAAAACTATAAATATGGGGTAATTAGTAGATGATAAGCTTTTTAAAAAGCTTTTAGACTTTATAAATTAACAGATCGCCCGTTTTACGTTCTGAGATAATCATATAAGAATTTTTGGAGCATGGTACCGGCGTAAAGGTAAGAGGATATAGTAAAAGATTTCTTACTGCACCCTAGAGAACTTTTATTAAAAGAGACTTTCGTAAAAATAACCATTTCTTTAAGTAAAGATAGCGTAGAATTTTTTAAATCAGAAGCAGCAACTGCACATGTTCTTTTAGTTAAATTAGGAAGCTTCTTTGCTAACCTTATTTGTAGCGATCTTCTTTTTTAGATTAAACTGAAATTCGCGTCGTTGTTTTGCGATCTCATATAGCACAATGCCGGATGAGGTACCCAAATTAAGACTTTCAATAATTCCATACATTGGGATGTTAATACAAAAAGCTACTTCTCTCGACAGCAGGTTTGCTAATTCCTACTCCTTCGTTTCCAAACCAAACTGCAAGCTTTTTATATTTAGTGTAATCATGTTCATGAAGTACTACATTTTTATATCCTTTCATATGAGGAGAAGTAATGACCGAAACAAAACTTTCCTTCTCCAAATGTTCCATACAGCTATTCGTATCTTTGAAAATCTTTACGAAACTCCATTTAATGGCAGAGACGGATATAGCGTTGAGTTTTGGCTCTGTACGCATTTCTTCCCATGTGTCAGGTAATAGTTTTTGATTGGTAACAATATAAGCTTTTTCAATTCCAAGTGCGTTAACATTTCTAATGATGGTGCCAATATTTTTTATATTATCAGGGTTCTCAATTACGGCGATCAAGTTCTTGCACCTAAACTCTTTAATTTTATTAGCTCTTGTGCGAAGAGTCGGTTTAGACTTTTGTTTTTCTTCTATAATATATTAAATAGATTTATAAATATAAAAATTATAAAAGACGCTAATACATAATAACAAAAGAAATATTATTATGGCGGAGAGAGGGGGATTCGAACCCCCGACACGTTGCCGTGAACACGCTTTCCAGGCGTGCGCCTTAAACCGCTCGGCCATCTCTCCAAAATTTTTAGCATTGCCTGTATGGCTTCCTATGTTATTCTCACAAGGTATTTGCGTGGATCAATTTCACCTATGTCGTCATCCCGTGGCCTGACCACGGGATCCAGTTAAAAATATTAAAATATTAGTATTTTTTATTGTTTTTTTGGATATCGTGGTCAAACCATGGTATGACACCGAATGCGTTTTTCGATCCACGCCACAATACCACTCGCAATGACAACTCGGTATCCATGCGGGTAATGCTAAGACTTATTCTTAGAAAAAATATTATTAGCTTCTTCTAGCTCATTTTTAGTATTAACACCAACAATTAAATCATGATCAGTAGACAATAAATATGAAACTTTTTCACCATGATTTTTGCATATTTTTACTATTTCAGTTAAATAAACTTCCTTATTACCGTTAGTATTAGTAGCAAATAAAGGTAAGTATTTATTTAAAATTCCGCTACTGAAAGCCATAATACCTGAATTACAAAGTTTTATATTTTTCTCTTCTTCACTTGCGTTTTTATGTTCGATTATCTCTAAGAATTCGCCATTTTTATCAGTAGCTATTCTTCCATATTGAGCCGGATTTGCTCTCTCAAAGCTTAAAGTAACTAATGCAGAATTAGTAAGGCTTAAGTAATCTATTAATTCATGCATAAGTTTTGGAGTAATAAGAGGATGATCACCGTATAAAACTAATATTATTTTATTTTTATCAATTAAATCTATTGCTGCATGAGTAGCATGAGCTGTACCTTTAGGTTCTTCTTGCAGTACAAAGCGACACATATTTTCATAGGGCGTTAAATGCTTTTTAAGTTCCTCTGAATAAATTATAATTACATCATTTGTGACGTTAAGCGAATTCTTTAATACTGTTTCAAGCATTGGAACTCCGCCGACTTTATGCATTACTTTCGGTAAATCGGACTCCATTCTAGTACCTTTACCGGCTGCTAAAATAACTATTTGATAATTTGCATCGTTATAAGTCATTCTTCTCCTTGTATTATTTCGTAAACATCATCAGATAATTCATAATTACCGAAAACTCTTTGCACATCGTCGCTTTCTTCTAAAATTTCCACAAGCTTTAGTAATTTTTCAGCTTTTTCCTTATCATCTATAATTATTGTATTTAATGGAATCCAGCCTATATAAGAGTCTTCAGGTATACCGTATTTGCCGGTTAAAAATTCTAGAACTTTAGAAAAATTTTCAATATCCGTATAGATTGTATGGAATATTTCATCAGATACGATATCATCCCCTCCGGCTTCTATAGCTGCCTCAAAAATATCTTCATTCGATGCTATGTTTGTTGGATACTGAATAACTCCGCAATGTTTGAATAAATAATTAACGCTACCTGTTTCACCTAAACTGCCACCATATTTGGTAAAACCGGAACGCACTTCAGCAGCAGTGCGGTTTTTATTATCGGTTAAAGCTTCAACTATTATAGCAATACCGTTCGGTGCATAACCTTCATATCTAATTTCTGTATAATTTTCGGTATTAGCATCGTCAGCACTATTAATAGCTTTGTCTATTCTTTCTTTTGGGAGATTTTGACTGCGTGCGGCGGTTAAAGCATTTCTAAGACGCGGATTATTTTCAGGGATATTAGAAGAACCGGTTTTAACTGCAGTAACTATTTCACGAATTAATTTAGTGAAAACTTTTGCTCTTTTTTTATCTTGAGCCCCTTTACGATGCTGAATATTCTTAAACTTTGAGTGACCGGCCATTTTGCTATTAATTATATTATGTATATTTTAGGAATTAGATTTTATTTTGATGGGTGAGTACACGGAGCGTACATTTTAGTACGTGAGTATACGAATCCCTGAAAAAATGAAACAATAATTCTTAAAATATACATAATATTAACCTTGTTTTGCTTTAAATCTTTTATTCTTCTTATTTATTACAAAAATTTTGCCTCTTCTTTTAACGATTTGACAATCTTTATCACGTTTTTTTAATGATTTTAATGAGCTAACAACTTTCATAAAATATACTTAATTACATTTAATTTGGACTAATAATAAACATTTTTATTTAATCAGTCAATTACCAATTTAAAGCATTTTAAAACAAAATACCATGTTTCGTGGTTTTTATTGACATATATTAATAAAATAATGTATTATGTATTTATAAAAATTAAGAGATACCATATTTTATGGTTTTTTAAATATAAATTTAACCCATAATTATAAAAAGGTCAAATTATGAAAAAATATTCGCCATATGATTTTAATCAAGCAACTATAAATGAAATCAAACAAAATGGAAGAGAATAGAGTTTAGACAAACCATATTATGATGAATTTCTTGTTGAATTACCGAAATTAGTTCAAAAATTTGATCTATCTGAAATAATTACAAAAGTAGATTATCCAGGTAAACATGTATCCATATTTAATGCAGTAGGGGAGCTAGCATCCTATGCTCAGCTTGCTAAATGGGCTGAGAATGCTATTAAAGATGAGCAGCAAGGTGAAAATGAAAAAGCTAATAATCAATGGAAAGCTATAAAAGTAGTGTTAGAGTATGCTAAAACATCAGGTATAGATTATTGTAGTTTAATAAAAGGTTGGGAAAATAATAAAGGAGCAGCACAAGGCGATCAGATACTAAAACTACTAGAGAACAATTTACAAGAAACAAAAAACCATAAAATTAAATCAGAAATATTTAGTCTTATATTAGAAGAAGCAAATAAAGGAGAATACGGTTTATACGCTATTCCTAGTAATTATAAAAATAATGAAAATGTAAAACATGCAGCTGCAAAACATCAAGAATTTGTTAATGATGAGCTTGAAACATTAGCAGTATGTTGGGCTACTATAGAACCTACAGAAGAGTTATTTGAAGATGAATCTCTTGAAGAAGAATCAAATATTTCTCATAACGATTTTACTCCACCGCCGGAAATGCCGCAATATATAGACCTTGGTAATTCTGAGCAACTTGCAGCATTATTTAGTCAAGCAACAGCTCTCGCTAATAAAGCAACTTCAACACCTGGAAATTATCAAGCATGGCAAAATCATGCCGGTTCAATATTAAATAATGCAGAATTAGGTGAACAACCTTCTACTAGTTCAAATACCGCTAGCTCTAATAGAGTAGAGTTTAATGTTAAAGAAAGTATTAATGAAATCAATAAGTTAATAAAAAATTACTAAATAGTAATCAGTGAAGAATATATAAATAGAGTCTTAGAAACCGAAGATGCAGAGATAATAGATCAAGCTTTAAATAAGCCTCACTTTATTAAACAAGAACTTCTCATAATAGTAGAAAATTTTACGAAATCATTAGGTAATCATTACGATTCTCTGAATTTTGTAAGTAAATCTTTATTTGTAGAGTCAGATGAGTTTCAAAATTTAGCAGAATTTATAGAAGATTTACTACCTATATTAGATAAAGAAAGTAAAGCTCTAAAATATGAATATTGTAAAGTAATAACAGAAGGAATAAGTAATCCATTACAAGTATTAGGCTCTATGTTTGGTGGAGAACCATTAAATCCATTAAAAACAGCAGCAGAAATATTTCACATAATACTAAATGATTGTAGTGATTATTACAGAAATAATGAAGATGTTAATAATACATATCAATGGCTTAAAGAAGTTGGCGTAAGATTTAGTGTAGTTAGAACTGCAAGTTTAAACGAAGAAACATTAACCTCAGAAAACTTTAACTTTAATAAAAAGTCAGCTGAGTTAGAGCCTGTAGTAATAGAACTTGAACAAATATTAGAAACATTAGGTATTGCTAAAGATAATTTTGACGCTAATGATTTATAAGTAATCTTGTTGGTTTCTTATCTCATAACTTCCCTTGCTTCATAAGATAAGTTATGGTAGGCTAGTTTATCTTAATTAGTAACTCAAGTTTATTTTAGCGTTGCCGATATGGCTCGAAAGAACATTATGTCATTCCCGCATATTATTGCGTGGATACCAAGTCGTCATTGCGAGCGACTGAAAGGAGCGTGGCAATCTCATAAAATAACACTCCTGAGATTGCTTCGTCAATTACTTCGTAATTTTCCTCGCAATGACGTTAAAATCCTACTATGTTCCTTTCTCTTCTTTTCAAATCCGGCTATTGCCGATCCTGAAATAGCTGAATCCTTTAAATGTTCAAAACTTTTTCCTTACTTTGAAAAAAAATTTAATATCCCATCTAATACGTTACATTCAATAGCTTTAAAAGAATCGGGGAAAAAACATACAACCCGTAAAATTAGAGTAGTATGGCCTTGGACGGTAAATGTTGAAGGAAAAGGCTATTATTTTAACACGAAAAGAGAAGCCGTAAGTTTTGTTAAAATAGAGCTTATAAAAGGGCGAGAGAGTATTGATGTCGGATGTATGCAGATTAACTTAAGACATCATTTAGGGGCTTTTAATTCCTTTGAACAGGCATTCGATCCAAATAATAATGTTCGTTACGGGGCAGAGTTTTTACGCTCAAAATATGATCAGCTAGGGAGCTGGCACAAAGCTATAGCACATTACCACTCAGCCACTCATTCTTTAGGGTTTAAATATAAGCAAGATGTAGTTAAAATAGCAAGTAATATGGCTCTTTATAAAGCATCCTTACATAGTTATCTAAATAATAATGAAGGGGCTTTAGAAGATACAATTCCGATAAATAATAACAAAATTCAAAAAAAATCACTTTTTAGTGGCAATAAAAGATACAGAAGTAGTATTATGGTACCGATTCCTGCTAAAATTAATTAAATTTTATGAGTATACTCGTTGAACTTAAAAAATTGGCTACGTCATCCTACAATTACTGCGGTACTCACGTATTAAGTATACGCTGCGTTTCTCGTCTTGTGGATTCCTTGCTCTTTTTCAAGTTGAACTTCGTATACCAGCTTTTCATTTACTTTTTAATATTAGTAAGTGCGGTAAAAGTAAATGCCGATTTTAACAATATTCAAGATAATTTTGAATATCAGGAAGAGCAGCTAACAATAGAATTACCTTGGAGCGACTGTACCGAAATTCATAAATTATTAGAGGAAAAATTATCTTTTTCAGAACAACAAATAAAAAAAGAAAATAAAATTCATGAGAAATATAAGCAATTTTATTTAAAACATAATAATTCTACTAATTTTTCTATGCAATTTCTTGAGAAAAAATCTGAGACTAATGGAGTAGAAACTTTAATATCAGGTTTTTTAAAATTTTGTGAAGATAATTTCCAAACTAGTAAAAGTAAATCTAATTCCCTAAATTATTATATTAAAAAACAACAAGATCAATGGTTTAATGATATAAGAAACGAGAATTACAAAATATATTACAGAAAAAAATACGAAGATAATATCTTTAGAAATAATTAATTTATTTCAGCACTTGATTCATATATTATTTAATTTATATTAACTATAATAATATACAGGGTTATTTATGTTAAAGAAATTTATATTAGTATTGTTGTGTATAAGTAGTTATAAATCTCTAGGAGAATCTAATAAGACCGAGAACAATATTTCAGGGATAGAAAGAAAAAAAGTTTCTAGTAATGATAAACAAACTAAAGCCTGTCTACTTAGAGCATTTGGATCTAACTTCGGATTTAAATCCTTTAGAAAAAAGCCTGTTGAGTTTAGAACCTTTATCGCCTAATAATAAAAATACGAAACCTATAATTGTAGGTATTCAAGAGAATTTTGAAGGGCTAGATAGAGTTAAAGGGGATGATATTCGCACTGCAAGACAGAGAGAACTTATTCAAAATAGTTGGTTAAGAGGAGATCTTATTTCTCGATTCCCGACTAACACTTTAGGTCAAAAGATAGAAGATAAATGGAAGGGATTATATATTCAACAGATTAAAGCTAAAAAATCACCGAAATAATGCTGTAAAGGGGATAAGTAACAGCTTATTTATCAAGCATGCAGCTAATGATATAATAAGTCGATTAGGGATGATTGATAAGGATTTTTCGGATATTCTAGAAATATCGGCTAAATGCGGTTACCTTACAAAGCTGTTAAAAACTAACTACCGAAATGCCGATATTACTGCAACGGATATGTCACCTTTATTGCTTGATTCTTTTGAACATAATCGTAAATTATTAATTAGACATCTTTCCAAACCAGCTTATAGAGAGGAATTTAAAGGAGACACGGAAACACTAGATACCACAGCGTACACGCTAGTACGTGAGGATTCGAGTACCGGATCGACGTATAAATTACCTCTAGAAGCGAAGTTTGGAAAGATTTCTATTGATGATGAAGATTTAGAATTTCCAAAAGACTCTTTTGATTTAATTATTTATTCATTAGGGTTACACTGGATAAATGATGTGCAGAGTTTTCTATCTAATATAAGAACATTTTTAAAGCCTGACGGTATTTTTATCGGTAATTTTGTCGGCGGAAATAGTTTAAAGAATTTACGTAAATCTTTAATAGATGCCGAAACAGCAAGTGGTTTTAAACACTCTCCTCATATTTCTCCCTTTATTCATTTTGACCATGTCCCAATGCTATTATCACAAGCAGGATTTGCCGAAGTAATTGTTGATTATGAAAATATAGAGCTAAAATTTGATAATCCTTTAGCTTTAATGAGGGAAGTAAAAAATATCGGTGAGTCAAATTCACTAAATGCTAGTCACAATTACGCTATTTCTAAAAAGATGTTCTCTTTACTACAAAATTATACAAACGGCTTTGAAGATAATATTAATTTAATTAGTTTTATTGCTTCACCAAATAAGAATAGTATAAGATTAAAGTTGTTATAAAGGCGATAGTAGTGTATTTTTAGCAGTATTACGTCATTGCGAGTGGACATTGTTGCGTGGATCGGTTTTATCCGTCATTGCGAGGAAATTTACAATAGTAAATTGACGAAGCAATCCAGTAAAGAATTCTGATTTACAGAATTTTTTTATTATTTTTTCTGGATTGCCACGTCGCTTCGCTCCTCGCAATGACGATTAGATATCCACGCAACAACGCCTGCTCGCAATGACGATCCAACAATTTATTAAGGTCAAACAAATATGCAAGAATTTGATTTAGTGGTAATAGGTAGCGGTCCGGCCGGTTATACAGGTAGTATTAGAGCTGCTCAGCTTGGTATGAAAGTAGCGTGCATTGAGAAAAACGATACTCTCGGCGGCACTTGTTTAAATATAGGGTGCATACCGTCGAAAGCTTTACTTAATTCTTCTAAAAAATATGAAGAAGCTCTAAAGCATTTTGAGAGTATAGGTATTACTGCAGATGTAAAATTAGACTTACAAAAAATGCTAGCTAATAAAGATAAAGTAGTTTCTGACCTTACAAAAGGTATAGAAAGCCTATTTGCCAAAAATAAGATTACTAGGATAAAGGGTGAAGCTAAAATTATCTCTAGCGACATCATTGAGGTAAATAAAGAGCAAATTAAATCTAAAAATATCCTAATTACTACAGGTTCCAGCGTCATAGAAATACCGAATATCAAAATAGATGAAGAGTTTATTGTTTCATCTACCGGAGCTTTAAAGCTTTCTAAAGTACCTGAGAACTTAATAGTAGTCGGGGGAGGGTATATAGGCTTAGAACTCGGTTCGGTTTGGAGTCGTTTAGGTGCTAAAGTAACAGTTATTGAGTATGCACCGAGCATTGTGCCGATGCTTGATAAAGAAATTGCTACGCAGTTTATGAAGTTACAACAAAAGCAGGGTATAGTGTTTAAACTAAATACTAAAGTGCTGTCTGCTGAAGTAAAGTCAGGAAAAGTAAATCTGACAATAGAGGAGGGCGGTAAGAGTTCGGTAGTAACTAGCGATGTGGTATTAATGGCAGTAGGTAGAAAAGCCTATACCCAAAATCTAGGGCTTGAGTCTGTCGGTATTATTACAGATAAGCAAGGTAGAATTGAGATTAATGACCGGTTCCAAACATCTAGTCCAAACATTTATGCAGTAGGTGATGTGGTAAAAGGAGCTATGCTTGCTCATAAAGCCGAAGAAGAGGCTGTAGCTGCCGTGGAAATTATGGCAGGGCAGGCAGGACATGTTAACTATAATCTAATTCCAAGCGTAATATATACTTATCCCGAAGTAGCAAGCGTCGGTGAAACGGAAGAGCAGCTAAAAGAAAAAGGTATCAGTTATAAAGTGGGTAAGTTTCCGTTTTTAGCAAATAGTAGAGCAAGAGCAATCGGTAGTACGGAAGGGATGGTTAAAATTCTTGCCGATAGTAAAACCGATAGGGTTTTAGGAGCTCATATTATAGGAGCCGATGCAGGTACACTTATTGCCGAGCTTACCGCTTATATGGAATTCGGAGCAGCTTCGGAAGATATAGCAAGAACCTGCCACGCCCACCCGACTTTAAGTGAAGCCATAAAAGAAGCAGCTCTTAGTGTGGATAAAAGGACGATTAATATGTGATTATACTCCTACGTCACTGTAAGCAACTAAAAGTACTGTTGCATAGCTGCTATGTCATTCCCGCGAAAGCGGGAATCCAGCATAAAGCGAGATAAATCGAGCTTTTAATTTCAAAAATTTGTTGTATTTATACCTTTTTTCTGGATTCCCGCATATGCGGGAATGACATAAGAGCCGTGCAACAACGCTCCGCCTACGACGGAATGACATAGAAGAGTACCGGAATGACAGTAACAATTACCAAGCAAGAGCTGCGGCTTTATTTCAAAGAATTTTTAATAAAAAACCAAGATAAGATTAATTCCGACTTAGTCAAAAACTCCCTAATCAATAAAATTAGCCGGTTATTAAAGGAGTTAAAAGTAAAGACAGTAGGACTTTACTATCCTCTAAAATACGAGATTAACTTACTTGAAATAACAACCTTACATCCTGAAATAAGATTCTTCCTACCGAAAGTTATAAAAAATGAGATAAAATATTGTCCTTATCATTATAACGATCAGTTGGCTTTAGGTGCTTTTAAAACCTATGAACCTATAAATAATGATTGTGTTATTCCTGAATTAGTTATTACCCCAGGACTTGCGTTTAGTAAGGACGGTTATAGACTTGGATACGGCAAAGGACATTTTGACCGATATCTTAATAATAACTGAAATATATTGGCTGTCGGAGTTTGTTTAAAAGAGCAGTTAATAGATAATTTTCCGGTTGAACCTCATGATCGTAAACTTGATTTTATTCTATGTCATTCCTGCGAAAGCAGGAATCCAGGGAAATAACTTCAATATTGATACAGAGGTTACATAATTTGATAAAATTGTTGTATTGCTCGGTGTACCTTTTGCTTTTTTTGCACAAGCAGTTGGAGATTGGCTAGAAATAGGACAAGTATCCGGCGATACTCAGACTGGAGATATTTGCTTTCAATTAGCATTGATAGGAGTAGGGACACTTATCATCGATCAGGCATTTAGTAACTTGCCTGATGATGTATACAATGAATATGTCAAAATAGTACAAGATAGTGAGATACAAGTTACATTAATTGGCTAATTTTTTTCTATTCATATATAGGCTACAAATTATTTGATTTGTAGCTTTTTTCTTATAAGTTATTACACAAACTTATTATTTCATCTTTATATTTTTGTTTGTGTAAATATTTGCTTTTTAAATTTAGATTTTTAAAATCCTTGTGATTCAATGGCGGGTATTTACTAAGCTTTATTAAATCTTCATCTAAAATAAAATGCTTACGAGGAATATTTATAGTTTGTGCATTCTCTTCACGATAAGCTGCAAGTGCTTGAATTTTACGGTTAAAACTCTCATCATCACTTCTATATTTTATTTTTTTCCACGCATTTTTCGGCTCAACCTTATAATTTCTAACATCTAATAAAGAACTAAGAGTAGTTTGGTATTTATTAGTTAAATTATTTCTAATAATTATATTATTTAGCTCTTTATATATCTTATACAAATACTCCACATCTAACATTGCATAATTTAACATATCACTAGTAATAGGGCGTTTTAGCCAGTTAGATTTTTGGTGGGTTTTATCGATAGTAATGCCTATTAGCTTATAGCAAAGGTCATCATAGCTTAGCTGTTTACCGAATCCGCAAATATTTGCTGCAATTTGTATATCAAAAACATTAGAAGGTAGGGTTTTAAATAAATTATAGAAAATCTCTAAATCTTCCCGAGGAGCATGAAATATTTTAGTAATATTATTATCTGCAAGCAACTTATTAAAAATATTCAGATCTAAATTGCTTAACGCATCAATTATTCCGCAATATTCTTCTGCTTTAACTTGAATTATACTAAGCTGAGCATAATAGGTATAGCGACGCTCAAATTCCGTATCTATGCTTAAGCATGTCTTATTTGCTAACTTATTACAAAATTCTTCTAATGTTTTTTGATTATCAATAATTTGCATAGAAGCTATTTATAAAGCTCCGATAATTTTTAAGAAAAGATTAGTATGAGATAACGACAAGACAACTTCAAGACCGATTAAAATAATAATAATCCACTCAAGTTTGGTAGAATGTTTATAATTAAGGTCATTTGAAAGAATGTCTAAAAGCTCGTGAATCATATTAAGACGATGATTCATTATATTTTGCCGTATTTCTATGTCTTGAAACTCTGCCGTCATCAGATATAGAGGCTCATAGCTCGGACGACGCCAAAAGAATTCTGGAGTATCGAATATATCGCTATGCAAACTGATTGAATAACGCTCGTTAAATAATATACCTATTTGCTGTAATATCTCCTTTTTTGAAAGCGATACGCTGCCGGTTCTAGCTAGTTCCTGCTGAATAGGAGTGGTCTGAACAATCAAGTTACTAACGGATTGCTCAAGAACGCTAAGTTTAACCGATTGTGCAAGAGCATGGGAAATAGAAAGTTTAACAAAGACTGATTTATCTGCTAAGATTATTTTATTTTTTTCTTCATCAATAAATGTTTTCTCAACTTCTGTATTATATTCAAAATAAATATAATCAGATACCGGCTCTTTGAGCTTATTTACTGTTACTAAATCAGTATCGCTTAAAACTATTTTTTCTTGAATTTCATCGCCGCCCCAAATAGTTACACAGCCAAACGGAAAGAAAAATATCTCTATAAAATCAGAATCTTTATTTATCTCTTTCCGAATATATAAAACATCGTCAAAATGCTGAGGCTCAAGACCAATCTTTTTTAAATTAGTAACTAGATCACTCATCTTATATTCGGAAGAAGTACAGTAAGATGAACATCTCATGATTATTAAGTTTAATTTATATAAATTTAGAGTATAGTAGTTAGGCACCTATAAAGTCAATAATATTATAATTATGTATGAAATATTAAGTAATAGAGAGATTATCAAAATAATAGGTTTAGATTCGGTAAAGTTCCTACAAAATCTTGTTACCAATGATATTTGTAAGAGCAGCTACTGTTATACCTATTTGCTTAATAATCAAGGAAGATATTTATTTGATTTTTTCGTGTATGTTCATAAGCTTGAGGAAATTTACCTTGATATTGATAAAAGTAATAAAGCTGCTTTGATAGAGTATTTAAACTTCTATAAATTTCGCTCAAAAATACAAATAATAGATTGTAGTGAAGAGTATAAAATTGTCTATTCACATCAAAAATTAGATATAGACACGCTAGTTACGTCTCGTGATCCGAGATATTCTATGCTTGGTTTTCGTTCAATATTGTCATCCCGTGGCTTGACCACGGGATCCAGAAATACAGGTAAACAAGACTGGATCCCGTGGTCAAGCCACGGGATGACAATATACCTCGAAGATAAATATAATTTCGCAATAATAGACGGTGTGGAAGATTTAATCACAGATAAATCCATTCCAAATATGTACGGTGCTGAGGAGTTAAATGCAATTAGTTTTGATAAAGGCTGTTATGTTGGGCAGGAAGTTATTTCAAGAGCTAAATATCAAGGGGTTATAAGAAGAAAGATATATAAAATTACAGCAGATGAAGATTTATCCTCATTAGTTAAAGATGAAGAAATACTCGCAGATAACGATAAAATCGGCGTAATATGCACAAGTTACCGTAATAAAGCAATCGCCTTAATTAGAGAAGAAAAATATCTTGCCTGTAAAAAATCTGATATCACAGTTAAAGGAATTAAAATAAACTTATCTCTCGCACCTTGGTATTAAATAATAGTTAATTTTTTAAAAATTATTTGGTATTCATTAAGTTTTCATGTATTATATCTATTATAACTAGACGTAAACCATATTTCATGGTATTTTTTATAAAAAATTAATATAAGTTGGATACTTTTATGACTACACCTTTTCAACTTATACAAGAATTTAAATTTACTGAGGCTGTTGGGTTATTAGCATCAACTAATATAAATGAGCGAGGAAATATAATATTTCAGCTAAAAAAAGCTGATGATACCCTAATTCCTTACGCAGCAATTAGTGTTAATGCTTTAGAAGCTTTATGCTTTATGAACTCTGTATTATCTCTAACTTCTAATTCTTTAGAACAATTAAACGGTAGAGGGATGATATTAAAAAATTGTATTAAAGCTGCATATAATAAAATGAAAAATTATGATAATACGATTTGGGATGGACGAGACAATAACGGTAATAGCACCGCTCAGTGGCTTGCTTGGGGTGGGGCTGCAACAGCTTCGAGATTTATTAAATAAACATCCTGAGCTTATAGAAGACGAGAAAACACTTCCACGTAATGTTTTTGATGTCACAATGGAAGTTGAGCATTTAACTGCTAGTCAAAAAGAAGAATTATATAAAGTTTTAAGTGATAAGAAAATAGCTACGCCGCATAGAGCCATAAAATCAGGAAAGTTAGAACCTGCGTATAGTGTGTTAAATGAAAATAATGTAAATGATGAAACTACACAGGCTTTAACTATTAACGGCGTGCAAGTAATGAGTAATACAAAACTTACCCCATTTACTGCAATTTGTGCGTTATCTCACCTAGAGCATTTGCAAAGTAGTATACAAAAATATGCTTTGGAAATGTTTGAGAAAATGAAAGAATTTTTTAACACTGACTGGAAACTAAAAGATTCTGCGGATTGTACTTTGTTTCAATGGGGAGCTTGGACAAACAGTTCAAAACTAGTTGAGGCTTTTGTCAAACTTGAAAATTCTCAAGAACTTATTGAGATAGAACAAAAAGCTCTTAGAAATGTTTTTGATGTAGCTATGCAACAACCACATATAACTGAGAAAGAAGCAATAAGTCACATTTTAATTTCTAAAGGAATATTTTTAAACGATGTGAACATATTTTTAAATGCACTTAAAAATATTAAATTAAAAGATATAATATTAAAAGAAATAAACGAACATCCTAAGGAAATATTTTCTCAAGTTGCAGATAAAATAATTACTAAATATGGCGAATTACTCAATGCTCTTAAGAATGACAATGTTCGTGATAATAATATGATTGCAAAATACATGCAAGAAGCTAATGAAGTAATTACTGAGATATTTAAGAAAGAAAAAATAGATGTTAAATTATTATTACAAAAAGAAATTGTACCAAATAATAAATATGAATCTACATTTTTACACTGGTTACTAGAGCTTGGTAACAAAAATTTAGAAAATCTTGTAAAACGCTATGACCAAGAAAAGCAACTTAATTTTTACGTAAAAGATAGTCAGAAGACTACAGTAGCAGAATGGATTGCTAATTATAGAATGGATTTGTTAAAATCTTTAGCGGATAATGGGTATTTGAATTCAGATAATAAAGACGAGAATATCAAAATATTAACTGCGTTAGTAACAAATACTAGTAAAGTTAATACTTTAAAAGAAATTGCTCCTTTAGTTAAAAGTTTAACGGAGCATGAGCCTCCTTTGTTTTATGATAGACTTGATTCAGTAAAAGACGTTATTAATAAATCAACTCCTTTATCAGGCGATTTTCAGTTATGCTTGGATTACATAAATAGCTATGAATCTAAAATGGAAACCCTAGGAAATGACTTTAATCCTTATGATTAGAAGAACTTGATTGGATTCCCCTCTAAGCGGGAAGACGTTGTTGCGTGGACACCACCCCGTCATCGCGAGAAAATTGCATAGCAATTGACGAAGCAATCTAGTAAAAATTCTGTAAGTCAGAATTTTTTTATTATTTTTTCTGGATTGCCGCGTCGCCTACGGCTCCTCGCAATGACGGGGTGGTGTCCACGCAATAATGCCATACGGGAATGACATCGAGTCTTATAACGCTCATGTGCATTTAGCTAGGAATGACATACTTTTTTAACTCCACAAAAATATTGTTTGTTTCTTTTTTTATCTTTATTATTATTTGCATAGAAAATACCTATAACTTAACTCTATGCCAAATATCGACCTCCTTATTTTTACTAGCTTTTTAGCGATTAATTTGCTAGTTGGACTTCTAAATATAAAAAATATTCGTGAATATGCGATAGGAAAAAGGAATTTTTCTACAGGTACGATAGTTGCAACTCTTATTGCTACTTGGATCGGTACTAGTACTTTTTTAATCGATAATTCAAGAATATATACGGACGGGTTATTTTACTTATTACCTAGTATATTCGGTAGCGTCGTTAGTTGGTTATTAATTAGTTACTTTATAGCTCCTCGTTTTGAGAATTTTTTGGGTAGCTTATCGGCAGCGGAAATAATAGGGGAGGCTTACGGTAACAAAGTTCGTATTCTTACGTCGATAGTTAGTATATTAATGTCTATAGGTAGGATTGCCATGCAATTCCACGTAGCAAGTTTAATATTACAGCTATTCTTTAATATTTCAAATTTTTACATAGATTTATGTATTGCCACCGTAATAATAAGCTATTCTGCTTTTGGCGGTGTAAAATCGGTTACTTTTACCGAAGCCGTACAGTTTTTTACCTATAGTGCAATTATTCCGGTAATAGGAATTGTCGTACGGAATGTTTTTAGCGATCCGCACATAGTTATAGACTCAAACGTACAGACTCGTCTAACTGATTTACAAGGATTGTTTCACTATACTAGTCCTAAATTTTGGATTTCTTTAAATATTTTTATATATTTTGCGATTCCGTCGCTTGGTCCTTCAATTTTTCAAAGAATATTGATGGCAAAAGACACAAAGCAAATATCAAAAACATTTTTTATTTCGGCAATTATTTGTCTTTGTTTATCCGCCTTATTTATTTGGATTGTAATATTATTACTATCTCAAGATCCAAGTGTTAACACTAATGAATTGTTTTTACGGATTATTAAAAGTTATATAGGATTTAAGGGATTAATTGTCGGTGTTATTATGGCAATGATAATCTCAAGTACTAACTCTTATATTAACGTTGCAGCGGTAACTTTTACTAATGATATCATTAAAAAGGCTTCTCTAAATAATAACTATATAACCGCAATTACTATAGGATTAATAGGTTTTATTATATCACTCTATACGAAAGATTTAATAAATCTATTTCTATTATTGACTAGTATCTATTTGCCGCTAATCACTTTGCCGTTAATTTTGTTAATATACGGTTTTAAATCAAGTGCCAAAAGTTTTTTTATCGGTATGATTGCTGCAATATTAACTATTATATTGTGGCAAGTATTTTCTTTAAGAGCAGTTTTAGGTATTTATCCGATATTGCCTGCAACTATCGTAAATTTAATCTTTTTCCTTGGAAGTCATTATATTTTAAAACAACCAGGAGGGTTTAATTCTTTAAAAGAGCCGTTAGCCGTTAAAATAATCAGGCAAGAGAGAAAAAGAAAATTTTTGACTTTATTTCGTGATCTTAAGAATTTTAACATCTTTAAATATTGGGAAAGCACCCTACCAAATCAAGAAATTACTTATAGCTATGTCGGTATATTTATTTTAATATCGATGTTCTCATCTTTATATACCACATCGGGTAGTAAAATAATGAACCATTTGGAGATATATAATATTATTTACCATACCACCCTTATCACTACTGCAATATTAATCACTTATCCTTTATGGTCTTTAAAATTTAAAAAGAATTATATCTTTATCTTGGTTTGTTGCTACTTTCGTTATATTAATATTTTTCGGTAGTTTACTTGTTATATCAAATAGTTTTGATCAGCTGCAATTAATGTGTTCGATAATTAACTTACTTATAATTGCAACGATATTCAGGTGGCAAGCTACTTTACTTATGACCGTTACAGGCGTGTTTGCTAGTATAGAGTTTTATAAATATTTTATGGATGAGAAGTTATTAATTAGCATAGATAGTTTTCAATTCAAAGTAATATATTTCCTAACCTTATTTAGTAGCCTTTTAATAGTATTCTTAAAACCAAGGCAGGAGCAAGAAAGATTAGTTAACCTAAAAAATACTCATTTAGGTAATAGAGTTAATTATAGAGAGCGGGAATTAGAGAAGTTACTTGATTTGAAACATGAGTTCTTACGTAATATAAACCATGAAATCAATACACCCCTAACCGGTATTATTAGCCTTAGTGAAACCTTATGGGCTAATTATGATAAATTTAATGAAGATCAACGCCGTAGTGCTGTAGAGATTATAGCTAAAAGCTCTATTAGACTAAATAGTTTGATAAATAATATTCTAGATTTTTCAAAATTATCCAGTCTTAATTATGAATTAAATAAAGAAGATATAAACTTAAGCGAAGTGCTGCACGAAAGAATTCAAATATGTAAGAAACTATATCTAAACGGCAAAACCTTAAATTTTGTATCTGATATTGAAGAGAATATAATATTTAACTGTGATCCTCATTATATTAAACATACATTCGATAATCTAATAATTAATGCTCTCAGCTATTGTAGTGAGGGAATAATAAAAATTGATTTACAAAAGCAGAAAGACAGTATTGTATTCAGTATAAAAGACGATGGAGTAGGAGTGCTGAAAGAGGAATTGCAGAGTATATTCGGCGTATTTGTCGTAAGCTCTAAAACACGTACACCGGCAGGAGGTAGAGGAGTAGGGCTTGCTCTCTGTAAGAAAGTAATAGAACTGCATGCCGGAAAAATTTGGGCAGAAAACGATAAACAGGGCAAGACTCAGTTTATTTTCACAATGCCTTTGTGATTTACCAACTCGTCATTGCGAGGAGCGTAGCGACGTGGCAATCTCATAAAGTAAGACTCCTGAAATTGCTTCGTCAAAATTTTCAATTTTTCTTCGCAATGACGCAAAATCAAGCCATAAATTAAAACCCTTATCTATGAAAAAGATTATTTTTAACAAACAACGAGATTTGATATCAATTATAGCACCGGCGTCAGGCTGTCTTGATGCTCGGGATAAATTAAAAGAAGCTATTAAAATACTAGCTTTGCATGGTTTTAAAACTTTAATAGATGATAAGATTTTTTTAGGTGATGAATTGCTCTTTTTCGCTGCTCCTAAAGAGGAAAGGCTGAGAATGTTTAAAGAGGCTATGGAAAATGAGCAGGTTAAAATAATTTGGGCTTTTCGCGGTGGATATGGATGTAGTGAATTTGTAGAAGATTGTTTTAATATAAAGCAAAAAGGTGATAAAATCCTGATAGGCTATAGCGATATTACCGTTTTACATTTATTACTAAATAACCATTATAATATCCCAACTATACACGGTTCAGTATTAACCTCGTTACTACCGCCTACTAATCAGGCTATTATTCCTATAATAGATGTTCTTGAAGGGAAAAAGAGTGAAATACAACTTATACCTATAAATAAAATTAGCGAAGAAAATATAACAGGCAAGATAACAGGCGGCAATTTAACGGTTTTTAGCAAATTGATAGGAACTTCTATTGACCTAAAAAAGGATAATATATTACTGCTTGAAGACGTTAATGAAAAAGCTTACGCCGTACATCGTAATCTAGTTCAGTTAAAAAATGCCGGTACATTTGAATGTATAGAAGCAATAATTTTCGGTGATTTTACCAAAGGGGATGAGTTTGTAGAACAAGCTATAAAAAGTTTTTGTTTAAATCATATTCCGCATATAGAAGCTTATAAAGCTGACGGGATAGGGCATGGAGAGGTAAATCATCCGGTTATTATGAATCATGAAGTAATTATAAACAGTAATGTTTTAAGCTTTACTAGCCCTTTCGAAATAGTAGAAAACAAATGACAAATTCTATCAGAATAGGTACAAGAAAAAGTCCGCTTGCTTTAATACAAACTAATTTAGTTATTCAACAAATCAAACAATTTTTTCCTGATATTAATTGTGAAATAGTACCCATTATTACTAGCGGTGATTTAATCCAAAATAAACCATTATACGATATAGGAGGTAAAGCTTTATTTTTAAAGGAAATAGAGCAAGCTTTACTTGATAAAAAAATTGACTTAGCGGTTCATTCTTTAAAAGACGTACCTGGTAGAATACCCGAAGAGCTAGTAATAGCTGCTATTTTAGAGCGTGAAGACCCTAGAGACGTGTTTGTTTGTTTAAATTATAAATCCATAGAAGAGCTACCGCAAAATGCCGTAATAGGTAGCTCGGCAGTACGAAGAAAAGCATTTATCCAAAAAATAAGATCGGATTTAAAGGTAACGGTTTTTAGGGGGAATATTGATTCAAGAATAAAAAAGTTAATGACCGCCGAAGTTGACGCAACGATTTTAGCATATGCAGGGCTGAAAAGGCTCAGGGCGTTTAATCCGGAATATTGCCATTTGATAGAGTATTCGCAGATGTTGCCGTGTATAGGGCAGGGAGTCATTGCAGTTGAAATACGACAAGACGATAATGCTATGCTTGAGATATGTAACCAAATTAATCATCTTCCTACCTTTGAGCTAATAAAGCCAGAAAGAGCTTTTTTAGAATATCTAGACGCTAATTGTCGTACGCCAATTGCCGCTTACTCTAAATATTTAGATGCGGATAATATACAAACCGATTTCATGCTCGGCAACCTCGATTGCAGTAAAATAATCTTCCACACCGAAGTCACCGATATAAATACCTCAAAAGAAGCAGGCATAAAAGCCGCTAAGATGATGTTAAATCAACTGGATAAATAGATATTTCGGGAGTATACTCCTTAAATATCTAAATTTGAAAAGATTGATTTTATATTTCAAAATAATGCATTTGAAGTTAAAAATTGCTTCTTCTATACAAATAATTAATAACTTTTTAATCGAGGAATATATGAAAACAATTTTACTTGTAGCACTACTTAGTTCTCAATATATGGGTGACAACAGTAATACATTAGGCATTAGAACGGCATTAAGCGAAGGTTATGAGAAAGAAGGCTTTACGGTTGAGAATGTTGAGATAAATATTGAAGAATTAGAGAACGCTCAAATAAATACTAATCAAGCAGAAAAGCAAGTCATTTATAGGTGCAGGGCTTGATGGGATCAAAGGATTTGATATCTTAAAATCAACAAAAAATAATAGTAAATTTATTTGGAGCGGCCATCAGCTACCAACGGAAGTAAAGGATGATTTAGAAGTTTTAGATATGATATCCTTGCCTTTTTATGCTTTAAACGAAGAACAAAAGAAATACATTAAGCAAGCGAATCCTGAAATTAAATTAATAGAAACTATAGGCATACCTCATAACCTTACAAAAGAAGAATGTATAAAAGATTATAATGATTTAAAAAATGCCGAAAAGATTCCTTCTTCTCATAAAGGCTATATAATTACATGTTTAGCAGGTGATGCACCGGATGCACAAGGAAATATAAAATTTTATACAGAAAATGAAGCATATGAGTTAGGAAAGCAGTTAGCTAAAATTGCAAAAGATCAAAATATGATACTTTTAGCAACTAATAGTCCTAGAAAAGGTCAATATAATCCGGAAACCAAAGGAAAACTTTCAGTACACCAAAAAGAAGATCAATTAGATAAAGTTAGTCAAAAATTCTTAGATGGAGTTAAATCAGAAGGAATAGACCGAATATTTGAAAATTTTGTATTTGGAGTAAAAACTATATTTAACGGGTATTTAGGGGCAGCTTTAGAAAATCAACAAAGCATAGTAATTATTCCGGGCGAATCTTCAAGCCAAGTGACCGTAGGTACAAATTTATTACCGGGGCAGGTATATATCAAACCTAATCAGGCAATGAATGATATACATAAATTACAAGTAAATAAATTATCGGAAAAAGGGATAAAGATATTCAACGGTGATGAAAAAGTATTAACTCCGTATCCTCCTATCATAATTCCTAATGATGCAAGTATAATAGCAGAGCAGTTTATCGAATTTAATGATGCTGAACTAATGGGTAATAATACTTAAATATTTGAGGAATATATTTAATAACTTTGGCGGGGAGCGTGGGACGTTATGCGAACCTTTAATGAGTTTAGATTAGAGCTTATTAAGCCTATGCTTAAGCATTATTTACTTAAATAATCTTACACCGTATTGTAACAAATTTTGTTAAAAAATATTTCTTGTTACCTTTTTAGTAAGCATAATTCATTTATATCTTTTGCTAGTCCTGACAATTCTTCATTAATTCGATCAAAGCAACTTAACCAAGGAAAGTGTCCTGTATCACATAGTTCGATTATTTTTATGTTAGGACGAGACCATTCCGTATTTTCTAAAAATAGTTTAATAGGAAGTGACCTATCATCGTGACTTCCAATAATTAATGTCGGTAATTTATTGGGTATCCAGCTATATTTATAAGAGTTATAAAAATTTTGACTAGCCCATATTCTTGTTTTTATATTATATGAACAAAGTTCTAATAACTGCTTTCCAACTGGGATTTCATGTTCACAAAATATATATGAGATGTTTGCATAAAAAAATGTCTTTAATTGATCATCTGTCGGGTTTGTATATAACTCCTCTATATCATTGGTTATATCCGGTAAATTATATTTAGTAGCAGTTTCTTGCAATAATTCCGTCCAAGAACTATTTGGAGTACTATTCATTATAATTAAACCAACTAATAAATTTTCTAAATTATCTATAGTTAATGCAAGCATACCGCTAAAAGAGTGGGTAACAAGTATACAAGGTGTTAATTTATTTACTACTTCTATTAAAGCCCGCTTTCCAATCTTCATAACTTATTTCTTCAGTATTACGATTATCGCCGTCCCCAGGAAAATCACCTATATATAATGAACCTTGTAAATCTAATTTTGATACAAAATCAATCAAGTAATTAGATCCCATGCCAGGACCGCCGGGAAGAAAAAGCCAATTAAGTTTACAAACACTATTTTCTTTTAATTTATTTAACCTATAATTTCTTACGAATGAATAATTAGTTTTCATTCCTTCCTCTTTCATATAAATTCCTTATATTGTTTTAACAAAAACAGCTATACATACTATAAACTTATTTTAAATATTTAATGTTTAATTTTATGCAATTATTTTATTAAATTCCACCTACGCTTAAGTTTTGTTATGTCTTAATTTGAAAACTACAAAAGTATAATATAAATTTTTGTGAAGCAAGAAATTTGTTAAGTCAATTAACTAAGAATGATGTAGAATGTTTAGCAGATATTTTAGATCAGTTTTAAAAGGAAAATTTTTTAAATTAAAATTTGCTTTACCTTTGTAATACCTTACTTATGTAAATCAAGCTGGTGGGGAACATGGTACGTTATGCGAACCTTAAAGTAGTACAGATTAGCGTTAGTTTAGACTACACTTAAGCCTTTTCCTTTAGGTAATTTTATATGAAAAAGCTCTTGACTCTATAACAATAGAATTATATAAGTTGAAATAGTGTAAGTAAATTACACTAAAAGAAAGTAATTTGTACGAACCTACTATTCAGATGAAAGAGGACATAATAAAGTTTCTAGTTGGAATTGGAATAATAGGCATTGTCGTGTGTTATTTCATGATCAAGGAACACATTAATGCAGAAATTAACTCTGGGGCTTTGAAACTATTTGAAAGAAGAAAGGAAGAATTAGAATTTATACTTCAACAAAAAAAACAAGTAATAGTTCAAGAAATTAATGAGCGTACAAGTTATAATGTTGCTATAAGAAAAGCATTTGAAGAAAACTATATTAAAGGGCGTCATTGGTTAGCTGAATATATTGCTGAAGCCGATAAAGCTTGTGATAGTAAGATTTCTCATTATCTCCAGACAAAAAAGCATCCTGCTCCTAGTGCAGCCAAAGCAGTACAAGAAGCAAAGGCAGAAAAAAGAGCATTATTAAAGCAAGTTAAGTTTCTAGAATATCAAATTAAAAGCTATAAAGAGTATTTTCCATTTTTAGAAGAATTTGAAGAAGAGATAGTAAATGAGCATATTGATTTTATAACCGAAAACACTTCTGACATTATTGATAATATTGATCGTGCTGCTCTTTATCTTAGTAAAGAAGAATATCAGAAGTTATCAACAGAAAAGCGTAATCAATTAGCGTTAGATCGCTATATTGAACGAACTAAAGAAAAGTAGGAAATTGGAAGATTATATGAAAGGTTCTTAGGATATAAATATGAGTCTGAAAAATGGAATGTATCTTATATTGGTGCCATAAAAGGCTATGAAGACATGGGAAGAGATCTTATTTGTATGAAAGATGGAAAAATACATATTGTTCAAGCAAAGTGTTGGTCAGCTGATAAAACAATTCACGAGAAACATATATTTCAACTTTATGGTACAACCTTATGCTATGAGTTAGAAAATAATATACCACTTGGAACAGTAATACCAATTTTTGCAACCACTACAAAATTATCAAAAGTTGCCCAAGCAGTTGCTTCTCGGCTTGGAGTTATGATAAAAGAGATCCCTTTAGAGAAGAAATATACCATGATTAAATGCAATGTAAATCAGGGTAATAAAATTTATCACTTACCGTTTGATTAACAATACGATCGAGTAAAAATTCAAGGTAAAGAAGAATTATATGCTGCTACAGTAAAAGAAGCTGAGACCAAAGGTTTTAGAAGAGCAAAACGCTATTTTATTCCTACTTAGTAATTAGGTAAAGATTTATATAGTATTGGCGGATAGGGTGGGATTCGAACCCACGGTACGGTTGCCCGTACGCCAGTTTTCAAGACTAGTGCCTTAAACCGCTCGGCCACCTATCCAAGAAGATTCATACCAAATAATCTTATATATTTCAAGGGAAATCTTGAAATATATAAATTTAAATTACAAATCCGAATTGTTCTTTCACTTCGTTAACCGTTTCAGAGGCTCTAATTCTTGCTTTTTCTGCTCCTTTGTGCAGTATTTTTAATAAATATTCTTTATCATTCATTAATTCTAAATATTTATCACGTATTGGTTGTAGATTTGTAATAATAATTTCTGCTAAATCCTCTTTAAATTTTGAAAAACCTTGGTTCTGATAATTATTGATTATTTTTTCTAAACTTTCTTCGGATAAACTTCTATAAATATCTAATAAATTACTAATTTCCGGTCTTGTTTCTTTATCATAGCTAACAAAGCTTAAATGATCAGTTTTGGCTTTTTTTATTTTTTGATGAATAAGATCATTATCGTCTTTTAAATTGATACGGGAAAAATCCGAAATATCAGATTTACTCATTTTCTTTAATCCATCCCGTAAGCTCATGATTCTTGTACCTGTTTCACTAATTAAAACCTCAGGAACTTTTAGAATTTCTTTATCAAATCTCCTATTTATCACCCCTGCAATATCTCTTGTTAGTTCTAGATGCTGTTTTTGGTCTTCACCGACAGGCACTATATCAGCTTTATATATAAGTATATCAGCTGCCATAAGTACCGGATAAGAAAATAACCCAAGGCATGCTTTCTCTTGATCGCTTCCGGCTTTATCTTTAAATTGCGTCATTCGCTTTAACCATCCAAGCGGTGTAACACAATTTAGTAGCCAAGCAAGTTCTGCATGCTCTTTTACCATACTCTGGGCAAAAATCGTTACTTTGTCGGGGTTAAGCCCTGCTGCTAAATAAACGGCAAGAACCCCCATAATTGAATTATTAAGTTCTGAGGGCTTAATATCAACCGTGATAGCATGCAAATCCGCTAAGAAGAAAAAACAATTATATTCTTCCTGCATTTTAACCCAGTTTCTAATTGAACCTAAATAGTTACCGAGATGTAAAGAACCGGTTGCTTGCACACCGGAAAGAACAGTTTTTTTCATTATAATACCTTATTTATTTTACTCGTTGTAAAATTATGTTATATATACTCGATGAACTTGAAAAATTGGCAACAAAGTTTTTCATTTTTAATCCTCACGTAGATTTAACTACACTGCGGTTAAAAATCTCAAAACGCCTTGCTCTTTTTCAAGTTGATCTTCGTATACTAAATTATATTAATTTTTTGTTAAATTATGCTTTGGCGTTTAAGAATTTTATCATTTTACGGATTATTATCGTTATTTACATTTATTTTTTTTCTTATATGTTACATACCCGTAACATTTTTCAATGTCAACTATCAAATAAGATACAGAATTGCCATTATTTTTTCTTATGCTTTTGTGTGGCTTGCAAAAATTTGTTGCGGTCTTAAATATGAGGTAGAGGGGCTTGAGAAATTACCGAAAACAATCTCAATAGTCGTGTCTAATCACCAATCTTTCTGGGATCAAATGTTTATGCAACTGATTATTCCTAAACATTCTTGGGTATTAAAGCGTGAATTATTTAATATACCCTTGCTTGGTTGGGGGCTTCGGATGGTTAAACCTATTGCGGTTGACCGTGGTACTAATAGCTCGGTTGCTCAGATTTTAAGAGAAGGTCAGGAAAAAATAAAAGAAGGGTTATGGTTAATAATATTTCCGGAATCAACCAAAGTCCCACCTGATAGAACAGTGAAATTTAAGCCAAGTGCCGTAAAGCTTGCTTCAATTACTAAAGTTCCAATTGTAATGTTGGCTCATAATGCCGGTTTATTTTGGCCTAGAGGCTTTTGGTTTAAGCAGCCTGGAACTATAAAGGTAAAGATTATAGGTGTAATAGAAAAAGAAGAAATAGAACAAACAGACGTACGTATACTTAATGACAAGGTTGAGCAAATTATTAACAGTGAAAAGCAAAAATTATTAAATTAATATTAGGTTTTAAAAATAATTAGTATTATCATAAAATTACAACCTAGTTCTTATGGAGGTATTTATGGTAAGTACAGCACCGTTAAAATTAATTGCAGTTATCGATAGTAAACAAATGATGCTTTACGACGCGTTGGGGATTAAAATTACTACTAATAAACCTTTAAAATTATCTTTGGATTTAGAGGAACATCACCACCATAGAGAAAAAAGACAAAGCCTTTACCAGAATAAATCTACCCCAGGATCACTTTTTGAGCCGCATACTTCGCTAAAAGACATAGAACATAAAGAAGCAGCAAGGAGCGTTATTAAACATTTAGAGAAAGTAACTACTGCTGATCAAGCTAAATATAAGGAATTGATTATTGTAGCAGAACCGCAGATGCTTGGATGTGTTAGACAAGAACTTAAAAACGGTCTAAAAAAGATGGTTACTAAAGAAATCGCTAAGGATTTAGTACAACATAGTACAGATGCAGTCGAGCGAGCAGTATTTTCTTAGACCAAATAGTATTAACAGCTTTTTCGTCATTGCGAGGAAATTACGTAGTAATTGACGAAGCAATCTCAGGATATTTGATGAGATTGCCACACTCCTTTCAGTTGTTCGCAAGATATTGTTGCGTGGACCGGTAAAACCCACTATGTCACCCCGTGGCTTGACCACGGGGTCCATAAAAACAATAAAAAATACTAATATTTTAGTATTTTTAACTGGATCCCGTGGTCAAGCCACGGGATGACATAGGTGAAATTGATCCACTCAACAATGCCCGCTCACAATGACGATCATTTAGCGGTGTCGTTTAAAAATTTTTCAAATTGTTTTAAGTTATAGCTTTCAAACTCACCGTTTTTTGCCTGCTTAAATGATTCTAATGTTTCTTTATTAGGAATCTTAATATGTGGTTTGAAAGGCAAACCGCCGCTATTTATACATTGATTCAGGAATATCCTCATGGCTTCCGACATAGTCATACCCATTTGCTTAAATATTTCTTCTGCTTCTGTCTTTATATCTTCTGAAACACGTAACCTAATATCTACAGTATTCATAATCATAATGCCTATTTAGTTATTATCCGCTATTTTAGTATATATGGCGGCATGCGTCAATACAATCATATTTTAATTAAGAATAGTTGCACTAATAAGAAAAAGTGGTAAAATATCATATCGAACAAATTAAATATTATGAATAATTATGCCGCAAATTTATTTTAACGGTCCGGAAGGACGAATTGAAGGAAGATATGCAAAAGCTACTTCGCCTAATGCCCCTATTGCATTAATTCTTCATCCTCATCCTTTATATGAGGGTAATATGAATAATAAAGTAGTTTATAATGCCTATAAAATTTTAGCAGATAACGGTTATACCGTCTTACGTATTAATTTTAGAGGAGTAGGGGGATCGCAAGGTAAATTTGATAACGGAGTCGGTGAAGTTGTTGATGCTGGGGCAGCTCTCGACTGGTTACAGCAGAATAACCCAAATGCTCAGTCCAATCTAATATTAGGTTTTTCTTTCGGAGCATGGATAGCTATACAGCTCGTAATGAGACGTCCGGAAATAAATCATTTTATTGCTATTTCGCCGCCGGTTAATACAATTCATAAATATGACTTCTCTTTCCTTTCACCTTGTCCCATCCCAGGGTTTATATTACAGGGAGATAATGATAGTATAGTATCGGCAGATGATGTAAAAGACCTAGCAAATAGATTATCTAAGCAACAATCCCATATTAAAGTTGATTATAAAATTATCAATGGGGCTGACCATTTCTTTCGTTATAAAACTGAAGAATTTTCTAAAGCAATAAGTGATTATTTAATAACGATCCAATCTAATTATCATCACCATAATAACAATGTAAATGAAGAAGTTAGTAAGAGCCAAAAGAAACTATTTTTATATTAGGTTTTATCTTATCCGTCATTGCGAGGAGCGAAGCGACGTGGCAATCCAGAAAAAGATTAAAAAAATTCTGTAAATCAGAATTTTTTACTGGATTGCTTCGTCGAATTACTACGTAATTCTTCTCGCAATGACGGAAAACGGTCCACGCAACAATGCCGTAGCGAAGTGCTTTGTTGCATGGCTTGTTTTATGTCATTTCCACGAAAACGGGAATCCAGTAAAACCTATAAAAAACTTGTTTTTTTAGGTTTGTTTTGCCAATATTAAGACTATTTTTTCTGGATTCCTGCTTCCGCAGGAATGACATGATACAACAACACCTATAATTCTAAATAAGCTTCTATTGCCAAAATTAATATTTCATCTTTTTTAGCATCTAACTGTTGAGTTAATTCTTCGTAAATTTGCCTATCTGATAGAGAAGTAAATTTTTTAAATAGCTGCACTAATTTTAAAGAAGGGATAATACGAAAAGCATCTTTTAATATTTTGGTCTTTTTATTAACATTAAGCTTATCATTTAAATTAAAGTAAAATTCTAGTAATTCATCGTTATAAAAATTTAAATCTATAGCTGTTTCCAAATAATCTATAGCATTAGCTGTATTATTACTTTCTACTTCTTGCTTTGCTGCTAATAAATAATACTCAGCAATTTCTGGCATAGACTCATGTTTATGAAATTTTGCGAGCTTATTTGTTATAAAAATAAATTTCGTCCATAGAGAAAGTCTAGCATAACAACGCATTAAAGTAATTAAATTGTCACTATCAAGTTCATTGAAATTATAAGCCTTTGTTGCGTAATTTTCTGCTTTCTCATACAAGGATTTATCATAATAAAGTTTTGCTAGATTTTTGCTACCGTAAAAAACAAATTCTTTAGATGTAATAAGTTTTTGAAAATAGGAAATTTTTCTATCTACATCCTCTTCAGTTACGGCTAAGATTAAATTATGGAATTCTTGTGAATCTTTTAGATCTTCAGAAGATAAATTTTTGCGGGCAATAGAAGCAGATTTAGCTTTATTACTCATAATATATTCGGCAAAAGCTAAAATTAAAGTATATCTATCATGATTAACTTTTCGTTTATTAAAAATATTATGTATTTTAGACGGTAAATCGATAATTAATATTAGAAATCTAATGACAATAAAACAAGAAATTAGTAATAATAACCCTAAAATAAGACTAAAGAACAAAGTAGTCTCAATATTATAATCGTATAAACTAATAAAAACTTTTGAATCAAAGCTCTCTATTAAAGTAAATCCAAAATAAAGTAGTAAAAAAGTAGCACATATTAATAATAACCTAAACATCTTTATTTACAAACTCCTGCATAAATTTTTCTGAATAAAGAAAATCGATTAGATAGTTTAATTTCTCTAAAATTAGAGCTTTATCTTGTTCTTTTATTATCATAGCAGAAGGTTTTTTCTCAATTTTGATAAATTTCTCCAGCCACTTATGGTTGGTAGGAAAAATTACTTCCGTACTACTTGATTTCGAGAAAAGATAATTATTATTATATGCTTCTAAGTTATTTAAAATATTCTTTATATCTAGAGGTAACCAATTGAAATATAAGGTTTTTAGTTCTTTGCTATAATCCTTATCTTGCATGAAATTATATATTAATAGATTTACATTTAATAAGTAATTAATATAGTCAATTGATCCCCATCCGCCTACATCGTCACTCGTTGCTCTCCTATTAATCATAGGCTTTGCTTCTTGCTCTTTATCTCTGGATGAGGCTGAAATAGTTTCTAGTTTCTGTTCAGGCAATGCTTCAGGGAACTTTAAAGAACTTACGTAATTTAAAAGCGATTTAGTAGATAATAGAGGAGCTGCTTCCTTTTCTTCTAGGGTAGTATTTTCTTTATTTTCTACTGCTTGATCAGGAATTTGACTTATATCTTTATTTTCACTTTTAAACAGTTTTAAAATATCGGCTCTATTATGATAAAAAGTAAAAGAAGATAAGACAAATATTACTATTGCTATAAAAAAGATATTTTTGCTTTTAAATAAACTACCAAATTTTTGCATTTTCGGATAATAACTTGATTATATCGTTAGGGTTTTGATCATCACAATAAACCACATTTTTTATAAAAGGTCTAACTATATTTGCGACTTTCAAACTTATAGCTACAACTAAACTATCTTGTAAATATTCTAGTAAATTATTTTGAAGTAATAATCTTAAAAAAGTTTTAGCACTATTCTGAGAATAAAGTAATATAAAATCAATAGACATCTTCCTAAACTTCGCTTCTAGAGGTAATTTATACGTCGATCCGGTACTCGCATCCTCACGTACTTCTATGTACGCTGCGGTGGCAAGCACTTCCGTGTCTCCTTTAACTTTCTCTCTATAAGCTGGTTTGGAAAGATGTCTAATATTGCTTTTAAATTCTTTTATAATAGATACGGGCAACTCATTCAAATATTCTACATTATAAATGATATGTCTAGCTATTTTATTAGGCAAATCTTTAGTAATTTCATTTGAAGATAAATATATAGTCTGCTCATATAAATCAGGAGGAAAATGCTTAATCAAATCTTCCACGTTTTTAGCAGTATAAATTACTTTCTTGCCTAATAATCGTTTTGACTTACTACCTACTACCCAAATATCTTGTTTTAAGTTATAACCGGCTAAGATATTTGCTGCGTATTTACTAGTAATTATTATATTTGAGTAATTATCTAAAATATCAATATTAAAATCTAGAGTTTCATATTTAATTAAAGGACAATGAATATAACGTAAATCTAAATTATATTTACTTATTTCTTTTATAGTTTCGTTATTTTCTTCAATATTTCTAGTTAATAAAACCGATTTCATACAATATTTGTACCCCAATATAAAAAGCAACTGCCCAAATAATAATAGCAGCTATTTTATTAATTATGGTTAAAATCGTACTACTTTTATTTAGCTTTCTGATATTATAACCTGCAACTGCTAAAGAAAAAAACCATATCCAAGATATAAATATACAAGTTAAGGTAAACATAATTTTTGCAATACCGTTATACTTTAAAGCACTAGTACCTATTACTATAATCGTATCCATAATAGCATGAGGATTTAATATTGACACCGATATAGCAAATAAAATTTGTTTTTTAGCTGAAAAAGCCCCGGAATTCATTGTAAGGTCAATAGGCGGCTGATTCCAAGTATTATATCCCATATAAATTAAAAAAATAAATCCAACAATAAATATAGATAATTTTAACCAAGAAATTTCAAGAATTAATAAAGATACCCCAAGAACTGCCATACATATAAGAATAGTATCACATATTGAGGCTGCAATTATGCTAGGTAAAGCCTTACTAAACTTTGGCTGTTTTGCTCCTTGATTTAATATAAAAATATTCTGTACTCCAAGCGGCACTATTAAACCAAGAGCTAAAACAATACCATGTAAAAAAGCACTTAATATTTCATTATTCATTTAGCCCATTATACTTGTTATTATCATTAAATATAAGAACACCATACACCCAATTATTATGGATCCTATTTTATTAATTATTTTTAATATTATAGCATTTTTATTTAATTTTCTAATATTATAACCGATTATTGCCAATGACAAAAACCATATAGCTATGAATATATTAGTAATTCCAATATTATTTGAGTGATGTTTATCAAAATAAATATACATTGTAAACATTCCATAAGGGTTTAATGCAGATAATATTGATATCAACATAGAAACTAAAATTTGTTTCCATATAGAAATAGGCTGAGGTTCTGCCGTTAAATTAAAATATGATTGAGTCCACAAATTATATACCATATAAATTAAAAAAATAAGTTCCACTATTATTCCTATAATAAATGCGATAGGCATCATAAAGAATTGGCGAGGGCAGCAATTATACTTATAATAAAGCTATAACAAATCCAAGCAACAATTACACTGGGTAGAGCTTTTTTAAAACTACGATATTTTGCACCTTGATTTAATATAAAAATACTTGATATAATCGAGGAAATAGCCAAATGCGGCATTAAAAATATATCATTCATTATTGTAATTTAGTTTTTATCTTTAATAATATTAACAAAGAGGGGATAGTAATAATTGTAGTAAATAAAAAGAAATTTTGCCAACCGAAATTTACTACCATATAGCCTGAAATTATAGGAAAAATTGAGCGTGAAATTCCCATCATCGACGAAAGAAAAGAATATTGAGTAGCTCGAAATTTACCTTGGCATAGCGAAGAAATAAAAGCTATATAAGCAGTCATCGTCATACCACCGGTAATACTTTCTATTCCTATCGTGATAAATAATAATAAAGAATTTTTACCGTTTATTTCAAGAAAAATAAACAAAATATGTCCTAAAGCATGAATAATCCCAAATAAAAATATACTATTTAATATATTTTTATGTTTCATAATAAAGCCACCAACTAGTCCGCCGATTATAGCTCCTACAACACCCCAAAACTTCCCAACACTTGCTATCTCAAAAGCATCATACTCAAGATGAAGCAAAAACGGATTAATCATAACATTGATTAAGTTATCCGGTAATCTATATAATACTAGGAAAATTAATATAAGAATAATGAAATATGCAAGGCTGATATCATTCCCGCTTTTTATGTCATTCCCGCGGAAGCGGGAATCCAGAAAGATCTTTAAGAAATTAGAATAATAACGTTTTATAAAAAATTCATTGTTTGGATTCCCGCTTCCGCGGGAATGACATAAAAAGGAGGGGGAATGACATATTCTTTCTTCAACGAGACCAAAAGAATTAGTATATCTAGCAGCTACAATCAATAAAATTAAATAAATAAATACTAAGCCGGCAAAGATTTTATATATTTCATTAAATGTAAAATAAATAGATAAATAAATAGCTCCGGAACCGGCTAAAAGCATCCCGATTCGATAACCGAATATATATATTCCTGAAGTAAACCCAAGCGATTCTTTAGGTACTATTTCCGTTCTTAAAGCACTTAATATAGTATCTTGGGCTGCACTAAAAAAAGAAATAATTAAAGCCGTAAAGGTAAATAATACTAGATTAGTACGAGGATCTAGAAAGCTGAAAATATATATAAGAAATATTAACGCAGTACTAGTTAAGCAAATCCAAGATAATCTATGACCGAATATTTTGTTTAAATATTTAATTTGCACTGCATCAAAAATCGGTGCTAACAAGAAATTAATAGAGTAGGGAAGCGTTATGAATGATAATATACCGATTGTTTGCAGTGCTATATCCTCTTTAGCAAGCCAATAATTTAAAGTATTACCGGTAATCATTAGATTAAAACCGCTAATAAGCCCAAACAACCAAATAATAAGTAAATGAGAGTTATTTAACATGAATTTTATATATGTATTAATTTTATGATGTGGGTCTTATTGCATGATTCGGAAAACCTACTCGATGTCATTCCCGCGTAGGCAG
This sequence comes from Rickettsia felis URRWXCal2, assembly GCA_000012145.1. Lineage (GTDB taxonomy): Bacteria > Pseudomonadota > Alphaproteobacteria > Rickettsiales > Rickettsiaceae > Rickettsia > Rickettsia felis. The sequence goes on from CP000053.1 coordinate 880,663, forward strand.
GGATCCAAAAAAATAACTTCAATAAGTTTTTTATAGATTTTACTGGATTCCCGCCTACGCGGGAATGACATAAAATGAGCCATATAACAAAGCTTATGATGTGCAACCATGATAATTGTTGTGACACTGTCACAACAATTTCTTGATAAGGATATAATTTAGAAAATTTAACCATACGTGAAAGGTTAGCAAAACCATTGCCATATAGTAGGGTTAACCTTTTAGTTATTTGAGATAATATTTGCTCTCCATATTCAGCCCGTTTATTGTTTAGAATTTCTTGATTAATAAGAGAACCAATATGCCAATATAACATTACTAAAGTACTATTAGTGTAACTTGCTACTTGCGATTTAGCTGATTCAATTTGATAAATTATATTACTTACAAGAGTAGTAGGTAATTCGTAAATATTATTATTAGGGATGAGCTGCTTTTTAGAAGGCATTTTTATCTGATAAAGTTAAAATGAATAGTTTAAATTATATACAATTTAAGTTAAGAAGAGAAAGAAAAAATAGTTATAATCTTTTTAGAAATCTTCACAGAGCCTAATAATTATTGCTCTTTTTGTTATTAATTGTTAAAATCCGTACATTAATTTTTTATAAATATAAATGTCTCGTACGAATTTAATATTATCCTTTTTTATTTTTCTACTGATAATAGTTATTACTACTTTTTTCATAAGTAATTACAGAATGCATAAAAATACAAGTTGTATTATGGATATTGGGACTTATAGTTATAAAAAGTTCTATAGTACCATACGTGAAGATCAATTAAATTTTGATCTAGTACTTGAGCAATTAGAAGATAGCGAATCTTTAAACTCAAGAGATAAAGCAAGGTTAGAAAAAATTTGCTCTTTTCAAGTAGAAGACGGAATGGTACGTTTAGAGGTAGCAAAGGGTTATGATTGCTTACTACGTCTTTATCTAGACAAAAATGCTCCTTTAGTTCAGCAATATAAAGCGATTAAAAACGGTAGCTACGGTTTAGATACTTTATATACTAAAAAAGCTGCGATTAATTTAGCTAAACTCATTATTTTAGGTCACGAAGGAAAAGTAAAAGAAATATTAGAAATAAAAAATGATGATGATTTCCTAAAATATTATAGCGGTTATACAGCGGATGAGATTCCTTTTTTAAATAGTTTAATCTCTCTTAATATACCGGAACTTACTGCTAGATGTTTATATAGGCTTAGCTTAATTCACTTACTAGGCAGGTCATCTTTTAATGAAAAAACTATACAAACTGATTATAAGCTTGTCATAGGAGAAATACAAAATGTAATTAAGTTAACCGGTATAAGGCAAAATAACATACTAGATATAGCATTAACTATTAATGATAAGTTTGCTATTCATGCCAGTACAGTAATAGCCTCTAGTTTACTAAATAGCGATTTAGATAGTTTCTATAGATTTCATATTGTTATGGATTCTAATGACCCTATTAGTCAAGAATCAATGGAAAAATTAGCTTCCATGAAATATATCAGAGATTATTCTATAGATTTTATTACTTTTCCTGAAAATATATTAAATCAAGCTTTAAAAGATAAGAAAATAAAATTTACGTATAATTGGCCTAGTTTAGTAATGTATAGGTTATATTTTGATCAAATCTTTCCTCATCTAGATTCTATATTATATCTTGATGCGGATATTGTAGTGTTGTATGATTTGAATTCTCTTAAAAAAATAGATATGGGTAATTATATTGCCGCAGGTAGCATAGATACAGGGATTACATATTGTAATCATAAATTGATAAAAGAATGTAAAAGAAATATGGATCATTCTTACAAAAATAGCGGGATAGTATTTTTAAACTTAAAAAATATGCGAGAAAAACAAACTGAATCTGCGATATTAGAAACTATAAAAAAATCAGAATGTGACTTTTCCCTTCCTGATCAAGATGTGTTAAATATAGCTTTTCATGATTACATTTATCCTTTGTCGATGAGATGGAACTTTTTGACATATTTTGAGGATCAAAGCCCTTATTTTTCTTACTTCATTTTACACTATGCAGGACCTAAGCCATGGACTACCGATAAACATGAACTATGGAAGACAAATCAGGACAAATTAGATAAAATCACAAAATATTACTGGCAATATAGAGAAATAACACCTTGGAGTAATATAAATTAATTATTTTAATTGACTTTAGCACTTAAGAGATTTAAAAGTTAACTTTAATATGTAAGGTTACAATAAAAATGTTACCGCCTAAAATTTTCTTTGAAAAAGTTAAAGAAATAATTTGGCCTATAGAAAGGAAAGAATTAAAGCTATTTATACCTATGGCTTTAATGATGTTATGTATCCTTTTTAATTTTGGGGCTTTAAGATCTATCAAAGATAGTTTAGTAGTACCCTCTATGGGGGCCGAAATTATTAGTCTCTTCAAATTATGGTTAGTATTACCCTCGTGCGTAATTTTTACCGTACTTTATGTTAAGCTTAGTAATAAATTAAATTTTGAATATATTTTCTACATTATAGTCGGCAGTTTTTTACTATTTTTCTTATTATTTGCCTATATTATTTATCCCAATCAAGATATTTATCATCCTAACGATGAAATGATAAATAATTTAATTGCTTCATACCCTAATTTTAAATGGTTCATTAAAATAGGTAGTAAATGGAGTTATGCACTGATGTATATTTTCTCAGAATTATGGAGTGCAGTAGTCATAAACTTAATGTTTTGGCAGTTTGCCAATCACATTTTTGATACTTCTAAAGCTAAAAGATTCTATCCAGTTCTTGGAATGGTCGGTAATATAGGTCTTATAATAGCAGGTAGCGTACTTGTCTTTTTCTCAAGCGGGCAGGAGGTCATTGATTCGGAATTATTACCGGATTCTTTTAATTCACCTGCCGGAAATGCTATAATGCTTCAGCCAATCATGTCAATTATTGTTGCTGCAGGAATAATTGCTATGCTTCTATTTAGAATAATAAATAGATTTATTTTAACAGATTCCATAAATGTTTTAGATACAAAAAAAGTTACGGTTAAAACGAAAACAAAACTTTCGGTAATTGAAAGTATAAAATTAGTAATTCACTCAAAATATATAGGTCGTATTGCTTTACTAATAATTTGTTATGGATTATTAATAAATATAGTCGAAGGACCTTGGAAAGCAAAAATAAAAGAATTACATCCAAACACTATAGACTATTTTAACTTTATGGGCAGGTTTAATATTTGGATGGGGATATCATGCGTTACTTTCATGGTAATAGGCAGCAATATCCTTAGAAGGCTCGGTTGGCTCATTTCTGCATTATTAACTCCTATTATGTTGTCTATTACCGGCTTGATGTTTTTTATCTTTATAATTTTTATTGAAGAAATAGGAGCATGTTTCGGTGATTTTAATCTTCTATATGCAGCGATTATTGTTGGAGCTATTCAGAACATACTTAGTAAATCGTCCAAATACTCATTATTCGATTCAACAAAAGAAATGGCGTATATTCCTTTATCTTTAGAGCTTAGAACTAAGGGAAAAGCTGCCGTAGAGGTAATAGGTACTAAATTCGGTAAATCGCTTGGAGCATTTATACAGTCTTTGATATTTATTATTATTCCGACTGCTACCTTTGATTCTATTATAATATATTTATTAGTAATTTTTATAGTTATGATGAGTTTATGGATTTGGAACGTTATAAAATTGAATAAGGAATATATAGAATTGTGTAAATAATGGCATCACGCCATTGCGAGCAGCCGTAGGCTGCGTGGCAATCTCATGAAATAATACTCCTGAGATTGCTTCGTCAAAATTTTCAATTTTTCTTCGCAATGACGGAAACTACAGCTAAAATAATGAAAAAAATTCTTAAAATAATATTATTTATAACTATCTTTATTATACTCGCATATAGTGGGCTATGGTTTACTATTATGTTCTCTTTATCACACTCTATAAATCAAAAATATGCCGGTACCAACCTTAATATAGAAGAGACTGATAATAATCCTAATCAGCAATATCTTATTAAATTTTCTAAAGTTCAGCCATATGGTTTTCCTTTTAAATTAGGTATTTCGGTAATTAATTGGCAAGAAGAGAGTATTAATAGAGTAATTGAATTTACCACACCGATAAATATCGGTTATGATTTACTTAAGCAGAAATTATTTATAAATTTTTCCGGAGAAGCATTCGGAAAATTTAAGCCGGTTCAAAGAGGCTTTGGAGTAAGATTTTATAATGAGAACTGTATATTATCAACAAAAATACCGTTAAATTTTAAATTATTTGAAATAGTACGATCAAAAAAAGATTTATTTGAAATTATAAATTTAATAGAAAATATTAAATTTACTTCCGGTAAAACAGAAATTTTTGACTTAGTAGATAATCAAAAATTATATGAAGAAGATCATACTATACTTACTATGTTATTTGACAAAAGTAAGTATTATATAAGTAAACAGGATTTCCTTGATAATATACCGCAAAAATTAGAAATTTATTATGAAACCGAAATAGTAAAAAGTAACCTTGAAGATAGAATAATACCTGCCGGCTTATTATTATATAGACCCGCTTGGAATAATAATTTCAAATTTTCCGGTAATTTCTTGATTAGTACTAGTAGTTTGCATTTTAAAGATATTGCTAAAGATTTAACAATTGAAGTTACTAATGCAAAAATAAATAGTAATAACTTTGAAAATAATATTAATTTATTATATAAAGGTAAGTTAAACGATTTCGGCAATAATAATATTGATCTTTTGATAGATTCACAATTTAAGCTAAAACCTGGTTTTATAATAGGTTCATTAGAATTTATAAAGAAATATTACGATAGGCAAACCTATTTGTTTAAACTTTCCGATAATAATCTATATAAAGATTTTAATAATGAACTAAGCTATATTTTAAATAATAATAAACAATATAATTTTAGTATTTTTGAAGATAGGCAATATAATTTTAATTTAAATATTAATTTAGTTACTGAATTAAATAAATTAACTAGAGCACAGATAAATGCTTTAAGTCTATATTCAAACGCATCGGGATTTAATATAACAAATGAAACTATAGTAAATACTCTTAAAGATTCTTACAGTAAAGGTACGATAGTAATTAATGATTACTCTAAAATAATAGATGTTTTAAGTCTATATGTATATGGGGTAGGTGATTTTAAAAACTTATCCAAAGAGAGCAAAGAAGTATATGGAGATGCTCTAAAATCATTTTTAAAAACTATATCCGATCACCCGAACTCATCTAATTTAATTGACGCTAGCATTGAGTATGAGTTTGATTTATCCGATTTAAACAAAGCTAAAATAGGTAATATAGATGATATAAATAAACTTATACCTTTATATTATTTATCTTTATACCAAGCAGCAGTAAAAAAAGTGAAACCCGGAGAAAACGTAAAAGAAAAAATTATGGAGTTAATTCCGAGTGTTAATCAAAAAATATTAGAGGAATGTATAGTTGATGAACCTCGTTAGTCGTCATTGCGAGCGGTCGAAGACCGCGTGGCAATCTCGTGAAAATAGTACAAAATTTCTGAGATTGCCACGTCGAGGCTTCGCTTCTCCTTGCAATGACAGAAAAATTTAAAAAAATACCATGAATATTATAGTAAAAATACAGCAAGATTTAAAAGATGAAGTAACTAAGTTAAACGATTTAATCATTAGCTGTTTAAAAAGTGATGAAGAATTAATAGAAACAGTAGGTAAATATTTACTAGAGGCGGGTGGTAAAAGAATTCGTCCGCTTTTAACTATAATAACCGCTAAAATGTTTGATTATAAAGGCGATAATCATATAAAGCTCGCAAGTGCCGTTGAATTCATTCACACCGCTACATTGCTTCATGATGATGTGGTAGATGACAGCACTTTAAGAAGATTCAAACCTACCGCTAACGTTATTTGGGGAAGTAAAACAAGTATTTTAGTGGGTGATTTCCTTTTTAGTCAGTCTTTTAAGTTAATGGTAGCTTCCGGCTCTATTAAAGCTATGAATGTTCTAGCTAAAGCTTCAGCAATTATTTCCGAAGGGGAGGTAATACAGCTGGTTAAGCTAAATGAGCGACGCATTATAACTATAGACGAATATCAGCAAATAGTTAAATCTAAAACCGCCGAACTATTTGGAGCTTCTTGTGAAGTTGGAGCTATTATAGCAGAGCAGGTAGACCATATTTCTAAAGATATGCGGGACTTTGGGAAATTACTCGGAACAATATTTCAGGTTATAGATGATCTACTTGATTATTTGGGCAATGATAAACAGGTAGGCAAAAATATCGGCGATGATTTCTTAGAAGGAAAAGTTACGTTACCGCTGATTTTTTTATATAATAAGCTAGAGCAAGATAAGCAGCTCTGGCTTGAAAATATAATTAAATGCGATAAGCGTACTAATGATGAGTTTATTAAAGTACGTGAATTGATGATTGAACATGAAATTCATAATGAAACAGTTAGTTATTTGAGTAACTTAGAAAATGAAGCAAATAAGTTATTAAATAAAATTCCGGTTCAGAATAGTTATAAAGATTATTTATTTTCAATTATTAGATTTATTTTAGACCGTTCTTATTAATTAGTTAAGAAGAGAAAGAAAAAATATTAATGACAACATCCGCATTCGTAGCTCAGCTGGATAGAGCATTGCCCTCCGAAGGCAAAGGTCGTTGGTTCAAATCCAATCGAATGCACCATCACTAAATCAACTCAATATAACGGTCATGAGTATATCTTCTTCGTTAATCAGCACAAAGTTTAGCACTTGTTCGTGGAAAGCCTGATAAATTCATTTTCCATAATATAGATTATAGAACAACAAATAAAATTTTGATTTTTTAATTATTGACGAATGGCTGGGACGGGAGGATTCGAACCTCCGAATGACGATACCAAAAACCGTTGCCTTACCACTTGGCGACATCCCAATATAGACTTTATACCAATAAATAGCGGAAACGTCAATTACAATAATTATTGTAAAAATAAATTTATTTCATTATTGAGCCAATTTCTCGCTTGCGGAGATAATAAATCATAAATTTTAGCTCTAATTTTGTTATAATATTCCTTAATATAATTTATTTCATCAATATTAAGTAGTTTCGTATCAATCAATTTACTAGCATAAGGTACTAGGCTTAAGGTTTCAAATTCAAGCCATCCGCTATTTTCTTTTACGTACATTAAATTTTCGATCCTAATTCCGTATTTTCCTGGAATATAAAAACTCGGTTCATTAGATAAGATCATACCTGCTTGCAGCACGGTTTTATTACGAAGATTTATGCTTTGTGGTCCTTCATGGACGCTTAAGAAGCTCCCTACCCCATGACCTGTACCGTGCGGATAATCTAACATTTCTTGCCATAAATATTGCCGAGCTAGTATATCAAGATTAGCTCCTGCTATGATATTTTTTGGGAATTTTGCTTTAGCTAAAGCAATATGTCCTTTAAGTACTTGCGTATAACGCTTTTTCTGCTCATCAGTCGGCGTACCTATCACGATTGTCCTTGTTATATCGGTAGTAGCACCTTGGTACTGACCACCGGAATCAATCAGTAATATCCCCTGCCCTATAATTTTTTTAGCATTTTCAGGAGCAGCTCTATAATGAATAATGGCACTATTTTCCTGAAATCCGCAAATAGCAGGAAAACTATCAGAAACATAGCCCTCTTGTTTGCCTCGTTGCTCCGTAAGCTTTAAACCTATAGAATGTTCGTCATTGCGAGCAGTCGAAGACTGCGTGGCAATCTCATCATATTCTCCTGAGATTGCTTCGTCGACGCTTTGCGTCTTCTCGCAATGACGAGTACTTTCCTCTAACTCAGCAAAAAACTCACATAAAGCTACTGCATCTTTAATATGAAAATCGATTGCATGCTTAATTTCTACATCGTTCTTACAAGCTTTAAGCGTTAAGCATGGATCGGTAATTTTTTGTACTTTTTTATCAGCTATTAAGTCCATTATATGCACAGAGGCTATAATATCATCAATCAAAATATCGTCATGACTCTTTAAAATATTTTCAAATTCTTCTTCCGGTAAAATTGTTATTTCAGGACGTGCATTAATAATTTCGGCATCAATTCTTGTAGGATCGATAAATAGATATAATTTTGTAGACGTAATGATTACTTTTGCAAACATTAAAGGTGTATAAGCAACGTCACTAGCCCGCAAATTTAGTAACCAACATATGGAAGAGCTATCGAGAATAACTAAGGCACATTGCTCATTATAATTACTAGATCCCGCGGTCAAACCGCGGGATGACAATGCAACTTCCCGACATTTACTTATTTTATCAATATGACTAACGCCTGCAAATTTAATATTATGTAAATAAACTTTAGAGTTTGGCTCTGATGGCTGATTATGCCAAATTTTATCAATTAAATTTCCGTTAATCTTATGAAAATTGAAGTTTAAATTTGATATGGCGGGATAAGTAAATAATTCAGGATCGTAACCTATTTTTATATCTTTACCAAACTTAGATATCTCTTTTAAGTCAAAAATCTGAAATATTGTAGGATCAAGTTCTCTTGCTGCCTGCTCTAAATAACGTCCGTCGGTAAAAAACAATGCTGTATCTTTACATATAATAGCCATACCGTTTGAACCGGTAAAACCTGTTATATATTCAAGCCTTTTGGCATACTCAGGTACATATTCGCTCATATATTTATCGTTAGACGGAATTATATAACCGTCTATATCACATTCTGTGAATAAGCTTCTAAGTAGATTAATGCGGGTTTTTGTCATGTTTATAGCCCTTATGTCATTCCTAGTTCGATGTCATTCCCGCGGAAGCGGGAATCCAGTAATTAAAATGTGCATATACAACAAGTTTTTAAAATTAAAAGCTCGATTTATCTCGCTTTTTTCTAGATTCCCGCTTTCTCGGGAATGACATAAACAAGCTATGCAATGCCTCCGCTCATAGACGGGAATGACGTTTATACCATCCATAATATAAAGGAATACCGAGAATAGTAAAGGAGCTAGCTATAATCAGAGTTTTAATAGGTGTTTCATAGATAACCCATACACAAAAGATAATCGATATTATGGCTATAAGTAAATAATAATAAGAAAAATTTTCTTTTGAGCTAAAAATTACCTTTAAGAAAGCTAAGCTACAAATTAAATAGACGAATAAGAATGTTATCGCCGAGAAATCTATTATTTGCGTAATTTGTGCGGCAAAATTATCATTTGCCGTAAAGATTAATAACGGCACAATTCCAAGGCAGCTTACAATAATTCCGTTAGTTGGAGCGTTATTGCTATTTTTCTTAGCAAAGAATTTCGGTAATAATCCGTCTTCTGCAAGCCCTAGAGCAATCTGTCCGCTAGTTAGCACCCAAGCATTGAGTGTACCTATACATATAATCGAGGCTATAACCGTAATTACACTTGACCATTTACCCCCGAATAATAATGTAGCGGCATCGGCATAAGGAGCTTTAGAGCTAATAAGTTCAGAAGCAGGGATTAATCCCATTATACCTATGCTATTGATAATATATAACACCGCCACGCAGAAAGTTCCAACTATTATGGCTTTTGGAATGGTTTTTGCCGGATCTTTTACCGCTCCTGCCGTGGTAGTTGCACACTCAACACCGATAAATCCCCAAAAAGTAAGAAGTGCAACTCTTCCCATAATGGTTGGAATGCTTAAACTTTCTACTTCTTCAGCTATAGTTATATTATCTATATTAAAATGAGATAATGCACATAAGCCCACTACAAGCAACGGAACGAATTTTAAGAGAGTCAAATAAAACTCTGCTTTTCCTGCTACTTCAGGACCTTTTAAATTTAAAACCGTAATAGCACCTAATAATATTATCTGTAATATTAAATCTAAAATCGCTTGTGATTGAAAAAAAGGCGTTAGATAACCTATTGCCGAAATGACAACTATACTTGTACTGACAAAGGATATAACCCAGTAAGTGAAGCCGGTGAAGAAAGCTATTTTATCCCCGAAACTCTCTCGTACATAAACGTGCGGACCGCCTGTTTTAGGAAATTTTGCACATAAGGATGAGAATACAAGGGCTATACTCATAGCACCGAATAATGAAAGTACCCAGCCCCAAATGCTATATATACCGAACGGTGCTAAACTTAGCGGTAATATAAAAACACTAGTACCGATTTGACTGCCGGTTACTAAGGCAAAAACCGCCCAGAAACCTAATTTTTGCGACATAATAATTTGATTTAAAGAAATAGCTTTAAAATAGCCGAAATAATGATTTTTAGCAATAGTTAAAACTACTATAGGCTATAGGCATTGCTAACTAAAGGCAGATATCGTCATTGCAAAGCCACGAAGTGGCTGCGGCAATCTAGAAAAATAATAAAAGAATACTAATTTAACGCGAATAGCGAATTATTACAAAATCCGCTATTCGGTTAAAACTTTTACGGATGTGCCGTAATTGCTAGAATAGTGATGTTATCTTTGTTTGGTCCGTAATGCCAAAAAATTCTATAAGCAGCAGGAGTATTATTTTCAGCATAAGCTTCAAATATTTCTTCTCCGTTATTTCCTTTAACAGATTTATATTTATAGGTATTTAAACTAGGATGACGAGGATTTGTTTGTAAATATGCTAGTGTACAGATTAGTTAATAAATTAACGTCATTGCGAGGAAAATTACGAAGTAATTCGACGAAGCAATCCAGTTAAAAATTCTGATTTACAGAATTTTTTATTATTTTTCTAGATTGCCGCGTCGCTTCGCTCCTCGCAATGACGATATCAGTTTCTATAAATTTAACTTGTCCTTTAGCAGAATCTTTAATACCGTTATTTAATTGCACTAAAGCCTTTTTGTTATTAAATAGCCAACTTTCTTTTAAAGGTATTTCCGTATATGGCTCTAGAATAATTTGTCCTTTTTTACTATTCACAATGACGTGAAAACTACTTACCCCTTTAGCTAATTTACCAAGTGTTATTCTTCCTTTCGTATCTGGTTTTAATATACATGCTTGGGTCATACAAATTACTTTTTATATTATAACTTATAGAATAATATATAGTGGGTAATTAATCAAGTGGGATTAACATTATTACACGTTAAAAGATTTGCCGCAGCCGCAATTAGCTTTTTCGTTAGGATTGGTGAAAGTGAATTGGGATTTGAATTTAGTCTCTACATAGTCCATTTCAGAACCTAGAATATACATTAATGCTTTTGGGTCGATTAGTATCCGTACGCCCTTTTCTTCTACTACTTCATCGAATTGATTTTTACTATCTGCATATTCAACGTAATAAGTCTGACCGGCACAACCGCCGGCTTTAACCCCTACCCTAATACCAAAGGTAGGCTTGGCTCGTTTTTCTATTAGCAATTTTACTTGCTTTGCAGCAGAATCGGTTAATGAAATAACATTTTTCATGTTTTAAGAGTCTTTTTTGCTTTCTTTTTTCTGTTTGTAATCGGCAATAGCTGCTTTTATTGCATCTTCAGCAAGTAGTGAGCAATGTAATTTTACCGGCGGGAGCGATAATTCTTTTGCTATCTCAGTATTTTTAATTTCTCCGGCATCATTTATCGATCTTCCTTTAACCCATTCCGTTACTAAAGAACTTGAAGCAATAGCTGAACCGCAGCCGAATGTTTTAAATTTAGCATCTGTAATAATCCCGTCATCATCAACTTCGATTTGTAACTTCATCACGTCACCGCAAGCAGGAGCTCCAACTAGTCCTGTTCCAACATTTTTTTTCTCTTTATCAAGCGACCCGACATTACGAGGATTTTCATAATGATCTATCACTTTTTTGCTATAAGCCATTGTTATTCTCTAAAATTTGGTTTTATTTGTTTCAACGTCATTGCGAGGAGCTAAGCGACGCGGCAATCTCAGGAATTTTATACTACTTAATGAGATTGCTGCGTCGGCACTATGTGCCTCCTCGCAATGACGATTTTTAGTGGGTAGCCCATTTAATCTTTTTTAAATCAATCCCCTCTTGCACCATTTCCCAAAGAGGACTTAATTCCCTTAATTTATCGATTTTTGAGCATATTAAATCTACTGCGTAATCAACTTCCTGCTCGGTAGTAAATCTACCTATGCCGAACCTAATCGAAGTATGGGCAAGCTCTTCACCTATTCCCATGGAACGTAAAACATATGACGGCTCTAAAGAGGCAGAAGTACAAGCAGAACCAGAAGAAACCGCTAAATCTTTAATGGCAAGGATAATTGATTCTCCCTCTACTCCGGCAAAGCTTAGATTTATATTGCCTTTATATCTTTGATTTTTATCACCGTTTAAATAAACTTCCGAAATTCGGTTATGTATATTATTTAAAAATCTGTCGAATAAGTAATTTACGTGCTTAGTATCTTTTTCCATCACACTATACGCTATTTCAGCAGCCATGCCAAGCCCTACGATTAAAGGAGTCGGTAGCGTACCCGAACGCATACCTCTCTCCTGTCCACCACCGTTTATGAGTGGCGTAACACGCACACGAGGTTTTTTCCTTACATATAACGCCCCTATTCCTTTCGGACCGTAAATTTTATGCCCTGAGATACTAGCAAGATCAATATTAAACTCGTTAACGTCAATTGGAATTTTACCGAATCCTTGAGCAATATCAGAATGAAAAAAAACGCCTCTTTCACGGCAAATTTTTCCTATTTCCTTTAAAGGCTGAACAACACCTATTTCATTATTAACCGCCATAACTGAAACTAACATAGTCTGATCAGTAATAGCATTTTTTAGAGTTTCTAAATCGATTATTCCATTTGGTTTAATTGGTAAGTATGTGATTTTTATACCTTCCTGCTCTAAATGCCTGCAAGCATCAAGTACACATTTATGCTCACTAACTACTGTAATAATATGATTCTTTTTATTGCCGTAAAATTTTGCTATTCCCTTTATTGCAAGGTTATTGGATTCGGTTGCACCAGAGGTAAAAATAATTTCTTTAGTATCTGCTCCTATTAACCTTGCTACTCTACTCCTTGCCTCTTCAACGGCGTTTTCTGCTTCCCAGCCGAAAGAATGGCTACGTGAATGAGGATTCCCGAACTTGGTAGTAAAATATGGCAACATTGCCTCCATTACTCTTGGATCAAGCGGTGTTGTTGCCTGATAATCCATATATATAGGTAGGTTTGGATTGTTTAATTGTGGGTTCATATGGTTATAAATGTTAAATAGTTTGTTTTTCGTCATTGCGAGAAGAATTACGTAGTAATAAGGGCGAAGCAATCTCAGGAGTATTATTTCATGAGATTGCCACGCAGCCTACGGCTGCTCGCAATGACGGTTTGGGTATCCACGCAACAATGCCCGTTCGCAATGACGAGTTGGAAAGTTCATATATCATAAATCTCCTCAAAAGCTTTTATAAATACTTCTATATCCTCAATTGTATTAGCATGGCTTAAAGATATCCTAATTGAAGATTTTGCCTCTTCTTCACTCATGCCCATATTGGTTAACACGTGCGATTTAGATATTTTTCCTGATGAACAAGCAGAGCCGGAACTTACACAAATATTACGTAAATCAAATCCGATTAATTTCACTTGTGCATCCGTACCTGGTACAGTAAATAAAGTAGTATTAGGTAATCTTTGTGCATTTCTACTAATAATATTTACTTTAGGATATTTTTTTAATTTTTTCTCTAAAATTTCTTGTAAGTCTTTGATTTTTATGTAATTTTCCGAGATGCTTTCTCTTCTCAGTTCAGCCGCAAAACCAAGTCCTGCAATTGCTAAAACATTTTCAGTACCTGAGCGTACGGATTTTTCCTGCCCACCTCCTATAATTATCGGAGTAAGCTGAAAGCGAGAAGTAGAAATTAAAGCAGCTCCTCCCTGCCCACCTCCTATTTTATGTCCTGAGATTGTAGCAAAATCTAATCCTAACTCTTTGATATTTATATGTATTCTGCCAAAACCTTGCACTAAATCACTATGAAATTTTGCATCATATTTTTTAGCTATTTCACTTATTTTGGTTATATCTTGCAGCACCCCGCTTTCATTATTAGCCATAATTATAGATACTAATTTTTTTGTAGCGCTACTTTGTGACAATAATTCTTCTAGATGCTCTAGATCAAGCAAACCTTGATTATCAACTTTTATAACTTTAATATTTGGAGCGTAGTTTATATGGTTATAGATCGATAAATGTTCAATAGCCGATATGAAAATATCACCGTCATAAAAATTTTTCATTATTAAATTATTACTTTCAGTTCCGGAAGAAGTAAAAGTAATATCATATTTTCCCGCAAATAATGATATACCAAGTGCTGCAGCTAATTGAAAACGGGCTTCTTCTATAACATTCCTAGCAAACACACCTGATCTATGTATTGACGAAGGGTTAAGCTCTTTATCCATCAAACTTATTATATATCCTTTAACCTTGGGATCGATAAAGGTAGTGGCATTATGGTCTAAATATATCATATATTTAAATTTAAGTTTAAAGCATCTTTAATCGAGATATTTTCAAAATAATCTCTAATATGCTTACTAAGACCTTTCCATAATTTGTGCGAATTACATTTTATTGTATCAGGCACGCAGGTTTTAACTGACTTCTTATAGCAGGTAGTCATTATAAAATTTTCGTTAACGGCGTCCATAATATCAGAAATTTTTATTTCTTCTAGGTTACCTATTAAAATATACCCGCCCTTCGATCCTCTAATAGCTTTAACTAGATCAGCTTTTTTAAGTTTAGAAAATATCTGCTCTAAATAGTTAAGCGATATATTTTGTTTTACGGAAATTTCATTCAAAGTGACCGGTTCAGCACTTGATTTTGCAGCCATTTCAAGTATTGCCATTACGGCATATCTTCCTTTCGTCGTCAGCATCATATAACCAACCTATTAAAACTTAAAATTGTTTTATATCTACAATACCCAAGTAATTTAGTCAAGTATATAATTATATCATTTAATAAATCATTTAATAAAAAATTAGCTTGTTAATATAAACTAAAATTTAATTGCGTAGAATCTGTTAGAAGTGAGAAAGAAAGAGAGAATATTATAAATAAGCTATTAATACAGCATTAACTAGGGATATTGTTGCATGGATACGCGAGAAGAATTACACAGTAATTCGACGAAGCAATCCAGTAAAAAATTCTGTATATCAGAATTTTTTTAATTACTTTTCTGGATTGCCGCATCGCCTACGACTTCTCGCAATGACGACCTGGGTTTCTACGCAACAATGCCTCCTCGCAGAGATGACATCATTATTTACCCACGTCCCCTGTTTGTTATTCTATTTCTAGCTTTAGGTTTTGAAGAAGCAGCAATATTTTTTAAATTAGCTTGATAATTTTTAATTTTTTCTATTCTATTTTCTCTTAGTTTTTCATGCTTGGTTTTAGCACTTTTTCCAAAACCTACTTTGGTTTCCATATCTTTTATAAAATCAGTAACAAATATTCGTGGATGTCCTTGAATATCGATTTGACAATTTTTATCTAAAGCACCGGGCATAGTTTCTTGTATTTTTTTTACAGCACGGTACATATCTAAAGCTTCAGGTTGATAATGACCGCTATTATTACTAAGATAATCAATTTTTCCTCTATTATTTATACCAATAATACCCGCAGTTTCTGCCGGTATTCCCCCTAAAAACGAAGCATGAGTGAGGTTAGGTATTGTTTTATCCGCTTCATAGACTCCTTTATGAGGAGCTATATAAATTGCTCCATCTTTTCCCATTACAAATGCTTGAACATCTCTCATACTTTTACTTTCTTTGCCAATAGTAGTTGCTACTCTTCCTCTAGCATCAAGTAAGATTTGAGCAGAGGTATTATATGATAATTGACAAGTTTTTCGCTCTTCAGAACTCATTTTTAACATATTAAATTCTTCTAGATTAACTTTATGTTTACCTTGAGCTATTTCTTGAAGATAACGGTCTTGCTGAACTACTTTAACTCTTACAGAATCTACTATAGCATCGTTTAATTTTCCTAACTCATGTTCCGGTATTAAAGCAGCCTTAAATTTATTTATTAACCTATTCCAATTATCTCTAGCTGTAGTTTTTGGATCTCTAAAAGGTGTATCAATATTTCTTCCGGCATCCCCAACTAGATAAATTTTATTATCTTTTTGGATTAAGTTGTCTTTGTATAAAGGCTCTCCTTCTTGATTCATAAGTTGACCTTTTCTTTCAATAGCAGCTAATTGACCATCCTTATAAAGGATAATTTTTTCATTATTTAATCCAAGCTTTGAATTAATTTGTATTTTACCTTGATGATTTAAATTACCAATACCGATACCATCAATATCCGCAATTTGAATATCTCTATTTTTATCAACAAATTTTCTAATTTCTTCGGGATTATTAATAAATTGACCGTTATCCTTTAATATTCCTTGTATATCGCCGGTAGTATAAGTAAATTCTTCTTTGATTGTTTTTGTATCCTTTATAAGACCTACTGCAACGAAAATTTGTTGAAAGAAATTTAGATTTCTCTTTACTTCAACATTTTTTACTCCAGTAGCTTCTCTTTCATGAATTACCAATTGATCCGGCTTTAAGTAGCCGCTTTTATCATAAATATTAATTACTCTTCCTCTTAGAGGATTTAAAATCACATATTATATAATAACCGATTTTTCTTATATATAACTCGACAGGCTCTTGTTAATTTGCCAAATAGCGACAAATACTAAACAAGTTGTGAACATTTGTAGTAGCTGTAATAATATGCTTAATTCTGGTATTAATATAATAATAACCGGTTGTAATATTATCGGGACTCCGCTTGAAAACATTACTAACCTTATAGAAGTTTGTATTGAAGTTTTAGTAGTAAGTAAATTAGCTAAGCTATATACTAACAAAACTATAATACTTCTCTCTAATAAGAATGTTACAAACCAAAATAATATAATAGCCGGCATAACGAAATAAATAAATAAATTTGGTGCATATAATAAATTATCGGCAAAATATTTTTTTATTATTTCAGGAGTTAAAATTACTTCATTTTGTTTGAATATCTCAGAATAGTTAACGGTACTTGGGAAAATTTTCTTAGTATTGGCTACAATTAAATTTATCTTCAGCTTATTCTCTTCAAGTACAAACGGTATTTTGCTTTTTTCTTTATTAGAAACTTGATTTTTTGTATCAATGACAACTATTTTATTGTTATTCTTGCTATATAAATATATAGGCTCTACTTCTTCAACTGAAATTTTTGAATTATTATATTTAATTTCCGGTAATTGATTGATAATATATTCAATATTGTCTGTAACTTTTGATGATTGTATTCCGTTAAAATAATCTTTTAAAGTTATTATGTAATTTAATATAAAAATACAATAAATTATTGATGGGATAAAAGATAAGGTAAATAAATATCTTATTCCGTACCCTTGATAGTTTTTATATACGTCTTTATAAAACTCTATAGAGCTAATTGATAAACGTAATTGACGGAGTAATGCATTTAATCCTCCTAATATAAATGATAATAAATACATGTATAAGTAATTTATTTAAGTTTCTCACCCTCTTCCTTCTTTAATCCGGTTGAGGTTAGCTATTAAGTCAGTTCTTGCACAGGCTTTGATTAAATTTTTGGCTATATTAATTGTGATTTAAGTATTTTCTCTATTTCTATTATATCATTTTGACTAAGTTGGGTCAAAGTGCAGAATAAAATTAACCCTATTTTGTATGCCATTATAAAACACTAAAGGATATATGAAAGGAAATTTTTTGTTTTTTATTACTTTTATATGATATTCATAAATATTTAACATATACCTAAATAACCGAAAAGCCATATAATAGTGTGTGACACGAGGTTATCTCAAAGAGTTATTTCCGCTAGGCAGGAAACCATCCATGTCACTAGATGAATCTAAGGGTACGAAAAAGAGCTACCCTGACAATGTGATGAAATACCGTTAAGCATAGGGAAAATCTTGTGAGAGTAATTCCTTTCTGATAATCATGATAAAGATATCTGATCCTTATGCACGATTCTTAGGAGATGGGCAATTGCTGCTTACCTGATTTTGCATTTATTTGGTATCAGAAGAGATTAACATTAGATAATATTACTATTTTCACCCTTTTCATCCTGCACGTAAAGATCATTTTTTTTATTCAATATATCATCACGGTTTGTATATAAAGATTTGATAAATAAAGTAGAGTTCTTTAAAGCTAGTTGCACGGTTAAATTATCCATGTCATGTCTTTTTAAAGCTTTAGGAAACACGAATTCTTTAATTATCTGTATTGTAGTTTGAGATTTCGGAGAATTTGATACAGGAGTTTTTGGAAGATTTATTATTTCGTTTTTACGTTCTTAGGTATTATTAATAGCTATTTTCTTTAAGCTATCGTCTAAATCTTCCATTCCAATTGCATTGCGAATAATATCGTTTATACTAATTACTTCATTTCCACGTTTTCTCTCACGCCTTACTTCTACTATACTGCAAGCCAAATCTGTTAATATATCTATTAAAAGATTTTGCGTTATTAAACCTAAACTTTTTGCTAATATTTTTATTATACCCTCTTTCTCATTAATATTATTTTTAAACATTTTAGTTTCTGCAATAAGACAAGCTTTTATGATACCATCTATATTCCAATAAAATGTATTACAGTAATCGTATAATAATGGGCTTTCTTGTGCTAAACTTTCAGCCTCTCTGAAAATTTCTGCTTTTTGTATTGTTCTACTGTCTTTTAGTATTTTATTATGGCTATCTATCTTAATTTCATGGGCATCTAATCTTTTATTTGCTCCAGCATCTAGTAATTTAAAATTACTGATTTTCAACCTTATTTTCGCATCGTGAATTATTTTGGTTGCAAACTTTAGTTTGTTAGGGCATTTAAATATTTGTTTTTCTTCTTCAGGCTTAAGCTTTTCATTCTTAATAAAGCAATTAAATTGTTCTTGGGATTCTAATTCGTTAAATAGTTGCCCTCTTAGTTCTTTATTAATTTCTGCCGGATAAATAGTGGCTATTTTCTTTAAATTAACCTCACTAAATTTATATATTAGATGTTCACCGAAAATACTTCTTTTTTCTAACAACATTACGAACTTATCTTTATTATCACCTGCATAAGATAAAAGATATTTTTCAGTGGAAAGTTTGGCATTTTCATTTGTAATACTACTTACATTGTTAATATCGCTTGCCGCTATTTTAAGAGCTAAACCTTTGTTCAGGAATAAAGGTTTATGCGTTTTATATTGTTCTGCTAACGGATCATCTGTTTCCACAAGTAATTTAGTTGCAAACTCTTCTAAACTTACTATTTTTCTTGCTGAATTATCGGTTTTAAATATTTCATAGTTTCTATCTTCAAATATTATCTTGCCTTCTATTTCTTGCTCCTTACTAACCGATACCGTAAAAGTAAAATTATATTTCTTTATACAGCTCAAAATAAACTTACTCTCTAACTCATTTATCACACCGCTTTTTAATATGCTTTGACATATTTCTTTTAAAAATATTCGTGTTTCACTTATATTCGGTAATTCGTTAAAGCATCGATTAAACCATTCTATTACTTCAGGATTTTTACCTTTCTCATATTCTTGAGTGAGGTGGTGGGTTATTTTGTGTAGGACGATTTTGGCGTCTATTTCTATATACAACTCTTTATCAAAATTTTGAGTTCTATTTAGAGCAATTATGTTTATCAACCTATTAACTTGTTTATAACTAGCTTTATCAAATGATTTTACATTTATTATATTAATTAAACTTATAGCAGCTGCATATTTGACATCTTCATTGTAGTAAGGGTTATTAAGAAGTAGCCCTTTTAAAACACTATATGCTCTTTCTTCTAGATGAGGTATTACTTCCACTATTCCTGCTAAATTCATAACAGCCTCACACCTAATATAATTATCAATGTTAGAATTTATAATCAACTCTTTTATCCCTATAAATACTTCTATTGCTATATTAGGCTTTATTTCTATTATCTCGACTAAACTCCAAACAGCTACATATCTGATATAACAGTTAGGATTATTAAGCAGCTCTTTCAATCCAGCAATTATTTCTTCTGACGGTATCACTGCTACTATTTCTGCTAAACTACTAGCAATGTCACATCTAATAAAATTTTCAGTATTATGATCATTAATCAGCTTTTTCAAAACACTAAATGCTTCTTTTGCCATACTAGGATTTGCTCTTACTATCTCTGATATGCTCTTAGCAGCTTCAGAGATTGAAATAATTATCAGGCTCACTAAACGCGTCTTTTAATATTGTAAATACGTATTCTGCGGCATCAGGTTTTACTCGTACGATCTCAATTAAAATATTAGCAACTTCGGGCTTAAGATAATTATTAGACTCCATAATTTCATCTTTCAATACTGTAAATACTTCTTCAGTAGTATTAGGTTTTACTCGCACGATCTCAATTAAGCTTTTAGCAACTTCAGATTTTAAATAATCATCAGAATCAGGATTACTCAACACCTTTTTTAATATTGTAGATACTTTTTCTGCTATATTAGACTTTGCTTTTACTAATCTTACCTAAACTATTAACAGCTGCATGCTTAATATATTTATCAGAATCACTAAGCAACTCTCTTAATACTGCAAATACTTCTTCTGCAGTACTAGGCTTTACTTTTACTACTTCTCCTAAAGTTCTAACTGCTGCGTCTCTAATATAACTATTAGAATCATTAATTAACTTTTTTAATATTATAAATACTTCTTCTGTGGTACTAGGCTTTATTTCTATTACCACAACTAAACTCCAAATAGCTGCATACTTAAGAGTTTTATTAGGACCATCAACTAGTTCTTTCAATGCTTTAAATGCGGATTCTACATGCATTGCTTTTACTACTTCCTTTAAGCTTCTAACGGCTTCTCCCTTAACATAACTATGAGTATAATTATCAATATCAAGCACCACTAAGCAGCTCTTTTAATGTATCAAATGCTTCTGTTGTGTGCATTATTTTTACTACCTTAACCATACTATCGATAGCTGAATACATAACAACATCATCACTAAGTAGCTCTTTCAACATTTTAAATGTTTTTTTTGCTAAATTAAGATTTGCTTTTACTATCTCAACTATACCATCAATAACTGCAAATTTGATACTTTCGTCGGAATCATTAAGTAGTTCCTTCAATACTTTGAATGCTTCTTTTGCTAAGCTAGGGATTGCTTTTACTATCTCAATCATGCTAGTAGTAACTAAAGATTTATTTTGTAATTTTTGTACTTGTTTTAATAATTCTTCATCTAAATCAGGCATAATATTAATTACTTTAATCAATATTATATTTATACAGCTATTTAATTCCCAAATATTTAATAATAATGTTATTGTGTTTAAACTTTCTCGTACTACTTTTTCATCTATTGTCTCATCTAATTTTTGTAATACTAACTCCTTTAATTGCTTATTTTAAACTTTTAATAAGCTGATTAATCTTGTATAAACTTTAGTTTTACTGCCCCATTCATGCCTATTTACCAAACTGGTTATTATTCCTACAGATGCTTTTAATTCCTGGAAATCAGTTTTGCTTTTTCGTAATTTTTCATTTACTGTTTTAATTATTTTTTCCGATAAATAGCCGCTGTCTATTATATGTTGTTCCCAAATTGTAATATCTTTTAATACAATATCATCTATTAAATTTTGGATTTGTGTTAGATTTGGTATTCTGTTATCAAATTTCCCATTAATTTTGCTTTGAGCTAACAAGTGCATTAATAATATAATCTTTCTTTCAATTCCTAGCTCTAATATACCATCAACATTACATGTTACGGCTTCCCAAAATATTTCTATTAATTCTTGATTATTATCATTATTTACTATTCCGGCTAAAAACTTCAGAGTCATTAGATATTTCGGGTCGTTTCTATGCTTACCTATACAATTCGCTGCTTTGTATTTTGTGATGTTATCTGCTAACTGATTTTTTAAATAACATGCAGCTATATATTCTTGAAATGTTAAATGAATAAATTGATGATTTAGATTTCTTATGCTTTCGCCCGTTTCTTCTGCTTTAAGCAGCCCAAGCTTATTTATTTTTTCTATATTAAGAGTTTTGAAATTCTTATCGTCTAACTTTGCTTTTATTAATTGATGTGTTACTAGCTTCCCTGTATTTACCAAAGCTTCAAAGGCTATTTCTTGTAAGAACTGCAATTCAGGTGTAGATAATATTTGTCCGTCAGTAATATTTACTATTCTTTCATTTTCAAATTTCTGAAAATATTTTTTTCCAAGCCATATTACCACCTCTTGATATAGCTGACTTATATTAAAATCTTCATCACTGTTTTTTTGAAATTTATCCCTTATATCTTTATCGCTCCAAACCAAACATATTAATGCAGTATTGATAGGAACTTCGCATATTTCTTTTATTTGGCTATGAGTATCCAAAAAGCTTTTTAATTGCACTCCTAGCTCTTTATCATACTCAAAATTTTTATTTACATATTGCTCTATTCCCTCACTATCCCAGCCTGTATTTTCTACTTTCCGCTCAAACCTGTTACTCATTTCTTCTATAACCGCATTAGGTCTAGAAGTCATTATTACGTTTTTATATTCTAATATTTTATCTATTAACTTTTTAAATTCATCTCGAATATTTAAATGTGCTACTTCGTCATATCCGTCAAGTAATAACAACATCTTATCTTTATTTTGGATATCCATTATTTTCTTAACGCTTAAGGTACTTTCGCTACCGCCTAAACAATAATGGATAAAACAATTAAGCTTACTTTGAGATAAATTATTAATATCAAAATACCCACTATAACCGTCTTTCCAACTTTCATTTAATAGCTCTTTTAACTTAACTCTAAAAACATAATCAAACTTATCGTTCCATAACTCCCCTTTTCCCCATTTATAAGATAGATAGTGCATTAACGTAGTTTTACCTATTCCTGCACTACCAAGTAACAATACTTTACCTATATCTGCTTGAATTCTGCTTATCGATTCAGCTATATTTTTTATTTCCGATTCACTTTTATTAGGTAGATTCCTGCGAAGTATATCAAACTTTTTTTTCTCATTTTTTTCTTCGTTTAGTAACTCAACTATATTATCAATTTGATACTCCTTATTAGGTAGCTCTTTCTTAAGCAGCCCCCTTATCTTTTCTTTTGTATCTATGGCTTTAAAAATATTCTCTATTTCTACTGATTTCTTTTCTCCAACAACTTTATCGCGTAATGCTGCTTTACCTGCTTCATCATCTTCACTCAGTAATATCTGTAATTTTACATAATATTCCTCTAAAGACTGAGCTTTGATTTTCTCATCTTCTATTAACTTTGGTAAAGTATTGTGAGAGCTATATAAGATTTTTAACTTGTCAGTTACTGATTTTGAAGTAGAAGGCTTCATATTTTTACTTAATGGTAGAAAATATATTTTATTAGAAAACCTAATTAGATTAAAACAATTATAGGTGTGAGTTTAAGAATTTAAATTTGTTTAAGCAATTTAAAATTGATTAACCAAAATAATTTATTTTTTTATTTATTGCAACTAATAATTATCAAGTCGCAATAATTATTATGGGATTAGAGCTAAGTAAAATTTTACGAAGAAAATAATTTTAATTAGAGGTAGTATTAAAGTTCAATATTATATATAAGTTTGTTGATAAAAAATGATTTATTTACTAATATCTATATTTCCATAAAATAATATTAGTTTTATATGCTACTGCTACTTCCTGAAATAACTTTGACTTTAATAGCACTTTTAGGGCAATTTTTTGCCGTAATTATCCCAAATAAAAATAGAATTATTTCTAATATCATTATTTTATTATGTATATTATCAATTTTTCTTACCTTTAAGTACTCAAGCTATGAAGGAGTATGGTACTCATTTGCTACCGGAATAAATATCGGTATTAGTAAAAGCATAGTGCTGCTATTCACTATTATATCCATGATTATATACCGTGATTACTCTATTCTTATTGCTGAGGAATTAAAGTTTGAATTTATCACTTTAATATTATTATCGGTCGTAGGTATTTTTGTTGCAATTTCATCACGGAATTTTCTATTATTATTCTGCGGTATGGAGCTTACTGCTTTAACTTCATATGCACTTGCAGGATTCAAATTAAATGATATTAAATCATCGGAAGGTGCTTTAAAATATTTTATTTTAGGTAGTTTAGTTAGTTGTTTATCATTATTCGGGATTTCTTTTATATACGGATTCGGCGGAAGCCTACAATTTGAGGATATCTTATATAAACTAAATAATAATTCTGGGATGAATCTTGGTTTAATAATCGGTATTGTATTATTTTTAAGTAGTATTTTCTTTAAACTCTCAAGCGTTCCACTCCATTTTTGGGTCCCTGACGTATATGAAGGATCACCGATTAGTTCGGTTACTTATTTCACCGCTGCCTCAAAAATAGGTATGGTTATTGTTTTATTAAATATTAGTAAATTAATTATAGGTAATTACTATCCTATTAATTATAATTTAATAAAGATAATTGCTATATTATCTATGCTGTTTGGAGCTTTTGGAGCCATTCGTCAAACTTCTCTAAAAAGATTAATGGCTTATAGTACTATTTTAAATATCGGTTATGTATTAATCGGCGTTCTTCTGCATAATCAAGAAGGGTATAAAGCAGCTTTACTATATATTCTAATATATGCGGTAGGAAGTATAGGATTTTTTACTTGCTTAATTATGCTACTCGGTAAAGACGCCGATAAAGCTAGTTTTAAAACTATACAAGGAATTGCAGAGAACCATAAAACTATAGCTGCCATAATTAGCATAGTTATGTTCTCGATGATCGGAATTCCTCCTCTCACAGGATTTTTCGGTAAATATTACCTTTTTTACCAAGCAATTAATCAAGAAGAATTCATATTAGCTTATTGTGGTATTTTTACCAGCGTAGTTGCTGCTTTTTATTATCTTAAAGTAGTAAAAGCCATGTATTTTTCTAAAAAGATTGAGATAATTAAGCTTCCTATGCTATATGGGCTTTTACTGATTAATTACTTAGTTGTAGGCTTCTTGTTGCTCGGTTCATTTATTATCTCGTTTTAGCCGGTGTAGACTTTTTATTAACAACACTAGCCGAAGTAATTTTTGTAGGCTTCATAACCTTTTCTTTTAGATTCTTTATATGTTTTAGATCTTCTTCATCTAATTTTAATAAATCTTGGTCTTTCTGTTTAGTTTTTCTACCTAAACCTAATTGTCTTGGAGTAACACTAACAATATCATCCGTTCCGACTTCTTTCTTGAATTTTTCTAGAGCGTCTACATATTCTCTATTTGTGTCTATATTTGTCTTTACAGATTTTTGTTTTGGTTCTTTCTTTATTTTATCAGAAGAATCAGCTAAATTTCTTTCATCTTTAATATCTTCATCTAACTTTCTAGCTTTTTTAGCTAAACCTAATTGACTTGGAGTAACACTAACAATATCATCCGTTCCGACTTCTTTCTTAAATTTTTCTAGAGCGTCTACATATTCTCTATTTGCATCTATATTTGTCTTTGCTGATTTTTGTTTTGGTTCTTTCTTTATTTTATCAGAAGAATCAGCTAAATTTCTTTCATCTTTAATATCTTCATTTAAACTTTTTATTGTCTTTATTAAATGTTTTTTCGCACTATCCCTAATACCGAGTATTTCTAAAATTCTTGCAAAACTAGTAGTAATTTTATTTCTTAATTTAAGTTTTTGTCCTCCTTTTTTTCTTTCTTCATAATTAAGAATTTTCTCAAAATAATCAGGATATTCTTTCATTAATGTTTTTAATCCTTGCTCTTTCACTTCGTAATAAGGAAAACTATATTTTTTAGAAATTAAGCTATTTACTTTAATTTCTAAGCCGTATTCCTTTAAGGACTCTTGCCTTTTTTTCATTGTATCTATTAAACTAGCCTTAATTTCTTCAGGCATTATTTCTTTAGACTTTTTATTATTAAATTTCTTTGGCATTGCTTGTTTTGCAAATTCTGCAATTGCTTCATTACTATAATATTTAGTTAATTCATCAAAACTTTTATCAATGGTTTTGCTTAAATCAATTTTAGAAACTGCAAGTAAGCTATCGGCAAAATTAGGATTTTTTGTTCTTAAATTAGAAGGAAATTCTCTAAAATGGTTAGTGGGACCGAATCCAGGCAAATGTTTGGCTCTTGAATGCGGATATATATTATTTGTTAAATTATCAAAACTACCGGCAAAATCAATTCTTACTAATTTAGGTAAAGTTTTTGGATTTTTTTGATCTCTGATAACACCTATATTTCCAACATGTATATCAAAATCGCCGATCAATAAACTTGCCGGCATAATGTTTTCAAAGTTCTGATACTTAATTTCCTTAAAAGCATTTTCTAAGGTTCTAAATAATTTATTTCTAGCCCCCATAAAAAGCGGTCTACCGCCGTCCTTTCTAAACCAAGAACTCGGTTTAGTTTTAGCAGACATATGTTTATCCATGTCCACATACATATCACTACTATAATTCTCAAAAAATTCAGATTTGACATATATTTGTGAATCAACGGCTTTAGATTTATTAAAATCATCAGGAGCAATTAAATTAACCTTTGCTCCATTCCCGGGACTTATAGCTTCAAAAATTTGGGAGCCTAAAAACTCGGCTATATTTTTTGAGCTTGAAGCCTCTTTTTTTATCATCGCCGTAATTTTACCGTCTGAGCTTTGATATACGCCGCCATGCTCTCCTGCTTCATTAGCTCCGCCTCCTTTAGGCTTTAAAAAATTCCAACCTTTAATTACTGATTTCTTATCTTTGATCATTTTTTTCGCTCCATAATACAAAATTTGGATTTAAGTATATTTAATTCCAATTAAATAAAATATATATATTATATATACGAAGATCAACTTCAAAAAGAGCAAGGAGTCCACAAGACGAGGAGCGGAGCGTATACTTAATACGTGAACACCGCAGTATTTGTAGGACGACGTAGCCAATTTTTGAAGTTCATCGGGTATTATTTAATATTTCAGCTACTTCAAGAGCAGCATAGGTAAATATACCGGTTGCACCGGCACGTTTAAAACTAATTAATGACTCCATCAAAGCTTTCTCCCAATCAATTGCCCCTGCTTCTGCTGCAAATTTTAACATTGCATATTCTCCGCTAACCTGATATGCAAAAATTTTAGCATTAAAATTATTCGCCGCTTCACGAATAACATCCAAAAACATCATACCGGGCTTCACCATAACCATATCGGATCCCTCTGCTATATCATGCTCAATCTCAAGCATTGCTTCCTTAATATTACGTACATCCATTTGATAGCTTGATTTATCTAAATAATTCTTTTTATTACTCTTAACAGCATCACGAAACGGACCGTAAAAGCTTGAAGCATATTTAGCGGCATAAGCAAGAATTCCAACATTTATAAATCCCTCTTTGTCAAGATATTCCCTTATAGCCCCGATTCTTCCATCCATCATATCGGAAGGTGCAACAATATCTACTCCGGCTTTTGCTAGCACTAATGCTTGATTACATAAAGCTCTTACCGATCTATCATTATCAACTTCCCCATGATGCACAATACCATCATGACCGCTTGTAGTGTAAGGATCAAGTGCTACATCACATATTATACCGATATCAATATTAGCATTTTTGATGCTTCTAATAGTTCTACATATTAAATTATCTAAATTATAAGCTTCATCGGCATTTTCACTTTTTAGACTTTGATCAATACTAGGAAATAATGCAATAGCATTAATACCAAGTCCTGCTGCTTTTTTTGCCGTCTCTACTATTTGATCTATAGAGTAGCGATATATACCGGACATAGTTTTAATTTCTTGTCTTTCATTATGTCCTTCAACAACAAATAAAGGCAGCACTAAATCATTAACCGATAAGCTACTTTCGGCTATTAATTCTCTAAGCCAAAAAGCTTTTCTATTTCTTCTAAGTCTAATAAGGGGGTACATAAAATTCACATCTCATTTTAGTTAATAACTTGGATTCTAATATATAAAATATATAACCTAATTATCTTATAGTAAAAATATTGCATTACAAAAAGAAATTTTACTTGCAATTTATAAAAAATTTAAGCAAACTAACGAAAATAAAAATATGGTTTAATTATGTAAATAAATATAGGAGCTTAATATGGCACAAGATAATATTCCAAAATCAGTAAAAGATAGAATAAAAGAGTGGGAAAAAAAATCAAATATATCAGATACCCCACCAAAAAATACAAAACCGGCTGTTCCTCCAAAACCTACTCCTGAGAAAATAAAGGCATGGAACGAGGAACATAAAAAACAGACTGACTTAACTACACATTCCCAAGCACTTGATATATTTGTCGATACCACATCTCCACAAGTAGAAACCCAAAAGCCTATTATTTTTTCAAAACCCGCTCCGGAACAAACAAAAGTACCGGAAGAAACACCTAAAAAACAATCTAATTTAACCGTACAAGAAAAAATAGAGAAATTTTTTAAAAATCATAATATTGATACCAAAGATGCTTTTATTCCGGAATTTAGCCGCTATATAGAATTAAGCAATTCTATGGCAGGAAAGCGTCTTGATGTTACTGTTAAAGCTTATGAACAATCATTAGGACGACTAATAAATCAAGTAGGAGTACCTCAAAAGGAGTTTGTTTCTTTTATAGAAGATGAGCTAATAAAGAATCATCCACATAAAGATAAATTTGAGAAAATCAATCAACATTATAAATTACCTGAACCACCTAAATTACCTGATATAATTGATAATCTTAGAGAATTAGTAAACAATGATGATATAATAGGTCATTTAAAACAAAGTAGAAAACACATTGAATTTAAAGAAAAAGTAAATAACCTTATTCAAATTTATGATGATAATAAACATAATCCAGCTGCTATAACTAAAGTTGAAGCAAAACTGAAAGAGGTAGGTAAATGGTGTGAAGAAATTACAAAAATGGATAATAATCCTATTTGGAAAAATATTGGTAATTTTATAAAATATTCTTTTACCGGAGATAAAGCTAAAGCTGCTTTTTATAAAGACGCTATAAAAAATTCTACTCAAAATACTAAAAAAGCTATAGCAGAAATACAAAAATCTCTTACTAATCCTTCTCCTCATTCATCTAATGTTCCACCGTCGAAGAATAAAGGAGAAAGATATAGAAGCTAATAAAAACTTTTAGGATCGATATCTATTTTTAGATGGCAAAAAGAAGGAATTTTTATAAGGCTTAGCCAAAATTTTAAATATTTCTGCAAATTAAATTTCTTATCGGCTATAATAAGTATCCGGTAACGATATTTACCGGCGAGCTTTGACATTAATGAGCTTGCCGGTCCTAAAATTTTCACGTTTGCTTTTGGTGCAATTCGGACCATAGCTCTAGCAATCTCTAAAATTTTAGACTCATTGGAACCTGATAAAATTACCGATGCCGTTTTGGAAAATGGCGGCATATCTGCTGATTTTCTTATTTCAAGTTCATTTGCAAAAAAACTATCTTCATCGCCGGCTTTAACATAACTAAAAATTATATTATCAGGATAATAGCTTTGTAAATATACTACACCTTTACCATCTCCCCTACCCGCTCTACCGCCTACTTGATGTAGTAGCTGGAAAGTCCGCTCAGATGCTCTAAGATCGGCGTTATTACTCCCAAGATCGGCATCTATTACTCCAACTAAAGTAAGATTTGGAAAATGATAGCCTTTCGTTATCATTTGCGTTCCTATTAATATATCAATTTCTAAATTTTCCATTTGATGTAGAAGCTGTGCTATTCTTTCAGGGTTTTTAGCATGATCTTTACTTATCACCGCAATTTTATTCTCAGGAAAGAGTGCTTTCGCTTCTTCCTCTATTCTTTCTATACCTGGACCACAGATAGTTAATGTTTCATCCTCTAGACATTCAGGACAAGAACTAAAAATTTTACTTTGATAACCGCAATGATGACATTCAAGTTTTTTAGTCGCTTTATGTACTACCATCCAAGAAGAGCAGAATTTACAGGTAAATCTATGACCACAAGCTTTACATAGCATGAGCGGAGCATAACCACGCCTATTAAGAAACAATAATACTTGCTTTTTATTATCTAAATTATCTTTGATAGCTTCTATAAGAATCTTGGATAAATAGGAATTCTTAGATAGCTTTTCTTTAGTCATATCGATTATTTCTATATTCGGCAAATCGACATTATTGTATCTATTAACCAATGTAACCAATTGATATTTACCTATTTCTATATTATACATCGTTTCAATAGACGGTGTTGCCGAACACAAAACAATTTGTGCTTTATCAAATGTACCTCTTACGATAGCCGTATCCCGAGCATTATATAATATACCGTCATCTTGTTTATAGGAATCGTCATGCTCTTCATCTATAACCACCAAACCGAGATTTTTAAAAGGTAAAAACAAACTACTTCTAGCCCCAATTACTACTTTAACTTTATCGCTTAATATACCTCTTAAAATCATTTTCTTTTGAGCTTTGGTAACGCTTGAGTTCCATATGATAGGCTCAAAACCGAATCGCTCTATAAAACGATTAATAATTTGTGTACTTAAAGCAATTTCAGGCAGCATAATAAGCACTTGTTTACCTTTTACTAAGTAATCTGCTATTAGATGAAAATATATTTCTGTTTTACCTGATCCCGTAACACCTTTAATAAGTGTTGGCTTATTACTTTCATTCAAAATTGTTACTGCTTGTTTCTGCTCTTCCGACAAATCAGGTAGCACAAAGCTATTATTTACTTTCTGCTCTTTAACTTTAATCGGTTTTTCAGCAATATCTATAGGTAATACTAACTTGGCTATACTCCCAAGTTCTGACATATAGTAGCTACTCAACCATTTAATTAATTCTAAAACTTCTGAAGTAATACTTAAATCTAGCGGTACTTTTTCTTTTACGGTTTTTAGTTTCGATGCTTCAGGAATAGTAGCAAACTCCCATACTATGCCGGTTAATTCTTTACTTCTAAAAGGCACGATGACAAGATCGCCGATATTTAAAACTAAACTTTCAGGGATTAAATAATCTAGAGGGAATAATTTTGCTGCCGGTAATAATATTTTTGCTATTCGCATATATAATGTATTTTATAATTTTTTTTTTATTATATACTAAACTGATAAATTATAGAAACCTAGATGAATAAAGATAAAAAAATTATTATAGCAATTTCCGGAGCATCAGGTGCTATATACGGTATTCGTTTGCTTGAAGTACTAAAAGAACAAAATATCGAAACTCATTTAGTTATTTCAGAGGGAGCAGCTCTTACTATAAAGCTTGAAACTAAATATTCTATAGATGAAGTTAAGTTTCTCGCTAATTATTATTATGATGATAAAGATTTAGGTTCTACTATTTCAAGCGGCTCTTTTAAAACTTCAGGCATGATAATAGCCCCTTGTAGTATGAAGACCTTAGCAAGTATCGCTCACTCAATGGAAGATAGTTTAATTAGTAGAGCAGCAGGTGTTGTACTTAAAGATAGACGGAAACTTATTTTAATGACCCGTGAAACGCCTTTGCATATTGGACATTTAGAAAATATGTTAAAAGTAGCGAATTACGGCGGTATCATAGCACCGCCCGTGCCGGCTTTTTATAATAATCCTAAAGCAATAGATGATATAGTAAATCATTCTATTACTAGAGTTTTAGATTTTTTCGATATTGAAACTAATTTAATTAAACGCTGGGGGAGTTATAAGCAATAAAGTATCAACTTTACTATTAAAACTTGCATTAAAAAAAGCCCGTAAGACCATTAATAAATATTTTCCACCTGAAGAAAGTTTAGTAGATAAATTAATCGCTGAACGTAGAAATGAAGCAAAGAATGAATAATATAAAATGTCCTGCTTTAAGCTTTGTTGCATGGCTCCTATGTCATTCCCGCCTATGCGGGAATGACATAAAGTGCTTCTTTTTTTCAAACCATATAATAATTTAACAAACAACAATGGCACGTAATAAAATAAATAATGACAAAAACATAGCTGCTAACGAAGAAGCAGATATTCCTATCCCAAGGGTTTTACCTTCAAATGTTCAAGCAGAACAAATGCTACTTGGAGCAATTCTAACTAATAATGAATTACTTAGTTATGTATCGGAATTTTTGCGTAGTGAACATTTTTTCGAACCTATTCATCAAAAAATCTATAACGCAATTGAAAAAATTACCGAAAAAGGTTTGATAGCTACACCTATTACTTTACGTAGTATGTTAACTCAAGATGAACTATTTCAAGAAATAGAAGGAGCGGAATATTTAGCAAAATTGATAACTATGTCAATGATGGTAATAAATCCGGTTGATTACGGTAAAATAATATATGATTTAGCAATAAAGCGTAATTTAATCAATATCGGTGAAGAAGTAGTAAACGACGCTTATAACTCCTCATTAGAGATTGAAGCAAGAGAACAGATTGAACATGCCGAGGCTAAACTTTACGATTTAGCTAGCGAAAGCCTAAATGAAAAGAGTTTTACCAGAATCGGTATTCCTATTTCGGAATCCCTTGCTAGCATCAATAGAGCTATGAAAAATAACGATCACGTAATCGGTATATCTACAGGTTTACTTGATCTAGATAATAAATTATTCGGCTTTCATAATTCCGATCTTTTAATTCTCGCAGGACGTCCATCGATGGGTAAAACAGCATTTGCTATAAATCTTGCACTTAACGCCTGTAATAATATGCGTCTTAAAAATATTAGGGATAATCAGGAAATTCAGTCGGTAGGTTTTTTCTCCTTAGAAATGTCCTCAGAACAGCTAACCACACGTCTACTTTCAATGTGTGCAGAAATTGATTCTACTTCTCTTCGTACGGGGATTCTAGGTGAAGAAAAATATAACCGTCTTCGCAAAGAAGCAAATACTTTATCGGAATTACAATTTTTTATCGATGATACCCCTGCTCTATCTATTTCCGCTATAAGAACAAGAGCTAGAAGAATGAAACGTAAACATAATCTCGGTATATTATTTATCGATTATTTACAATTAATTAGAGGAGTAAGTAAATCTGAAAATAGAGTTAGCGAGATTTCAGAAATAACCCAAGGTTTAAAGGCAATAGCAAAAGAGTTAAATATTCCAGTTATTGCGTTATCTCAGCTTTCAAGAGCGGTAGAACTACGTGAGGATAAAAAACCTATGCTATCCGACCTTAGAGAATCAGGAACTATAGAACAGGATGCTGATATAGTAATGTTTATTTATCGTGAAGAATATTATTTAACAAGAAAAGAACCGGCAGCAGGCGATGCTAAACATGCCGAATGGTTAGATAAGCTCAATAAAGTATATAATATTGCCGATATAATTGTTGCAAAACATCGTAACGGA
Source organism: Rickettsia felis URRWXCal2 (assembly GCA_000012145.1). Lineage (GTDB taxonomy): Bacteria > Pseudomonadota > Alphaproteobacteria > Rickettsiales > Rickettsiaceae > Rickettsia > Rickettsia felis. The sequence goes on from CP000053.1 coordinate 914,266, forward strand.
CCGGTTGGAAATGTTCCGCTTTATTATGATAGTCAATTTTCTAAATTTGGTAATTTGGAGAAAAGAACTTTTAGTTCTAATTAAATCAGAATTACTTTAACGTCATTATTGCGTGGACACCAAGCCGTCATTGCGAGCGAACGTTAGTGAGCGTGGCAATCTCAGGAATGTTTCCCGAGATTGCTTCGTCAGTTACTTCGTAACTTCCTCGCAATGACGACGTTTGTCGTTTATTTTTTTCTACCCATTTTATTGCTTTATCAAGCACCTCATTATTATTGTCCCTATAAAGCCACATCTCATTATCAGGAATGAACTTACCGGCATATTTCTTTCCTAAGGATATTTGCCCGTTATTCCCTGCTTGCTTGATTGTCTTTGTATTATTTTCTATTATCATAATTCCTATTTTTCAATATTACTATATATTATTTAGCTAATATATTAACAAGTTCATAGCCCATTATAAGCATTCCAATAATTACGCATATAATAATTAGATATTGTTTTTGCAATTCAGGATAATAAAAATTCTTTATCTTTGCTTTATATAACAGATAAACCGGTAATAAAATTACAATTATTACAAGAATCATACCGGCAAACCCTAAAATTGTAATAAAAGCATTAGGTACTACTACTGCTACAATATAGGCCGGTAATATAGTAACAATAGCGGCGGTCATATTACGACTTACTACATTCGGTATCGAATTCATAAACATAGTTTTAAGAGAATCACATAGCCCTACTCCTACTCCGAGTATTGAGGTAGCGATAGCAAGAGTTGAAATTATCCAAACTAATAATTGTACGAACTGCCATTTTGCTATATTACTTAATTCCTTAATTAAATCTCCGACTTCTACATTACCTGTAATCATTTGTTGGTAAAATGTTGGATTATTATGATGTACTACAATAAGAATACTACAAGTCCAAATTATATATACTATTGCAGGAATTAAGCTGCCAAATAAAAACGCCGTCTTTAGCATTTTAGCATCTTTGTTACAATAATTAGTTAAGGTATGGAAGATTACTTGGAAACCAAATGAAGTAAAAACTACCGGAGTTACTACGCCCCATATAGATATTTCTTTATAATTTGGTGAGAATAAAGGTAAATTATCCCACTGAATCATGGAAACAAGTCCAATAACTAAAATTGCAATTATTATAAGCAACCCGATAAATAGTACTCGATTTATATAATCTACTAACTTTAGAGGTAATAATAATATTAGAATGCTAATAATAACATACCATGCTCCTATATCAGTTATACTTGTATCTAAAGCTAATAACTTCTGTAATATTGAAGAGCCTCCATATATAAATACTGCAAGTAAAGCATATGAAAGGAGCTTAAGGCTTACCGTACCAATGATTTGAGCAGTATGTCCTGAAAAATATTTTCCAAGTGTCCCAAGTGTTAAGCCTTTACCCGCTTGAAGATTAAGCTCCAAGTTAATTAAAGAAGTATAATACATTATAAACCAAATTATAAACATCAATATTATACTAGGTATTATACCTAATTTTGCTAATACCATAGGCAGTGCTATCATACCGCTACCTATACAAGTACCTGAAATTAACAGGATTGAACCAATAAGTTTTTGCATAATTTAATGAAGTTTAGATTAAAGAAAAAAGTATGTAATTTTTGCTAAAAAGAAAATCAGCTAAAAAAAGAAGATAAGATTTTAAAGGAAAAAGTTTTGATAAGTAAAATTAACATTCGTATAATTTTGTTAAAGTATATGTAATGATATAATATAATTATATTAATAATTTATGTCAAATTATTAATATTGCTTTTTAAGGGTATTTTTGTATGTTTTTATTAGACAGCTTTCTAAATAACCTCTAGAAGCCGGTTTAGAAAGATGTCTATGAAATTTACTATATTTAAAAATGCAGAGATTAGCCAAAATAATTAGTAATGCAGGAATATGTTCTAGGCGTGATGCTGAAAAGCTGATACTCGAAGGGCAAGTAAAAGTAGACGGCATTACAATTTTATCACCGGCTACAAATGTTGATATTAGTAATCAAATTGAAGTATCAGGCATATTAATCAATCAATCGCAAAAACCAAGGCTTTGGATTTATTACAAGCCTGTCGGTTTAATTACCACTCACAAAGATCCCTTATCTCGTAAAACGGTATTTGAGCAGCTAACCGGCTTACCTCGTGTTATTTCAATAGGTAGGCTAGATTTAAATAGCGAAGGTTTGTTATTACTAACTAATAGCGGTGACTTAGCTCGTCAGTTTGAGCTACCCTCAAATAGGTTAAAGCGAGTATATCATGTTAGAGCATATGGAAAGTCTGATATTCTACTAAAAAGCGATTATAAAAATTTAGAAATTGACGGGATATTTTATAATCCTCATTCGATAAAATTATTTAAGCAAAATAAGAGTAATTCTTGGTTTGAAGTAGTTTTATTTGAAGGAAAAAATCGGGAAATTAGAAGAATATTCGAGTATTTTGGACTAAAAGTTAACAAATTAATTAGGATTCAATATGGTAGTTTTACAATAGATAATCTAAAACCCGGAGCTTATAAAGAAATAAATAATAAAATACTGGAAAAATAATTAGTAATGTGTTATTATTAACGCATTTTAACTAATCATATAGAAAACATATGACAAATCTTAATATATATAAATGTGAAGAAAAAGACTTAAACGATTATCTTGGTTATATAAAAGATAACCCTAGTGTCTCATTAAATGATTTTATCAAAAATAAATATTTCGCTGAAGATAATGATAAAATTATTATTACTAGCTTAGAAAATATGGAAATTAACGCAGATTTAGTCAATGCTAATTTCCAAGGTACAATATTAACAGATGCCGTATTTAATAATTGTGACTTAACAAATACCATATTATGTGATTCAGATTTAACAAATGTAAAATTTAATGATTGTACATTTATCGGTACCGACTTTAGAGGAGCAAATCTTCATTACACAGACTTTAATTATAAAGATTATGATTATGATAACTATAAAATCCCCAATCTAAAAGATAAAATACGAGATATAAAACTATCTTTTTCAGATCTTGAAAGATTAAATAAATATATAGATAAGGATTTAGAAAAAGAACGCATTAAAGAAGTAGTTATAGATGAAACTACAAATAAAAAGAAATATATTCTAGCTACGGAAGACGAAGAAACTTTACATACAGTTAAATCAAAAGAGCTAAAGACTAAGCAAGAAGAGTTAGAAACTCTAAAGCAAAACCTAGATAATCCTGGGATTGCTACCAATCTTTTAAATGCTTTTTGGAATAGTGCAGAAACTATTGCTCAAAACCGACAAAACGAATTAGAAAAAATCAACAAGTTACAGCATGAAGTAAATAAATTAGAAACTGAAATATATGCTTTAGATAACCTTAGAATGTTCTGCGGTAACGGTCTTGCAGATATTTTTGAGCAGCTAAAAAATGAAAAAATACAAATAAAACTAGACCCATCATATATTATAGGTTCGACTGCCAAAGAGCGTGATATACCGAAAGAATATATAAAATTAACTTCTGCCGAATTTGATCTATATTTAGCTGAAGCAGCAAAACAATCTGACACAAAATTATCTCTTACCGAATTTGTTAGAAAGCAAAAAAATCTTTCAGAAGATTTAAATATAGTTCCTGATCTTTCAGAAATTAATTTATTGGGTAGAACTCTTACTAATCTTAACCTGAAGAATACATTATTTGTTGCAGCTAATTTAGAAAATGTTAATATCTCAAATTGTAATTTAGATTTTGCTAATTTTGAAGGAGCTAATTTACAAAATGCCGTTTTTCAAAATGTTAACGCTCGTAACGCAGGATTTCTTTTTGCTGATCTTAAAAATAGTAAAATTGAAAATAGTGATATGTCGAGAGCTTACATGCCTAAAGTAGATTTATCTGAAGCAGAAGTAACAAATAGCAAATTTAATGCTGTTATGATGGTTAATGCCGATGCTGAAAAGTTAATTATTAAAGATTCAGAATGGAAAAACTCTAATCTTACCGGTATATCACTTGCTTATGCAGATATGCAAAGAGTTCAAATGCAGGGGGTAGTTTTAAATAATGCACTTCTAGATCAAGCAAATATCGTTTCTACTGATCTTGAAAATGCTTTTATGAATAATGCACGTGCGTTAGAAGCAAAATTCAAAGAACAATGTAACATGCAAGGCATAACTGCAAGGAATGCCTATTTTAGCGATGCTGAATTTGAAAATATACTATCTTTAAAAGAAGCTGACTTAAGAGAAGCTATAATGCAGCGTGTTAAACTTAAGAACGCTGATTTAACAAAAGCAAAGCTTGATAAAGCAAATCTTGAATATGCCGATCTTACAAACGCTACGCTTACTAATGCAACTGCACAATTTGCTAAGTTAAGTAATGCTACTTTAGAAAAAGCAGAAGCTGAAGGATTAAATATTTCTGATGCTATTGCTAAAAATATTAATGCTCAGGAAGCTAACTTTAAAAATGCAATTATGCAGCGTGCCGATCTTACTAAAGCTGATTTCACTAAAGCGGTGCTTGAAAATGCCGATATGCAAGCAGTAGAAGCAGCCGAGGCTATATTTAAAGAAGCAAATCTAAAACAAGCAAATCTAAAAGCAGCAAATCTAGCTGGAATTAATAAAGAAGGAGCAGATTTTGATAAAGCAAAAATCAACGACGCTACAAAGATGCATGATACTAAAGGTGAGGCTAAAGGGAATTTAGATCATCAAGATAAAGACGGTAAAAAAACATCTGTCAATGTTAACGAACATGCTAAATTACAAGATAAAATTCATGCAAGAGAAAAAAGCGGTTGGTTTCTGAAAACCGGAGTAGGACAGTTTTGTACAAAAATTGCTAAAACTACTACATCAGGAATTAGCAGCGTAACAAATTTTTTAGCAAGTAAGAAATTTTTAGTAGGGTTTGCCGTAGTAGCAGGTCTTGCAGTAGCAGCTGCACCTTTTGTAGCAATGCCTGTATTATTGGTCACCGGCTCGGCCCTTGCTACTAAAGCTGTTATTCTAGGAGCAGGTATTTTAGCTGGAGGTCTAGTCGCTACCGGAACTTATAAACTTACTCAAAAACCTTTACGCAATCTTCAGAAATCATTTGAAAATTTGACTAGCAGTATAGATAAATATATCTCACCACCTCCTGAAAATATTGATGAATTAGTAACAGAAAAACAACAAGCAAGGCAAAAAGCTGAAACAGAAAAATCTAAAGAAAGGGAAGAAAATTTAAATAATGTAAATAATAATATTGATAAAGCTAAAGAACAAGATATTTTAAAACAAGCACAAAATAATTTAAACCAGGAAACGCCAAAAGTAGAAATAAAAGAAAAGAAAGATAAAACTGTAGAAAAACAACAAACAGAGCCTGGTAAATTTGTAGCAAAATTTAAGCCTAACACTAAAGGCAAAGGATTTGTCGAAAAAATAAAAGACAAAAAAAAAACAAATTCAACAAAAGAAGCATATAACTAAATAAGTGTTAAAAATAATATCCGGTAAATATAGAAACCAAATTATACCTACCGCTAAAAATATCAAATATCGACCTTCCACCGGTAAGCTCAAAGAGGCAATATTTAGTATATTAACCTCCGGTGAGTTTACCGGTAATAAATTATTTAACGAAAATACCCACATTCTCGATTTATTTGCCGGTAGCGGTAGCCTTGCTTTTGAAAGCCTATCAAGAGGAGCAGGCTTTGCTACCTTAATTGATATTGATACATCCTCATTAAAAATAGCAGAAGGATTTGCTAAATCTCTAAACATTGAAAACAATGTTAATTTGGTTAATATTAATGCTTTAAATCTACCGAAAGCAAATGAATCATTTGATCTTGTATTTATAGACCCCCCTTATCATAAAGATATAGTAACTAAAGTAATGAAATTGCTGATAAAAAATAACTGGCTTAGAGACGGTACTATCATAGTTATTGAGATGGCTAAAACAGATAATTATGTTTTAGATGAAAATATTGAAATTTTATGTGAAAAACTATATGGTAAGAGTAAGCTGTTGGTTTTAAGATTTACTGTCATTCCTGCGAAAGCAGGAATCCAGTAAGAAATATATAAAAACTTATTTTTTATATATTTACTTAGTCAAGGATGTAATAATTAAGACTATTTTTGTGGATTCCTGCTTTCGCAGGAATGACATAGGAACGCTTCTGAATCATAGCTTAAAAACATGACCAAAGACAAGAAGCATTATATCTGTTCTAACTGTGGAAATACTAGTCCTAAATGGTCGGGGCAGTGCTTTGACTGCGGTGTATGGGGTAGTATTGTCGAAGAGATAGTAAGCACGAATAAAGCAATTGTTAAAACAGGTAGCAAACAAGATTTCGATAAGCTTTCAGGTCACGTAGCCGAACAGTTACGCATCCCTACCCCTATAGGTGAATTAAATAGAGTACTAGGTGGCGGTTTGGTGCTTGGTTCTGCTATATTAATAGGAGGAGACCCTGGCATAGGCAAATCTACTTTGTTACTACAACTAGCAGCAAGTAACTTTGCATCAAAGATGAATTGCTTATATATAACGGGCGAAGAATCATTAGACCAAATAAAATTAAGGGCCATAAGGTTAAATCTAACTAACTATAATACCGATATTTTAGCAGCCACTAATTTGGAAGATATTATTGCGAGTATAGAAGCTAATAAAAATAATATTGATTTAGTAGTGATTGATTCTATTCAAACAATTACCACAAAAGAATTATCCTCGCCTCCAGGCACTGTTTCACAAATTCGTATATGTGCAAATGAACTTGTTAATTATGCTAAGCAAAACAATATAATTATTTTACTAAGCTGTCACGTAACTAAAGACGGTCAGCTAGCAGGTCCTAAGATACTTGAGCATTTAGTTGATACCGTGCTATATTTCGAGGGAGATCATAATAATCATTTCCGTATTTTACGTTCATATAAAAATCGTTTTGGCGGTGTGGGTGAAATAGGAGTATTTGAGATGTGCGGCAGCGGGCTTATTGAAGTAACAAACCCGTCTGAACTATTTTTGATGAAGCGAGAGCAGAACGTTATAGGTACGTCTATTTTTGCAGGAATTGAAGGCTCAAGACCGTTACTTATGGAAGTACAAGCCCTCATAGTACCTTCAAATATGGTAACTCCTAGACGCTCTGCGGTGGGCTGGGACGCTAATAGATTATCAATGATACTTGCCGTGCTTAGTAGTAGGATAGGACTTAATCTTGCTAATTATGAAGTATATTTAAGCATCGCTGGAGGGCTTAAAATTGCCGATCCTGCTTCGGACCTTGCAGTAGCAGCGAGCTTAATATCTGCCGCAACCGGCAAACCTGTACCCGAACATAGCGTCTTCTTCGGCGAAATAAGCTTATCGGGTGAGATAAGAAAAACTGCAAAAGCAGAAACAAGAATAAAAGAAGCCGTAAAGCTTGGATTTAATAAGATTATCTGCTCTAAACTTGAGAATTTAACGTATGACTTTATATCTTCCGTCTCACATTTAAAGGATTTAAAAGAGATAATTAGATGAAAAAAAAATATAAAAATACTTTAGTTTATGAGGTAAGAAATTTGGAAGAAGCACGAAATTTTTTATCTTCTGAAAAAGGAAAATTTGTGTTAACTACTCCAAGCGGAAGCGTGAAATATTATGGTATACTAGTAATTGATCAAATGCTTAAAGCTTTAAGCATAGAATTTCCGGAAAAAGTTGTAGATATTATTGCAGATGTAGGTGATGACCATCCTGCTTTATTTACTGCAATCAAACTAGGATACAATAATATAGTATATACAGGGGATTCTAAGGAAGCTAAGGGGTTGTTTTGCAAAACCAAAACCGTCATTGCGAGCGATCTTTGAACGCGTGGCAATCTCAAGAATTTTCCCGAGATTGCTTCGTCAATTTACTATTGTAAATTTCCTCGCAATGACAAAAATTTAATAAAAAACTATGAATATCAAAGATGTAGGAGTAATAATTGCTAAAAAACCTTTAAAAGAAAATACATTTATTATTACGGTTTTTACTAAAAATCATGGTTTATATTCGGGAGTTGTAAAAGAATCTTCTAAAAAAAGCAAATTTATATATCAAGAAGGAAATATTGTAGATTTTCTTTGGCAGGCAAGACTACACGAACATATCGGCATGGCTAAATGCGAACTCATCAAATCTTACACTGGTTATTTTATCATAAATAAAGCTAAATTATATGCCTTTAATTCCGTTATATCTTTAATCAAAGAGTTATTTCATGAAAGAGAAGAACATTCTAATTTTTTTTCATTTCTAATTAACTATTTAGATAATTTATCAAAGAATTTTTGTTTTCGTGATTATATTAATTTTGAGCTAGCTTTACTTGCCGAGACGGGTTATAAGCTTGATCTTACCAAGTGCGGCGTGACTCATGTTACAACTGATTTAAACTATGTATCACCTAAATCAGCTAGAGCACTATCATATGAAGTAGGGAAACCTTACAAAGATAAATTATTGATTTTACCAAAATTTTTACTTTCAGATGATAGTGAGATTACATTAGAAGAAAAAAGACAAGCTTCAACCTTAACAAACTATTTTTTTAATAGGTATTTGTTTCATAATAATAGACAGGCTGAAGCACGCCAAATTTTTATGGAGTATATTTTAAATAATTCTTAGAGGCTATATTTTTACTTTTATTTTTCTTTTTTAATGATATACTTATTTAAGTAATTACTTAAATAAGTACGTAATATGACTAGACTAAGCATAGATATACCAAACGAATTACATCATTTTCTTAAAGTTCATACTGCACATAAAAATGATACTATTATGAATTTTGTAAGAGAAGCGATATATCATAAAATAGAACAGGAAAAAGAATTAAATGCAGAATCAATTAAAATATTAGAAGAATCAGCAAAAGGTTTAAATATTAATAAATATTCTTCATATAAAGAAATGTATAAAAAACTTAATTTAATATGATTTTGCAAACTTCTGGTATTTTATTCTATGTCATTCCCGCGAAAGCGGGAATCCAGTTGAGTAAAGCTTCTTAAAAGCTTTACTCAAAAAGAAAACAATATAATAAAAAGACTTTTTTAGCCTAGATTCCTGCTTTCGCAGGAATGACACAAGAGATTTTTTAAAAATTTTCCGGTACACTCGGCACCCATAGTGACTTATTCAAATAATAACCTATGAAAATACTAGCATTTGACACAGCCAATAATACTGCATCGGTAGCAATATCCGAAAATGAGAATATTCTGGCATATATAGAAGAATTACGCTCTTCCACGCAAGCAGAGAATCTCATGCCTATGATAGAAGACGTGATGAAATCGGCTAAATGTTCATATGATGATCTAGATTATTTAGCGGTAACTCTAGGTCCTGGTAGCTTTACAGGTATTAGGATAGGACTTGCTAGTGCTAAAGGTATATTATTTGCCAAGGAAAATATTAAAGCAGTAGCGGTTAGCAATTTTGAATATGCTTACTTTAGAGCCATAACTCAAGTTAAAGATTATGATAAAATATATGTCTTTTTAAACGCTTATCGCTCACAGCTTTATATGCAAGTTTTTCATAAATCAGGAGAAATAGAAGAGCCGTTATTGATAGATTTCGAGTATGCTATAAAACTGCTTGCAAATGAGAAAGGGAATATAGTTTGCTGCGGTAGTGGGCTTGAATTTATATATCACCAAATTATACATTTACCGAATATAATAACCTTGCCACGTTTTGCACGAGTTAAAGCATGGGTTATTTGTAGATATATTGCTAGTAGATTATCGAGCTGTATGAAGTTAAATAGCTCTATCGAACCGTTATATATACGCCCACCTGATGCTAAAATAGCAATAAATTACGTCATTCCTAGTTAAAAGCAACATTGTTGCATGGCTCAGTTTTTTTGTCATCCCGTGGACAAGCCACGGTATGACACCCAGTAGGTTTTTTGATCCATGCAACAAAACTGCTAAAAACAGGAATCCATTTTTTTGTCTACCATAAGATAGGTTGACATAAGAGCTTTATTATAAATATACTACATGATCTTCATAATCAAAGAATCCAAAATCATTACCTGATACTTCTATTTCATCTTCATAATCAGAGAACCCGGAATCACTATCAGATACTTCATCTGATTCTTGCTTTGCACACTTCTTGTTATATATAAGGGTTATTATTTGTTGAACTAACGATCCTGATAAACTATGACTATCAACAATTCTTTCTAAATCCTCATCCGAAGTATTATTAATTAATTTTGCCAATTTTTCATATGTAATCTTAATTTTATCTAATTCACTATCAGGCGTATTTATAATTTCTTCTAATAATTGTTGATTTTCAAGCTGCTCTACAACCTCTTCACCATGAATTAAGATCATTATTTGTTTAAATTTTTCTTCAGGTAATAAAGATGATATCTCTGACAATGTCTTTGATAAGTTTTGATCTGATATACTATCGACGATTCTTTCTAAATCTTCATCTAAGGCGGTATTAATTATCACTGCTAATTTATCATTTGGAATACTATCAATTATTCTTTCTAAACTTTCATTTGGAATAATATCAAGCTTTTCTGCAAATTTTTCTTCTCCTGCTAAAATAATTATGTTTTCAAGCGATTCATCAGAAATATCCTCATTTGATAATTTTTTTAGTTTCTGCTCGGTAAGTTCTTCTAAAGAAAGATTATTAGGGTTTTCATTAAATAATTTATCCAACTTATCTTGTGTAATTAAATCTATTACTTTTTCAAGATGCCAAGGCAAAATATAATTAACTAATTTTTGTGCTTGCTCATCGGAAATATTATTAATTAATTCTGCCAATTTTTCATATGTCATCTTTTCAAACACTTCATCTAATTCATTTTCAGGCGTGTTTAAAATTTCTTCTACTAACTCATTATCAGAAAGAGTTTCAAGTTGATCTAAGAGATTAAATGTTTCTTCAGCTTCATTATTTAAATAAGAAAAAACTTTATTACTCACAAGATTAAAAGTTTCAGCAACTTTAGAAGAAAGAATACTAGATGTATTTTTTATAATATTAAAACTCTTTACTCCAAAATCATAAACTGTTTTTAATGATGAACTAAATGTACTGAAAAAGCCTTTACTTTCAGCTGTGTTAGTTACTTTTTCGCTACCATCAAGCTCATTCATAATATCAGTATATTTAATTTGAGAGATGCCTAGAGTATCTTTATACCCCCCAATTTTTAATTCTTCATTTGAACGATAATTAAATTCATCGTTAGCAAGATAAGAGGCTGGCTTTGGATAAGTATTATGTGGGATTAAATTTTGTAACTTATTAAAAATTGATGTTATTGCCATAATTCTTCCTCATTTCTTATTATAATAATCAGCGTTGCATTATAACAGAAATTATGAGGAGGTCAAGATAAAGGCTAATAATTATTAACTTTTTTATTATATTTTGCTTAAAATTGATTAATTTATCAAAGAGGGATATTCTACTAAATGTTATTCCTGCGTAGGTGGGAAGGTCTTATTGCGTGGACTAGTAAAACCCACTGTGTCACCTAGTTCGCTTGCTAACTAGGTCCATAAAAACAATAAAAAATACTAATAATTTTAGTACTTTTAACTGGATCCCGTGGAAGGGCCATGGGATGACAGAGCTAAAACTGATCCACGCAACAATGCCACGTGAGTACCGCAGTACTTGTAGGATGACGTAGCCAATTTTTGAAGTTGATTTTCGTATATACTCAAATGATTTCAAGAATTGAATTTTATTTTGAAAGGTGAGCACCCGCAGCCTATACTTAATAGGTGAGGATGCGAATCCTTGATAAAATGAAAGAGCAATTCTTGAAAGCAGCAGAGTATATTATAATTGTCTCTGTTCTTGAACTAGCTCAAAAACTTCAACTGTGTCTCCTTCTCTAATATCTTCGTAATTTTCAAATGCTATACCACACTCATATCCTTCTCTAACTTCTTTAACTTCATCTTTAAAGCGTTTTAAAGTTTTGAGTTTTCCTTCATGAATGACTACATTATCACGTAATAAGCGTACGCCCGCTCCTTTCTTAATAATCCCTTTAGTTACATAGCTACCGGCTATTTTACCGACTTTGGTAATATTGAATATTTGTCTAATTTCTACGCTTCCGATATATTGCTCTCTAACGATCGGATCAAGCATACCGCTCATAATGGCTTTTACGTCATCAATTAAATTATATATTATACTATAATATCTAATATCGACTTTTTCTTTTTCTGCGGCAGTTAAAGCATTTGCCCCTGCTCTAACGTTAAAGCCGACAATAATAGCTGAAGAAGCATGTGCAAGAGATACATCGGATTCCGTTATCGGACCTACGCCGCTATGAAGTATACGAAGCTTTATTTCATCACTCGGTAATTTTAATAAGCTACCTGAAATAGCTTCAACCGACCCTTGGACATCACCTTTAATAATTAAAGGTAATTCCTTAATTTTACTATTACCGGAAGCTTTTAAAAACAAATCCTCTAAACTTGAACGCGGTGCAATAGATATTTTCTTTTCTTTAGCAAGACGCATTCTATATTCGGCTATATCTTTTGCTTGTTTCTCATTTTGTACTACGTTAAATTTATCACCGGCAAAAGGTACTTCATTTAAACCTTGAATTTCTACAGGAACAGACGGTGTTGCTTCCACTATTTCTAATCCCTTATCATTAGTCATCTTTTTAACTTTACCGTAAGAGCTACCTGCTATTATAATATCACCGTTTCTTAAAGTACCTCGCTGAACTAATATAGTGGTTAGCGTTCCTCTTCCTTTTTCGATTTTTGACTCGATTACAACACCGGCAGCCGAACCGAAAGGACTCGCTTTTAAATCCTGCATTTCTGCAATTAATAAAATTGCTTCTTCAAGTTTATCTAAGTTAATTTTCTTTAGTGCCGAGATAGGAATAACCATAACGTCACCCCCTGCCTCTTCACCTATAATTTCGTGGACATATAATTCGTTCTTTACACGCTCAATATCAATATCAGGCTTATCAATCTTATTAATAGCTACAATTATAGGAACGCCCGCTGCTTTTGCGTGATTAATTGCCTCAACCGTTTGCGTTTTGATTCCATCATCTGCTGCGACTACTATAATAACTATATCTGTTACTTTAGCACCTCTTGACCGCATTTCCGAAAAAGCCTCGTGACCCGGAGTATCAATAAAAGTAATCGCTCTATCGTCTGCAATAGTTACTCTATAAGCCCCGATATGCTGGGTAATTCCTCCAGTTTCACTTGCAGCAATATCCGTAGATTTAAGAGCGTCAAGTAATGATGTTTTACCGTGATCTACATGTCCCATTACTGTAACAACCGGAGCACGCGTTCTCAAATCTTCAACCTTATCATCACTAATTAAAACATTTTCAACATCCGATTCTTGAACTCTTTTTACCGTATGCCCTAAATTTGTTGCAACTAGTTCCGCCGTATCGGCATCTATTGTTTGGCTGGCATTTGCAAGAATACCGAGCTTCATTAATTCTTTAATTACATCTGCTACTCTTTCAGACATAGCATTTGCAAGATCGCCGACTCCGATAACTTCCGGTATCGTCACTTCTCTATATACTTTCTCAGGTGCTTGTGATACTAATTTACGCTTTTCTTTTTCTCTAGCTCTTTTTATAGAAGCAAGACTTCTAGTTCTACCGCTACCGCTTTCGTCGTCGCCAAGCATATTGAAAAGATCGGCTTTTTTGAATTTTTTCGGTTCTTCTAGCTTAATTTTTGGTGCGACTACTTTATTATCTACTGTTTTATCTAATTCTTTCTCTGATTCTATCCCGTAACGTGTTCGCATTCCTACTAAAGGAGACTTTACAAAAGTTTCTTCTTTCTTTTTAGATGTTTGCGGCTGTATATCTTCGTTATTTTGGACGGTTTTAGCACTAGCTTCTACTTTTTCTTCTTCGGCATTTTGCTGTTTTTGTTCAACTTCAGTTTCTAGCGTTTCTATTTTTGAGTTAGCAGACTGGTTAATACTTGCAAGTTTACTTAAAGTGCTTATTTGTGAAGGGTCATTTAATTTAGATTGCTCAGCAGCTTTTTTAAGAATAGATAAACGTCTGTTAAATTCTTCCTTATTAGCATCAATAGCAGTTTGATCTAAGCTATTTCTTTCTTTATTTAATGAAAGGGTAGTAGTACTACCGGTAGAGCTTTTTCTAACTTCTACTAGCGTTTTAGATTTAGCATTAACAAAGCTTTGAGCTCCTGTAAGAGAGTCAAAAGACTTATTAAGCGATAATTTTGAATTGCCAAGTGTCAACTTTTTGGGTTTGATTTCCTGGTTATCCGTCATATTTAAAACCTTTGTGTTTCTATTTTTCGTCTATTACGAAGAAAAACTAATTGTATAATCCCGTATACCAACGTAATTCCCGTAGGACCTTGCCTGCGTGGATCAATTTTCCGTCATTGCGAGGAGGCTTTGTTGCATGGACCGGTAAATGCTCTTTATGTCATTCCTGCGAAAGCAGGAATCCAGAAAAAATAGTCTTAATATTGACAAAATAAACCTAAAAAAACAAGTTTTTTGTCGGTTTTACTGGATTCCTGCTTTCGCAGGAATGACATATACACCCTTTACTAACTATCCTTTAATTTACCATGCTGTCTAGCAGTTTTAATCAGCAATTTAATATTTTCGTCCGTTATATTAGAATTTGGAGCTAAATTTTTAAATTCATTTACGCTCATCTCTCCTAAATCTTCTATGGTCTTTATACCATATTCGGCAAATTTTAATATTAATTCAAGCGGTAATTCTAATATATCTATTAATTCTTGCTCAACTCCCAGATCCTCTAGCTTTTTGATAATCTTTTCATTTTTAAGGTCGACGTAATTAATAGCTCGATTTTTGATCTCTACGGCTAGTTCTTCCTCAAAGCCTTCGATTCTTGTTAAAGCACTAACTTCACTAGTTGCGATTTGTTCTACCGAATTAAATCCCGTTACCGATAAAAGCTGTCCTATAACTTCTTCAACATCTAAAGCTTCCATAAATAATTCCGTAGAAGTTAAGAATTCTTCGTTTCTTCTTTTTGATTCTTGCTCTTCGGTCATTATATCGATATTCCAACCTGTAAGCTTAGAAGCTAAACGAACATTCTGCCCTCTTCTACCTATTGCAATACTTTGATTTTCTTGCGAAACTACTACTTCTACCTTATGCCTATCCTCATCAATCAAAATTTTTGTAATTTCCCCGGGTGCAAGCGGTGCAAGAGCATTAACTATAAACTGTGCAAGATCATTACTCCATAATACTATATCAATTTTCTCTCCGTTTAACTCATTTGTTATGGCTTTTACTCTATTACCTCTAATACCTACGCATGAGCCTACGGGATCTATACTACTATCCGAAGCAAATACCGCTATTTTTGCTTTTGAACCGGGATCACGTGCTACTGATTTTATTTGAATAATATCTTCAAGAATTTCAGGTACTTCTAGCTTAAATAGCTTAACCAGCATTTGGTTATCTACTCTAGACAAGAAAATCTGCGGTCCTTTTGTTTCTTGCCTTACATCCTGTACATATACTTTTATACGATCATTAGGTTTAAAATTCTCACCCTTAATTAATTGATCTTTTTTTATTATTGCTTCAGCACGACTCAAGTCAACTATTATATCACCGTATTCTATTCTCTTAACTATCCCGTTTATAATTTCGCCTTTTCTATCTTTAAAGTCATGATATTGCTTTTCACGTTCAGCTTCTATAACACGTTGAGTTATAACTTGTTTTGCAGCTTGAGCCGATACTCTAGCATGATCAATAGGCGGTAAATATTCATATATCTCATCACCGATTTTAGCTTCCGGATTCTTTATTAAAGCTTCTTCAAGTGAGATTTGCGTTAAGTAATCTTCTACATCTTCTACTATTTTTAAGATTCTTAAAAGATTTATCTCACCGGTTTTCCTATTTATCTGAGCTTTAATATTATATTCATTACCGTATTTTTTTCGTCCTGCTACTTGTACCGCTTGTTCAACCGTTGAAATCAAAATTTCTTTTGATATTCCTTTCTCACGGGCTACAGAATCTATAATTTGTAAAATTTCTACATTACCTATATTAGACATACATTATCTCTTATTGCTTTAGCAATTTTTTAAATACTTCTTCAGTTAAAACTAGATTGGCATTTTTAATTAAATCATAATCAATTAGTACTTCTTGTTCTTCACATTTTAAATATATTTTATTATTTTTGGCTTTAATTATTTTACCCTGATAACGAGTTTTGCCGTTCAATAATTCTTTAAGTTTGATTTTAACTTCTCTTCCTAAAAATCTATTATAATTTTCAAACTTTACTAACGGACGTTCAAGACCGCTTGATGCTACCTCTAAAGAATATGCATCTTCTATTAAATCTTCAACATCTAGAATAGCAGAGATAGTCCTACTTGCTTTAGTACAATCTTCTACAGATATTTTTTCACCGTTTAAGCTATCAATTAATATCTCGACTACTTTAGGGTTAACACCTTTAAACTTAACAAGAACTAACTCAAACCCCATATCCGTCAAGGATTCTTCTATTACATTTGTTATTTGTTGTTCAATAGTTTGCATATTCGATGTTTATAACAAAAAAGGTGGGATAAACCCACCTATCTATAATTTTTATAATGCTTATCCGTAACGAAAATACACTAATTAGAATATATAAGCAATATTTAACTTTATATTTTTATAAAACTACATATTTATAAATGGGCAAATACTCGATAACCCCTCTTGTCCGCTTAGAGATGGATCATAGTCTCCTCCTGATGAACAAAATTCTTCTATATGAATCTGAGTATACATAACCCCCATTTTCTCTTCTAATATATGTTGCACATGATTGTTAAAAGAATGAGGACCGCAAATTTCATAGGTTTTGCCTTTTAGCATACCTAATAAAAATTCTTCAGCTATTCTACCGGTATGATAATGTATATTATCGTTCTCATTAATATTATTATAACTATCTTGAGTATAAAATTTATCATAGTGAATTTCAGTATCGCATATTGCTGCAATATCAGTTAATTTTTTTACAGCTGCATCTAATTGAAATGTGTCACTGTTTTTATTTTTAGTAGAATGAATAATGTGAATAACGGCAGGAAGCTTAACATTTTCTTCATTTGTTATACTATTAATTCTAGAAATAGAATGACTTTCTCCTGACCCGCCACTGATCAGAACAAGATCTTTATTGTTTTCTATATCCGATTCAATATATGAAGGATGTACTTTTACTAGCTGATTTTCAGAATCAAATAGATAATTTGTTACAGTTCCATTAGGATTTTTCTTTATTAGACATTCATAATAATAACCTTCTTCATCATGACCGGTTTTTATAACTGTAAATTCACTGTATTTTTCTCCTACTTTAACAGTAATAACTTGCCCATGTTTGTGCGGTATTACTTTTTGTTCATTTTGTCTATAAAATTTTATTCTTGCCGTATTTTTATCAGCACTTTCTATTTCGATTTTTATTTTATGACTTTCAAAACTCTCTATATTATACTTTTCTTTTAATTCATCGTATTGCTTCTTTTCGGCACTTACAAAATGCTTTCCTACTATATTTAATATTTCCGTTACCAGCTTGTTACCCTCATCTACATTTGATATAAGCTCTTCAGCAACAGGTTGATATAACTCTGAAGGAATATTACGCCCTACATGTATACCGACAATTTTTGATACCGCATTTTTAAATTTATGATCATTCTCTAATGCTGATTGGATTACTTCTAAAAGATTTACTTCATCTGTTTCACTATATGAACTTACAACCTTTAGAATACTAATGCCGGTAAGATTTAAAAAATTTTTCATTGCATTTGGCTGTATTCCTTTCTCAGGTTTTTCAGTATTAAAACTATTACTATTAAAAAATTCATTTACCACTGCTTCATATTTAGTTGCTAAATTTCCATAAAAATTTAAAGATTTAGTAATATCAAAATTCTTAAATAGCTCAGCAGCTTTTCTTATTTCTTTCACTATAGTTGTTCTAGACATAATAACTCCTTTTTTAATAATATAAATTTGAAATTTGTATAATATGTATTTAAAATACATATTATAGTAACTAGACTTATATAGACGTTTTTTTGTATATTCAAGGTAAAAATAAATAAAATTTTTATGCAGTTAACAAGTTTTACTGACTACGGATTACGTAGCCTTATATATCTTGCTTCAAAACCGGAAAGAGTTTGTAGTGTAAAAGAGATATCAGAGTACTATAATATTTCCCTTAATCATTTAGTAAAAGTGATCCACAAATTAGCACAATTAGGATATATTAATAGTAGTAAAGGAAAAGGAGGAGGAATTAAGCTAGCATTTAGCCCTTCTTCCATGAAGTTGGGAGATATAATAGAAAAATTAGAACCTAATATGGATATAGTAGAATGTTTCAATAAAAATACTAATAGCTGTAGAATTACAAATTCATGCCAATTTAAACATTTTATTAAAGAGGCAAGTGAAGCATTTATAAAAACATTGAATAATTATACATTAGAAGATGCAATGATTACTAAAACAATTCAAATTGAGGATAAAAAATAACCATTTTTTCTTTTTCCGCATATTAAAAACTCCTTATTCCCCTTAGCCCCTAGTATTGGACTTTCTATAATACCAAATATTTTAAAATTATGCTCTTTTTCAAACCAATCTTTGATTTTATCGCATACTTTTTGATGTAAGAGAGGATTTTTAATAATTCCTCCCTGCTCTACTTCATGCTTTTCGACCTCAAACTGCGGTTTTATTAAAGCAATAAGCATGCAATCTTCTTTAGCTAAATTTAGTGGAGTCGGTAATATAGTAGTTAAACTAATAAAGCTGGCATCACAAACAATTAAATCAGGCTTCGTTGTTATTTGCTTATCGGTTAAATATCGTGCATTAGTCTTCTCAAGCACTTTAATTTGTGGATTGTCACGTAATTTAGGATGAAGTTCGCCATAACCGACATCTACGGCAAAAATTAATTTTGCTTTACGCTCAAGTAATACTTCGGTAAAACCGCCGGTGCTACTACCGATATCAATACAAACTAAATTTTCAGGATCAATTTTAAAATAATCCAAAGCAGCAATTAACTTTAATGCTCCTCTTGAAACATAATTATGCTGCGGAAGCTTTACCTTAATGTCGATATCATTTATATTAACCTGTATCCCAGGCTTAATTAACTGCTCATGCTTATTATGTACTTTACCTTGGATAATCAAGCTTCGTGCTATGGTAATATCCGTTACAAGACCTTTGTGCAGTAAATATTCATCAAGCCTTATTTTAGTCATTACTTTTTAAATTTGAATTTAACTTATGTTATAGGGGTTCATTAGATAGAAAATGTACAATTTGTCTAATTGAAAGTTGCAGTTTCAATTAGACGTAATATATTTGAGCCATACAATAATGTTGCAACTGAATGGAGCATGGCAATCTAAAAAAATATTCAAACCCTAACCAATATATGTCTTTTCTTGCCTGCAGAGAGCTTTATAACATTTTTATCGAGTAGGAAAGTAGTATTAATTATCATATTCTCATCTTCGACTAATCTATCATTTATTTTAGCACCTTTCCCTCTTATAAGTTTGCGTGCTTCTGACTTAGAGCTAGCAAGACCTGCTTCATGAAATAACTCATACGCACTAATACCTGCTTGTAATACTTCTTGCTCTAAAACAACGATAGGTAAATTCTCATCGATTTGCCCTTCTTCAAATATCTTTACCGCAGTTTCTAAAGCTGATTTTGCTGCCTGCTCCGAATGACAAAGCTTAGTTAGCTCATAAGCAAGCTGTTTTTTAGCAGAGTTAATATCTTCAGCCGCTAAACTTTCAAACTTATTAAGCTCTTCTTGCGTTAATTCGCTATATAATTTGGCAAATCTAACTATGTCGGCATCCTCACAGTTACGCCAATATTGGTAATAATCATACGGGCTTAACAAATCTTCATTAAGCCATACTGCTCCCGCAGCAGTCTTGCCCATCTTAGCACCCGAGCTAGTCGTAAGTAGCGGCGTCGTCATACCGAACACATCTTTGCCGCTTATTTTACGGGTTAAATCAGCACCCATTACGATATTGCCCCATTGATCACTACCGCCAAGCTGCAGGCTGCAATTATAATGCTTGCTTAAATAGTAAAAATCATATGCTTGCAACAACATATAGTTAAACTCTAAAAAGCTTAAATGCTGCTCACGCTCAAGCCTTAGCCTTACTGAATCCATAGTTAGCATGCGGTTTACCGAGAAATAACTACCGAAATCCCGTAGGAAGTCTAAATAATTAAGAGAATCTAACCACTCTGCGTTATCCAGCATTATAGCATCACTTTCACCTTCGCCGAACTTGATAAATTTCGATAAAGATTTTTTAATCCCTTCAGCATTCTTAGCTATATCTTCTTTACTTAAGATCTTACGAGCTTCGTCTTTCCAAGTAGGATCACCGATTTTACTCGTACCGCCGCCGATAATTACAATAGGCTTATGCCCATGCTGCTGAAGCAACCGTAATATCATTATCTGCATTAAACTACCTATATGTAGCGATGTAGCAGTACAGTCAAAGCCTATATAAGCCGCTATTTTTGTTTCTTTCGTTATAGTAGTTAACCGATCCAAATCGGTACATTGATGGAAATATCCTTTATTTATAAATTCTTCTATAAAACTCATATATTACTTCTTATTATTGTTTGCTGCTTTTCAAAATTATCTTTAGTATCTTGTTCATAAGAATCTAACTTATCACTCATATGCATCTTCTATTTCTACATTTGGTTTATTATAAAGTATGTAAAGACTTTGTCTACAATATAGAGTATCTCTAAAGTAACAGTTTAATATTTCTAACTAATATTTTAACTTAATTTTAATTAACTTGTTTGACTTGATAAATAATGGCTTAATAAAATAACAGCTATTAAATATAGGGGATTTATGTCAACAGAAGATACGGAAAAGTCAATAAAAGAAAGAACAAAATTTAATAAAGTTGGTAAACAAATAAGCGAAAGCGAACATCAGGCAACACACAATGTTTTGAATACACCAAAAAGAAAACAAGCTGAAGTAAATAAACCATACCAAGATTTTACACCTTTTTCAGAATCTAACCCAAAACAAGAGCTAAAAAGGAGTCATCAAGGTTATGCAAACTCTATTGAAACACCGGCTCCTAAAACAAAGCCTATTTCAACCAAACCTCCACAAGTCGTTGCAAAAAACTTAAATGTTGCTAGCAAGAATCCCGTTACGACTATAGCACAAAAATTAATAAACAAATTTACGACCGGGAACAAGCCAATGCATAAAACTAAACAATCTCCTACTCCGTCGGCTAGCCCTACTAATAAAACAACTGGCAAAGGTCAGGGTAATAGTAGATAAAATTTTTATTTTCTTATTCAATGTCATACCATTGCTTACTATCCCACGAGGCATTACCTACGTGGATACCTAAATCGTCATTGTAAGCGAGCGTTGTTGCGTGGATTGGTTTTTCGTCATTGCGAGAAGAATTACAAAGTAATTCGACGAAGCAATCTAGTAAAAAATTCTGTAAATCAGAATTTTTTTAATTATTTTTTCTGGATTGCCACGTCGCTTCGCTCCTCGCAATGACGATTAGATGCCCACACAACAACACTTTCCTACTTTTAGCTAGGAATGACATAGATCCGTGTAACACCAGGACCTTTTCGTAGAAAAATCATCAATGTATTTTTAACTAAATAAGGAATTATTAATTTTTTAGTAATTTATTAATGTTTCCTCTTGACATGTCCCAGGCTATTAGTGTATAATGCACCTAAGACAAAAAGAAACTATCAATAACGCATTATAATATTTAGTCGAAATATATTAATTAATTATTACTTTCTTAACTAAGTATTAAATTTAATCAAAATTTTTAAAGGGGATAAATTATGTTTAAATTTTTTTCAAAAATACAGATTCTAATAATATACCATCAGAAGTAGTAAACAAAGTAGTAAATAATTCGACTACATATGCAGGAATAAAAGTTTCTGACGCAACATTTAACTACTTTGCAAGTGCTACAAAACATTTTGCAGACGCAACAACGGCTGCTGCAAGCTGTGGAGCTTATGCTACTTTAACTGCTACTTACGCTGCTAAAACAGCTATTCAAGGTGTTCTTGGACTTTGTGCTTACAAAGAATTTGCCGCTGAAGTAATGACCGGACATGCCTTTGGTATAGTTATGCCTGAAGTTGTAAAAACTGTAGTAGGTACAGCTGCAAGTGCTATTTATCACTATCCTACAGCTGTTATGGCAACCTTTGTCACAGCAGCAGTTGTAGCTTCACCGGAAAATGCAGCAGAAACTGTGAAGAATGCAGCTTGCACAGTGATGAAAGCAGCAGAGTGTGCATATCACGATGTAGCTGGTATAGTAAATGTAGCAGCAGGTGTTGGACATTTTGTTTATGATAACTTACCAAGCTACGGCGAAATGGATCTAGTCGGTAGCGATAGCATGGAAGCAGTAATTCCATGGATAGGAGCTGTCGCATAAATCTCTAAAATAGCTAATAACTAAAAATACTAACAACATTAGTATTTTTAACTAGACCCCGTGGTCAAGCCCATAGTACCGGACAATTTCTATTCCATGTCATTCCCGCAAAAGCGGGAATCCAAAAAAAATATTTATACTTGTCATTGCAAAGAGGCATTGTTGCGTGGATATCTAATCGTCATTGCGAGGAGCGTAGCGACGTGGCAATCTTTCTTAAATTTCATGAGATTACTTCGTCGGCATAAATGCCTCCTCGCAATGACGGGGATAGGCAGTACTGGATTGCATCTTTAAAAAAGCCGACAAAAAGAGTCAGAGTAAAAAACGAGTCTTCCCGATTAAGTGTGTAAACTTTTCCAAAAGCCTAGATTCTTTCGTCAAATTTTATTAAAAAATGAGCCATAGCCGCATTCCAATTTGGTATGGGCATGGACCATTTTTTGGTCATGTAATCAATTGCCAAATATAAGCTTTTAAAAACAGCATTATCATTTGGAAAAACACGTTTATTTTTTGTGACTTTTCGGAGTTGACTATTAACAGATTCCACAGCATTTGTTGTATAAATTATTTTCCGTATTTCTTCAGGGTATCCTAAGAAAATCATTAAATTATCCCAGTGAACATACCAAGATTTAGCAATTTGAGGATATTGTTTATTCCATTTAGATTCAAAAGCCTCTAAAGCGGAAAGTGCTTCTTTTTCTGTGCTAGTGTATAAATAGGTTTTAAATCACCAGCAAGCTCTTTCCGGTCCTTATATGATACATATCGTAAACTATTTCTAATTTGATGTACAATACATAATTGATGCTCCGTCTTTGGAAAAACAGCACCTATAGCTTCAGACATACCATTAAGGTTATCGCTACATGCTATCAGTATGTCTTGTATACCTCTATTTTTCATCTCAGTAAAATTTCCAAGCCAAAATTTAGCCCCTTCATTCTCACTGATCCATAATCCCAAAATATCTTTCCGCCCTTCTAAATCAATACCTAATGCAACATATACCGATTTATTGATAATCCGTTTATCCTGACGTACTTTTACTATTAAACAATCAAAAAATACTATAGCATATACTGGATCTAATGGACGGCTTTGCCATAGCTTAACATCCTCTATTATATCATCTGTGATTTGGCTAATTAAACTCTCGCTTACATCAGCTCCATATAACTCCTGAAGCTGTAATTTTATATCTGATAAACTCATACCTTTAGCATACAAAGATAGTACTTTATCATCAAAACCATCAAGCCTTCTTTGACGCTTTGCTACTAATGATGGTGCAAAACTGCTATTTCTATCTCTTGGCACTTCAATCTCAACAGCACCATTCTTTGTAATCAGATTCTTTGTGTTATAACCATTACGTGAATTCTGAGCATCACTTTGATTGTACTTGCTATATCCTAAATGATTATTCATCTCAGACTGTAGAGCTCTCTCTACAAGACGCTTGGTTATTTCTTTTAATAAACCATCTTCCCTGAATAATATTGATACATCTGTATCATTATTGATCAATAAATCTATCGCTTGTTCCATTGCAGCATTTTGTTTCTGTGTCATTGTAATTTCTCTTTTTGTTATATTTTCTTCTATACAACCTTTGAGAAATTTACACACTTATTTGGACAGTGCCTAATGTAATGAAAAGCTGGGACCACTTGTCCCCACCCCTTAAATTTTTATGCTGCTTGTAAATTTTGTTGCATAAAAAAAGTATCACTTATATACTGTCGTTTAGCCGTGGTGGTTAGCAAATCGTACACTAGCCCGTGCCATTCTTCATTTTTCGGTATTTCTACAAAGGTGTCAAACGATAGAATAGAGTTATCTGCCAGTTGAGATATTTCTTTTTGACTGATTATTTAAAGCTTTCCGTTGTACCATACTATTACCTTTAGTGCTTGCTTTTATGTTAACCATTCCTGTTGGAATGGAACTTCCAATATTTAAAGCTTTCTGCAGTATTTTTCTAGGTATGTGACTAAATCCTATATCATGTTTTTTACTGTTTTCTAAGTTTTTCTTTAAATTAATCACATGACTAAAGCCGACACTTGCAATCACATTATATCCTTTACCACAAATCTCATTAATTACGTCCGTCATATATTGTTCACGGTTCTCATTATAAAGCGGTGTATTTTTTAAGTGTTCTAAATTCTTACCTTCTAGGCTAATAACCTTAATTTTATTTTCTTTAGCTATCTTATATAAAAGAGCGTCTTGTAATATAGGCGTATTTTCTAGTTCTGCAGGTAGTTTTATAGGAGTATCAGGATTTTTTTCATTATACTCTAATATAGTTGCTATTTTAATTATGTCTTTCATACCTAGATTTTCGCCATATTGCTTACGTTCAATAGCTATTACCGTATTTTTATTAATAAAGAAATACTGTAGAAAGATAGGCGACTCCTAGATCTCCTAATTTAATGTTCATAAGGGCTAATTTTTTTAGAGAATTGTTTTTTTGTAGCATGTTCGCTATTGCTTCAAAACCTAGATCTCCTATTTCAATATTATTGCTTATTAGTAAAGTTTCTAACGCTTTATTTTCGGTTAATGCAGTAGTAAGTTCTTTTATATTATTATGGGTTAAATTATTGTCATTAAGATTTAGAGTTTTTAACCATGGATTTAATTTTAAAGCAGATGCTATATATTTTATTCCATCCCCTAAGTTATTTTTGTTTAAACCTAAAGTGTCAATGGGGGTTGAGGTTAAAAAGCTTTCAATTACTTCTGCACTTTTTTCGGAAATTCTTGTTTCATTTAATATTAATTCTTTAATATATTGATTAGCCATTAAAGCATGAAGTAACTTTATGACTCCCTCGTTTCTAAGGTTATTATACCCTAAATTTAACGACATTAATTTTGCACTGCTAATATTATTTGCGATAATTTCTATCCCTTCGGCAGTAATATTAATTTGTCCTATATCTAAGGATTTTAACGGTAGTTTTGAATGAAACAACTCACTAATAATTGCTGCTCCTTTATTTCCTACTTCACTACTACCTAATGCTAAAGAACTTAAATTAGGGTGGTTTTTAATAGCATCTATTAATATTCTTAAATCTTCTATTTTCAGCGAAATAAAATTTAAAGATAAATATTCAAGGGAGGTATTATCTGCTAAAGCATTGATAAGAATTTTTATTTTTTCACTATCTAAAGAAGTAGAATTCAGGTTTAAATGTGATATTTTATTTAACTTTACAATTTTGCTTAGATTTTTTATATCATCGTTACTAAGGTTGCTGCCGTATAAATCAATTTCTTTTACTACAGTATTTTTCTCTAAAGTTTTAATTACAATTGACAAAAAACTACTATCTTCTTCATACGATAGTTCTACACGAACAATTTCAGGATCATTATTCTTAATTTTCTGCAATAATAAATCTTTAGGGTTAAGATCAAATTTTTGTCTTTTAGGAGACTCATCTTTCTTAAAATCATCTATGCTAGGTAAAACTGTTTGTTCCAAAGGACGTTTTAAATCTTCTCTCTTCTTTAACTCTTGCACCACTTCTCTCATATTAAACTCTTGTTTTAAATTAATAGTATTTTCTAATTCTGTATTTCTATTTTAGAATCATTAATAAATTACTAAATTTTTAATATTTTTTCAACTTATATTTTATTTTTATTAGATTATACTGATAATCTCTTCTAATTATATTTAAGTAATTAGAGTTAGATATGGTTTGAGAATTGTACGAAATTTTTAATCTTGCAGTGAATGGAAAATATGTTCTAATTAGCAACGTAAATTGATCTTTCATGATAAGACTCCCTATTAAGCACTAATAAGTCAAACATAACTATAAATATTATTGCCATTACTAATTATAATTAAATCATAATTTGACAACAAAAATAGTAATTTATTCTGACTTTATACTTTACTAGGAAGCTAAGCTAGATAAGTATTTATTTTAAAAATAAATCATAAGATATTTATATAAGTTAACACATAAATTAAATATTCTGAAATGTAATCTAAATAAAAAGTAATATAATTTAATAAACTGTAACTTTTTTAGTTGCAGCTGGCTATTCCACTTCCAATGATGAAATGCCTTTAATTGGGTATCGGCACAACTATGTACAATACCGGACAATTTTTATTCTATGTCATTCCCGCGTAGGCGGGAATCCAGTAAAGTAAAGCTTTTTTTTAAAAGCTTTACTTTACAAAAACTATATAATAAAAAATCTTTAAAATTAAAGATTTTTTAGCCTGGTTCCCTGCTTTCGCAGGGATGACATCGAGAGTTTTTAAAAACTGTCCGGTACTACGACCACATAGTTATTAATATATTTAAAGTTAAAAAATTATTTTGTTATTGCAATTTTTTAATTTTTACTGTAATTGTAATCAACTATTATTAATAACAATAGACTTATTGCATAACGTAGTTAATAAAGAGGAATTTGAAGAAAACACGAAGCACAGGACCGCAGCATACATTATAGTACGTGAGGATGAGGGGCTAGGATTGAGGTACAAATTACCTTTAGAAACAAGTTATGCAATAAGTCTAATAAAAAGTAACTTTTTATGGAAGATATAAGCTCTTGGAAAGAAAAGTTTGAATTTTGCGTTTATGCTAAGAAACTACTTGATAAACTTGAATATTTAAACACTAAAGTAAAAAAAACTGTAGACCTTGAAGAAATTAAAAAAGGTATCTACTATGCTCGTAAATATCACGGTTCGCAAATGCGTCAATCAGGCGATCCGTATTATTCCCACCCGATTGAGGTGGCGATTATGCTTGCGGTATTTGTAGCTGAAGAAGCTCCTAAACTTTATACTTCTAACATGATAAATGCTGCTCTACTTCATGATACTATTGAAGATACAGAACTTACCGAAGAAGTCATAACTGCAATTTTTGGGCTAGAAGTTGCAAACCACGTAGAGGGTTTAACTAGAATCAAACCTTACGGAAAAATTAGTGCAGAAGAAAGCCTCAATTTATTAATTCAGCAAAAAAGATATGATACAGCTCTCATAAAATTATTTGATAGAATCCATAATATACAAACATTAGGAGCTAAATCACCTGAGAAAGCGAAGAAGATTATTGAAGAAACTTTAATAACCTTTACAACTTTTAGTGTATATATAGAAATACCAAAAATTACCCAGCATATAATTAATTTATGTTATCAAGGTTTAGCAATTACTCCTCCTGTAAATCAAGAGCAAGATATTTTTTCTTTTTAGGAAAATTACCAATAGCTTGTTCTAAATTTTGGAAATGAAATATTCCCCATATAAATCCTATAACTACAGGAATAGTAATAATTAATATTCCCCAATTACCAAAGTATTTCATAAAATAAACAAGTCCGAAAGAAGTAATAATTGATATAAACGCTCGTGATAAAGCATACATAAAACTAGCATATGTAAAGCGTTTAAATACAGAAAAGTGTTTATAAAAAATAGCCATACCAGAAGAACAAGAAAGTGAAAATGTAATAAGAATAATTTGAACTATCAATAAATCAGAAGACAAATTTATATTATCTAGCAAATATGGAAAAATTAAAATAGTAATAGTAAATATCACTGTTTTAAATTTAATAAGAGTTAACGGATATACATAATAACTAAGATATGTCCAAATTATAGCTCCTAATACTTGAAATATTGAAACAATGAGATTTTGGTGTATTACCTGTTCTGAAGTAAAGTAAAAAGAATCTCTAAGTATAGTACCACAATGAAAGTAAATAATATAAAAACAT
The DNA here is from genome assembly GCA_000012145.1 of Rickettsia felis URRWXCal2. Classification (GTDB taxonomy): domain Bacteria; phylum Pseudomonadota; class Alphaproteobacteria; order Rickettsiales; family Rickettsiaceae; genus Rickettsia; species Rickettsia felis. Next base: position 942,804 of record CP000053.1, read on the forward strand.
ACGGGCCATGCACATTGTATTAAAAATAATGCTAAAGAAGTTTTTTGGTTAACTTTTTCTTTCCATATAGGATTATCTTCTAACTTTTTAATGCTAATTTTTTCTAAAGCCGGTTCTAAGGATTTTTTTAATTGTCGTTTTGCATCAACAAATTCTGCCGTTTCTCTAGGGCGTGTTCTAGCAACAGCTCCTACAATCGCTATAATAGCTCCGATCCAAAAAGCAATACGCCAATTAAAACCTTGAGTGGTAGTAAAAGTGGCAATACCTAATGCAACAAACCCTCCCAAACTAGAAGAAATGGTAATTAATGCAACAGCAGGATATTGTATAGGAGGTTTTGTTATTTCAGTAACATAAAGCTCTGCTCCTATCATTTCTCCCATCGATGACATACCTTGCACGATACGACATATAGTTACTACCCAAGCAGCACTAGCTCCTACTTGTGCGTATGTAGGGAAAGTAGCCATAGCAACACAAGAAATAGACATCAAAGTAGTAGTTATAACTACTGTACTTTTCCTACCTATATTATCACCTATCCATCCAAATATTAAAGCTCCGAATGGTCTTAATAAATATGTTGAACAAAAAGCAGCGGCCGTATAAAGTGCTGCAACATGAGCATCAGCCTTTGGATAAAATAACTCATTTAAAAACACTGCCATATGCACATATAACATAAGGTCAAAATATTCAAGAAATGTTCCTATGGATAATAATCCAATTGCTTCTTTTTGCTCTCTTGTTAAATTTCTTTGCTCTTTCTCATAGCCACGCATAAATTCTTTACAAAAAATTAAATTGTAAAGAAACTTATACTGTTTTATATAAAAGTCAATAGGAATTTTCGCTTTATACGATAAATAAAGAAATGAAGTGCAACTTAACCTACTTCATATACTGATGCGTTGATCTTATGTGAATATGGCATAATCTCACCGATAATGGAAAACTAAGACCTACTAAAAACCAAGTTTAATAAAATTAATAGCCCGAATATTGTTTGAATAAATAATTAATATATTCAATCAAAGCTACTGAAGCGACAATTATAGCTAAATTAATAAAACGATTTAATTTTGATTGAGGAAGATCAAAATATTTATAAAACAGCCCCCAAGAAATAGTAAAACCGAGTAATCCCCAAAATACCGTCCATACCCAAGCAAGACAATTCACCTCAATAATTGTAAGATAAGCTACCATCGGTACGGTTAATAGCCATAAAAACGCTCCAAATATATAAGGGTATTTTTGAATAATCTCTTCTTTGGTTAAACTATATATAACAGCAATAACCATTATTCCAATTGTTATAGAGGCAATAATATCAACCGGATAATGATAGCCCTTATAAATCAGCGAAAATCCCATACCGGTTAAAATCACTACTACTATTATCCTTAATAAGGAGTGTCTAATATTTGCAAAAAACCAACCGTAAAATACTACGCCGCTGCTCATATGACCGCTAGGGAAAGCAAAACCTTTAATATTTAGAGCAGGATTTAAAGGTATTTCAAATGTATATTTTAATAATATATTTAAAATTGTAGTGAAAAGTAATACACAAATAGCTTGTGCAAATAGTTGCTTCCTAAATATAGTAAATCCGAGTATTATAATAATCTCATAACAATATTCTTGTCCAAATAACAAAAAAAATTTTGTTAAATATTGAAAAAAATATCCTTATTCATTGCTTTACTTAATTTTATTTATATATAATTGAAGTTATCATAAATAATAAGCTATAGATATGAAAAATATTTTTCGCAAATTTGTATTTGCTATTTTCTTATGTTTAATAAATTTACAACTAATTGCTGCAAGCTTTAACGAAAAAATACCTTTATATTTTAAGTTAACTAACGAAAATCTGTTAGCAGGGCAAAATTCGTTAAATATTGACCTTTGCGACTCTAGAATTAAAGAATGGTGTACAAAGCCGCAAAGAGAGCTAGGGCTTAACGGAAAAAGAATGAACGATTACATATCTATTTCGCCTGATATTAAAGGAGAATGGCGATTTGGCTGGTGGTATAACATAAATTTTACTCCAGAAAGCAATTTTGCAGCTCATCAAACTTATAAGATTACTATCGAAGATTATATATTTCCTCATTTTATCAGTCTAAAAAGTAATAATATAAGTTTTACAACTTTACCTCTACTTCCTGTTATTAAAGAAATGAATTATCTACAGGATAATATCGATATTTCCAAAAAATTCGTTCAAACTAAAATAGCCTTTAACTACCCTATAGAGCCTAAAACTTTAGAGGAAAGAATAGAGTTTATAAAATCTTCAACCAAAGAAAAATTACCGTTTTCTATCAAATTCAACACGTATAATACGGAAACTACGATTATTACTAATATACCACCGCTTACAGATAAAGAAGATACTGTTTCCGTAATTATAAAAGACGGTGTTAAACCTCTATATGGTGGAGAAATTTTTACATATAAAAATGTAGAAGATCAAAATAATAAGACGCCGAATAATATAAGATATTCTTATAAAGAAAATGTATTAATTCCAAGTCTATCCTCATATTTAAAAATCACTAATAGTACTGCTACAATTGTTAAAGATGATAAGCTAAAACCGGAACAGATAATTATAATTACTACAAATACACCGGTTTCGGGTGAGGAAATAAAAAAACATTTAGAGTTATTTTTATTACCGCAGGATAAGCCGGCTTTCTTAGGAGTTGCAGGCAAAAAAAACTATAAATGGCAAAGCCCGAAAGAAATAACCGATGATATTCTTAAATCGAGTAAAAAAATAAATTTTGAGCTTTTACCTTCCGTCCCAAGCATTACTACTATGCATAGTTTCAAAGTAGATACCCTTGCCTCAAGAACTTTGCTTATTAAAGTCAATAAAGGTGTTAAAACATCAGATAATTTAACACTTGGCTCAGATTATTCTCAAATAGTACAAATACCCGATAATCCTAAAGAAGTTAAGCTAATGTCTGACGGTTCTATTCTTTCATTAGCCGGCGAAAGAAAGCTTCCCGTATATTCACTTGGCATAGATAAATTATATGTAGAAATCGATAAGATTAATCAGCAAGAAATTAATCACTTAATCAGCCAAACAAATAGATATAATATTTTCCAAAACCCAACTTTCATAAATGAATATAATTTTAATGAGTATAATATTTCTGAAGTATTTCAAGAGGAAGTAATAGTTAATTCCCCCAATTTAAATTTACCTAATTATACCTATTTAGATTTCAGCAAATATTTTAATTTAGAAGAAGCAGGCAGCTATTCTAAGGGATTATTTCTAGCAAAAGTTTATGCTAAAGACAATAATAATAACATTATATCTCAAGATAAAAGATTAATTTTAGTTACCGATCTTGGTTTTATAGTAAAAACCGATAAAAGCGGAACACATCATATATTTGTTTCTTATATCAGTAACGGTAAACCGGCCGGTGGCGTTAAAGCAGATATTATAGGACTTAACGGTGAGGTGTTAGTAAGCAGCAAAACCGATAGTAAAGGACATGCCGTTTTATCAAATATAAATGATTTTACAAAAGAAAAAACTCCAGTGGCTTATATATTAACTACTAAGGATGATTTTTCGTTTATGCCGAGTAGAATTGATAGGCAAGTTAATTATTCTCGGTTTGATGTAGCAGGAGCCGTTAGTTCCGATCAAGGGTTAAAAGCTTATTTATTTTCCGATCGTGGCATCTATAGACCAAGCGAGCAAGGCCATATAGGTATTATGCTCAAACAAACCGATTGGCAAGGAAAATTTGACGGCTTACCTTTAGAAATACAAGTAACTAACCCTAGAGGAAAAGTAATAGATAAAAGTAAAATAGCTCTAGATGCAGAAGGATTCGGCGAATATTTATTCTCAACCCTTGATGATTCCTTAACCGGCTTATATAATATAAGCTTATATTTAGTAGGAGATAAAGGCACAAATAACTATCTTAATAGCGTATCTGTCAGGGTTGGTGATTTTCAGCCTGACCGCATGAAAATAAACATAAACTTCAATAACTCACAAGATGAGCTATGGACGAATCCAAAAGATCTTAAAGCAAATGTTAATCTTATAAATCTTTACGGCACTCCTGCAGCAAATAGAAAAGTCAGCGGCTTTATTGATATTAGACCCACCGAGTTTTTCGTACTTAGCTTTAAAGAGTATAAATTTTATAGTAGCAAAGGAAATAAAGAGTTTTTTAACGAACGTTTAGGAGATATTACTACCGACTCTACAGGTACGGCAAATTTTGATCTTAACCTTGAAAAATATTATAACGCTACTTTTAGTCTAACATTTTCGGCGGAAGGATTTGAGCCTGACTCAGGAAGAAGCGTAAACGCAAGCAAATCGCTTATAGTTTCACCTCTGCCTTATATTATAGGATTTAGAAGCGATAGCGATCTAAAATATATTAAGAAAAAAACTACTTCAGCAATAGAATTCATAGCCATATCAAATAAAGCAGAAAAAGTAGCTGCACCTAATTTAACTCTTAACTTAAAAAAGATTAATTATGTAAATAACTTAGTAGCAGATAGTAACGGTAATTATTCTTACAGTTCAGTACCTATTGAAACTAATATATCTTCCGCCAAGGTTAATATCACGGCAAATGAAAGTTATATTTATAACGTGCCTACTAAAGAAGCAGGCGATTACGTTATTTACTTAACTGATAAAGAAGATACAATCTTTGCTCAAGCTGAATTTTCGGTAATAGATGAAGGAAATGTTACAGCTAATTTAACAGACAAAGCAAATTTAAAAGTTAAACTTGATAAAGATGATTATAAAGCCGGCGATAACATTCTTTTAAATGTTATAACTCCTTATACAGGTTATGGATTAATTACTATCGAAACAGATAAAGTACATAATTTTGCATGGTTTAAAGCTGACGAAAATAATAGTATTCAAGAAATAAAAATCCCTGACGGTTTTGAGGGTAAAGGATATGTAAATGTACAATTTATAAGAGACATAGAAGCTACAGAAATCTTTATGTCACCGTTTAGCTATGCAGTAGTACCGTTTACTGCGGGCATTTATAAACATAAACAAGATATTGAATTAACGCTTCCTGAAAAAATTAAATCAGGCGAAAAATTAACAATTAATTATCGCACTGCAACCCCAGGTAAAATCATAATATTTGCCGTTGATGAAGGGATATTATCATTTGCCGGTTATCAGACTCCCGACCCGCTTAATTACTTTATTAACGATAAAGCCTTGGAAGTCCGAACATCACAAATCATGGATTTAATATTACCTGAGCGTCCTTTATTAATGAAAGCTTATATGGCGGCTCCTGCCGGAGACGGTTTTATAAATGTCGCTCGAAACCTTAATCCATTTAAAAGAAAAAGCCAGCCTCCAGTAGCATTTTGGTCAGGAATTTTAGAAGCAGATCTTGATGAGAGAGAAGTCACATTTGACCTACCGAGCTATTTTAACGGCACTTTAAGAGTTATAGGGGTAGCCTCAAGCCTTGACTCTATAGGAACTTCCAAAGCTGATTTATTAGTCCAATCCGATCTTATTATCAATCCAAATTTACCTTTATTTGTAGCTCCGAATGATGAATTTACAGTACCGGTAACAATATTTAATAACCTAAAAGATTCAGGAAATGCTCAGGTTTTTCTAAATATTGAAACAAGTGAAGGACTTAAAATATTAGATTATCCTAAAGAGATACCGATAGACGAAAATAAGGAAGCTACTATTAATGTTAAATTAAAAGCGACTGATAAACTCGGTTCAGCAGATTTAAAGGTTGTGGCTTCTATAAATCACCTAAAGCCGGGTATAATATCTATGGCAGTAGTGCATAGCTCAGAATTAACTAGTACTACGAGCGTTCGCCCTGCTAGTCCGAGCGTTACAACAGTTGATACAGGCTTTATTACAGACAACAAAGCTAATTTAAAAATCTTGCGAGATTTATATCCTGAATTTGCTAAGCTGCAAATTTCCGCTTCTAAATACCCGCTAGCTATTATTTCCGGCTTTAAAGATTTCCTAGATAATTATCCTTATGGTTGCACTGAGCAATTAATAAGCCAAAATTTTGCTAATGTTTTATTATATAATGAACAAGAGCTAGTTCAGATTCTTAAAACTGATCGTAAAAAAATGGATGAATCATTATCGAAAATATTCCAAACTTTATCGGAGCGTCAAAATTATGACGGTGGATTTAGATATTGGAACAATTTTAATGACGATTCCGATCCATTTATTTCCGTTTATGCTACACATTTCTTAAGCGAGGCAGCAACTAGACATTTAGCCGTTCCAAGCGATACATTTAATCAAGGTATTTACTACTTAGAGAACATGGCGAATAGATCAATAAACTCCTTAGATGAGGCAAGAGAAAAAGCATATGCGGTTTATATCCTGACGAAAAATAGCGTTATTACTACAAGCTATATTGCAAATATTTTAAAATATTTAGACGAGTACCATAAAAATACATGGCAGGATGATTTAACTAGCGTTTATTTAGCCTCTAGCTATAAAATGCTGCAAATGAATGAAGAAGCGGATAAATTATTAGATAGATTTACTCTAAATAAACCTATATCAAAAACAGACTATCAATATTATAATCCTCTAATAAAATATAGTCAGTATTTATACTTAATTTCTATACATTTTCCGGAAAGGTTAAAAAACTTTGACCCAAAAATTGTACAGGATATCGCTCTTTTTGCTAAGGATAACTATAATAGTCTATCGGCAAGCTACGCCATTATGGCAAGCCTTGCATATGCTGATAAGATAAGTAATGTAGATAAGGCTAATATTAAGGTAACTTCTACAGGTAAAGAAGTTACTTTAAAAGGCGATAAAGTGATGATTGCTGAGCTGTCGGTAGAAAATAAGGATATAGACTTAACATCCTCAAGTAACGGCTTTTTCTATCAGCTTCTAACTTCAGGCTATGACAAAGTTTTAAAAGAAAATAAAGAAATAGTTCAAGGTATAGAGATAACCAAAAAATATCTCGATGAAACTAATAAAGAAGTCAGCAAAGTAAAATTAGGTGATAATATTACGGTAGAAATCACCATGCGTTCAGGTAGCAATAAAACCTTAAGCAATATGGTGATACTTGATTTATTACCGGCAGGCTTCGAGCTTTTACCTGATAATAATAACGTAAATATATTAGCACGAACGCAGGAAGTAATGATATGGAAACCGATATATATCAATAATCGTGATGATAGAGTTATGATTTTTGGTACTATTTCTGATCAAAAAATGACTTATCAATATAAGATTAAAGCGGTTAATAGGGGTATATTTGCAACTCCTGCTATTTACAGTGAAGCTATGTATGACCCTCATACCTATTATCGCAGCACTATAGGCAATATTGTTGTGGAGTAGCGTTACCTGGTTTGTTTTATGTCGTTCCCATGAAGCATTGTTGCGTAGACCGGTAAATGCTCTCTGTGTGATTATCCTAAAAGCGGGAATCCAGAAAAAAGCGAAATGTCATCCCGTGGCTTGACCTATAGTACCGGACATTTTTTTAAAAATCTCGATGTCATCCCCGCGAAAGCGGGGATCCATATTAAAAAATCTTTAAAATTAAAGATTTTTTATTACATAGTTTTTTTAAAGTAAAGCTTTTAAAAAAAGCTTTACTTTACTGGATTCCCGCCTACGCGGGAATGACATAAAACGAAAAATGTCCGGTACTATAGGCTTGACCACGGTATCCAGTTAAAAATACTAATATTATTAGTATTTTTTATTGTTTTTGTGGACCCAAGCCACGGGGTGACAGTGAAAAGTACTGGATTCCTGCTTTTAGCTAGGAATGACATCAATTAATAATCCTTACCTTGATTGATATTAAAGGAGATCAGTATGCCTGGCTTACACTAAAAGCACAAGAATCTTATTATACCGCTTTAGACCTTAGTGAAGATTCTAAGTTTAAACTCGGTATATATTACAAAATGACGAATTTATCGGAGCAGAACCATAATGAATTTGCTCTCAACTATATATAGTATTATTTATCAGCTATATAAAATTCATTATTCTTATGAGTTAGGTTACTTTTAGCAATCTCAAGCAGAATCTAAATTCGCCTTTAAAAATTCTGGAGCAAAATCTGCTCCGTTAGACCAACTAATAGTTTGCAATTCTTCATCTATCGTCACTTTATTAAATAAATTTTTATCTTGATGCGGTTCAAAAATTGAGCCTTTAAGATGTGGATATAGGTTTATAATACCTTTTGTTCCATCATCAAAAACTAATTCTAAATAATAATCATCAATATAACTTACAGATATTACATGCAACATTTTTACTCCAATGGGGCTATAGAATTTAATGGTTCACCATTTTGCGTTTTATTCCAATTATCTATTAGTTCTTCTTTATGGATATTTAACCATTCTGTAACTAATTGCAAAGCTCTTTTAAGAAATTTACCTTCTAATATTTTACCGTTTAGTGAAATTATTACTTCATAATCACCATATCTAGCATGAAAATGAGGAGGGTTATGGTCTCTATAGTACATCATAATTATTATCCCAAAAAAACGACTAATTACCGGCATAATAATTTTTTATTTATATTAATATTTCAAATATTAATCCATTATTTATATTATTTCAAGATCTCATAACCACAATAAAGAATTCAGAATATCTTAATAATCTTTCACTTCACAATCGCTTTTAACTTTTCTATAGTCTTAGGATCTTTTGCAAGTTCTAAAAATATTTCCCGCTCATAGCCAAGCAACTCTTCCTCATTTGTGTCAGGATGCTTATCAATAATATTTTGGAATTTGCTAAGTACCTTATTTTGTAGATCGTTATATTTTGATGTATCTATTTCTGTTGCTAAATTTATTTTAGGCAAAGTAATTTTATGCGGAATCGGTACTATCTTTTTAGATAGGTTTAATTTTAAAGCTTCATCTAAAATATAATGCTTATTCATATTTACGTGCATACTCTCTACATCATAATCTGATTTAAAATAATCGGCTGAACTTGTTTTATTCTGCTCTATAATATTTCTGACATTTCTAATTAATTTAGTTTTATCTCCCTTGCTTCGTACAAACATTTCAGTAACACCGCCCCATCCCGGTATTAAACCGACTCCAAGTTCTACAAGTCCGGCGTTAAGTTCCTGATTTGCCACAATATAGCTTGAGTACAATAGCAGCTCACACCCTCCGCCAAGTGCTACTCCTTTAGCACAACTAATAATATGAACCCCAGAATATTTTAAGTGCAGCATAGTTTGCTGTCCCAGCTTTAGTAAATTCTCTAGATCATGAAAATTACCGTCTTCAATATAAGAAAGAAGAAGCTTTAAATCCGCACCGGCAGAAAAATTATTTCCTTGCGGATAAATATAAAGATTTTTGCCGTCCTTTTCGGCTTTACTTGCTGCTTCTTGCAGTAAATAAAACACATTATGGTTTAAACAATTCATTTTTGTAGTAATAACAAAAATGAAATTCTCACGATAATTTATTAGCTTTGCAGAATCGTTTTCTAATACTATCTGACTTTCTTGTAAAATATCTTTGTGAGAATTAAATTTTTGTTTATCGATTTTTTGATATTCTTTATTGCCTAAATATTGCGGAAGCGGGATATGCATTAAATCGGCATTTTTAATTACCGAATTCCAGCCGTCTTTAGCTGCTATGGTCAATAATTCAAATGGACCGTATTTCCAGCTGTAACCAAGCTTCATAGCAGCATCGATATCATAGATATTATCGGTTACAGATGGTACTAAACTTGCTAAATAAACATAAAATTCCGTGATAATTTCAGTAAAAATTTTACCGTAAACCGAATCGCTAACTAGTAACTCGTCAAGATTATTAAATGAAATATCTACTTTTTGAACAGAACTATATGATAAATCGTTTATATTGATAACTTCTTTAATCTTTTTGCCGTTTGATACCGATAAACGATAAAACCCACCTTCACCCTTACGTCCAATTAACTTCTTCTCTATCATCTTATCGAGAACAGGAGTATTTACATATATTTTATGATAAGCATCATTTGCAGGAAGTGCGGCAAGTAATGAGCTTGATATTAACTTCATTACGTCATGCCCGATTAGATCATATAAACCAAAAATTCCGGTACTCGGCAACCCCAAACATATAGTAAATATTTTATCTAAAGCTACAAAATCAAGCTTTTGACTTATCGCTTTGCGAGCTACTAATTCAAGTAAAAAACACCCTACTCTATTAGCAATAAAGCCAGGCGTATCATTACATTTTACTATAGTCTTACCAAGAGTTTTCGTTAAGAATCCTGATACTCTTTCTATTACTTCAAACTTTACCATCGAGTCTATAATTAATTCAAGCAGTTCCATATATCTTGGCGGATTGAAGAAATGCGTAATAACGAATCTAGATTTAATATTATCCGGTAAATTCTCTTTGAGTCTTTTAAGAGGTAATGTAGAGGTATTAGAAGCAATAATTGCATCTTCTTTAAGATAAGGAATAATTTTATTATATAATTGGTGTTTGATTTCTAGCTTCTCAACAATAACTTCAATTACTAAATCACAATCCCTAATTAATTCTAAATCATGTTCTAAATTGCCGATGGTAATGAAATTTACTTTATCCGGAAAAGACAAAGGAGGAGGTTTTTGTTTATGCAAATTTTCTTTAGCGGTTTTAACTATTTTATTCGGATCATCGGAATCTTTAGCGATAATATCAAGCAGCACTACTTTATGAGAGGAATTAGCAATTAACGCTGCAATCCCTGAACCCATTACTCCCGAACCGATAACACAAACTTTTTTTATTTCATTTTGCATAAGTTACTCCTGCTGGTTTTATTTTTTCGTCATTGCGAGGAGTTGCGTTAGCAACGACGCAGCAATCTCATGTAACAGCACAAATTTCCTGAGATTGCCACGCAGCCTATGGCTGCTCGCAATGACGACGCTGATACCCACGCTGCTCCTCGCAATGACGGTTTATGTCATCGCAATACTAATAACCTTTACCGACCCTGCCCCCGCTTGTCGTAAAATTTTAGCACATTCATTTATAGTAACACCGGTGGTAACGACATCATCGACTAATAAAATTTTTTTTACTTACAATATTATATTTTGTGTTAAATTTGATACTACCCTTTATATTATTTTTGCGTTGTTTTCGTGAAAGAAAAGTCTGAGTCTTGGTCCATTTTGATTTAGTTAAAATATCGGCTTTTAACATTTTATCGGTAACTTTTGCAATTTCCGTAGCTAAAATATGAGCAGGATTATACATTCGTGGTAACCTCTTAAATCTATTCATAGGTACAGGTATGATTAAATCAATATCTTTATATCCTCGCTATATCTATTATATAAAAGCTTAGCAAATATCGTCTTATCCTGACATTTAAACTGATGAACTATTTTTTTGCTATGCTCATTAAACTTAAATAGGCTGCGAGCTAGATCATAATTAGGTTTGTTGCTATAACAATTTCCACAAATGCAGTTATCTAAGATTTTTATACTAAATCTTTGTCCGCATATACTGCAATAGGGTCTTGCTATAAATTCTAGCTTCTTCCAACAATCGCTACAAAATTCACCGCTCCCCCCTAGTATTTCCGAACAGCTTAAACATCTCTGCGGCAAGATATAGTTTATTACACTATTATAAACTTTAACTAACAACTAAACTCCTCTTGAAGATTCTTGTTTCTTAGATGCACTTCTTCCTGTTGGTAGTGGCGATATATTATTACTGCGAGCAGTAACCTTACCGTGCGTTAAACTTTCCTGCATATGATGGACTTTTTCTTCTGCTTTAGCAATTTCAGGAGTTTTTAGCTTTTGAATATTAGGAGTAATAAGAACGGTACTAGATTTCTGCTCTTCCTTTTTACCGTATATTTCTTTTAAGTCACCAAATTGTGATTCAACAAAATAACCGACTCCTGCTTTTACTGCTGATTTAGCTTTTTCAAAATTAGTTTTTTCAACAGGAGGAGCAAATTCAGGTCTCTCTGCAACCTTTGCTCTAGTTACATTAAAGGATTAGCAATAACTTTACTGCTCTCCTTTACCACTTCGATTGCTACTCCACTTGCAGCGATTCCGGCACGAGCGACTCTAGCACCATAAAGTGCCGTATCCTCTTTCAGCGTTCTTTTTCCTGCCGGCTTATTTTGCGATTGCCGTTCCTGTGGAAGCTCAGAAGCTTTTATTTGTACTACTTCTAAAGGCTCTACTCTTTCAGGGGTATTTATTGAAGATTTAAGCTTATTATCTTCTGCTGCATTTTTTATTCCTTCTTCAGGAGTATTAATAGATGAAGTGTTTAGCTTTTCTTTACTCATACATATCTCATAAAATTATGTTCTATGTTATTTCACATTCGATGTCATTCCCGCGTAGGCGGGAATCCAGTAAAACCTACAAAAAACTTGTTTTTTTGGTTTATTTCACCAAATTATGTAACTTCTATATCAATATTTAAGTTATTTTTCTGGATCCCCGCCTAGGCGGGGATGACATTAAGTAGGTTTTTTGAGCAATGCAACAACGCCGTCTTGACCACGGGATCTAGAAAAACAACTTATAGCGTGTATTCCTTGACATTTTTACTGGATACCGTGGTCAAGCCACGGTATGACAACAAAAATTAACATCTTATCGTCTCCCCATCGCATAGCTAGTAATCAAGTTTTTAATAGGCTTAAAATTATTTATCGCCTTAAACCCTATTTGTCTTAAACATCTTAAATTTTTAGAATAATTTGAAAAAATATTATTTAACTCATCAGTCAGCTTATACATAATAAAATTATCCTCTTGCCTTAGCTTTTGATATTCTTGTAATGTACCGTTATTACTAACAATCATACTCAAAACCTCTATATCCTTTATACCTTGATTAAGCCCCTGTCCTGCTAAAGGATGTACTGTGTGAGCAGTGTCGGCAATAAGCACTATCTTATTATGAAAATATCTATTTGCTATACGAGCTTTTAGCGGAAAACTACTAATCTCACTATCAATAGTAATTTTACCTAAAGAATTACCGGCATTTCTTTGAGTTAAAAATCTAACTTCTTCTACAGGCAAATTAACAATTAAAGCAGCTTGATCAGAAGAAGTTGACCATATTACGGATGAAGCATATTGATTTTTTAAAGGCAGCAAAGCAAAAGGACCAAGCGGCAGGAAATGCTCCATAGCACAATTTTCATGCGGATTTTTATGCTTAATATTAAATGTAAGAGCAGTTTGATAAGGTTTCTCAATTTCATTAGCAAAGTAATGAGATCTCACTTTTGAATTTGCTCCATCACATATAATTAATAAACTACATTTAATTTGTTTATCATTAAATTTTATAATTGAGTAGCCATTATGGCTTATAACTTCTTGATATTGCTTATTATCAATTAACGTTATCAAAGGATTATTAGCTATTTTTGATAATAATATTTTTTTAAAGTCACTATTCTTAGCCACATATCCAAGTACAGCGTCATCGTCATTTCGTAAATCTAATATCTCTGAAGCCTTATTATCTACCACATATACATCTTGCATTTTTGCCACAAACTTTTCAAGCTCTTCCCATATACCAATAGAGAATAAGAAATTTTTAGAATACGGCGTTAAAGCAGTTGTTCTTATGTCTTTAAAAAACTCCGGGCTTTTTACCGATTTACTCTCGAATATAGTAGTTTTTATACCCTTTTGTGCAAAAGAAAGTGCAGTTAGCATACCGCTCAAGCCACATCCTAAAATAATAATATCAATCTGTTTTGTTTTTATCTGCTTCATGTATAAAATATTTTAAATATCCGTTTGTTGCTATAAAGCTTAAAAGAAAGTAAATAATTGCTATATCCAAATATGAACTATTGCCTGAGTATAAGCCTAAACAGCAAATAAATAAACTCACTAAAGTCGTGAAGCTATTTAAAATCAATAAATTTGTAAAAATATCTGTTTTTTTGATAAATAGGTAGGTTATTAAGCAAATAAATAATGAAATAATAATTAAAAAGATGTTAAGCATAATTTTTAAAATCGGTTTTACTCGTTGATATGTCATTCCTGCATGGCATTAGCCTTGTTGCATGGCTACCAAATCGTCATTGCGAGGAGCAAAGCGACGTGGCAATCTAGAAAAAATAATAAAAAAATTCTGTAAATCAGAATTTTTAACTGGATTGCTTCGTCGAATTACTATGTAATTCTTCTCGCAATGACGTATAAACCGAGCCATGCAACAAGGTTGGTCAAGCCACGGGGTGACACAGAAAAGCACTAGATTCCCGCCTACGCGGGAATGACAATATCACACAGTACCCTCATTATATATAATCCCTTACAATCTTACAAACTGCAAATAAAATTAATTAAAATTCCTTAAATAATTTTAATATTATGTAATCTTAGCCAACCTCTTACATTATAAATAGCTATTGTGACAAAAATGTTATAAAAAAATGTTGCTTTCTTTTACATTCGGCATTAACGTATATATTTAGGCTTTGATTAATATTTTTAAGGTAAATTGTAATGTCACAACTCGATGTTTTAATAGTAGACGATGAAGAGAGTATACGAAATCTCATTGCTGCAAATTTGAAAGATGAAGGTTTTAATCCTAAGGTTGCCGCTAATAGTACTCAAGCTCTTAAAATACTTTCCGAAAAACCGGTCTCTGCAGTTATACTTGATATCTGGCTTCAAGGAAGTGAAATTGACGGACTTGGGATTTTAGAGATAATTAAAAAACGCTATCCTTTAATGCCGGTAATAATTATTAGCGGTCACGGTACTATAGAAACAGCAGTAAATGCTATAAAAATGGGTGCTTACGATTATATAGAAAAACCTTTTAATAATGATAAATTAGTTATTTTACTTAAAAGAGCTTGCGAAGTAACAAAGTTAAAACGTGAAAATATAGATTTAAAGTCAAAAGTTATAGATAAAACTGAATTAGTAGGCGGATGTTCGGTAACTTTAAAATATAAAATGGAAATAGAAAAGGCAGCTAGCTCTAGCAGTCGTATAATGATTCACGGTAAAGTCGGTAGCGGTAAAGAACTTGCAGCAAGGTTAATTCATAAACAATCTAAAAGGGTTAATAATCCGTTCATTATTTTCAGCCCTACCTGTATGACTACAGAAAAAATTAATCAAGAATTATTCGGTGAATCGGAAAAGCAGGAAAATAATACTAAACGCCCTACTATCTTAGAATTTGCCAATAACGGTACTTTATATATAGATGAGGTCAGTAATATTCCTATTCCTATCCAAGTAAAATTATTAAAATTCCTTAAAGATCAAACTATTACAAAGCCTTGTGGAAAAAATATTAAAGTTGATATAAAAATTATCACCGGTACTTCTAAAAATATTCAAGATGAAGTTAATAACGGCAAATTCCTAGAAGATCTATATTATCGCCTTAATGTATCCTCTCTAAAAGTACCTTCATTATATGAGAGAAAAGAAGATATACCACTACTCGTTAAATATTTTGTTAAGCAGCTTTCAAAATTTTCAGGTTTAAAAGAACGTAACTTTGCCGATGAAACTATCGCTGCTCTTCAATCCTATGAATGGCCGGGCAATATTAGACAATTACGTAATGTAGTTGAATGGACTTTAATTATGAATCCGCTAACTACAGGTAATAATGAAATTATCAAACCTTATATGATACCTTCCGAAATATTAGCAAATAGTGCTAATCTCACAAAACTTGAAGATAGTTTTGATATGTTATCTATGCCGCTTAGAGAAGCTAGAGAAGTTTTTGAACGTCAATATCTATCGGCACAAATGAGTCGTTTTAATAATAATATTTCAAAAACATCTTCATTTGTCGGTATGGAAAGATCGGCTTTGCATCGTAAATTAAAATTATTAAGCTTACATATACCTCCTACAAATAGAATAAATGAAGAAGAATATGAGGAAGCAAATGCTTAAAGTCATATCAATAATTACTATTTATTTGTTATTAAGCAGCTGCTCCGAATCTACTCGTGATGCGAATGGATTACTTACGGATAGCCAAAGCACGGTAATTCGGAATTATATAATATCGCAAAATTCTAAAAACCTTAAAGTGAACCTTAAAGAGAAGTTCGGTTCAAATTTAAAAGGAGTCAAATTAATAGGAGTAAAGCTAATAAATGAAGATTTATCAGGAATAGATTTAACTTCCTGCGAAATATTACGTGCTGATTTTGCAGGTAGTAATTTAGAAAAAGCTATACTTACAAATGCTATAATTCAAGAAAGTAATTTTGCAGATTCGGTAATAAAAAATATTTCTGGGTATAATTCTGACTTTCAAGGTTCAATTTTTAACAATATAACATTACAAAATACAAATTTTGTTCAATCAAATTTTAGCGATACTGCTTTTAATAAAACTATTATAATAAATGTCAACTTTGAAAATTCTAAATTTAGTCATGTATTATGGAGTGATAATACTATTGATGGTGTTAATTTTCAAAAAACTAATCTAAAGAATAATAGCTTTAAAAATACTAATATAACAAATTCAATATTTTACGGTACGGATTTAGAAAAAAGTGTGATAAATAATACCAATTTTACTAATAATTATTTTGAATCTAGCGACCTAAGTCAAACTAAATTAACAGCAGTAATAATTAAGGATTCTAACTTCACACAAAGTATTTTTAATGAAGTAAACTTTAATAACGTACAAAGTAATAACTCTTTCTTTTCATACGCTTCCTTTCAAGATTCAACATTACAGAATATTAACCTTACTAAATGTGATTTACAAAATAGTACAATTAGTAGTTCAGTTTTAAATCATTTTAAAATCGATAATGCTATATTAAATAATATGAGTCTAAACGATAACAAATTTAATAATTTATCAATAAAAAATAGTAATGCTAATTTTGTAAGGATTAATAAAACTAAAGGCTCAAATATTACTTTAGATAATATAAGCTATACTAATAATATTTTTAGCAATAATGATTTTAAACAATTTATAGTGATTAATACTGACTTAAACAGCAGTGAAATAATAAACTCAAATATAACTAACGGACAATTTAATAATGTAAATTTTTCTAAATCTTTAATACAAAACGTAAATTTTTCAGATGTTAAAATTACTTTAGGTAATTTAAACCAAGTAGCTCTAATAAATTCTAATCTAACAAATACTACGGTTATTAACTCCGTCCTTTCTAATTCACAAATAAATAATATTAACTACCAAACATATTCCGGTTTTATTAATACTAATGTTTCTAATAATATTATTTTAAATAACGATAATTCGAGCAAAATTCCACCAAATAATATAGTAATAAGTTCCGTAAAAGATTTACAAAAAATAACTAACTTAACAAATATAAATTTAACAAATCTTGACTTAAGTAGTTTAGTATTTAATGGAACAGATTTTTCAAATAGTATCTTTAAAAATGCTAATTTAACAAATACGGTAATAAAAAATTCTATTTTAAAAGAGGCTAATTTTTCTGCAGCAATACTTACTAAAACAGATTTTTCAAACTCAATATTAATAGATAGCATATTTAAATCAGCTAAAATTGATCAAGCTAATTTTAATAATTCCGACCTCACAAATACCGATTTTACCGAAGCAACAATTAAAGATACTTCATTTGATAAGGCTAAGACAAACGGAATGAAAGGGGTGGAGTAGTTTTTGTTCTATGTCATTCCTGCGAAAGCAGGAATCCAGAAAAAAAGTATAAATACAGCAAATTTTTGAAATTAAAAGCTCGCTTTATGCTGGATTCCCGCATCCGCGGGAATGACATAAATCGATCCACGCAACAAGACTGCTAAAAGCAGAAATGGCATAGAAATTACCGTTGGTTTCCCTTTAAAGGCTTTCCTTTATTAACCTTAGGAGTATTGGAAGGTACCAATGGACTATTACCTCTTCTAGCAGGACTTTGCTTCTTCATTCTATTAATAATTCGTTGTTGTTTAAGATTATTTATCTTTTGTTTTCCGGCTATCCTTATAGATTTAGTAATTTTGGCAGTTTCTACAAATATTTCCTTAGGAGTTTGTAGCTGATCAATTTGCTCATAATGTTTTTTAAGAAACTCTTCTTTTATTTTTGGCTTTACTCCTTTCAAATCAATATATGTTTTATATAACTTCTTTAATTTTATTTTAGATTCTTTTATTTGTTGTTTGGAAGATTTTTGAGGAAGTGATTTAATCGAATTAACAAGACTACTGCCTATTTCTTTTATAATATTAACTACAGGCGAAGCTATTTTCTTTATTCCTTCATAAATTTTACCGAGCCCTCTAGCAATAACATCTAATATTTTAGGCTCATATTCTTTAGATATAGGAGGTGTATCCCTAATAATATCTCTAGCTTCAGTTAGATTACTCGCTAAATTAAATAATGCTTTTTTCTCCTCTAACTCGGTAGAGCGATTAGCATATGAACTAGCTATATCTGCGTGAGCATCTATAGTATCGGTAATTATTGATTTAGTATCATTAAAAGAAAGATCTATATGTGTCTTTTTTTGCGTTATAGGGCTATCTTCTCTTAATTTATCTAGCCTATCACGTATTTCTTGGTCTTTTTGAGCATTTAGAGCTTTACTTTTTTGTTCTAATTTAACCTCGGATTGTATCTTCTCAACTAGCTTATCTACCTCATCATCGGATTCATAACCAGAGTCATAACCGGATTTTTTTGTGGGGGTATAAGGTCTATCTTGGAGCTTTGCAAATCTTTCTTCTAATTCTTCAAGTGTTGGAGGAGTACCTTTAAGTTTTGCTAGTCTTTCTTCTAGTTCTTCAAGGGTTGGAGGAGTGCCCTTAAGTTTTGCTAGTCTTTCTTCTAATTCTTTTATTATTTGGTCGTCTTGCTTTTTCTTAGACATATATACCTCTGTAATAATTCTCAATTATTAATAACATAAATTACTAACTAAAATAAAGTATTTTTTGACATGAGCTAAGGTATAATTGCATAAAAACACATAGTAGGTATACGAAGCTCAATTGGGAAAAGAGGAATCGGTTTTGAAGCTTTTAACCGCAGCAGCGTACATACTATAGTCAAATACAACTAAGCCAATTTTTCAAATTCAGTGAGTATACTTATCCAGCACATCCGACATGATTTTACGAGCTATGGGTGGCTACTACCTCCTCCACCTCATGATTAACAAGAAAGTAGAGTAGTTTGAGGTTAATATATATTAGCCCTGTGACCGATTTTGATAACAGTTACTGTTGATTTCTCAATAGATACACTATAAATTATACGATAATTTCCAAACCTGTATCTATATAAATTTTTGTACTCACCTTTTAAAGGTTTACCTAGTACTATAGGATTTTGAGCAAGGTATGATTCTACTTTATCAAGTATTTTTAAAGGGTAAGGCAATTCAGCTAATTCTGCACGTGCCTTATTTTCCCATATAACTTTAAACATTCTTCTTTTTTAACCACTCCCTAACTTCATCAGTAGTATAAGTTTTAAAATCAGGAGCATTAATTCTTTGTAAGGCAATTTTAGCGTCTTCCGAATCTTCTTGTATTTCCTTTAGATAATATTCAATTGCTTTACGTGCTATATACCCTTTTGACCTGTCTAAGCTTTTTGCTGAGCATGTTAAACTATCATTTAGTTCATCCGGAATAGTTAAGTTAAGTCTTGCCATCTTTTGACCTATATTTAAATTAATAACACACCATGACACATAATAACACGTTATGACACAAACTACAAACTGATATTTAATAAATTATAAATATATGAAGAGTTGGTATACGAAGCCAATTTTTTAAATTCAGCGAGTATACTTATCCAACACGTCTGACATGATTTTACGAGCTATGGGGGCGGCGGCTTTACTACCGCCTCCTCCATGGTCAACAAAAACGGTAACGGAGTAACGAGGATCGTGATAAGGAGCGAAGCCTAAGAACAAGGCATGATTACGCCTCTCCCAGGCAATAGAGTCACGGCTTAAATCGTCTTTAGCATTTAGTTTGCCTTGTACTTGGGAAGTACCGGTTTTACCGGCAAGCTGCCTATTTTCACCTAAAATTCTATTATAATACGCCGTACCTCCCGCAACATTAACGGTATTATACAAACTTTCTTGTATAATTTTGATATTTTCAGGCTTAATATTGACATTATAAAATTCCGGATCATTTTTTAATATTCTAGGCGTATATAGTTTACCGTTACTTGCAATAGCCGTAATAAATCTTGCAAGCTGCATCGGCGTTACTCCTAAAAATCCTTGCCCGATTGCTAAATTAAAACTATCCCCTATTGACCAAGGAAGCTTTAATTTTTTCTTTTTCCACTCTTTTGACGGTACAAACCCGCTACTTTCAGGAGCTAAATCAATACCGGTCTTTGAGCCGAGACCAAATTCTCTTGCAACTTCAAGAATTTTATCCGGTCCTACTATTCTGGCTAACTCATACATATAAATATTGCAGGAATGTTTTAAAGCAGACATCATATCTACCGTCCCGTGTCCGCTATGATTCCAACATCTAAAGCTATTAGTACCAAGAGCAGAACTACCGTCACAAAAAACGGTTTTATTAGGATTAATACCTACTTCAAGGGCTGCAAGTACGGTAATTATTTTAAAAACCGAACCTGGGGGATACGAGCTTTGTATTACCTTATTAATTAAAGGCTTATAAGGATCGCTCATTAAACTTTGCCAATAATTTTCTGATAATTTACTGAAATTATTTGATTCAAAACCCGGTGTGGAAGCACAAATTAGTATGTTTCCGGTTCTAGTATCCATAACTATTGCCGAAGAACCTTTAGGATTTAAATATTGCTGGATATTTTGCTGAAGAGAAGCATCGATATTTAAATACATGTCTTCACCCGATTTAGTAGGGGTTCCTGCTATTTCTCTTACCTGCTTACCGTAAGCGTTTACTTCAACTTTTTTATAACCGAATTCTCCTCGTAATTTATTATCGTAATATTTTTCGATACCGGATTTACCAATATTAAAATCGCTTAAGCTATGTATATTTAACTCTTGCTTCTCTTGTTCATTTATTTGACCTAGATGACCTATTAAGTGAGAAGTAACACTTGAAAAAGGATAAAACCTTAAATATCCTATATCGATAAATATTGAAGCCAGTTTATGCTTTTGTTCTTCAATCATTGATACTTGCTGCCAATCAAGCTGATCAAATATTATTAAAGGAGTGTGGCGACTAGATTTTTTAATTTTTTGCTTAATATAATTATATTTTTCCGGAGATAAATTTAGAATATTACTAATTATTTCTAATTCATCCCGATAATTATTATTAATGCTCCTATCTATTACTAGCTGATAACATGGTTTATTAGTAGCTAAAATATTGCCATCTAAATCGTAAATTCTTCCTCTAGTCGGCGGAAGTACAACGAAATTAATACGATTCTTATCCGATAAAGTCTTATATTCTTCACTTTTAATAAGCTGTAAATAAAACATTCTTATTCCAAGCAGTGATAAAAATCCGAGTTTACCGAGTCCAATTACAAAGGCCCTTCGTGAAATTAACTCACCATGTAGTATTTTTTTATTTAGCATACTTTTTAAAGTAATTCATAGGAGAGTCAATTATAAGACGAACTATATTATAAGAAAATATAGTTGTTAAAAATTGAAAGAAAATTATTAAATATCCGTCTGCTTCTAGTTTCTTGATTGTTATTAGTAAATATTTAAAATTCAATATAAATAAGCAATAAACACAAAAAACAACAAAATTTATCAAATAGTTTTTAGCTATAAAAAATTTTGAAGAGAGTTTATATATTATATATGCCGACAAAAAAACTAACGAATTTGTACCGATAGGCATACCGCTTACTTGATCTATAAATAAACCGAGGAAAAATATGCTAAAAATATTTAAGGAATATAACGACATAAAATAATAAATAAATATAATTTCCATCGCGGGAAAAATTCTGCTTTGAATATTTATTTTATAACTCACTAACGGAAATAATATTATAAAAAAACATAGCAAAGCAAACAGCAATTTTAATATTATTTGTAAGCTATTTTTATATATTTCCTGTTTTATCTTCAACATGAATAATTTTTTATTATGTGTTTTGCAACTGTCATCCAGCTAACTTGATAGACGTTGTTGCACGAATCGAGAAGAATGTTCGATGTCATTCCCACGTGGACCTGCTTTTTCGTCATTGCGAGAAGAATTATGTAGTAATTCGACGAAGCAATCCAGTTAAAAATTCTGATTTACAGAATTTTTTTATTATTTTTTTTGGATTCCTGCTTTCGCAGGAATGACATAAGAGCCGTGCAACAACACCGGTCAAGCGAACTAAGTGACACCTGTATACAAAATATAAATTAATTTTCCATTTTGTACAGTTTTAAAAAATGAATATGGACTCTATAATAACTCACAACAACTAGGATTATATCTTTTATCATCACCGCTAAGCTCTAATTCTTGTTGTTCATCAGAAATTGTGGTGGGGAAAAACTGCTGTTTTGATATAATATTATTTCTTGTTATCGTAGGATCAAACGACTTAAGCCGTGGGATAGGTATACTAGGTTTATCTGTTATATTTTTACTTTTTGACATAAAAACCTCCTTTTTAGCTTATATACTCGTCATTGCGAGAAAATTGCATAGCAATTGTACGTCCGCAATCTCAGGATATTTGACGAGATTGCCACGCAGCCTATGGCTGCGTAGCTCATGACGATATCTATAGTTAGTAAGTAATATTTTTAACTCTCCTCTTCACTTTGTTCTATCGGCTCTAAACCATATAAAGATATCATACGCTCAAAAACTCTACCGGCAGTAGGGGCAGCCGTCCAGCTTGCCGTTGCAAAGCCAAAGCTTTCTTTAGTCGGTTTCGGCTCATCAAATCTAATAAAAATAACGTATTGCGGGTTAGATGCAGGTAGCACTCCTAAAAACGATGAAGCTCTACTATTTTTTAGATATTTCTTTTTCCCCCCTGCACCTTGGGAAAGCTTTTCTGCCGTACCGGTCTTACCGCCGATAAGATAGCCTTTAACCTCTGCTCTTTTACCGTTACCTTCTTTTACTACCGATCTAAATAATTTCTTCATTTGGGTAGAGGTATTTTCACTAAAAACTTTTGTACCTATTACTTTTTCATCCTTTCTTTTTAATAAAGTAAGGTCATATAAAGTACCGCCGTTAACGACCGGTAACATTGCTCTAACAAAATGCAAAGGGCTAATCGAAATGCCGTAGCCGTACGACATAGTAACACTAGTTAACTCATTCCATCTTTTCTCGGGAGGAAATAACGGAGTACCTCGTTCAGGTAATTCTATTTGTAACTGATCTAATAGACCTAATTTCTTTAAGTATTTTTTAAAATTGCTTTTACCGATTTCAAGCATAATTTGACTTGTGCCAATATTTGAAGAATATAGAAAAATCTCAGGCACACTATGCCACCCTTGCCTTGGTGTATAATCCTTAAGCTGGAATCCTCCTACTTTCATATAGCTTATATCATAAGCATCATTCATATTTATTGCACCGGTATCAAAACCGACTGCCATAGTTAATGCCTTAAACACCGAACCCATTTCATAAATGCCGAGACTTGCTATATTAAACAGCTCTTCCGGTTTGGCTAAACTCGGATGATGAGGATCGAAATCAGGCTTATTTACTAATGCTAAAATCTCGCCATTATTTGGATCGGCAATAATGCCTACTGCTCCTATGGCCTTAAATTGCTTTAAAGTTTTATCAATCTCTTCACTTAAAATACTTTGTAATCTGATATCAATAGATAATTGAAGTGGTTCTTTCCGATTCTTTGGTTCGTTTAATTCATAATCGGAATTAGTTAAATATTTATCGTAAGCTAGTTCTAAACCACTAAGCCCTACCGAATCTCTACCTACATAACCGACAACATGCGACAATAAATTAGAAAAAGTATAAATTCGTTTCTGCTCTTCTTCAAATTCAAAACCAAGTAAACCAAGGCTAGTTATTTTTTCCTGCTGACTAGGTAATAAATCCCTTTTTACCCATATAAAGCTTTTATTTGACTTAAGTTCCGTAAGTAATTTAGCTTTATTAATATCAGGTAGAATTTCTGCTAGTTTTTTTACA
Organism: Rickettsia felis URRWXCal2; assembly: GCA_000012145.1. Lineage (GTDB taxonomy): Bacteria > Pseudomonadota > Alphaproteobacteria > Rickettsiales > Rickettsiaceae > Rickettsia > Rickettsia felis. The sequence continues at coordinate 967,087 of CP000053.1, forward strand.
GAAGTTTCAGGATCGAGAACTATTTGTGGATTAGCGAATAATGAGGCAGAAGGTAGGTTAACTGCTAATAAATTACCGTTTCGGTCAACTATTTCTTTTCTAAATTGATGATTTTTTTTAAAGGAATTAATATTTTTATCGTAAACATTCGTAGCAACGATTATCAATCTGTAAGATAAAGTGCAAAAAAGAAAAGAAAAGCCACAAATAACCATTAATAATCGGATTTTTGTATTTTTACTACAAACATTCCAAATTATCAAACTTTTAATTGCAGGTTTCCATTTTTCTAAAATTTGTTTCATATATTATTTATGGTGTTTTAAGTAGGTAGTAGTCTCGTCATTGCGAGGAGAAACTATAAGTTTCGACGAAGCAATCTCGTGCCAAAATCCTGAGATTGCCACGCTCCTTTCAGTCGCTCGCAATGACGATTAATGCTTAGTCCTACTCGAAACAGTTTGTATATACTTATTATTCGTAATTCTTTTGTAACGCCATTTACTACTCTTTGAAATACTAATATTATGATTAAATTTAATATTTTGATCGATATTTGGCCCTAACGGATCTTTTATCATTTGATAAGATTTAACTGTTTCTAATTTTAAATAAGCTGCCGCAAGTTTTTCCAATCTAGCCGGCAAAAGTAGATAAGCTTGTTCTGCTTTTAAAATATGAATATTATTATTCTCACTATTTATCTGTTTTACAACGCTACTTAATTGATAATCAAGAGTTGAGACTCGCTCTTTTATGCTAAACAAACTACATATTGCTATAATTGTTATTAATAATGTTAAATAGTGAAACTTTCTTATAGTCATAACTAAATTACTCTTGTATTTCCTATAATACTTAGACAATCTTTTAAAAGCATTCGATATCATTCCCGCGTAGGCGTTACCTGCGTGGATACCCGGTCCGTCATTGCGAGGAGCGAAGCGAGGCGGCAAGCTCATAAAATAATACTCCTGAGATTGCTTCGTCAATTACTTCGTAATTTCCTCGCAATGCCGGAAAAATCGGTCCATGCAAGAATAACACCGACTATAGTATCTTTTTTGCGGCTCGAAGTTTTGCCGACCTTGCTCTAATATTTAGCCCTACTTCCTTATCTGACGTTGCTAGAGCTTTATTAGTAATAATCTTAAGCCATTTATCCGGATCAATTGCTATATCGTCTTTAGCATATTTTGACCTTGCTACCGGCTTTTCTGAATTTTCTTTAAAGAAATTCTTAACTATCCTGTCTTCTAAAGAGTGAAAAGACACCACAACTAAACGTCCATCTTTCTTTAATATATTTTTTACATTCGCTAAAAATCTCTCAAGCTCGCCAAGCTCATTATTGATATAAATCCTAATAGCTTGAAAGGTTTTAGTAGCAGGATCGATTTTGCCTTTTCTAAATCCTATACTGCTCCTTACAATCTGAGCTAGCTTACCTGTGCTATCGATTCTTGTCGTTTTTCTATATTCCACAATTCTCTTAGCAATTCTTCGTGAAAAGCTCTCATCACCGTATTTATAAATTACATCGGCAAGCTCTTTTTCCTCTGCAATATTCACAAACTCCTCGGCACTAAGCCCCTGCCCGCTCATACGCATATCAAGCGGTCCATCATGTAAAAACGAAAATCCTCTATCTGCTATATCTAACTGCATTGATGAAACGCCTAAATCCAGCACTACCCCATCAAATTTTTTTTCCTTAAGCTTTGCAAAACTATCCGCAAAATTCGTTTCTATAAAATCAAATCTCTCACCGTAATTTTGCTTAATTTCTTCGGCTTTTTTAATCACATTTGGATCACGATCCAAAGCTGTGATATAACAGTCACAGCTTTCTAATATTGCTTTGCTATATCCTCCTGCTCCGAACGTACAATCTAAATAAAACTCACCATCTTTTGGAGCTAAATTTGCCAGCATTTCATTTAGCATTACCGGTATATGAGATTGCGGCATCAATTCGCATTCCTTAGAGTTAACCGCTTTTCATGAGCAATTTTTTGAGCAGAATTTAAATATTTCTCAAAATTCTGAGGCTGCCAAATCTCAAAAATCACTCCCTTGCCTACAAAACATGCTTGCTCTTCGATGCCTGCATGCTTCATTAAAGATTGCGGCAATATAACTCTTCCCTCCCCGTCAAACGAAAGCTGCACGGCTTCCCCGAATATCATAGTCTCAAAGGCATCACGCTCCTCGGAATAAGGATCAAGAGTTTCAATCATCTGTCTTAATTTCTCAATATGCGAAATACCGCACACCTCTATACAATCATTCCTAATTGACGGATAAGCGATTACACCGTTAAATAATTCTTTCCCTAGTACCGCACGGTAATTCGCCGGCACTGATACCCTACTCTTTTTATCAACGCCATTTACATACTTAGATAAAAATACATTCATTGGGTTAATTTGGGATTTTATGGTAATTTATAGGATATTATAGGAATATAACGTAGTCAAGCGTTTTTAACAGATAGGAGTTAAATTATTAACTTGTATTTTAAAAAATGAGTAACATATAATTGAAGAAATTTAAGAAAATCAAAATGCTAGTTATTAAAACTTATAGTTATTTATCTATACCAATACGAAAAATTATTAAAAAACGTAAAGCCGGTTATTGGGAAGGTAAAGTTGTTGTAAAAGAGGATTTTGATGATCTACCCGATGATTTTATGGATTTTTTTAAGTAATTGAGGCTAATGAATTTCAAAAATTACCGATTTCTATAGCACATAGCACTTATATTGCAAATTTACCTTTATATCATAAAGATCCATTTGATAGACTATTGATAGCCCAAGCAATGGTAGAGCTTAACCTTATTAACTTGTAATATTTATATATCTAAATATTCTGTACGTATAATTAAAGCTTAATATATAAAAAAATATTGATTTATTAATTTTTGTTAAAATTACTTTAGATTAAACATAAATAAAAGTTAATTACGCCACAATTTAAAATAGGCTTTTTTAAAACACATAAAGATTGTAAAAATATAAAAACTACAACTCAATCAAACTCTAACTATCCACCAAAGAAAAAAACTACTGAAACAGAAATTAAGCCTCAAGGTAAAATATATAAATATGATCCCAACCAAGATATTTGGACACCGGATACTGAACTTCTTGGAATAGATTATGATACATAATTATAAATCTAGTATTCTTAACCAGATATATATATTATTGTGGACTAACACTAAATTTTGAATTTCAAAAACCTAATTTATGCTTAAAATACCTATAGATAATGTTATTGTATTCATATATCTAATATCTATTCTACTCATTGGTATATATTACCGAGCTAAACATAGTAGTTTTAAGAACTATGCAAATGTCGAAAGTAAAGCGAAAAATAGTAAACTGTTATTAATAGCTACAATATTTGCAAGCTCTGTCGGAGGTGCTACCACTTTCGGTATTATGGAAAAGGTTTTTTTAGGACATGAATATTATGCCTATGCTTTGATGCTTACAATACCTATAGATATATTAATTGCGATCTATATAGTGCCTTTAATTGCCAAACATTACGGAGCTGAAAGCATCGGCGATATCCTGAGTACATATTACGGTAACATCGGTCGTTTTACCGGCGGTGTTAGCTCAGTCATTGTTTCAGTAGGGTTTTTGGCTGCTCAAATAAGCGTAAGCGGCTATATTTTTCAATATATCTTAGAAATAAATTATGTAAATGGGGTAATTTTAAGTTATAGTATAGTACTTATATATACTACAATCGGCGGCTTACAATCTATTGTTTTTACTAATTTACTACAATTTTTGGCAATGATAATCGCTATACCGACCATAACTTTTATCAGTTTAAATAAAATCGGTTTTGTAGATTTTATTAATAACCTACCTACGGAAAATGCAAATTTTGATCAGAGCAACCTTCTTTCTTATACGATTGCAGCAGCTTTAAGCTTTAGCGTCATGAATCTATATCCTACATTTATTCAAAGAGCTTTAATTAATAAAAATCCTACGCAAACAACTAAAGCAATATATGCAAAATCCGCTATATATTTTTTCTTCTTGATTTGCATTACTTTAAACGGTTTAATTGCTTATAAGCTTTATCCAAACCAACCGTCAAATTTAGTATTACCTTATTTAATCAACCAAATTATTCCGCCTTTAATTCAAGGGGTAGTAATGAGCGGACTCTTAGCTGCCGTTATGTCTACTGCCGATTCTGATTTAAACGTTACTTCTATAGCTCTCGTTAAGGACATAATTAACCCTATACTTAAAGTAAAAAATCAGCAAAAATTATTATTAATTGCCCGAATTATTAACATTATAATAGGGAGTTTTGCGATAATTGTAGCTTTAAAATTTAGTAACGTAATTGACTTAGTAGTGTTCTTTACCGGCTTTTGGGGACCGGTAATATTAGTATCGTTAATAACAACGCTTTTCGGTATCAGAACATCTAAAACCGTAATGGTCTTATCATCACTCGGCGGAGCAGCTACTTTTTTAACGTGGGAATATTATTCTTTATCGTTACAATATTTCAACCTTAGAGGGGTGTTTATAGGAACGATAACGAGTCTTGTGATATTTATTTTAGGACGAATCGTCATTGCGATCAGCCATATGCCCGAACCGTCATTGCGAGGAGCGAAGCGACGCGGCAATCTCATGAAATAATACTCCTGAGATTGCTTCGTCGAATTACGTTGTAATTCTTCTCGCAATGACGAAAAAATCGTTCCACGCAATAATACCTATCATTGTGAGAAATTTTCTAAATTAATACTATACCTAGTTCCTTTGAGTTCTCCGGTTTTAATAAATGCTTGCATTTCTACTAATTCTTGGAGATCTCTTGTAGCGGTAGCTTTAGAAGTTTTAGTAATAGTTATGTAGTTTTTAGCACTTAAACCGCCTTTAAAACCTTCTACTCCTTCCTCAAAAATTCTTTTAACTACTTTTTCTTGCCGTGCGTTTAATATATTTTTGAATTTATCGTAAAACTTTGTTTTATTTATTAAAAACTCTATATTACGTAAAGTATAATCTTGAGCTTTAATTATTGTTTCAACAAAATATAATATCCAGTCCGTAATTTCTAAACTTTTATTATTATTTTCTAAAGCATTATAATATAATTTCTTTTCCTCATTTATTACATGCGATAAGGAGGTTGTCCTATATTTTGACACAGCATTTTTATAGTAATAACTCTACCTATTCTACCGTTACTGTCTTTAAACGGATGTATAGACTCAAAATAAAGATGGGCTATAGCAGCTTTCGTCAGAGGAAGAATATCTTTAGTATCATTATACTATTTTATAAACTTATCCATTTCTTGCCGTACAATATTAGACGGAGGAGCTTCAAAATGAACGGTAGGTTCATGATATTTACCTAATACTACCTGCATAGGCTCTAAGTGAGTACGATATTTTCCTATAGCACCTAAATCTCTTCTACCGTTAGTTAACATTTTATGCCAACGAAATAAGCAATCATGACTTAAAGGTTGCTCATATGAATAATACATATCGGCTAACAATTCAGAGATTCCGGTTTCTGCAGGAGAAGCTTTCCTATTATCCGTTGCTATATTAAAATAACGCTTTATAGAAGATTGTACACTAGCTCTGTTTAAATATTCGCCCTCAATTTCAGAAGTATTTAATGCTTCATCTACTTGCAAGCATAACAATTAAGTTATTTTGATCTGCTTCTGAAAGATATTTAGCTGCCCCTAAAAGAATACCACTATTTTTAACAAAATTTTTCTCTAAATCTAATATATGTTTCTGATTATATTTAAAGTTAGGCCAATCTTTATGCTGCCAATTCCATATCATGAGCTATAAATATTTATTTTATAACTCATACTACCATATAATTATGAGTTATAAAATTAGTTTTTTCTATATGAAACTGATATTTAAAACAAATTATTGCTATTACGTACATAATGTGGTACACTTGATTATAAAACTTATTTTAGAGATAATATTGTGGCTATTTACACAAGCTCGCAAGCACGAGCTAAATTATTTACTCTTATTGACGAGACAAATAAAACTCATGAGCCTATTTATATAAAGGGAAAACGTAATAATGCGGTAATCATATCAGAACAAGACTACGAAGGATTACAAGAAACTTTATATTTGTACTCTAAACCAGGCTTAGTAAAAAGAATCCTCGAAACTAGTAAAGAACCGTTAGAAGAATGTATTAGCCATGAAGAAGCATGGAAATGATATATACTATACTGTATACAAAAAAAGCAATTGAAGATATACAAAATTTAAAAGCAGCTAAATTAGCCGATAAAGCAGAAAATTTATGTAAATCCTTAACAATAAATTCAATGCCATTAAATAGTAAAAAACTTTATCGTGATTTAGTTGGTAAACGTTCTATAAGAATTAATTTACAACATAGACTGGTTTATGAAATATTAGAGGATAAAAAAATTATAAAAATACTTAGCATGTGGGGACATTATGAGTAATTATTCATAAGCTCTTATGCAACGTTCTAAAAATCATCTCGGCAAGTGACTTGTTAATACCGTTTACTTTAGTAAGCTCATCTATTGTTGCATCACATACTGCTTTATAAGAACCGAAATAGTGCAGCAATGCTTTTTTACGAGTTTCACCTATACCCTCTATATCATCAAGGCTTGATAATTTTATGGCACGCGATCTACCGAGTCTATGATTCTTTATGGCGAAATTATGTGCCTCATCCCGCAAGATTTGTAAATATTTCATAATCGGCAAATTTTTATCCAGAGTAAATACTTCTTTACCTGTCATATGGAACTGCTCAAGACCGGCATTTCTATCTACTCCTTTTGACATACAAACAAAAGGAATATTCATTTCAAATTTATCCATTACCTCTTTAACTACGCCTAAATGCCCCCTGCCGCCGTCTATAATCATCAAGCTTGGCAATTTATGCGGCTCATTCTTAAGCCTAGTTAATCTTCGTGTTAAAACTTGCCTGAGCATTTCATAATCGTCACCTACAATGTCATCCCGTGGCTTGACCACGGGATCCAAAAAATAACTACTGGATCCCGCGATCAAGTTGCGGGATGACAATGGGGAGGCGTGAGATGACAATGAAGAGTTGCGGGACGACAATGAGAAAACCCGATATTCCTTTTTATCAAAACCGGCTTTACCGGCAACTACCATAACACCGACTGCAAACTTACCTTGAATATGACTATTATCATAAATCTCAATTCTTTCAGAAATTTCAGAAAGACCAAATAGCTCTTTGATTTCAAGCATTATCTCTTGATTTTTTGCAAATTTCTTCAAATATTGCTCTAGAGAGAATAAAGCATTTATTGCGGCATTCTGAACTAGCTTGGCTTTACCTCCACTAATAGGTATTATAATATTGAGTTTAGTAATATTATTGATTTTTTTAATCGCCTCTATCACATTCTCTTTATCATTAATTTCATGATTAATTATAATTTCCGCAGGAACTTGTTGTTTTTGATAAAATTGTAATAAAAAATATTCTAATACTTCTTCTTTGGTACTATTTTCAGTAGAAGTAGGAAAATAAGGAATATTACCGCATGCTTGCCCTGCCCTATATAAAAACACTTCCACACAATAATGTCCGTTCTTTTCTACAATAGCGATTATATCTGCGTCTTTAACAATATCTGAAACACCTGCCTTAAGCTGCACATAACTAAGTGCCTTAATACGGTCTCTAATTTCTGCCGCCTCTTCAAAACGCATCTGACTACTTAGCTCTTCCATCTTTTTAGATAAGTTCTCTTGAAGTTCTTTAGTACGACCTTGTAAGAAATCTTTAACCTGAGCTACTAAGTCCCTATAGTCTTCCTTATTTATTTTACCGACGCAAGGAGCATAACAACGTTTTATTTCATATTGCAGACAAGGACGAGTACGTGAATTAAAGTAATTATCCGTGCAGGAACGTAATTTAAAGATTTTTTGCAATTCCGTTAAAGTAGTATTAACTTCCGTGCTCGAAGCAAAAGGACCAAAAAATTTTCCGCTATTTAGAGTTTTACCTCGATATTTTAGCAATTGTGGGAAATCATGATCTAAACGTAACTTGATGAAAGGAAAAGACTTATCATCCTTAAGAAGAATATTAAATTTCGGCTGAAATTTTTTGATTAGCTGGGCTTCTAAAAGTAGTGCCTCAACTTCGGAATTAGTAATGCTGTACTCTAAAAAACAAGTATTTGCAATCATCCGAAGTGTCTTATTGTCTAAATCGCTTTTAATGTAATTGGTAAGACGTTTCTTTAAATTTTTAGCTTTACCGACATAGATAACCTGCTTGTTAACGTCAAACATCCGATAAACCCCGCAGCGTTCGGGAGCATCTATAAGTTTAGATTTAATTAACTCACTTCCGGTAATTTCTAGGGTCATATTGTTTAGCCTATCGTCATTGCGAGGAAAATTACGAAGTAATTGACGAAGCAATCTCAGGAGTCAGGAGTTTGTTATTATTTCATGAGATTGCCACGCAGCTTATAGCTGTTCGCAATGACGTTTTCCTAATTCCCCGTTTTATTATAAGGATTATCATTTGCTACTTTAACATTAACCGTTTTTGTCGTGTTATCATCAAAGAAAAAGGTTATTTTAAACTCATCTCCTGCGTTTAAATCTACTTTCGGGTCATAAAGCATAATATGCATGCCACCGGGCTTAAAATCAACGTTAATATTACCGGCAATTGAAAATGGATAATCGACTTTTACCATTTTACTAACTCCTTGATTATTAATTGTTTGATGAATTTCTATTCCGCTTATCTTATCTGAAGATATATTCACTAAATTATAACTCTTACTTCTACTATTTATTAATGTAAAATACATAGCAGAATTGCTAACTTTACCTTGTACATTTGTTGTAGGTCTTGCCCAAGGCTGTGCAAAGTTAACGGCTGCCTCTGCAGGTAATATATCATTGGGCTGATCAGAAGAAGAATTTGTAGAATTAGGATTTTGAGCTGTTTGGTCATCAGCATAGCTTACTGCACAAATTAAAGTTATAAAACCGACTAATAAAGTTTTTAACATAATAATACCTTTGCTAAATTAAAATTGAATATACATCTAATAAATGAAGAGTTGGTTAGACGAAGTTTAATTTGGAAAAGAGCAAGGCATCTTGAAGCTGATAACCGCAGCGTACACACTAGTACGTGAGGATTATCAGCAAAAGATAACGGAGCCAATTTTTCAAATTAAACGAGTATACTAGCATAAGTTATTTTTTTTGCAAAATATTCTTACGTATCTCTTTAGGAAATTTCTCTATTGCATAACGAACTGCGGTTCTTGGCATTTGTGATATATAACGATCCAAAAAATCTATTAACTTTTTTTCATCTTTTTTTCCTGCTTCACGTAGCATCCAACCTATTGCTTTATGCATTAAATTATGTTTATCGTTTAAGAGTAATTTTGCTATTTCAAAAGTTGTATCTAATTGATTATTTTTGATAAAATACCAAGTAACAACCATAGCTATTCGTCTCTCCCAAAGAATTTCCGATTTTGTTAATGTAAAAAGATAATCCTTTTCTTTATCCCATAAATAAGCCCCGATTATATGATGAGCTGATGCGTCTACTAAATTCTAATTATTTACGTATTTTATATTGTTTAAGTAAAAATTATAAAAAAACTCTTTACCTTGTGCTTTCTGATATTGCATAATCAAAATAGCTAACGCTAAAAATCTTTCTTCATTAAATTCTGAAGTAATAAGTCGGCTTTAATCCTCTGTATCTAAATTATAATAACTTTTAGCTATTTTACGTAAAATCGGCACGGTAACCCCAATAAACCGGTCATGCTCTCCATACTCCCCTTCCTTAGTTTTAAAAAACAGCGTTCTACGTTCCACAGGAATAGTAGCATTCTCAAGTAAAATATTTCTAATTTGTTGTAAATTTTCTTTCATGTTCAATAAGCCATTTTTTACGATGTAATCCTCCGCCATATCCTCCAAGTTCGCCATTGCTATTAATAATACGATGGCAAGGAACAATTATTGCTAACTGATTCATGCCGTTAGCATTTGCAACAGCTCTATAAGAAGTAGGTTTGCCCAAAGCTTTAGCCTGATTTAAATAACTTTGTGTTTCACCGTAAGGTATATTAATTAATTCTTGCCAAACCATTTTTTGAAATGGGCTTCCTAAAAGATATATAGGTGTATTAAATTTTTGTAAAGTACCGTTAAAGTACAATTTAAGCTCCTCTTCAATCATTAAAATCGGTTTAGTACTTCCAGGAATAATAGCAGATTTCGTCTTAATTCTTAGCCTTTCAATTTCCAGCTCTAAACCTCTTCTATCAACAAATTCTAATAAGTAAAGTAGCTTTTCATCACTAATTGCAATCATAGCCCCAAGTGTAGTATCTAACCAAGCAGCTTTTAAAATATTTAAATGCTTATTAAGTTTTGTCGGCGGTCCGCCCATTATTTTAGAGAAAGCATCTCGAAAACCACTACTTGACTCATAACCCATATCAATTTGTGTATTAATTACTGATTCACCCATGCGAATTTGCTTCATCGCAATACCCATACGCCTTGCTCTTGCATATTCTACAAACGTCATACCAAAACGTTTTTTAAATTGGCGACGTGCTGTAGAAGCATCTACTGATAGCTTATCAAAATCACTATCTTTCCACCTCTTAGCAGGCTCAAGCTCAACAGCGTCAACAAGAGTGCGAACTAAATCTGAAGCTTCGTAAGGATGAGAAAGAGGCTTGCAACGCTGACAAGGTCTATATGAAGCATGCAAAGCTTCCTTAGCAGTTTTATAAAATTCACAATTTTCAAATTTAGGCTTTCGTGCAGCACAAGTTGGTCTACAAAATACTCCTGTGGTTTTAACCGCTACAAAAAAGATATTTTCATATCTGTCATCTTTATTAATTAATGCCTGATAATATTCTTGCCTTTGAATCTCATTAAACATATTAATTTATCCTATAATATAAATTTATAATTATATTATACGAACTTCTTAAAACCACTGTAACCGAAATTCAGGCATTGATTTTTTATTTAATAATTCTGCTTCTCATGTTCAATAAGCCATTTTTTACGATCTAGCCCTGAGCCGTAGCCTCCAAGCTCGCCGTTATTATTGATGATGCGGTGACAGGGAATAATTATAGCAAATTTATTTGCTCCATTAGCATTTGCAACAGCTCTATAAGATCTTTCTCTACCTATTAATTTAGCTTGAGTAAAGTAACTTCTTGTTTCACCATAAGGTACATTCATTAGCTCTTGCCATACTAATTTTTGAAATTCGCTTCCTAAAAGATATATAGAAGTATTAAATTTTTGCAAAGTACCGTTAAAGTACAATTTTAACTCCTCTTCAATTGATAGAATAGGTTTAGTGCGATCTTCCGTAATAGCTGATTTTGTTTTAGCTTTAAGTCTTTTAATTTTATGCTCTAACCCTTTACTTTCAGCAAAATCGAGTAAATAAAGCCTCTCTTCATCACTAATTACCAGCATTGAACCAAGAGGCGTATCAAGCCAAGCGGATTTTAAACTCATTTGTTAACCTAAATATAATTTCTTAGTATTATAATATTGATTTTTTTATTTAACAATTTTAATATTTTAATACAACAATTTATAGGTAATTATTATGAAAAAAGCTCATGTTTTTAAATATTCTCAAGTAATTAAAACGGATAGAATAGCAACTATAACTCAATTTAGCCAACACTCTTCTATAGATCCACAAAATGCTGGAATGCTATGTGCATAGTAGAACCTGAAAAACTAGCAGAGCTATATAATTTACAACAGACGCATAAATTTCATATCCATATTGTAGGCGGTACAAATGAATTACAGCATAATTATATTCAGCAAGAAATACAAAAAGCCTCGATTAAACCTGATATTTCTTATACACTTTCATATGAACTCGGTACATTAGATAAGAAAAAATTAGAACATTATACAGAAAATGTTTTAAAAGCACAAAATTATGAGCCGGTATGGCACACTGCGAATCAAAATGATTATGACCAAAACGCTTTAGAAATATTGGGGAAACATTACGATAATACGACTACAGATATTATATAAATATTGATGCCTTAAAAATTCTACATTATACAATATTCGCTATTTGTGTTATTTAAATCATTTAGCTTCATGCTCTTTAGCAAAATCAATTAAACTCTCCACGACTTCGTTTAAATCTTCAGGCTTAAAAATGATACCCATTTTTTTCTCAACAACATCAAAAAAATAATCATCTAACGAATTTCTCATCTCGTTTATGGTTTTAGTATTTCTTGACCAATGAACAATTATTTTCTGCTTAATGATGTTATAGGTATCATGAGCAATTTGAATGGCATTTTCATGCTGATTTTGATTTGTTTTATCCTGTAAAAAGTTAAGTAATTTTCTGTAAAAAACTAGCTTTGTTTTGTTGTTGCCTAATTCACTTGGTACATCATTTTTAAATTCATTTATTATATTTATAAATTCATTAAAAAGCTCACTATCTGATAAACTTTTATTGTACTTTGCTATTGTATCATTTATAAGTTTGGTAAATTTCTGAAAAAGTGCAGGATCAATACGCATACAATTATCAAGAATATATCTTATCTCCTTATTAATTTGATTAGCTTTCTCTAAACCTGCAATGTCTGTTCTTTTCATAAAATTTATAAATATTTTCTCATCAAAAATGTTAATTATTCTAGTTTTAATAATATCACCAGCAGTAATATGCTCATCAAGTAACTTTGCGATTTGATCGGTATATATTTTTTTATCTGTTTTTTCATTATAACGCTTTTCTACTATTTTCTTAAGCTTGTTAAAGTTTTTTAATTCGTTATATAATTCTTCTAATTCTTTTTGTTTAAAAGATTCAGCTAATTTATTAGAATTAGATAATATAGACATCAAATTTTTTAACCTGTCTAGCAGGAAATAAAAATTACTCCGTATATTTTCATCAGCTAAATATTGTTCTAGTTGTTCAAGATCTGAGTTATTAGATACATTTGTAAAAATATTTTTAATTTTTTGCAGTAGTGGGAAAAGCTCTTTTATTTTATCATTTACGACAAATATAGCCTCTTTTAAATCTTCTTTATCGAAATTTTTTAATTTATCACTATCGTAAAGTTTGCAGGCATCATCTAATTTGACTGCTAACCCTTCATAGTCAATTATATAACCGTATTCCTTAGTTTTTTCGTTCTCTTCAAATAAACGATTTGCACGAGCGATTGCTTGTAAAAGACTATGCTCTTTTAGTTTTTTGCATATATAAACTACAGTATTACGAGGTGCATCAAAACCGGTTAGTAATTTTGAGACTACAATTAAAATTTCAGGGTTATCGGCATTTTTAAATTTTTCAATAATTTGGTTTGATCTTAAGCCTTTTTGGGTAACTAAAAATTCCTGTATTTCATTTTTGCTTTCAATGTCCTCATGACCTTCTCGATCATCGACAGAAGATATAACAACTTCAGAACTTACTTGATTTATCTCATCCAAAAATTTTTTAAAATGAATAGCAATAGATCTAGATGGGGCTATTAACATGGCTTTTAAACCGGTGCCTTTGAACGTCGTTGAATAATGCCTTGAGATATCAGCTGCTTTAGCCTTAATAACTTCCTTTGTATTGGAAAGTGCATCTAGGCTACTATATGCTTTTTTTAAAGCTACTTTTGTTTCTTCATCTACTCCATAACGGTACGATCATACTATCTTTTAACGCATCTTTTATAGTATATTTATGAATTAGCTCTCCAAACTTCTCCATAGTGTTTTTTTGCTCTTTTAAAAGCGGTGTACCAGTAAAATCCTAGATAACAAGCATTAGGCAAGATAATTCTCATTTTATCTGCTAAATCACCGTACTGAGTACGATGACTTTCGTCGACAAGGACAAAAATATTATTATTAAAATCTTGAAAGCCTTGAAAAAAAGCTTTGTTAAATTTATGAATTACTGAAGTTATAACAGACGTACCGCCTCTAAGTAGTTCAATTAAATTTTTGGATGAAGTTGCAAGTTTAGGCTCAAATCCACAATTTTTAAAAGCATGTTTAATTTGCTCATCAAGTTCAATTCTGTCGGTTATAATTATGATACGTGGACTTGCAATATTAGCAGATTCAAGTAAAAATTTGGCAATAAATATCATTGTTAAAGATTTGCCCGTACCTTGCGTATGCCATATCACTCCCCCTTTTCTGATAGTATGCTTATCATCTTGGAATACTCTTTTTGCGATTACATGTGTAGCAAAAAACTGATGATGACGGGCTATTTTTCTTACTGAATTATCAAAAACACAAAAATTAGCAACCAAATCAAGTAATCTTTCAGGACGACATAAAGCATAAAGTACTTTATCTTGCTCGGTAGGCTCTATATTACCGTCTAATTCTTGTTTATCAAAATGTTCTCTACAAGAAACAAAATCACCTGTATAAAGATTATTTTTTATATCTTCAGGTAAAGGAGTGTTGATTAGAACACGTATAAGGTGGCACTGTCCAAATAAGTGTGTAAATTTCTCAAAGGTTGTATAAAAGAAAATATAACAAAAAGAGAAATTACAATGACACAGAAACAAAATGCTGCAATGGAACAAGCGATAGATTTATTGATCAATAATGATACAGATGTATCAATATTATTCAGGGAAGATGGTTTATTAAAAGAAATAACCAAGCGTCTTGTAGAGAGAGCTCTACAGTCTGAGATGAATAATCATTTAGGATATAGCAAGTACAATCAAAGTGATGCTCAGAATTCACGTAATGGTTATAACACAAAGAATCTGATTACAAAGAATGGTGCTGTTGAGATTGAAGTGCCAAGAGATAGAAATAGCAGTTTTGCACCATCATTAGTAGCAAAGCGTCAAAGAAGACTTGATGGTTTTGATGATAAAGTACTATCTTTGTATGCTAAAGGTATGAGTTTATCAGATATAAAATTACAGCTTCAGGAGTTATATGGAGCTGATGTAAGCGAGAGTTTAATTAGCCAAATCACAGATGATATAATAGAGGATGTTAAGCTATGGCAAAGCCGTCCATTAGATCCAGTATATGCTATAGTATTTTTTGATTGTTTAATAGTAAAAGTACGTCAGGATAAACGGATTATCAATAAATCGGTATATGTTGCATTAGGTATTGATTTAGAAGGGCGGAAAGATATTTTGGGATTATGGATCAGTGAGAATGAAGGGGCTAAATTTTGGCTTGGAAATTTTACTGAGATGAAAAATAGAGGTATACAAGACATACTGATAGCATGTAGCGATAACCTTAATGGTATGTCTGAAGCTATAGGTGCTGTTTTTCCAAAGACGGAGCATCAATTATGTATTGTACATCAAATTAGAAATAGTTTACGATATGTATCATATAAGGACCGGAAAGAGCTTGCTGGTGATTTAAAACCTATTTATACACTAGCACAGAAAAAGAAGCACTTTCCGCTTTAGAGGCTTTTGAATCTAAATGGAATAAACAATATCCTCAAATTGCTAAATCTTGGTATGTTCACTGGGATAATTTAATGATTTTCTTAGGATACCCTGAAGAAATACGGAAAATAATTTATACAACAAATGCTGTGGAATCTGTTAATAGTCAACTCCGAAAAGTCACAAAAAATAAACGTGTTTTTCCAAATGATAATACTGTTTTTAAAAGCTTATATTTGGCAATTGATTACATGACCAAAAAATGGTCCATGCCCATACCAAATTGGAACAAGGCTATGGCTCATTTTTTAATAAAATTTGACGAAAGAATCTAGGCTTTTGGAAAAGTTTACACACTTAATCGGGAAGACTCTTACATGGTTACTAATAAAGGCTGTACGGCTTTAACTTGGGCTGTTGACAAAGGCTTAGAAAAAGTTTGTGAAATACTTATTCCTAATATGTCCGAGCAGGCTATTAATCACGTTAATAATAATGGCAGTACAGCTTTAACTTTGGCTGCTTGGAAAGGCTTAGAAAAAATTTGCAGATTGCTTATACCTAAAATGTCACCACAGGCTATTAATCACGTTACTAATAATGGCAATACGGCTTTAACTTTGGCTGCTTGGAAAGGCTTAGAAAAAATTTGCGAATTGCTTATACCTAAAATGTCATCTCAGGCTATTAATCAAGTTACTAATAATGGTGATACGGCTTTAACTTTGGCTGCTTGGAAAGGCTTAGAAAAAATTTGTGAAATGCTTATTCCTAAAATGTCCGAGCAGGCTATTAACCAAGTTACTAATAATGGCAATACGGCTTTAACTTTGGCTGCTGATAAAAGCTTAGAAAAAATTTGTGAAATGCTTATTCCTAAAATGTCCAAGCAGGCTATTAATCATATGGCACTATAACTTAATTAAGTTATTACTTTATCCTAAAGTTTCAACTTCCATTCCCCATTTTTCATTTTCTAAATAAGAAATAATATTATCCCTTATTTCAATAGGCAAATTCGATATATGTATCTTATCTTCACAAATCTTAGGTGTTAAATTTTAACATATTCTAGCAATAGTAAAAGAATGTGTTTTAATGAAGTTGTTCATTTCCTCTATTATAAATTTGGAGTTGTCAACTTCTTGCTTTTGTAAATATTCTGTTAATAACTTCTTATTTACTATTTTATAAAATTTTGCAGCACTTATCATTTTAACAAAATTATTTATATTATCTTTACCTTTACCTAAAAAAGATTCTTTTAAAAATAAAGCTAATTTCTCTGCTAAAATATTATTGTATGAGATTTTTTCTTGAATAAATTTTTTTACCTCTTTATGAGAACTTGTCAATGTATGATTAATAGCGTCAATAGACATTTTGTTAATAAGCAATTCGTAAATTTTTTTTAAGTCTTTATCAGCAGCCAAAGTTAAAGCCGTACAGCCTTTATTAGTAACCTGATTAATAGCCTGCTCGAACATTTTAGGTATAAGAATTTTACAAATTTTTTCTAAGCCTTTCCAAGCAGCCAAAATTAAAGCCGTATTGCCATTATTAGTAACTTGATTAATAGCCTGTGGTGACATTTTAGGAATAAGCATTTCGCAAATTTTTTCTAAGTCTTTCCAAGCAGCCCAAGTTAAAGCCGTATTGCCATTATCAGTAACGTGATTAATAGCCTGTGGTGACATTTTAGGTATAAGCAATTCGCAAATTTTTTCTAAGCCTTTACTAGCAGCCAAAGTTAAAGCCGTATTACCATTATTAGTAACGTGATTAATAGCCTGCTCAGACATTTTAGGAATAAGCATTTCACAAACTTTTTCTAAGCCTTTGTCAACAGCCCAAATTAAAGCTGTATTATCAATATAAATTTTGCTTAACTCTAGAATATCCATTTTAGCAATTAATTTCTGTGCTTCAGCTTCGTTTTTTACGTATATTGCTTTTATTAACTCTTCATTTGAGGGTTGCAACCATTTTTTAAACATACTAATATCCTTATTGAATTCTATAAATTTTAATATTTTGTTAAAAATGAGCTTATAGACAAAATCATAATAAGAAGTTTTAAGAATTCAATAGAAATTTAACTATACATATGAATAAATGAGTTGAGATGGATTTAGGGAATTTGTGAATATATAAAGAATTAGAGAAAATAATAAGAGATTTTAATAAATAGCAATAATTACAATTAGTAATTTAATATATTAGTTAATTATTTTAAATAATCAGTTACTACATTTGAAGTGACAGCAATCTCATTAGCAATTGAGGCTGTACCTGCTTCGCTTAAAAACAAAGACCGCTCTATAGCCCTACGTTTCACCAAGCCTTGCAGCTTAACACCGCCTTTAGCTTTTACCCATCTAAGCATTTCACCGACAGCGTTTAGGTATTCGCCTCTATTAAGTTTTTGCCGCAAGGTTGATGCTTGAAATGCCCCGCTACCACAGTTAAAAATGAATGAAATTAAGGCGGCTTGTTGCTTAATTAAATTATTAATATTTCTTTTTAATTTACTATTTAGAAGAAAGAGAAAAGTTGCTTAGTTTAGAGATTTGGTGAAAGACAATTAATAAAAATTAGTTTTATCGAACCTTTCATTAAACGGCAAAAAGCTTGATTTTATGTGGAGTTCGTCGTTTAATACGTTTGTAGAAATACTGAAAAATGAAGAATGGCGCACCCGAGAGGAGTCGAACCCCTAACCTTATGATCCGTAGTCATATACTCTATCCAATTGAGCTACGGGTGCTAAGCTTGAAGTACTTATTTCTAAGCCTTATTTCTTGTTGCTAACATACGAAGAAGCATATATAAAAGCATAGCATTTGTCAAGAAACATAGAGTGTTCTTATGTTTCTCTGAATAATAAAATATAAAAAATTACAATTAATAGTTGAATTATCATATTATATATTGTATATAGAGGTTCATAAATTAATATGAGAAAAAAATGGATAAAATAAAATTAATTATAATTTGCATACTTTGTATTAATATGACTGCACAAGCAGACAATATATCGGAAGCCGCTAAAAAAATTTAGAGGTAATTAATTCTTTAAATGTCGAGGAAAAATGGCAGAAAGGTAATGTAATAAATTGTAAGTCGGGAGAAACTTTATTAGAAGAAACGGAAAAATATAACTCTCCTAAGTTAAAGCGTTTGACTCATTGTAGTTGTTTTGCTTATGCTGCTAGTGCAGCCTTGGGGCTTCCAAATAAATCTCTACTTCCTCATCCTGAAAGCGATAAAGAATTTATACCTACTTTATCAAATAAGCAAGCTGAGTGGCTTGAAACAGACGGAATAAAGAACGGCTGGAATTTTGTTAAAGCAGGAAATCGTGATGATAATTTTATTCAAGCACAAAAATTTGCTAATCAAAGATATTTTGTTGTATCCGTATACAAAAATGCTAACCCAAAAAGAGCAGGGCATATTGCCGTTGTAGTACCAAGTAGTAAGGATATAGAGAAAATAAAAAATGAAGGACCGGACACGGCTCAAGCCGGTAATATTAATTTTTCCTGTAGCTCTTTGAAAAAGGGTTTTAGGAATAAAAAAGATGCCTTTAAAAACAACGAAATAAAATTTTATTAGAGTCTTCCCGATTAAGTGTGTAAACTTTTCCAAAAGCCTAGATTCTTTCGTCAAATTTTATTAAAAAATGAGCCATAGCCTTGTTCCAATTTGGTATGGACATGGACCATTTTTTGGTCATGTAATCAATTGCCAAATATAAGCTTTTAAAAACAGCATTATCATTTGGAAAAACACGTTTATTTTTTGTGATTTTTCGGAGTTGACTATTAACAGATTCCACAGCATTTGTTGTATAAATTATTTTCCGTATTTCTTCAGGGTATCCTAAGAAAATCATTAAATTATCCCAGTGAACATACCAAGATTTAGCAATTTGAGGATATTGTTTATTCCATTTAGATTCAAAAGCCTCTAAAGCGGAAAGTGCTTCTTTTTCTGTGCTAGTGTATAAATAGGTTTTAAATCACCAGCAAGCTCTTTCCGGTCCTTATATGATACATATCGTAAACTATTTCTAATTTGATGTACAATACATAATTGATGCTCCGTCTTTGGAAAAACAGCACCTATAGCTTCAGACATACCATTAAGGTTATCGCTACATGCTATCAGTATGTCTTGTATACCTCTATTTTTCATCTCAGTAAAATTTCCAAGCCAAAATTTAGCCCCTTCATTCTCACTGATCCATAATCCCAAAATATCTTTCCGCCCTTCTAAATCAATACCTAATGCAACATATACCGATTTATTGATAATCCGTTTATCCTGACGTACTTTTACTATTAAACAATCAAAAAATACTATAGCATATACTGGATCTAATGGACGGCTTTGCCATAGCTTAACATCCTCTATTATATCATCTGTGATTTGGCTAATTAAACTCTCGCTTACATCAGCTCCATATAACTCCTGAAGCTGTAATTTTATATCTGATAAACTCATACCTTTAGCATACAAAGATAGTACTTTATCATCAAAACCATCAAGCCTTCTTTGACGCTTTGCTACTAATGATGGTGCAAAACTGCTATTTCTATCTCTTGGCACTTCAATCTCAACAGCACCATTCTTTGTAATCAGATTCTTTGTGTTATAACCATTACGTGAATTCTGAGCATCACTTTGATTGTACTTGCTATATCCTAAATGATTATTCATCTCAGACTGTAGAGCTCTCTCTACAAGACGCTTGGTTATTTCTTTTAATAAACCATCTTCCCTGAATAATATTGATACATCTGTATCATTATTGATCAATAAATCTATCGCTTGTTCCATTGCAGCATTTTGTTTCTGTGTCATTGTAATTTCTCTTTTTGTTATATTTTCTTCTATACAACCTTTGAGAAATTTACACACTTATTTGGACAGTGCCGAAAAAACAAGGAATGTACCGTAAACTGGATGGATCATAAAAGATCGAGGGAATCTTGGTACAGTCCTTGTAATCACCAAAGCATGAAGTACGAACGGTAGCCGGATTCTAAAGAGATCGAATGAACAATCCTGTAATCATGCTTTGGTATGCTACTAAGGTAGCAAAAACAATAAAAAAACAACAAAAATAATTTTAAAATATTGCTGTTGTTGTTGGTATAGTGGAATTGTGGATAAGTCGTTAGACTTATCCATAAATCCACTATACACCTCAAGAGTAAAATTTAAGGTTTTTACTCTTGACTTTCAAGACGGTAGATCCCCGCTTTCGCGGGGATGACATCGAGGTCTTTTCAAAAACTGTCCGGTTACTATAGCTCAAGCGAACTAGGTACCACAGTGGATTTTACCGATCCACACAACAATACTACGTGATAATGGCATAAAACGATCCACACAATAATATCTACTCCCTCCCAAACACCTCTCTAAAATATTCTCACGTGCTTTTTAAGTAGTAACTTAATAATATTTAACTTAGTTTAATTTAAATTAACTTGTTAACAGCGTTAAATAGTTGAATAATAATTTAATAGAATTAGTAAATAAGTTAGGGGCGTTATTATGTCGAAAGACAACCAACCAACTAAATCACCTATTACTGAGAAGCAGATTAAAGAAATTATTAATGGTGCAAGAAACGATATACGTGATATAGAAGGTTATGTTCTAGGGCAATTAAAAAATCAAATAATAGCAGATAAAAAACCTATAGATATCAATAATGAAGATTTTAAAAAAGCTTTTAAAGGAACATTTGAAGCTGATCCTAATGAAACTTCCACCGTAGAAATAGACGAGAAAAAAGAAGTGGTAAAAAATAACGTTATAAATGTTCCGGCAACAATACTTGCAATAACCGAAAAAATCAATGACGCACAAGATAGAGGAGCTTCATCTAATAATTTTGCAGAACTTAAACAAGAAATGGAAAAGTTTTCTACTGAATTTCGAGAGGCTTTTACTTCTAATGAAAAAATAAATAATCTAATAAAAAATCGTTTTAAACAAGAAGTTATAAATGAAGCTGTACCTTTTAGTGAATTAATAAACGGTCAAGACGCTCAAATGAATATGGGCGAAAAAAAACTTAGTTAACAATATATATAAAAATATAGAGATACCCGACAAGTTATATGAAGATATAGTTATAAATGGAAATAATAGCCTTAAAGATCAGCTAGTAGTAAAGATTATAGGACCGGAAATAAAAAAAGCATTTGGCAATCCCCCAATTACTCTTAAAACTAGCTCGGATATACCTTATAAAGTCACAACTTTAGACAAAAATAAACTAACACCCCAAAATATAGAAAACTTTACCAAAGCAGTAGATAATAAGCTTAAAGAGTTGAATGACAGACTAATACTTAATAAGAAAATATTTGAGGATTTAAAACAACTCAATACTTCCATTAGTGATACTCAAATTAAGTAATTTGAAAATTTTTTATCCAAATTAGATACCCCATCTTTAAAACACCATGAAAACAGAATGGCTATTGTCTTGCATGGTATACATAAGAAAGCTGAACTTTCACCTTTGGAAAAAATTTATACAACAATTACCGGACAAAGCCAGGAAGAATATCAAGCTAAAAAAGTAGAAAAGATCTTAACAATGGAACATCCTAACTATAAAGTTATAGATGATACCAAAAGCTATAAAAGCTCACTTCAAACACCTACTCCGGTACAAATAAAGCAAGAAAAAACAAAACTCGTAAAACAAGCTTTAAATACACCGTCTAAGGCACCACCTAAACCTGCTAGGAATTTCAAAACTCCAAATCAAACACCCAATACCTCTAAAGATAGTTCAAAACAGCATGAAAGATAATTTTCTTCAACTGATAAGATATTGACTCAAACTTTGTAAGGCTCGACTAGGCTATCATATAACCGGACAGTTTTTGAAAAGCCCTAGATGTTATCCCTGCGAAGACACATGAGTGTCAACTTAAGAGAGGTGTCATCTCGTATCTTGACCAACATTATTGCATGGCTCAAAAAACCGGCTCTATGTCATTCCCACATGGCCTTGTTGCGTGGACCTGCTTTTCCGTCATTGCAAGGAAATTACGTAGTAATTGTACGTCCGCAATCCAGTTAAAAATTCTGATTTACAGAATTTTTTTAATCTTTTTCTGGATTGCCACGTCGCTTCGCTCCTCGCAATGACGGTTTTGGTATCTACGCAACAATACCTTCCCGCGTAGGCGGGAATCCAAGGCTTTGGAATGTCATCCCGTGGCTTGACCACGGGATCCAGTTAAAATACTAAAATTATTAGTATTTTTTATTGTTTTTATGGACCTAGTTAGCAAGCCACGGCACAGTGGGTTTTACCGGTCCACGCAACAATGCCCGCTCGCAATGACGATTCGGTATCAATGCAACAACGTCCAAAAACGGGAATGATATAGAATAAAAACGATCCAGTTGCCTTACTGATATCTGTTATATTTTATAATAATAAAAGGCACTGTCCAAATAAGTGTGTAAATTTCTCAAAGGTTGTATAAAAGAAAATATAACAAAAAGAGAAATTACAATGACACAGAAACAAAATGCTGCAATGGAACAAGCGATAGATTTATTGATCAATAATGATACAGATGTATCAATATTATTCAGGGAAGATGGTTTATTAAAAGAAATAACCAAGCGTCTTGTAGAGAGAGCTCTACAGTCTGAGATGAATAATCATTTAGGATATAGCAAGTACAATCAAAGTGATGCTCAGAATTCACGTAATGGTTATAACACAAAGAATCTGATTACAAAGAATGGTGCTGTTGAGATTGAAGTGCCAAGAGATAGAAATAGCAGTTTTGCACCATCATTAGTAGCAAAGCGTCAAAGAAGACTTGATGGTTTTGATGATAAAGTACTATCTTTGTATGCTAAAGGTATGAGTTTATCAGATATAAAATTACAGCTTCAGGAGTTATATGGAGCTGATGTAAGCGAGAGTTTAATTAGCCAAATCACAGATGATATAATAGAGGATGTTAAGCTATGGCAAAGCCGTCCATTAGATCCAGTATATGCTATAGTATTTTTTGATTGTTTAATAGTAAAAGTACGTCAGGATAAACGGATTATCAATAAATCGGTATATGTTGCATTAGGTATTGATTTAGAAGGGCGGAAAGATATTTTGGGATTATGGATCAGTGAGAATGAAGGGGCTAAATTTTGGCTTGGAAATTTTACTGAGATGAAAAATAGAGGTATACAAGACATACTGATAGCATGTAGCGATAACCTTAATGGTATGTCTGAAGCTATAGGTGCTGTTTTTCCAAAGACGGAGCATCAATTATGTATTGTACATCAAATTAGAAATAGTTTACGATATGTATCATATAAGGACCGGAAAGAGCTTGCTGGTGATTTAAAACCTATTTATACACTAGCACAGAAAAAGAAGCACTTTCCGCTTTAGAGGCTTTTGAATCTAAATGGAATAAACAATATCCTCAAATTGCTAAATCTTGGTATGTTCACTGGGATAATTTAATGATTTTCTTAGGATACCCTGAAGAAATACGGAAAATAATTTATACAACAAATGCTGTGGAATCTGTTAATAGTCAACTCCGAAAAATCACAAAAAATAAACGTGTTTTTCCAAATGATAATGCTGTTTTTAAAAGCTTATATTTGGCAATTGATTACATGACCAAAAAATGGTCCATGCCCATACCAAATTGGAACAAGGCTATGGCTCATTTTTTAATAAAATTTGACGAAAGAATCTAGGCTTTTGGAAAAGTTTACACACTTAATCGGGAAGACTCAATTGGATAACTCGTTTATATCGTTTATGTTTTGCGTTTGGTTTAATTTAAATGCAATTTTAACAGCAATATCTATACAATCTCTATAATCTTCAGGATCTGTTCCCAAGGGAGGAGCATAAAATTTATTCTCTTGTTGATTACTAGGTCTACTGCTTTGATGTAACTTTATATCTAGATTGGTATATCCAGTATATTTTTGAGTATCTAGCTGCTTTTGATTAGTAAAGAAGTTGTGCAATGGCTCCTTGAGATAAGCAGTAAATTTTGAACTACTAGGGTCTATTAAAAAAATTTTATAATTTCCTTGTGGATCTAATTCTTTCCATAAGCATATAGCATGAGTTGTAGTAGATTTAGTCTTTTCATTATGTTTAAATTTCCACCCAACAACAGCATTCCGGACACCTTTTATATCCTCGTGCTCAAATGTATCAACTAATACGGTGTAAACACCTTGCGTATTTAATACTTCAAATGCATTTTTAAATGCTTCTTTTTCAATTCTGTGTAAACTATTTTTTGTAATGCTACAATCATTTTGCGTTAATTGATAGGGATTTGCAGCAGTTTGATCAATTAAGTATTTTGTGTGGTCAGGATTTATTGCAAAACGTTTTATAACAGGCTTAGAATAGTCTTGCTGATATTCTTTTTGAACAATGCAATTGTTTAATTCCTTTGTGTCTGCTCTACGTGTAGACTCAGGGGAAATCGATCTAGATTCAATATTATCTTTCATAATTGATACCGTTTTTGATGAAATTTAAAAACCCTTAAATATTTACTGAAAATATAAAACTTTAAAGTTAGCATACTAAAATTTCAACGGAGCCTAATAATTTAATTCTAAGTTGCTTAGCGTAGCATATGACATATTAACAATATATAGTAAAATAAATTAGGTATTATTATAATTAACTATTTTTAGGAGTGACAAAATTATCTCAAAAATAGTTTTACATTTTCAACGTTTATCAACCTAATTAACTCGTCAATAGCCTTTCAGTATTCTCCTCAATTAAGTTTTTACCACAATGTTGATGCTTGAAACTTCCCGCCTCCAAAGTTGAAGATAACCGAGATTAAGGTGGCTTGTTGATTTTCGGTCAATGGGACTACGCAATGTCTATGCAATAGCATTTGAGCTTTGCGTATGTCTTTCTCAATTAACTCTTCGGCTTGCTGCTTATTAATACGGTTTCCTATAGATTCGTTCGGCTCTATCACATGCTCATAACCGAGTGTTTTGTAGATTACTGGGTAGTAAAATTTATATTCACATCATTTTAGCCAAGTAAACGAAAGTATATAAGATCTCTTCGTCGCTTTTGCTCATTATATAAGGCGCTTTAACATATATATAGATTCGTTCTACTTGCTTTTTTATTTCAGCTTTTTCTGAAGATACAAATAACTTATGAATAATATTATTTTCGACTACATTTATTATAGCCGTTCCAAAATTATCGTCAGAACAGTTTAAAACATCTTCAAATAATTTGTTTAATTTCCGATCATTTTCAAGTTCTATGGGTGATAACAACCTTACTTCTTCTAGCCGAAAATATTGTCTAATTTCTTCAAGTGCTAAATATCTGCCACGGTTATTATTAAGAAGTTTGTATAAAATTGTTGTTTATAAAAAGATATTTGACGCATAAAAACAATAATTATAGCTGTAAGACCTGCAATTAAAATAGAGTATAAGTTTAGTGCTTGAAACAACATGTTGTTATCATTGTTAAATTAATACAATTAACAGTGGTATAATATCTTTTGATATTACAATCTAAAAATGAATTTTTATACCTATTTGTTCTTTTCATTTACTAAAAACTTATTTATCATATATTTATCGTGCTACTAATAGAGGGAAGTAAATTTTTTTGATAATTCTTTTGTCCAAGCTACATCTCGGCTAGCTACTTCATCTTTGCCTCCTAACTCCTTATATGTTCCGGCGTTATTAAAGCCAACTCTCATCTGCATACTACTCATACGCTCTTGTATTGCGTCCTGCAAACTCTCAACTACTAAATTTTTCGCTCTGACTTTTACTTCAGCCGCTTGCACTCGAATACCACTAACTCTACTGTCGTCTGTAAGTTCAATTTCTAATAAGAAAATTTATAATCCACGCTTCTTCCACCATTCGTCGGTACGAAATTCTGCAGGAATACGCTCGTCTTTTGTATATTCACCGATGTCAGTTTCTATTCCCTGTTCATCTAATATATCAAAAAATTCGCCTCTAAGTTCTTTAGGTAATTTAGTACCACACCAAGGGCAATAAGCCATAGTTATAACATTAAAACTTCCTTTTATTTCAATATAATATTCTCTAAATACAGGCTCGTACTTTATCGGTCTTTCAGGATTTAATAAAAATAACCTCATTTCTTTACAATTATGTTCTTTCATTTACTTTACTTTTATTTTATTTTATTAATTTAATCTCAATGGTTGATGACCAGTTACATCTTTACCTTTAAATTTTCCAGTTACAGGATCTAAAGCATCTAAAGGTTTTCCGTGACGATCATACATTTCAATATCTTTATGATATTCATCCCATCGATAAAACTCTGCTTCTCTTCCTTTTAGTCCATTAGTTTTAAGTTTACTTCTTTTATAATTTTATGCTTTATTCCATTCAGGGCTTTTAAACTTTTCGCATTCATAATGATTTGAACCATCTTTCTTTTTAAAATGTGCAAATGGATCATCATCATTTGAGTTGCCGCCTGGCATTAACGAGGCACTGTTACTGACGTTATTTGCTGGAGCAGCAGGAGGTTTGTTGCTTTTATCCCCATCCTTACTTCTAGTGATTATCGCTAGTTCTTCTTTAACATTTTGCGGTAGATTATTTTCATTTGGACTTTTTCCTACCCAACCCACTAATTCTTTTATTCTACCTTGCTGCGTTACTATTTCAGCAGAGCTATTAAGTAAATGCAGCACGTCAGCTTTAATGCTACCGTTTGCAGCTTTAAGTAAGCTTCCAACAAACGTAGCTGCTTTACCGACATCTATATCAATAGTTCCGGCATTAATTCGGCTTATAACTTCTTTAATTGCATTAGTATTCATTCCTCCGGCAAGCATTACTTCGTTATATAACGGTAACGGTAATATCTCGAGTGAATGAGAAGTTTTTATAATAACTGATTCTTTTACAGAAATAGTCCCGCCTATAATATAACCTTTTTTAGCATTAATATAGGCGGTTCCGTCTGTTGTGGTAACACTTCCGCAAATTCTCCTGTCCTTAGTTGGTTGCTGTTACATCATGCCCCACGCTTATTAATCCAGCTAAAATAAGCTCATCATCATTATTATTAATTGCATCATAGATTAAATCAGAGCTTAGTTTACTATCTACGGCAACTTGTAGCAATTTCGGATTATTCAAAAGTGGTTTGTCGTAAATTATTTCTTTTACTGCCCATGTTACTACTTTATTTGCTGCTTTATTTATTTGTTCTAATATAATTTCATTAAGTTCATCTTCTACATCTATAAGTTTGCCTTTTGTAATTCTTCCTGTAGTAAGTTCTTTCAGACTAGCCGTTATTTTTTCTATATCATATGAATTTGTTAAGCTCGATACATCGTTTATTATTTTATTTATAATATTTTGCATTTCTGCTTTATTGCTGCTTGTGTTATTTTCTACGTTAATATTTACTTTCTCTACTATTTGCTTAAATATATTTAACTTATCTATACGTATATTCTCATTTATTATAGCTTGCTGTTGTATTGTTTCCTCAATTTCGTTTTCCAAGTCAACGAGCTTTCCTATTTACAAACTTTTTCTAGACCTCTACTAGCAGCCCAAATTAAAGCAGTTTCGCCATCATTGTCGATTTTGCTTAATTCAATTTGACTCATAAGAGCTATACAGCTCTGTGCTGTCGCTATATCTACTACATGTATTGCAAATATTAATGTTTGATATGAAGGATTGAAAAGATATGGAGTTCGGTATATGATTTATATCCTTATTAAATTCTATAAATTTTAATATTTTGTTAAAAATGAGCTTATAGACAGAATAATAATAAGGAGTTTTAAGAATGCAATAGAAATTTAACAAAAAGTATAAATAGATAAGCTGAGGAGGATTTAAGGAATATACAAAGTTAGTTTTTTTGATAATATTTAAAATTCGGAATTTAAAAGAGATTTAATACAAAAATTAGACATTTTGGAACATAAAAGGAACATTCACAGTTTTTGCTAAATTTCAAAAAGCTCTGAAATCCTTGTAGGAACTGGTGGAGATGAAGGGAATCGAACCCTTGACCCTCTGCGTGCAAAGCAGATGCTCTACCCCTGAGCTACATCCCCTATTATTTATTGGTGAGGTCTTTGGAAGTAAAAATTATTAAGATAAGCTTTTAACTAACCCCCAAGGTAACGGCTGACCGTTACTTCCTACGACTAAATCCCCGGAAGATTCATATTCAGCAGCTAGAAAGGAATTTTGAGCAGCAATAAGCCTTACCGGTTTGATTTTCTGACCGTTATGAAAATATTCTTTAGCCTGTTCCCTAGAAGTTGGGTTGTTTTTGGAAGCGGTTTTTGCTTTAGCTTTAGACATACACTATTAACTTTTTCTTAAACTTGTGAAGAATATAAAACTTTTTCCTAAACTTGTCAATAACTACCGTCTAGTAATATCTCAGAAAATGATTATTCTTCCGTTATTATTCACTTTCACCGGCTAATGCTACTTTAAATTCTGCTATTTCTGATACCGTTTTTCCGTCATATATACTAAACCCTACTCTTCTAAATTCTACTTTTGCGTTGGTATCAGCACCATATGATACTAACAGTTTATATATTTCATCATCCTTAATATCTTTAGAAGTATATCGAACGTTTTTAGCAACCGCATGTAAAGGTGTTTCTCCGGATTTTCTTTGATCAACCGCAGCTCCTTTCTCAAGTAATAGTTTTGCTACATTCAAGTACTTACCGCTTACAGCTTCATATAAAGGCGGTCCTAGCAAAGCTCCCTCGTAACCGTTTACTGCAGCTCCTTTTGCTATTAGATATTCTGCCACTTTATAACTTCCGTGACGTGCAGCTGAATTTAAAGGAGTATCCTTAAAAATCTCACTACACATATTAACATTTGCTTTTTTTGTTTCAACTAGCCACTCAGCAACTTTTAGTGCATTATTTGAAGATGCTAAAAATAATTCAGTAGTAGATACTGCACGTAATTTATTTAAACTCTTTACTACATCCACTTTATCAAAAGATATAGCTTCTTTTAAAATAGCTTCAAACCCAAATTGAACTACATAAGACTGTACATCTTGCACTATTATATTTGACTTTAGCAGCATAATTAAACTGCGATTTAATAGTTGTGTCATATTCTATTTATTTATAATTTTGTGTTTCTTAAAGATAAAAAAGAGCTTATTACCATTACAAGAAAGGCTTGCTTGCGTGGATACCAAAACCGTCATTGCGAGGAGCGAAGCGACGTGGCAATCTCATGAAGTAATATTCCTGAGATTGCTTCGTCGAAACTTGCAGTTTCTTCTCGCAATGACGGGAAATCAGTACACATGTGGGTACCCCCGATCAAGCCATAATATAATATGTATCATTAACCAATTCGCTTCAAGCAAATTCTTTCGGTGATTTCTTTCAGTTTTTCTACTCTCTCAATTAAGTATAAAAGCTGTTCTTTAGTAATTTTATAGTTTTTATCATATCTCGCATCAACATATGCTTTTTGAAGTAATTTAAAACATTCTTTTTGTTCCGGCGTTACTATAGGAAATACTTGCAATAACTCGCTATTATAATTTGCCGCTCTGCTCCCTAATTTCTTTATATCGTGTAGTTTTGGTTTATAATTAGAAAAAACTAATAAAATGCTACTATAAAAACTTGCGGTAGCTTGATGAAGATAAAAAGCACTATGTCTAAGGCTTTTTCTTTCTAAATTATTTTTAGAATCTATAAGAAATCCTACTCCAAAATCAAACCACTCTTCATAATAATCTTTAGCAATTTCTTTCATCTCGCTCCAAGGTAACTCCTTAGCTTCGCTTAAGGTAAATTCCTTGCTATCATATAAAAGAATGCCTTCTTTTTTTATATCCGTGTAAAAATAACGCCCTTTCTCTAACTGCCTATTTACCTCGTCTATTGATTCAAGAATTATGGATATCTCTGAATCATATGGGATAATCTGAGGCTTTATTACTCCCGTTTTCTCTAACCTTTTATATATATTATCTTCTAACCTTAAAGCAGTATATCCTTTATATTTACCTTTTTTCAGAATTATCAAAATATCGGTATCGCTATGGTAACCGTTAGGTAGATCACGTACCCAATCACCTCGAGCAAACGAACCGTACAAGATAATCATAGCGATTTTATCTTGGGCAATATCTAGAATTTGCTGCACTATAAAATTAAGCCTAGCTTGGATTTTTAGAGAACGTTCAGGTAAAGTGGTTTTCATTATAATACTCTTATGTCATTCCTAGCTAAAAGCAGTCTTGTTGCATGGATACCTATGTCATTCCTGCGAAAGCAGGAATCCAAAAAAAATAATCTTAATATTTACAAAATAAACCTAAAAAAACAAGTTTTTTGTAGGTTTTACTAGATTCCTGCTTCCGCAGGAATGACATTGAACGCTTTTCTCGAGCTATGCAACAAGACTAATCAAGCCACGGGGTGACACAGTGGGTTTTACCGATCTACGCAACAATGCCTCCTCGCAATGACGGCTCGAGTATCCATGAAGGCAATACCTCGTGGAAATGACATAGAGTAAAAATCGTAGGGTATTATAGGTTTTCATCTATTCATTTGCACCGTGACAATATTTATATTTCTTACCTGAACCGCACGGACATAGCTCATTACGAGATACCCTCCCCCAGCTAGTAGGATCATCAGGGTTTCTATCTTTTGGGTCAACGCGTGATACGACAGGTTTAAGGTCAGTCTCAAGGCTACTTCCTGCATTATATTTACTAAATGCCGGATCTTCCCGACTTTCTCGCATATTTTTCTGAAGTTTTTTATGTTCAAGCGAAACATCTTCTTTTTGAATATGTTTTAAGTCGATATGGAAGTGATATACTGTTTGAATAAATAATTCTTTTAAATTATTAAGCATCTGCTCGAATAAATTAAATGCTTCTCTTTTATACTCGCTAAGAGGGTCTTTCTGAGCATAAGCTCTAAGCGATATGCCTTGTCTTAAATGATCTAAGCTATATAAATGATCTTTCCAAACTTGATCGAGAGTAGTTAGTAAAATATACTTCACGGCATTATGCATTAACTCACTACTATAAGCTTCTTCTTTTGACTTATATATATCATGAGCCGTTTGTATAACGATTTTCGTGATTTCTTCTTCCGTTACGTCATTTTTACTGACTAAATTATGATCAAATTTCATAGAAAAGACACGATGCAATTCTACGCTTAAATTTTCTATATCCCAATCTTCTCTATAAGAGCCTACCGGCATAAAAGTTAATACTATCTTTTTAGCGAGTTCCTCAGTAGTACTATTTAAGAAACCGTGACTATCTTTAGATTTAATAATTTCAGTACGTTGCTCGTATATTATCTTACGTTGGTCATTCATTACATCATCAAAACGTAATAAATTTTTACGCATCTCGTAGTTATGTCCTTCCACTTTTTGCTGAGCTTTCTCAAGTGAACGACTAATCATCGGATGGTGGATAGCCTCTCCGTCTTTCAATCCAAGTGTTCTAAGGACTCCTGATATACGATCTGATGCAAAAATACGCATTAAATCATCATCAAGCGATAGGAAAAACTTAGTTTTTCCTGGATCACCTTGTCTACCCGATCTTCCTCTTAGCTGGTTATCTATCCTACGGCTTTCATGCCTTTCCGTACCTATTACAAATAACCCGCCCGCTTCAATAACCTGCTTCTTTTCTTCGGAAATTTGAGCTTTTATTTCAGCTGCCTTAGTTTCATAGTTATGATCTTCATCTAGCTGCTCTATTAACATTTCAGGGTTACCGCCAAGCATAATATCAGTGCCTCGCCCTGCCATATTGGTTGCAATCGTTACTGCCTTAAACCTACCTGCTTGAGCAATAATAAAAGCTTCCTGCTCATGAAACTTAGCATTTAATACTTTGTGAGGGATTTTTTCTTTATTTAAAACGCTTGAAAGCTCTTCTGACTTTTCTATGCTTATCGTACCGACAAGTATAGGCTGACCACGATCGTAACAATCCTTAATTAGCTTTAAGATAGCATCATATTTTTCTTTTTTACTACCGTAAATCTCATCATCAAGGTCAAGCCTTGTAACTTTATTATGGGTTGGAACTGCAACCACATCGAGATTATATATGTCCTTTAATTCCGGTGCTTCGGTCATAGCGGTACCGGTCATACCCGATAATTTAGGATAATTACGGAAATAATTTTGGAAAGTAATAGATGCAAGAGTTTGGTTTTCATTTTGAATTTTCACATTTTCTTTTGCTTCTAATGCTTGATGTAGCCCTTCCGAATATCTACGCCCCTCCATTACACGACCGGTAAACTCATCTATAATCATTACTTTACCTTCACGCACCAAATAATCCACATCAACCGTAAACATATTATGAGCTCTTAAGGCTTGGTTAACGTAATGCACTAAAGTTAAATTTTCAAAATCATATAAACCGGTATCAGGTTTTATAAGATGTTCTTTACTTAAAAGTGATTCTATATGTGTAATACCGGTTTCCGTTAAATTGATAGTTTTTAATTTTTCGTCTTTTTCAAAATCACTTGTATTAAGCATGCGTACAATTTTATCAATTTTACCGTATAATTCCGAATTATCATTAACCGGACCTGAGATAACTAGCGGAGTTCTTGCTTCATCTATCAAAATCGAATCAACCTCATCGATGATAGCAAAATTAAAAGGACGAAGTACTCGCTCCTGCAAGCTATACTTCATATTATCCCTTAAATAGTCGAAACCGAGTTCATTATTTGTTGCATGAGTAATATCAGCATTATAGGCGGCTCGTTTTGCTTCATCAGGCATACCGGCAACAATACATCCAACCGATAAACCTAAAAAATTGTAAATTTTACCCATTGATGCAGAATCACGACTTGCTAGATAATCATTCACAGTTACAACATGTACGCCTTTTCCGGTCAAAGCATTTAAATAAGCAGGAAGCGTCGCAACTAAGGTCTTACCCTCACCGGTACGCATTTCCGTAATCATGCCTCGGTGTAATATAAGACCGCCTATAAGCTGAACGTCAAAATGACGCATACCGCAAACTCTTCTAGCCGCTTCCCTAACTACCGCAAACGCCTCATATACTATATCGTCTAAAGTAGCTCCGTTTTTAAGCTTTTCTTTAAACTCTACAGTTTTATTCTTTAACTCCTCATCTGATAATTTTTGTATAGCAGGCTCAAGCGAGTTAATTTTTGTAATTTCAGAAAATAGTTTTTTTACAGTACGATCATTTGCAGTACCGAAAAGTTTTTTTAAAATAGAAAGCATTAAAGTCCTTATGATATTTTTAGTATTTTAGTACTTAAATATAGGTATATTTTATAAAATTATCAAATGTTATAATTTTATTTAAATGAATAATTTTTTATTGAAAGGCATTTTTTTACTACAAATATTTGTAAATTATTATTAATAAATAAAATATTCTCAAATAGCTGTTGACGGTTATATATTATTTTTATAAAATTTAAGCTTATGTTTAACACAATTATGAGTCATAAATGAAAAAATTATCTGTTATATTTTTATCAGTTAGCATGCTTTCCGGTATTGCTTTTGCCGATAAAGACAAAGTAGTTGCTACCTATAAAGGCGGTGAAGTAAAAGAATCGCAAATTATGAAAGAATTTAAGCCTCAGCTTAATCTTCAATCAGGTGAAACAATCAAAAATTTTGATGATTTTCCACCACAAGATCAGGAAAAATTAATAAAAATTTATGTTAATAATCTTTTGTTAAAAGAAGAAGTTGCTAAGTCAAATATTACTTCTTCTAAAGAATTCCAAGAAAAACTTGAAAATGCAAAAAATCAATTAGCTCAACAAGAATTACTGGCAAATTATATAAAATCTAATATTACAGATAAGATGTTTGATGATGAATATAATAAATATGTCGGTAATCTTAAAGGTAAAGAGCAAATAAAAGTTGCTCATATTTTAGTTAAATCCCAAAAAGAAGCTAACAATATAAAGACCAAATTAAGCAAAGGCGGAAATTTCACTAAGCTTGCAGAAGAATCATCTCTTGATAAAGCTTCAGCTTCAAACGGCGGAGTTATAGGTTACATTCTATTAAATCAACCTGGACAGTTAGTACCGGAATTTGAGAAGAAAGCTTTTGCTTTAAAAGTAAATGAAGTTTCAACTCCTGTAAAAACCGATTTCGGTTGGCATATTATCAAAGTGCTTGAGAAAAAACCTGTGCCTATTCCAACAAAAGAAGAAGCAAAAGTAACTATTGATAATATATTAGCTGCAGAAGTACTAAAGAAATATATTTCTGATTTAGAAGCTAAAGCCGATTTAAAAATCATGTTACCTAAAGCAGGCAGCAAAGCCGGATCGTAATTTATATTTCGTCGTAGGCATCTGCATGGATATCAAAACCGTCATTGCGAGGGGCGAAGCGACGTGGCAATCTCATCAAATATCTTGAGATTGCTTCGTCGAATTACTACGTAATTCTTCTCGCAATGACGGAAACCCGAACCATATAACAACACGTCTTCTCTACCTAGAAATAACGTTACAACTACTTTCAATCACAGCAAACGCTACGCATACAGGATAATCATCAGAAAGAGAAAGGTGAATATTAAAAGGTGGGAGTTTTTTTGTATAGTTTGAACTAACTTCTACTATAGGCTTGCCCAAATTATCATTTAGTATAGTAATATCTTTTAAATTTATACCTTGACCTATACCGACTCCAAAGGCTTTACTTACAGCTTCTTTAGCAGCAAAACGCTTTGCTAAAAATACAGCATGACCTGTTTTGTCCAATAAACTAAACTGTGCTAACTCCTTTGAAGTTAGAATTTTTTTAGCAAAAAGTTCTGGATATAAATGTAATATTTTTTCGATTCTAGGAATTTGTACTATATCAGTACCGACACCGATAAACATTTACTTATCTTCAAAATCATCACCGGTCTCATCAATAAAAATTTGATCATCTAAATCAGAGTAATCTTCCGTTATACAAACCTCAGGTAAATACTCAAATTTTTCTTCTATATCTTCTGATTCATCCTGATTAACAATTGGCTCTATCATAGTTTTTGTACGCAGACTGTTTATTAGGTCTTGTTCTAACTGTTCTACCGATACTTTTCCGGCAGCAATTCTACGTAATGAGATAACAGGAGGTTTATCACGCTTTTCTTTTTTGATTTGATTAGTTTCTACTTTATAATTTAATAATTTAGCATATCTTGTTGCTAGTACAACAAGCCGAAACCTATCCGGTATAATTTTATTACAATCTTCTGCTGTAATTCTTGCCATAATTTTCTCCGTTAAAAATAGTACACTACAAATAAATAGGAACTGAGTATACGAAGATCAACTTCAAAAAGAGCAAGGAGTTCACAAGGCGAGGAACGGAGCGTATACTTAATACGTGAGTACCGAAGCTCTTGTAGAACGACGTAGCCAATTTTTGAAGTTCATCGAGTATATTATACTCTTTTTATATCCGCACCGCAATTACTTAATTTTTTTTCTAAATCTTGAAAGCCACGATCCAAGTGATATATTCTGTGTAATACGGTTTTGCTATTAGTACTGAGCCCTGCGAGTATTAGCGATACCGAAGCTCTAAGATCACTTGCCATAACTTCTGCTCCTTTTAACATTTCTACACCTCGAACGACCGCCTTATTACCTCGTACTACTATATCTGCTCCCATTCTACATAATTCAGGAACATGCATGAAGCGATTTTCAAAAATATTCTCGGTAATCATTGAAACACCGCTACTAAGCGTCATAAGGCTCATAAATTGTGCTTGCAAATCAGTAGCAAAGCCGGGATAGGGATTAGTTTCTAAATCAACTGAATTTAACTTCCCTTCATAAGTTACTTGGACTCCGTTATTGATCTGCACAACTTTTAAACCCGTTTCAATAAGTTTTAAAGCTATATTTTCTATAATATGGTAATCAATCCCACAAATTTTTACATCACCTTTAGTAATAGCTGCCGCAAACATATAAGTACCGGCTTCAATACGATCAGAAAGTACTTTATAGCTCGCTTTATTTAAAGAATCCTTACCTTTAATTGTTATTTCGCTAGTGCCGACACCTGCAATATCGGCTCCCATTTTGATAAGGCAATTACATAAATCAACTATTTCCGGCTCTCGGCCGCAATTAAAAAGCACGGTTTCCCCCTCTGCTAAAACAGCTGCAAGTATTGCATTAATCGTAGCACCTACGGAAACTTTATCAAAAACAAAATGAGTACCTTTTATGCGTCCTTTACTTGAAGCATTAATATAACCGTCTTCTATTTCAATCGTAGCTCCCATAGCTTTTAATACGGCAATATGCAAATCTACTTGTCTTGCTCCAATAGCACAACCACCCGGAAGCGATACTTTTGCTTTACCGTATTTGGTGAGCAAAGGACCAAGCACCCAAATCGATGCTCTCATTTTACGAACTATTTCATAATTTGCGGTAAAGTTATTTATATTTCCGGTATTAATTATAAGCTCAAATTCATCCGGGTGTTCTAATATTTTAATATCTGCCCCGTGACTTCTTAGCAAATCTTTCATAGTACTAACATCCGTTAACTTTGGAACATTAGTAATATGCAGTTTATCGGTAAGAATAGACGCCGCCATAATAGGTAACACGGCATTTTTAGCACCGCTAATATTAATACTACCTTTAAGAGGTTTACCGCCGTGAATAATTAATTTTTGCATATGTTTTATAAAAATGTTTCTAGGATCACCCCGTGGCTTGCCCCTCTAATGTACGAACGTTCAGAATGTCATTCCTGCGAAAGCAGGAATCCATAGAACTATTCAATTAAATCTTTCCATTCAGGGTTAGCTTTTTCTATCAGTTCTATTTTCCAACTACGTTTCCACCTTTTCAAGTTTTTCTCTCTTGTAAGTGCTTCTTGAATGTCAGTAAATTCTTCTGTATAAACAAGCTTTACAATATTATATTTTGAGGTAAAACCTTTTATTATTTTTTGCTTATGTTCATAAGCACGACGTATTATACCAATATATAAAGTACCATGCTTATTAGAGCATAATATATATACCCAATACATTTTTTGTTTTTTAGTTTCATTTTATGGATTCCTGCTTTCGCAGGAATGACATCCTGAACATTCGTACACTGGTGGGACAAGCCACGTGATGACACCGATTATACTACACATCCAAATTCACGACATTTAATGCATTAGCTTGGATAAATAATCTACGAGGTTCAACAACGTCACCCATTAAAGTAGAGAAAATGCCCTCCGCTTCATCGACTTCCGCAACTCTTACCTGAAGCAAAGTTCTTTTTGCAGGGTCAAGAGTAGTTTCCCATAATTGGTTGGAATTCATCTCACCAAGACCTTTAAAACGCTGAATACTTATACCTCTTTTTCCGCATTCTATAATAGCATTTAACAACTGGCTTGCTGTTAAAATACCGAATTCCTGACTTTTCACTATAAGCTTTAATTGCTTATCGAATATATCAAAAATTGTTAAAGCAAGCTTTGATATTTGTACAAACTCAAATGATTCTAATTGCTCTTTCAACAATATTTTACTTTCTTTTAAGCCTCTGCTAAAACGGAAGAACTCTACTTTATTTTCATGTTTTAAAACTTCCCAATTAGTTTTATCGGGCGACTCTTCTAAGCTATTTAAAACATCTAAAGCTTTTTGAAGCCTTGAATCACTCTCTAGCTCAAATATTTTGTTATTAAGTAAGTCATTAATTGCAAGAATTTCAGTAATTGAGCGATTAAATTTTTTGCTAGCATGATCAAGCAAACCGTTAAACTTAACTACTTTATTAATTAGCTCTTCTAAATTATCGCCTACTAACTGTTCTTTACCGTCTAGAGTTAAGGTTGCATCATTGATAGTTGATTTTATCAAATAATCCTGCAAAGCTTGCTCATTCTTTAAATAAAACTCGGCTGCTCCTTTCTTTACCTTATAAAGCGGTGGCTGAGCTATATATAGATAACCTTTATTTATTAGCTCAGGCATATGACGATAGAAAAACGTGAGTAATAAAGTTCTAATGTGCGAGCCGTCAACATCAGCATCGGTCATAATAATAACTTTATGGTATCTAAGCTTTTCTAAAGAAAATTCTCGGTTATCGACACCGGTTCCAAGAGCCGTAATTAACGTACCGATTTGATCCGAACCGAGCATTTTGTCAAACCTTGCTCGCTCAACGTTCAAAATTTTACCACGCAGAGGCAATATAGCCTGAATTTTACTATCCCTACCCTGCTTTGCAGTACCGCCCGCAGAGTCTCCCTCAACAATAAACAATTCTGAAATTGCCGGATCTTTTGCATGGCAATCGGCAAGCTTACCAGGTAAGTTCGAGACTTCTAAGGCTGATTTTCTTCGAGTTAGCTCCCTCGCTTTTCTAGCAGCTTCACGAGCATTAGCTGCTTCCATAATCTTAGCTATAATTGCCTTTGATTCCGCCGGATGCTCTTCAAACCACTCAAGAACCTTTGTATAAACGGCATTTTCAACAACCGGTCGTACTTCGGAGCTTACTAGCTTATCTTTTGTTTGAGAGGAAAATTTAGGATCAGGAACTTTAACGGAAAGTACGCAACATAAGCCTTCTCTAGTATCCTCACCGCTAAAGTCATTTTTAGATTTTTTATTAAGACCCGTAGTATCAAGGTAAGAGGTAATAACACGTGTTATTGCTGATTTGAAAGCACTAAGATGAGTTCCGCCGTCACGCTGCCTAATATTATTAGTAAAGCATAAAATATTCTCATGATAAGAATCGTTCCAGTGCATCGCAAGCTCAAGGCTAATACCGGATTCGGTGTTCTCTGTATTAACTACTATACATGGATGAACAGCATGTTTGGCTCTATCTATATATTTTACATAAGCTTCTATACCGCCTGTATAATAAAACTCTACTTCTTTAGCTTCTTCAAAGCGATTATCGACGAGTAAAATCTTTACACCTGAATTTAAAAAAGCAAGCTCACGAAGACGATGCTCTATAGTGCCGAAATCAAATTCTATATTAGTAAATGTTTCTACAGACGGAAAAAAAGTAACTTCCGTACCTTTTTTATTAATATCTTCATTTACAACCGCAAGCGGAGCTTCTGTTATACCATTATTAAATCTAATCAAATATTCCTTATTATTACGCCAAATACGTAATTCAAGCCACTCTGAAAGAGCATTTACCACCGATACGCCGACGCCGTGCAGACCGCCTGAAACCTTATAGGAGTTCTGATCAAACTTACCTCCGGCATGAAGCTGCGTCATAATTACTTCAGCTGCCGATATTCCTTCTTCTTGATGAATTTCAACGGGTATACCTCGCCCGTTATCGGACACGGTTACCGAACCGTTTTTATTTAACGTTACTCGGACTAAATCACAATAACCGGCGAGCGATTCATCGATAGCATTGTCGACTACTTCATAAATCATATGATGTAGACCCGATCCATCTCCAACATCCCCGATATACATTCCTGGTCTTTTCCTTACGGCTTCAAGACCTTTTAAAACCTTTATAGAATCAGCACCATATGATGATTCATTAAATTTTTCTTCAATTTCCGACATAATCCGACACAATATTTATTTGTTGCTAGAAACAATAAAAATAACTATAACGTAACTTATTAGAATAGTAAAGTTTCTTGATTTAAAATTAGCGAGATAGCAAAATAACATTTTGATATCGTCATTGCGAGGAAAAA
Organism: Rickettsia felis URRWXCal2; assembly: GCA_000012145.1. Taxonomy (GTDB): domain Bacteria; phylum Pseudomonadota; class Alphaproteobacteria; order Rickettsiales; family Rickettsiaceae; genus Rickettsia; species Rickettsia felis. Next base: position 1,007,520 of record CP000053.1, read on the forward strand.
TTGAAAATTTTGACGAAGCAATCTCAGGATATTCGACGAGATTGCCGCACTCCCTATGGTCGCTCGCAATGACTATATGGCAATACCGAATTAATGAGATAACAAATGAATACATTAAAGTTAAAAAATATTTTCGACCTAATTGATGATTATGACGTGTTTTTATTTGATCTTTGGGGTGTAATAATCGAAGGAGGACATACTTACCCGGACGTCGTAGAAAATATTAATAAAATTATTAAACGGAAAAAAGTATATTTTGTTACTAATGCTCCGCGAAATATTTTTTCGCTGCATCAAACAATTAAATCTTGGGGAGTAAACGTGCTACCTGAAATGATTATTAGCTCAGGTGAAATAGCTGTGCAAATGATCCTAGAAAGCAAAAAACGATTCGGTATTGAAAAACCGGTAATATATCACCTAGGACATTTAGAAAATGATATAATAAACGGAATTCAATGTCCTATCACCGATGATATTAACAAAGCTAATATTTTCTTAATGACTATTTACAGAGACGAAAACGAAAATTTAGATTTAAACGAATTCGATGAGTTATTTAAAATTGTTGTACAACGTAAAATGGTTAATATTTGTGCTAATCCTGATCTTGGAATAAATCAACACGGTATTTATAGATATTGTAGCGGCTATTATGCCGAGAAAATAAAGCAGCTTGGCGGAAAAGTAATTTATAGCGGTAAACCATATGAAGACACATATAGCAAGATTTTAAAAGAATGTCATAATACCCCTAAGAATCGTATGTTAATGATTGGCGACACTTTTTACACCGATATACTTGCAGCAAATCGCCTTAGTATAGATTCCGGTCTAGTGTTAACCGGAAATTCTAGAGAATATCATATTAATTTTGATAATATTGATGAAAAACTAGATAGTTTAACGAAAGCTGCTATTAAACAATCGATTATGCCTAGTTTTGTAGTGAGTTTGTCTTAAATAGCTTTATCATCATTGCGAGAAAAAACTGTAAGTTTTGACGAAGCAATCTCGTGCTAAAGTCCTGAGATTGCCACGCTCCTTTTAGTCGCTCGCAATGACGGATAAACTATATTCCCTCGCAATGACGGATAAACAACAACTCTATTGATATTTTACTCATAATCTGCTATAGAGTAAAACTTAAGCGGTCGTGGCGAAATTGGTAGACGCGCAGCATTGAGGGTGCTGTTCTGTAAAAAGATTGGAAGTTCAAGTCTTCTCGACCGCACCACTCGCCGGTTTTTCACAAAGTCAAATTAGCGACCTCTTTCTATAGGTGTTTCTTTTCTCTGTTCTGAGACCATTGCTCTAAAGCTTTTTTGTTTCGGTACTTTAGATTCTATATTTACTCCTAGCTTTTTCTTATTAGCGAATGTCTGCACTGATTGTACAAATGATGCGAAGATTTTTTTATCACGCACCACCTCTTCAATTCGATATTTAGGCTCTGAACTGAACATTTCAGGATGAAACTGAAAAGTACGAATCGGTGCGCCAAACTGTGATTCCGTTCCTTCTATTTCTCCGTGCTCGGTTGTTGCTGATACTTTTAGTAACTCTTTTTTATCTATCAGCCTATCTTTTCCCCCTATTTCTTGTACCATATTACTATGACTAGCCCCAAAGTTTTGTTTTGGTATTTCTTTTAACGGGGAATTCATTTTTATTATGGATGCTAATTCTGAAGTAGGTTCAATAATTATAGAATCATGTTCATGATTAGGTGCAGTAGCTATTTTTCCTTTAAGATAGGTACTTTAAGATAGGTATTAATAATTTGATGCCCCCCGCAAATTCCCATTATCGGCATCCCTTTTTCTATAGCAACTTCTGCCATAACCATTTCAGCAAGAGAGCGTGCAAAATCAGGTTGACCTGTTTTTATGTTTACCTCCCCTCCAAAATGCTTAGCTACTTCCTTATCAACTTCTCTATTATTGCCCGGAATAACTAATGCATCCTTACCAGCTAACAATTCTTTTGCTTTTTGTTTCGCTTCATTTATTACCTCTTCATTAATCTTTTTCTCTGTATTAGCTGATTCAGGTACTATTGCTCTGAAATCAATATATTCTACATCTCCACCTTGATAAATAAGCTTTGTTTTCTCTTCATTTGCATATCGTCCTCCAATTTCGAGATTATAACTTAATGCAATTTTAGGTCTTGGCGGTAAATCTTCAAAACGTTCTGTTTTTGTAATTTTTGTATATGCCGTCTCATTCAACTCTTCTGCACGTTTATTTAACATATCGGAGATTTCGGTATGCCCCAATAATTTGCTCCAATATAGTGGAGTATTTCCGGCCTTATCGGTAATATTTACTGTTTGATAGTAATCAAGATATTTATCAAACATCTGAATTTTTCCTTGTTGAGCTGCTAAATGTAAGCAAGTCTCACCATTACTATTTCTTAAATTAAGAGCTTTTTCTTTAACTTTTTCTATTAACAGTGCAGTTACATCTACGTTTATATCTCCTGTACGTTCTAGTATAATACTTAGAGCAGTATTACCGTTTTTATCCACTTGATTAGGATCGGCTCCATTATTTAGTAACGTATTAACAATATTCACACCTCTTGGTAATGCTGATAAAATAATGGGGTTTTCATGCCGGTCCAATACATTTGGATTAGCTCCTTTTTTTAATAAGCTATTAATGATACCTAACTCTCTGCTTCTTATAGCCTCTAAAATTATAGGGTCTTTAATTTTATCAATTGCATTCGGATCAGCACCGTAATCTAATAAAACCTTAACAATATCTAAATTTTCATTGTTTATAGCAGAACGAATACAAAGCTTACCATATTCATCTAATGTATTAGGATTTACCCCTGCTTGTAATAGTTTCTGAACCTCTTTTAGATTATCCTCCTGAATTGCCTCAATCAATAATTCTTTCTGATAATTCATAATTCCCTTTCCAATATCTTAATAAAAATATACTAATTTAAGGATATAATTAACATGTTAGACTTGTCAATATTATACAATATGGATCTTCCGACAAATAAAAAACTATTGCTTATTTGTACTCTTTGATTTATATTGATTAGCAAATTGTATACAATTCTGTGCCAAGCCTAGCTAACCAGCTTTAAACAATTATAATAAGTCTATAATAAACTATTAGGTAAATAGGCCATGCCTAATTTCAATATATTTAAAAGCATCTTACCTGATCATCATGATCAATTTGCCGAGATTTTTGATCAAATTAATGATCTGATTGAAGATCACAATTATGATGCTGCTGCAAGTAGGCTGGCCAAACTTCATTATGCCGATTTAGCTGATTTCTTAGATAATCTTAACAATAAAACATATAAAATAATTATTCCTTTATTACAGGATGAAATTAAGCCTGAAACGTTAGTATCGTTAAATGCTTATAGTAAGCCTTTAATAATAGAAACTTTAGGCATAAAAAAATCTGCAGAATTAATCAATAAGCTAGTTATAGAAGATGCTATTGAAGTAGTAATCGATCTAGACGATGATATAAAAGATCTTATTCTAAGTAATCTTACTAAAGAAAAAAAACACCAAATTACCGTAGGTTGTACATATCCCGAAAATACGGTAGGTAGGGTAATTGAGCGAGATTTTATTAATCTTCAAGAAGGATGGACGGTCGAGGAATCATTAAATTTTATCAAAAACGTAAAGAATGACTTTTATGCGGCAATCGTTACAGATAATAAATTACGCCCTATCGGTATTATTTCTCTTAGCACACTAATTAAAGGCAAAAAAAATGAATTAATAAAAGATTTGATGAGCAAAGATTTTAAGCTTGCAGATGCTTTTACCGACTTAAATGAACTAAGCTTCATTTTTAGACAATATGCTTTAACTATTGTACCGGTAGTAAATAAAAGCGGTAAGTTAGTAGGTAGTGTATCAATCGATAATATAATTTATATTATCGAAGAACAAGCCGGAAAAGATGTATTATCATTAAGCGGGGTACACACTCAAGATACTTTCTTCAATGTATTTTATACCGTTAAACATCGTTTTCCTTGGCTCTTTGTTAATCTAATCACTGCCTGCATGACCTCACTTATCATTAACCATTTTAACGACACTATTGCAAAACTTGTAACGCTTGCAGCCACTATGCCTATTGTAGCTTCAATGGGCGGAAATGCCGGAACACAGGCCATGACCGTTACGGTTAGAGCCCTTGCTAATAAAGATATTCATTATAATAATGTCAATAAAGTTATATTAAAAGAAATAGCCGTATCGGCTTTTAACGGTTTTGTACTTGCAATTATCGGAGCAGGACTTAGCTTTGTGATGTTGCTTGACTTAAATCTCAGCGTTATTTTTGCTATTGCAGTTATTTTAAATTTTTTAGTAGCTGGATTATTCGGCTCTGCTATTCCTATAATACTGCATTATTTTGATATAGACCCCGCTGCAGGCTCCGGCGTATTTCTAACAACCATAACCGATGCTCTAGGTTTCTTAACTTTCTTAAGCCTTGCTCATATTTTTTTAGTGTAATATCTATTCAAATAAAAATACATACACATTACAGCAAACAGTAGCTATAGCTCCAAGACATTTACATATACCGCAACTTGTATCCTGATTTTCAGACTCGGTAATATTATTAATATTATTCTCATAAGATATATTATTATCTCTTGGTATATTCTGATTATTATTATTGATATTCGAGTCTTTGAACAATAAATTTGCAACAGTTAGTATTAACTCACCCTGTGATGCAGTTAGATTAGTATTATTTAAGGAGCTAGATTGTGCATACTCTTGTACTTCTAAACTATTACGGTTTGACATAGTTACATTTTGACTTTAGGATTAATATTTAAAATTATATAACAATAATTTTTAATCTGCAGCTATTTATTATTAAAATTTTTTAATTAATAGCCCACAAATTATAATGAAATAAGAAATAACTTTTATGGAAGATATAAGCTCTTGGAAAGAAAAGTTTGAAATTTGTGTTTATAGTAAAAAATTACTCGATAAACTCGAATATTTAAATACTAAAGTAGAAAATCCTATAGATATCCTCGAAATCAAAAAAGGTATCTACTATGCACGTAAATATCACGGTTCTCAAATGCGTCAATCAGGCGATCCTTATTATTCGCACCCAATTGAGGTAGCAATTATGCTTGCTGAATTTGTAGCTGAAGAAGCACCTAAGCTTTATAACGTTATTATGCTGCAAGCTACTTTACTTCATGATACTATTGAAGACACCGAATTAACTGAAGAAGCAATTACCGAAATTTTTGGATCGGAAGTAGCAAAACACGTAGAAGGTCTAACTAGAATTAAATCTTACGGGAAGATAAGTAGCGGAGAAAGCCTAAACTTACTAATTAAAGAGAAAAGATACAATACAGCATTAATAAAATTATTTGATCAAATTCATAATGTGCAAACTTTGGGAGTTAAATCACCTGAGAAAGCTAGAAAAATTATTGAAGAGACTTTAATAAATTTTCTTTTAGTCACTGCTAATATAAATTATAAACTAGAACGAGAATTTGCTGAATTATGCCTAAAAGTTTTTAATATCGAACTTGAAAGACAAAAAACTTTTTCTAATAATAACTCTCTGCTTCCTCCTCTAACTTTATAAAATGATTTACTCCTAATGTATAACCAATTAGAATTGGAATAATAAAGAATAATAATCCCCAGTGATTAAAATAATCTATCAAGTAAATTGTTCCAAAAGAAGAAACTGCAAACATTAAAGCTCTTGATAAAGCAAATATAAAACTGCCGCATGTAAAACGTTTTAATACCGGAAATCTTACATAAAACACTGCACCTGCCGGAAAAGTAGTAGGGGCAAATACTACAATAAATAATTGGAATAAAAGTAATTCTATAGTATTTGAAATATTGTTTAGTAAGATAGGAGACATAATAGCTACAATAGAAAATATTATTAACCTTACCTTAAGGACTTTTAAAGGATGTATTTTACAAACCAAATAAGTAACAATTATTGTACTTATTAATTCTGTACCACAAACAATAAAATTTTGATGAATTACTTGAGCGGCACTGTAATTAAATGAGTTTTTTAGCATATTACCGCAATAAATATAAACAATATAAAACCATAACGGGGCTCCACAATGTATAAAAAAGAAAGCTATTGCCGTTGTTTTATTAATTTTTTCACTCCAAATAGGGCTTGATTTTAGCCTATTACTATCTATTCCCGCTTGTGCTACAGTTTTCTTTATTCGTCTTTTTGCATCAATGAAATCCGGAGTCTCTCTAAGATTTGTCCTTGCAACAGCACCAACTATAGCAATAGCTGCTCCAAACCAAAATGCAATACGCCAATCAAGTCCAAAAGAAGTAACAAGTGTTCCTACCGCCAATGCTACGGTTGCACCTAAAGTTACAAAAACAACAAGCGAAGCCACTACTCAATAATGTTGAGGAATTTTTGTCATTTCGGTTAGATAAAGCTCGGCACCTACTACCTCCCCCATAGAGGACATCCCCTGAGCGATGCGACACGCAGTTACTACAAAAGTTGCCGTAATACCAATTTCGGCATAAGTTTTTAAATTAGTCATTATAAGACAACAAATCGACATTAAAAAAGTTGTAATAATGACCGTTGCCTTACGACCTATAGTATCTCCTATCCAACCGAATATTAAAGCACCAATAGGTCTAAATACATATGTTGAACAATATGCAATGGCAGAATATAGAGAAGCAGCTCGTGCATCGGCTTCAGGAAAAAATAGCTCGTTAAGTAGTACCGCCATGTGTACATAAAGCATGAGATCAAAATATTCAAGAAACGTACCTATCGATAATAGCCCTATTGCTTCTTTTTGATTACGGGCTAAACTCTTTTGCTCTTTTGCGTAACTTAACATGCTTTTTTACAGATTAGTTAAAATTAATAAAGAACTATCTTGTTTTATATAAAAATAAAAGTCAATTTAAAAAAATTAGATTTTATAGCATTACTAACTAAAGATAAATGTCGTAATGAGCTGAGCGACTGAAAGGAGCGTATCAATTTAAGAAAATAATTAAAAAAAAATGCTAGTTTACAGAGTTTTTAACTAGATTACTTAGTCAATTACTTTGTAATTTCCTTGCAATGGTATTGATTTATTAAATAATCTATCTTTATTTAGCAATGCCAATAAATTTCTAATTTAATACTTGCAATTTATCTTATAATTACTTATATTCAGATTCGCTTAGATTAAAAAACACTAAGGCGTTTTATATGTAATTAATTTTGATCCCCTTAAACTTTTTACATTAAAACGCCGTTGTTAGAGGATATCGGTAAATAAATTTTAATTAGTAATTAAAGAGCTTTTTTAGCAAAAATTCATAAGATTTTTGAAGGAATATTATCAATATTTCAAAAAAATCTTATAATTTGTAGCAAAAAAGAATTAAATTATCGGTTAAAATTTATTTACTGATGCCCTCATATTTAAGCGGGTGTAGCTCAGGGGTAGAGTGCTACCTTGCCAAGGTCGAAGTCGAGGGTTCGAATCCCTTCACCCGCTCCAAATACTCATTCTTTGTTAGTCAAGATTTTTATATACCGCATCTCTTTTCCCTATTTTTATAACTAACACGGTAACCTCGTGATCTTTAATTTGACATATTAATCTATAGTCTCTAACTCTATAACGCCATAATTTAATTATACCGACACTTTTGAGCTGTAGACCATGATTTCTAGGTGAAATAGATACATTTTTAATAAGATACTGATAAATAGCTTTCTTAACATCTTTTGTAAGTTTGCTAAATTCTTTATCAGCACTTTTGGTAAATTCAATCTTCCAAACCATATTTTTTCTTAATATCTTCTAATGAAATTACTTCTTCCCCTTTTTCTATACGAGACAAAGCAATTAACAAATCTGCTTTTTCTTCTATATAACTTTCTATTGCTTTACGTATAATATATCCTTTTGGTCTATCGATTTCCTTAGCAACATTAGAAAGTATAATATCTAGTTCATTAGAAATTCTAGTAGTTATAACTGTCATAAAAATAGCCATTTATCGGTTTTGTGATAACTTATAATAATATTAAATACATTTAAATACAATGCATTACCTTTGATTAACTTTATATTTTTATTTTACCCTTGCATAAAAGCGTTTAGCTAGCTATTTTTATTTTATTAGACTTCTTGCATAATGTAGCTAATAAGGATAAATTTGTAGGAAACACGGCACGCAGCACCCAACGTACAAAAAAGTACGTGAGGATATGAGTACCGGATTGACGTATACCTTTAGAAAGAGGTTATACAGGAAGACTATTGCAACAATTAGGAAATTACATATGTCAGCAAATACGCAAGATAATCAAGCAAATAATAACGACACTATAGAGATACAGGAAACTGAGGTAGTGCCTGTAGAAACAAATTCTTTACAATCGGGGTTAACAAGCTTAACACCGATGGTTTTAATTTTTGCCGTATTTTACTTCTTATTATTACGTCCGCAAGAAAAACGACGCAAAGAAAGAGAGAAATTAGTAAGTGAAGTTAAAAAAGGCGAAGAAGTTCTAACAAATAGCGGCATTTACGGTATTGTGACTAAAGTAAGTGAAAATGACAATAATATTGAAATCGAAATAGCTAAAGACGTACGTATTAAAGCTTTAAAAAGTGCTATTGTTGATATAACAAGTCGTACAAAAGAAGTAGCAGTAAAAAAAGAAAATAACAAAAAAGATAAGAAGGTAAGCGGTGCAAAATCTTCCTAAATGGAAAATTTTTCTTTCAATTATATGTACGGTTTTTGCGGTTATTTGTGCCTTACCTAATTTCATGCAGGTAAATTCTAAGTTTCTGCCTCATGATTCAGTAAATCTAGGGCTTGACCTTAGAGGAGGAGCCCATTTATTACTCGATGTTGATTTTGACACCTACTTAAATGATTCAATGGAAAATCTTGCTGACACTTTACGCAAAAATTTTCGTGAGGATAAAATCGGCTATAAAAATCTGTTAGTTAGACAAAATAGCATTCAATTAGAAGTAAGATCGCCTGAGGAATTAAAGCCGTTAAAGAAAATAATTAACAAAATTGATCCGGAAATTATCGCTGAAGTAAACGAAAATAAAATAAAGCTTAGCTACAGCGAATCTAGATTAAATGACTTACTTAATAAGGTAGTAGACCAATCTATTGAGATCGTTCGCATGAGAGTTGATAGTACCGGCACTAAAGAACCGACACTACAGAAGCAAGGCGATAAGCATATATTACTACAAGTTCCCGGCGAAGAAAATCCCTCTTACCTGAAGAATATATTAGGGAAAACTGCAAAGCTAACTTTTCATTTAGTTGATGAAAATGCCAATATTGAAGAAGCGGTAAAAGGACATGTTCCGGTAGGTTCAATGCTAGTTAAGGGAGATAGCGAAAGTCATAGGGAATATTATGTAGTTATAAAGAAAAAAGTTGTTTTGGGTGGAGATCAGCTTACAACCGCTTCAGCTTCTTTTGACCAAAATTCACAAGCGGTAGTTGCTTTTTCTTTCAACAATTTAGGTAGTAAAATATTTGGTGAAATAACCAAAAATAATACCGGTAAACGCCTTGCTATAGTTTTAGATAATAAATTACTAAGTGCTCCAACGATAAACGGGGCAATTATGGGCGGAAGCGGTATAATAACAGGAAATTTTACCGTTGAGTCGGCAAATGAGCTTGCACTATTATTGCGAGCCGGTTCGCTCCCTGCCCCACTTAAAATTATTGAAGAGAGAAGTATAGGTCCAAGTTTAGGTGCTGATTCTATAGAGTCGGGCAAAAAGGCAGGACTTATAGGGTTTATAGCAGTTTGTATATTTATGGTTTGGTCTTACGGTGTACTTGGTTTATTTGCCAATATAGCTCTAAGCCTTGCATTGTTATATATTCTAGCTTTACTTTCACTTTTCCAAGCTACTTTAACTCTCCCGGGAATTGCAGGAATAATACTAACTATGGGTATGGCTGTTGATGCTAATGTATTGATTTACGAAAGAATTAAAGAGGAGCTGCATAAAGGAGTTTCTAATCTTTATGCTATTAGAACCGGTTTTGAATCTGCGTTTGCTACTATCCTTGATTCTAACCTAACTACTTTAATCGTTGCTTTTTTACTTTATATATTCGGAGTCGGGGCAATAAAAGGTTTTGCCGTTGCATTAACAATCGGGATTATATCTTCAATGTTTTCGGCGATTATCATTACTAAATTGTTAATAGATATTTGGGTGAAATATTTTATACCTAAAAAATTAGGATTGGTGTAAGAGAAGCCAAGGTGTCATACCGTGGCTTGTCCACGGTATCCAGTAAAACAACTAAAAATATCAATAATATTGATATTTTTAACTAGACCCCGTGGACAAGCCACGGGGTGACAATGGTGGACAACGAAGAAATAGGTAATATATTATGAAAATGCAATCAAATGTTATAAAAATAATTATCGTAATTAGCTTATTAATAGGAGTAGGAGCATTATATTTGTTGTTATCTTTAAGAACGCCTGAAAAACCGCTTGCCGGTCAAGTTAATATCTATGAAGATAACGTAAAAATCGGCGGTGATTTTGAACTAATAGACCAAAATGGAGAGATATTTAATAGTGATGAGTTGAAAGGCAATTTAAGCCTCATTTATTTTGGATTTACTAGTTGTCCTGATATATGCCCAACTTCTCTAAATAAAATGACGGAGATTGTAGAAATTTTAAATAAACATAAAATAGATATTCTACCTGTTTTTATCACTATTGACCCAAAACGTGATACTCCTATAGTACTTAAAGAATATCTAAAACATTTTCATCCGAAATTTATAGGTCTTACCGGTAACGAGCAGCAAATAAAAGGTGTAACCGATAAATTTAAAGTTTTCTATGCTCGTGTAAATGGTGATGATGACGACCCGAACTATATGCTTGATCATTCATCTTTTACCTATTTAATCGATGCAAACGGAAAATATCTGAAACATTTCTATTTAGATTCTTCACCTAAGGAAATTATGGAGTTTTTGAAAGGCAATTAATGAGTAACTATATATTAACTGCATATTTATTTACTTTTTTAGTTTTAGCAATATTACTAGGCTTAAGCTTCTTAAATTACAAATTAGTTGAAAAATGCAAAAGAGAGTAAGAAATAGATTAATAACAATAATTATTTGTTTCTGCTCTGCAGCTCTTGGAATTAGTATAGTACTTTACAATTTAGAGAAAAATATAGTATTTTTTTTGCCGCCGTCAAAAATTAATGAAATAGAACAAGGCAAAGAGTTAAGAGTCGGCGGGCTTGTTAAAATAGACTCAATAAATAAAATTGCTGCTGATAAGATAAGTTTTGTTATTACCGATAATATTAGGGATTTAGAAATATTATACCAAGGTGTACTCCCTGCTCTATTTCGTGAAGGACAAGGAATTATTGCCATAGGGCAATTATCGGACGGAAAATTTATAGCAAGACAATTACTTGCAAAGCATGATGAGAATTACAGACCTCCGAGTTAAAGCACTCGGTGTCATACCGTGGCTTGACCACGGTATCCATAAAAACAACTTAAATTACAGGTTGTTTAAATATTTTTAACTGGATGCCGTGGTCAAGCCACGGCATGACAAAAACAAAATAAAAAACATGTTTATAGATAAAATCAAAGCAAAAGCAAATAATGACGAAATAAACGTAATTATCGAAATTCCGATGAATATCGGTCCAATCAAATACGAATTTGACAAAGAATCAGGAGCGGTTTTTGTTGATCGCTTTATGCAAACTACCATGAGCTATCCTTGTAATTACGGCTTTATTCCTCATACTCTTTCAAATGACGGTGATCCGGTAGACGTACTTGTCGTAGCTCATCATCCGGTAGTGCCTGGGTCGGTTATAAAATGCCGAGCAGTCGGCGTATTGATGATGGAAGACGAATCGGGGCTTGATGAAAAAATAATCGCAGTACCGACTTCTAAACTCGATATTACTTTCGATCATATTAAAGAATTAGATGATTTATGTGAAATGCTAAAGAAACGTATCGTGCATTTCTTTGAGCATTATAAAGATTTAGAAAAAGGTAAATGGGTTAAAGTTACCGGATGGGAAAATAAAGCAAAAGCAAACGCTTTAATCAATGAAGGAATAGATAGGGCTAGCTAGGACAAGAATTCATGGCTTTCAAGTCGTCATTGCGAGCAGCTGTAGGCTGCGTGGCAATCTTGTCAAGTATCCTGAGATTGCGTACGTACATAATTTTCAATTTTTCCGTAGCTCAGACGATAAAACCAATTCGCATAAGCAATATATCCTTACAATAACGTATCTATAAAAACAGTAATATTAATAAAACAGTGACCGACTTCTTGTATAACGTAGCTAATAAAGAGGAATTTGAAAGAAACACGGAAGCACATGCCACCGCAGCGTACACTTTAGTACGTGAGGATGCGAGTACCGGATTGACGCACAAATTACCTTTAGAAGCAAGTTATGCAGGAAGTCGATTATTTCGTTCAGGGGTCGTAGTAGCTTTTTTCACATTAATTTCTCGCATATTCGGGCTTGTGCGTGAACAATTTATCGCATCATTATTTGGTTCTACCCCTATGGGTGATAGTATTAATGTTGCTTTTAAACTACCGAATCTATTTAGAAGAATTTTTGCAGAAGGAGCATTATCAAGCGTATTCATTCCTATTTATAATGAAAAAATGCTTATTTCTAAGAAAGCCGCTAATAATTTTTCAGGCGAGGTTTTTACCCTTCTACTTCTGACATTAATAGTAATAATAGCATTAATGCAAATCTTCATGCCACAATTAATGCTGTTTATTGCACCTGGATTTCACGGTAAAAAAGAAAAATTTGAGCTTACGGTATTTTTATGCCGAATTACAATACCTTATTTAATATTTGTTTCATTAACGGCTCTACTTGGCGGAATATTAAACTCTGTAAAAAAATTCGCTGCATTTGCTTTTTCACCGGTTATTTTAAGTGTATGCGTAATAATTTTTACTTTAACATTTGATAATTATATAGAGTCTACTATCTCAATTAGCTTATCTTTAATAATTGCCGGAATATTACAAGTTTCTTTTATGTTTGTCTGTGTGAAAAGAGCGGATTTAAACTTTCCGATAATTTTTAACCCAAGCGATCCCGATGTAAAAAAGCTTTTGATTAATATGGGACCGGCAACCATTAGCTCCGGCGTACAACAATTAAATCTTTTCATATCTCAATCTATTGCTAGCTTTATTGAAGGTGCTATTTCTATATTATCTTATGCCGACCGGATATATCAATTTCCTTTATCGATAATAGGTACTAGCTTCTCTACTATATTGCTACCTGAACTGTCAAAAATCTATAAATCAAATGATATAGTAGCTGCAAAAAAAATACAGAATAACGCTATTAGAATGGGACTATTGTTATCATTGCCTGCAACATTTGGTATTATAATTCTATCTCATCCGATTATTAATATAATTTATGAAAGGGGAGTATTCACGAGCCAAGATACTACAAATACAGCCGAGGCTATTTCTGCATTTGCACTCGGACTTCCTGCTTTTATTTTGGCAAAAATTTTAACTCCTATTTTTTATGCTAACGGAGATACTAAAACACCGCTCAAAATAACCTTATTTTCAATAATAATTAATACCGGTATGAATCTATTATTAATGGATTCATTGAAACATATTGGTATTGCAGTTGGTACATCTATTGCAGCTTGGTATAATCTAGGTTTATTATATAGCTATACTACAAAACAAAATAAGCTACATATAGAAGCAGGTATAAAGCTTTTCTGTGGTAAAATTTTGTTATGCTGCATAATAATGTCTATCATCATTGCTTTAATAAAATATTATTATTTAGAATATTTTTATTCGGAATATTTATTGATTAAAGTTTGCATGCTAGGGGGTACAATTGCAGTTGGAATGGGAGCATTTTTCGGCACGGCATATTTATTAAAAGTGGTAAATTATGATAATAACAAGAAATAAGCACCAATCAAATTATCAGGATTTGCTAAAAACCTTAGCTATTATAGCCATGATTATTGATCATGTGGGTTTATATCTATATCCTGAATTAACTATTATGCGAATTATAGGTCGCACAGCTATGCCGATATTTTGCTTTTTTGCCGGTTATAATTTTCATGATAAGCCAAAAACACATATAATAATATTCGGTGTTTTATTACAAATATATACTACTGTACTATTTAAACAGTTTCTTACTACAAATATTCTAATCTCTATCTATTTAGGGCAATGGTATATTTATTATTTTCGTAATTCTTTAACTCACTTTCTCTATAGCGGTTATTGTCATGTAATTATAATGGTAATATTATGGTATATTAGCTGGGCTTTGATTGATTACGGGACTCTTGTAATTGCTATAATGATACTTGGATTTATTTCAAAACATGAGCAGACAAATCTAAAACTTTGCTGCTTTATAGCAATTTTTGCTTCTTTCGTGCATTCAACTCTTTTTACTCTTGCAATTTCCTTTAATGAGTTTAATTTTTCAAATACTGAGTTAATTTTAGATCTCATCTTCTTAATGATTACCTATACATTAATGATACTAAAAGATTACTCACAAAAAATACCGATAAATTTAAAATGGATAAGCCGAAATATTTTATATATTTACTGCATACAAATTATAATCTTACAATTTATATTCATCTATAAATACACATATGGTTTTTAAAATTGGTAAGTAAATAATTAATAATTAGTGACAGTAGTCCTAGGTTAATATTAATATGATTTAGATAATATTGATATTACTTATATGGATTTAATAGATCGTCTAATTTCGGATAATGAACAATATAAAGAGCAATTCAGAAAAAACAAACTATTTGAAATTAACTTAGATAGTACCCTACGAAAAAATAAATTTCTTAAACATTTTCGGATTTGGTCAGACGAATTTCAAAAAATGGTATTAGCAAGAGTAGTGTTTTCTGAAACAAAAGAATTTAAACAACTTGCATGGGAGCATCTTACCGATGAATTTGGACATAATATAGAATTATCCCAAAATCTAGAAAATGGTGAAGAAACTACAGATTCTATTTTTGAGGCCTTAGGTTCTTGGTTTACACTAAAAATGATGACTCTTGGAGATAGTGAGCGAGCTGTTCTTATCCATTTAGTAATAGAGTCTTGTGCTACTATATTCTATGAAAAACTAGGATCAATATTTTTAAATCATAAGTCAGCAAAACATTTCAAAACACATATGCATCTTGATCCCGAACATGAACAAATGGGAATAGATTTATTAAAACAAATAAATATTAATGATTCTTCTTTACTCACTATTCAAAAAAAAGGCTGGGATATGATTGATGCTCTGTTTACTAGACTTGCTGAAATTACTCAAGACTGATTTTACCCTCGCAAAACTCGTTTTACAATATTCGGTTCTTTCTCAATGATTTTAAGAAGTAATTTTGCAGCTCCTGTAGGTAATCTTCTTCCTTGTTCCCAGTTTCTTACGGTTGCTACGCTAATACCGAAAGTTATGGCAAATTGCTGTTGGGTTAACTGGGCTTTGTTCGGAAGGGTATGTATTGTGATCTTTTAGACGTAATTATCCTATTTTGACTGCAACACACTTACCAAATGAATTCCATAAATTTATAATATTGGTAATAACAATTGCTTCACGTTTTTGTGATGATATTTTTTTAGTTAATATAGATGAACCAATACATCTCTTAATTCTTGAAATTTGAGCTTCAATTAGTGCCCTAACTCCATAACAGTATTTTTTATAAAATGCATAAATGTTACTTTTTTACTAATATAACGTACAACCTTATCATGCCATATAGTGTTATCTTGACCATATATTTTAGCATTACGTGGGGGAGGAATTACTGGAGTAATACCACGATTACTCAATTTCTCAACTCCTTCAATACTATAGTAAGCACCATCAGCAATTACTCTATCTGCTGATATATTCCCTGGTATTAAGTACTCTAACATCTCTATATCAGCAGTATGGCAATCAGTAATCTCAACATTATGAATATTCATTGCAGGATCTATAGAAATATGCATCTTCTGCCATGGCTTATTCTTACAGACTTTATTGTATTTCGTTGCATACCAGTTACTAGCTGTATTAAATCTAAGACCTGTGCTATCTAGTATCAGAGATATAGCTTCGCCATTCTTGATACGACCAGCAAGTTTATTGCAAAACTGTTTGACCTCTAATGGTATCTGTGAAAATAAATCACATAGATGACCAAAACTTGGTACTGGAATCTCAAGACCCTTGCCCCGCCATAGATCCTCAAAGTAACCTGTTATTTGACGCTGCCCAAAACCAAATAAACGATATAATGTATAAATTAGTTGTATATATGGTACTTGGTATGTCGTTGCCCTCCCAGATTCTCCCTCTACGTAAGGTTGGGCATTAATGAACAAAGACTCTAAATCACCTTCAGGGAAATACAGGCTGACCATCCCTCTTTTTCTTAAACTATCGTTATATTGTGACCAATTGGTTATTTTATATCTCGGCTTATCTATTTTTCTTGGCAAACCTGTTTTTGTTCTTTCTTTGTATGGCATTTTTAATTTATAACTTATCTATTCCAGAATATCATATACTATTCCCTCTATACTTTATAGATGCTTTTAATACCCTTCCGAACAAAACCAGTTTAAGCATCCTAATTTTTCACAATGTACATTATCACTGATGGGAAAAGTCAGAAATATATTTGCTGTAAATGTTGGAAGATACACTAAAACAGCCCCCGAACAAAGAATCGCATTTGCATCCGCTAAATCCATTTGGGACGAAGCTACTCAAAGACTTCTTGCTGCCTGAAATCTAACAATATAGCTCTTTGGCATACTATTTTACTTAACTTGACGATGCCAAGGAGAAAACTTAATTAACCATCTTTGAAGAGTAGCGTGATCTATTTTAGCTCCTCTGATACTTGCTATCTCCTCTAATTCTCTGTAACTTAACGAAAATCTACACTTCATATACACAAATAACATTATTATTTCAGGAGATGAACAAAATCCTTTAAAATGTCTCAGGTGCTTTAGTGATATTCGGTAGGGCATGTTACTATTTTTTTAACTCTATATAACACATATCATCATACTTTGCAATAGATGCGACAGAGCCCATTTCTCAACACTCCCATAGTCTAAAAAACGAATAGCTACGCATTCTCTTATCTCTAATGATGTTGCAGTATACTAACAGCAAGCTCTATTAATTCCTGCTCTATCGCTTTTATACCTAAATATTTTGCAAGAGGTACATAAATTCTAAGTGTTTCCTTAGCCTTTTTTATTTGCTTTAGAGGTGGCATATACTTTATTGTGCGCAAGTTATGTAATCTATCTACTAGCTTAATCAAGATCGCTTTTTGGGATTGTTTGCCAGAGGTAAGTTTTAATATGATTTCTTCTTCTGTCAATCGATAAATATTAATTGAATCATTGAGCTTTGTAACCTTAGATACGAGTTGAGAGATATTATGATTAAAGAGAAATGTAATTTTTTCTAAGGTGAACTCCGTATCTTCTACAGTATCATGTAATAATGCAGCTATTATTACATCTGAATCTAGAGACCAGTCTAGTATTATATATGCAACTTCAAGAGGATGAGAGTAGTAAGGTTCTCCTGATTTTCTTTTTTGATTACCATGATATTTTTTAGCATAATAAATAGCTTGTTTTATTTTAGAATAATCTAACGCAATATTTCTTTTATTCAATAACGAGATTTTACCTAATAGCTTTTCAGAATAACAACATGATTCTAAGTAATTATTAATAACTTGCATAAAACCATACTTATTATATATTAACTATAATGATTAAAATTTCTTAACTTAAATTAAGGACTCCCAAAGCTTTTTATATAATATAATTCAAACATATGACAACAATAAAATTATACTATTTAAAGGATTGGAATAAAATAAAATTACATGGGTGGCAAGCTATCTGTGACAAAGGTTTAGTAGCCCTTAAATCTCCACATAAACTACATAGATGTAATCTATGTTGGGATATAAATTCTGAATCTATATTACAAGAGATAATAGCATTTTATGGAGATAACCCATTTTTTTTATATAATACATGTAATATTAATTCTAATTATCTGCAATCAGAAGGTAATCTTTTAGAAATAAAATTTGAAACATATAATATAAAAAAAATAAACTGTTATCAAAATGACAATGATCCAATGTTCCTGGAGACCCAAGACATATATTTGTGGACTAAAGTACTTGCAAATGCAATTAACAAAGAGCATAAAATATTGTTTTTATTTATAAAAACAATATCAGCTCTAAAAAATTCTAAGTTTTTTTTACTATATTGGAAAAATATTCCTGTAGCTACTTCGATGTTGAGCATTTACGATAATAATGCAGTTCTATCTTTTGTAACAGTTCAAAAACAATTTAGATTACAAGGCTTAGGGAGAACTATTATATTGAAAATAATTAGTTTAGCACACGATATGGATATTAAAACTATTTATTTATACTCAACAGAGAGAATTAGCCATATATATGTAAAGATTGGCTTTACCTTAGTAAATAGCTTTCACCTTTATAGAAGCACCTTATGAAAGTATAATTTTATTCAAATAATTATTATACTTGGAACTAAATCCTTATCTAGGAATCTCACTAGTTACTAGAATTGGAAATCAATTACAAACTAACTTAGTTAGAAGGTAAAATTAATGAATGTAGATATAATAATTCTAATTACTTTTCTTTTAGCCAATCTTACAGTTGGTATATTTTCATCAGGAAAAATTAATACAGTTAAAGAATATGCTGTAGGAAAGCAAGATTTTAGGACAAGTGATATTGTGGCAACGATAGTAGCTACCTGGGTAGGAGGTGGAATGTTTTCTAATGTTCTACAAAAAACCTATACGGATGGTTTTAAATTTTTGATTGCTGATATTGCTAATTGCCTCTCTTTTCTTTTTTGCTATATTCTTGTTCCACGTATGGGTGAATTTTTAGGTGCGACTTCTATAGCTACAGCAATGGGTAATATATATGGGAAATATGTAAAACTTATTACAGCAATTGCTGGATTAATTGTCTCTGTAGGTTTTATTGGGATACAACTCAAAGTTTTTGGTGGCTTAATAGGACATTTTTTTGATGTCCCCGTAGCATATACAATATTTATCAGTGGAATAATAGTTGTCTCATATTCTTGTTTTGGTGGAATAAGAGCTGTAACTTTTACAGATGTATTACAATTTTTTACTTTCTGTGCCTTTATCCCAATTCTAGGATTCTCTATATGGAGACATTCCTCTCAAGATATAATTGATATTCTAAAAAATTCTCCTTTACTTAATCACCGTGATATATTTAATAGTTCTCAAGAATTTTTCATTTTTATTACTCTTTCGTTGTACTTTGCATTACCATCATTTTATCCTGCATATTTTCAGCGTTTTGCTATTGCGAAAAATATTTTTCAACTACGCAAAGCATTTTTAATTGCAACTTTAATTTTGTTATTAATGAAAATTTTTATAGCATTAATTAGTATATTTCTATATTCAGTTAACCCCACACTACAACCTAATTTAATGCTTGGATATATTATTGATAACTATTCTTATCCAGGGCTGAAAGGTATTATAGTATCGGGGCTTGCGGCTCTTATTATGTCTACTGCAGATTCGCATATCAATGCTGCATCTATGCTTGTAGCTTCTGACATAATGAATAAAGATAGTAATTCTGATAATCTATTTATATGCAGATTGGCATCAATAATAATTGGTGTTTTAGGAATTTTTCTTGCTATTTTACAAAATAATATTCTTGATATAATGCTTATGTCAGCAAGTTTTTACATGCCTATTGTAACTGTACCATTTGTTTTTACTGTAGTTGGATTCCGAAGTAGTGGTAAAGCTGTGTTAATTGGCATGATAGCCGGTTTTATAACAGTTGTTATTTGGCGTATATTCTTTATGAATACAGGTATAGATAGTGTAATTCCTGGTATAATTGCAAATTTATTATTCCTGTTTGGTAGCCATTATTTATTAAAACAGCCCGGTGGATGGGGCATGATAAAAGATTCTTATACCTTAAAAGCTATTCAAGATGAAAGAAAAAGGAAAATTATTAGTATTTATCATTCTTTTACTAAGTTTAATTTAACTAAATTTTTAGAAAATAATACTCCTAAAAATAATCTTACTTATAGTTTTTTCGGTGTTTTTGTTTTCTTCTCTACCATAGCAAGTATTTACACAGTAAAAATATTTGTATTAGCTGTAGAATCAAAACTATTAACTACTATATTTCAAATAATGTTAATTATGGCTGCTTTATTTATTTGCTACCCTATATGGCCTGCAAGGTTAAATAAAAAACTAAAACAGATGGTTTGGTTCATAAGTATATTTTTTCTTTTAACCTTATGTAGTAGTTTTTTTGTTATTATTAATAACTTTGCTACATCTCAACTAATTATCTTTGCTTTAAATACGGTAGTATTAGCTATGCTTATAAGATGGAAAGTTGCAGTTATTGCATTAATTATTGGCATATTTTGTAGTATTCAGATTTGTGAACATTTTATATTACCTAATCTTCCCATTAAGATTACAATAAGTTATTTTTATATTACATATATATGTTTACTTATTAGTACAATTATAGTTGCTTTTATTATCCCAAAAGAAAAAGAAAAAGAATTGATAGCATTTTTTTTAAATCAACTTACACATCAAAATGAAGAAAGAAAAAAAACTCTCTTAAAATTATTACAGTATAGAACAGAATTTTTTAACAATATTGATCAAAATTGCATAAGTTTATTCCAAAGCTTAAATCAAAAAATTCAGTTATTGAATCAAGATATACAACAATGTAAAGAACCTAAACAAATCATACAAAAATGCAAAAATCTTTCAAAATTAGTATCCAAAATTAATGAAGGGGGGGAATATTTACATAAAGTAATATTTCAATTACAACATAATTTAAAAATTAACCTAGATAAAGTTAATTTACGTGATTTTTTACAAAAAATTGTGGATGAGCAAAAACCATTATTGTTTAATAAAAAAATCTTATTTCAATTTAATAGTGATAGTACGGAAAATATCTATCTAGATGCAATTTTAATTAAACAAATTATTGAACTTTTTATTCAAACTGGTATCAAATACTTAACTCAAGATATTATACTAATAAAGATCGATGATACAGAAATATGCTATGATTTAAGCTTTACAGATAAAATGAAAGCTATAAGAAAAGCGGTAAAAATTACAGTAATATTTAATGCTGTTAAGGTAACACCTGAAATTATAAATACTTTGTTATTAAAATTAAGGGATGTAAATTCAGATTTTTATCAAATAGTTTTTGCCCATTTTGGAAAATGTGATTTACAAATAACAGAAAAAAAAGAACTTTGTTATTCTTTAACTATTCCTAAAGAATTAAATAAAATTAGATCAGCAAAATTAGATTTGCTTAATGATGAATGGGAAAAAATAATATCCATGTATTCTGGATTAAAAGAGACAAGTGATCAAGTTAAAATTAATGTAGCAAAAAAACTTTTAGAACATGGTATAGATAATTATATAATTTCAAAATCTACTAACTTACCTATTGAAGAAGTGAATAAGTTAACAACATAAACATTAAAAGAAATCCCCGCCGCAAGCAACGGCTTTGTTCGGAAGGGTATTAAAAGCATCTATAAAGTATAGAGGGAATAGTATATAATATTCTGGAATAGATAAGTTATAAATTAAAAATGCCATACAAAGAAAGAACAAAAACAGGTTTGCCAAGAAAAATAGATAAGCCGAGATATAAAATAACCAATTGGTCACAATATAACGATAGTTTAAGAAAAAGAGGGATGGTCAGCCTGTATTTCCCTGAAGGTGATTTAGAGTCTTTGTTCATTAATGCCCAACCTTACGTAGAGGGAGAATCTGGGAGGGCAACGACATACCAAGTACCATATATACAACTAATTTATACATTATATCGTTTATTTGGTTTTGGGCAGCGTCAAATAACAGGTTACTTTGAGGATCTATGGCGGGGCAAGGGTCTTGAGATTCCAGTACCAAGTTTTGGTCATCTATGTGATTTATTTTCACAGATACCATTAGAGGTCAAACAGTTTTGCAATAAACTTGCTGGTCGTATCAAGAATGGCGAAGCTATATCTCTGATACTAGATAGCACAGGTCTTAGATTTAATACAGCTAGTAACTGGTATGCAACGAAATACAATAAAGTCTGTAAGAATAAGCCATGGCAGAAGATGCATATTTCTATAGATCCTGCAATGAATATTCATAATGTTGAGATTACTGATTGCCATACTGCTGATATAGAGATGTTAGAGTACTTAATACCAGGGAATATATCAGCAGATAGAGTAATTGCTGATGGTGCTTACTATAGTATTGAAGGAGTTGAGAAATTGAGTAATCGTGGTATTACTCCAGTAATTCCTCCCCCACGTAATGCTAAAATATATGGTCAAGATAACACTATATGGCATGATAAGGTTGTACGTTATATTAGTAAAAAAGTAACATTTATGCATTTTATAAAAAATACTGTTATGGAGTTAGGGCACTAATTGAAGCTCAAATTTCAAGAATTAAGAGATGTATTGGTTCATCTATATTAACTAAAAAAATATCATCACAAAAACGTGAAGCAATTGTTATTACCAATATTATAAATTTATGGAATTCATTTGGTAAGTGTGTTGCAGTCAAAATAGGATAATTACGTCTAAAAGATCACAATACATACCCTTCCGAACAAAGCCCAATAGAATATCCAGCATACGATCAGCTAGGAGTATCAAACGAACTAAAGAAATCCGAAATACTAGTATCCTCTCAGGAGTAAGATTAATATGGTTCAGGAGTGATCTCAATAAATTAAAAAGATATGCACAAAAGTTATAGCAATTTTTATTTATATTACCATTAGCTTAGAAATTAACTAAAATGATGGGGTCAATTTAAAATACAACATAGTTTTAATAACAAATAAAAATGAAAACAACAGATAGGCTATATAACAACCAAATTTCTGATAGTAGCAACAACAATATGGAGCAAATATATAGTCATATTGTATCCTTATCAAAAATAAAGCAAGGAACACCAGGAAATCGTACTAGTACTAATCCAGAAGTATCTAAAAGGAGATTAGATTCACTAGCTAGGCTTGTTACAGGAGATAATATTTGCTCAGCTATAAGATATTATAATGATACTATATTAATAGCTAGTAATAGTGGCGGTAATGAATTAGCTAAAGAAGTTTTAGACACTGTAAAAGATTTTTCTAAAGATAACAGAAAAAATGGGAAATGTTTAGAGGATGAATTACTTAGATTGTATGTTAAATCAAGTTGGAAACCATTTATCAAACAATTAATTAATCAACAAAAAGAGATTAGTACTTTAAAAAACAGTTCTGAAAAGAGAGTAAAGGCATTATATAATAACATTGAAAAATTATTGTCTTGGCCAGGAATAATGAAAGCCCCATGTAATAATAAAAAAAAGCAGACTGATTATATAAATGAACTTACCAAATTATTTCAAGGAGAACAAGAACTGAATAAATTTTGTGATTTTTGTTCAGAATGTATTAAGAGTGCTCAAAATACTAAATCATTTGAAAAAGAACATAAGATTATTGGTATAATACGACATCCACTCAAAGATATCAAGAAAGTAGCAGCAGACTTTATTGATCCAGAAATGAGTAAGTTTTCTAATAAAGTTAAACAAGCAATAATAGACGGTAAAATAAAATATTTAAATAACCAGAATAGTCAAAAAGAAAAAATCCATGCCGAAATGAGAATATTGCAAGAAATATATCAGCAGAATAATAACAATCTTGAAATACTGAAGAATGATTTAGATAGTGAGTATATAGGGATAACAAAATTATGTTGTCTTAGTTGTCAGGTAACCATAGAGGCACTAACCGGCAAAGAACTTGAAGAATCTGAGATTGTTAGGGGAAATCATGGTAAAGCCTATGAATATTGGAAAGCACCAGATTTTGTTTATAAAGATGAAGATTTACAGAAAAAGATATTATATGTATTTGATCTTTTAACAAAGAAAGATAATAAGAAATACCATAAATTAGGCAAAGATGGGGCAGACTTTTCAGACTCTTCAGTAGGTTCTTATGCATTGAGTGATGAAGATAAAGCAAAATTACAAAAAGCTGCCAGTACACTTAGTCAACAAGGTGTTACCCCTATAGAAGGAGCAGGAAAAAATAATCAATCACGTTATATTGGAAACAATAAAAATAAGGAAAAAAAGGTCATAGGAAGATAAAATAGGCTTTCTAAATAATGAAATAATTGAATTAAGAATTCTTTATTACAAGAGTTATGCTAGAATCTATGTATGGCTTACAAGAAAACTGATTTACACAGTGGTTCTTTGAAGCTGAGAAAGTAATTAGTATAAAAGTTATCGTAGCAATCTAAGGAATGTAACTGTAAATTCCCAGGAGAAAGAGTACAAATGGATATATACAAAATAGCTAATAATTTATATCCAGTATACCGCTATAGATAACTGTACCAGATATAAGATTTTAGCTTTATGTAAGACGTACAGAGCAGATACTTTATTTTTTAGATTATAAGTTATGGATCGTATACCGTTTCCAATACAGCAAAAGCCAAGAATTGCTTGCTTATGAGATACAGAAACACTGAAAATGTGCATCTCACACATGATGTTATGGCTGATTTTGGTTTTACAACAGCAAAAGTACACTTAAAGAAACTCTCTATTACTCAACCATAAGAAGATTTTATATCAAAGCTGATTAATACAAGATAAATAATAGATGAGAAGGCGATAAAAGAAGGATTAAAGACAATATACTACTCAACACGTAAGATGAATCATTAGATAGCTAACCATACAAATTTAGAATAAGATGGTTCTTTTCTTAGATACTGCTTAACTAAAATCCTTGGGAAAAGAGCTCCTATCAAGTTTTCAGAATTGCTAAAAAATCTTATCTTCCATTAGTAAGTTCAAAGTCATCTATTCTCTTCAAAGATTAGTTTTCTCCTCAATAGAATCATCTCAGTTTAATTGACATTGCTAAATAATTCTAAAAAATTATTGTTTAAATTTAGAAGAGGAAAAAAAATGACTAAAAGAAAATTTAACAAATTAGATAATATAGAACAAGAGGATGCATCTGCACAAAGTCAGAACATAAATATTGAATATAATAAGAATAATATTGAAAAGATACTCAATATATGTACAAACAAAAATGTAGAAGTGTTTTTAGGTCATGTAGATAAGCAGGATCAAGATACACTTCATAGTCCTGCAACAGGTGAATTGATTGAGCAAATAAAGTTGTATCTCTCAGGGCAGAATAAAAATGCACAACATTTTTTAGTAATAAATCTCAGTAACAAAGAATTAGTTGAGAGTGCGTATTTAATACACCTATATAAAAACTTAGATTGGAAGTTAGATGTAATACCGTTCGTTAATTATAAACAAGTAAAAGATATTTCTAGTTACATAGAAGATATTCTTACAGAAATAGACGTAGGCATTATTGGTGCTAGGATGTACAATGATTTAGGTATAACTAGTGCACGTATTGAACAGGTTATGGAGCACATGAAATTAAGAATACAATATTCCAAACTAAATAAAGATAATTTTGAGCAGTATAAAACAAAACTTGATGCTATTAAATTCGCTAAACCAGGAGCTTACACAGAAACTCATAAAGAAATTTTGGAACAAATATCAATTAATAATTATATAGATACGGTGGTAATTAACAAAAAAGAGTTAGAAATATTTAAGGCCGATATAATGCCACATCAACCAAGTAGCTCCAATATTAATACAGAAGATTATAATGATAAAGCTGCTATTTCGCTGACAGGAGAGACAGAGTGAATCCAAAAAGCCAGAAACAAAAGGAGCTCTTAGAAGAGATAAAAGGTAAGTCGGTATTATTAACACAACAAATAGATGTTAAAATAGATGGCAATGGGGTTTTGGTCATTGACCCCAAGACATTGATCAGAAGTGGTAACGGTGGGAAACAAGATAATCATATTATACCTGTTGCTATGTTTCTTTCTTCCATTAAGTATCATCTAAAAAGACAAAATGATATATCTAAAGTTTTTGATAATTTATCTTACATATATAATTTGTTAGCAACGGAAGTAAAATGATACAGAGCAACGGATGAAAATTGATACAGTATTAAAGTAATATCTTCTGGATAAGGAGGTAATGAATAATGATAATACTGGAGCAAATAATGGAAATAAAAATATTGAATAAACATGGTAAGAGCCTAAGAAGTATAGCAAGAGAAGTAGGAGTATCAGTAAATACAGTACGTAAATATTTAAAATATGATGGTAGCCCTAAATATAAGGATAGGTCGGAGTTGGTAACAAAGCTTGCCCCATATAAAGACTACTTGAGTGAAAGAATAAAATCAGCCCATCCTGTATCTCTACCTGGTACTGTACTGTTTCAGGAGATAAAAGAGTTAGGTTACACAGGAGGGATAACCCAACTAAGGGATTATTTAAGAAGTATCAAGCCAGTAGCTAAACAGGAGGATATAATAAGATTTGAGACTGCTTCTGGTAAACAGATGCAAGTGGATTGGATAGAATTTCGTAAGGGGAAAGATCCTCTATCAGCTTTTGTGGCTACATTAGGATTTAGCCGAGCAAGCTATATAGAATTTGTTAACAATGAAAAACTTATAACACTAATAGAATGCCATAAGCGAGCATTTGATTATTTTGGCGGAGTACCGGAAGAAGTACTTTATGACAATATGAAGACAGTAATACTGGATAGGGATACATATGGTCCTTGGGATACACCGTTTTAATAAAGGCATGCTGGATTTTGCAAAACATTATAGTTTTCGATTAAAAGTGTGTAGACCTTATCGAGCACAGACTAAGGGCAAGGTTGAGCGATTTAACAGATATATAAGAGAAAGCTTTTATAATCCATTAGTAACAAAATTAAAAACTTCAGAGTTGGTGTTAGATGTGGATACTGCAAATTCGGAGGTACTAAAATGGTTACGTGATACTGCAAATCTGCGTGTACATAGAACAACAGGTGCAATACCTGCAGAAAGATTAAAACTTGAAAGGAATCATCTTCAACCACTACCATTGGATTATAGCGGTAGTCATCCTACAGTACTAGAGATTATGAGAGATAAAGGGGAACGATTTTCTACAGTTTCCTTACAACATTCCCTCTGCATATACCAAAGTATACTGGAGGCATTATGAACCTGCAGCACCAACGTATAGAAGAGCTGTGCCACTCTTTAAACCTTATGCAGATAGCTGAAAATTATCTTGATATTGCACAATCCTCTAGTAAAGAAGACTCAAGTTATACGGATTTCCTGGAGTCAATATTAAAAACAGAGCTATTGGCACGACAGCACAGGAGTAAATCAATACTCACCAAAATGGCAGGCTTCCCTGCTATCAAAACGCTGGATGATTTTGATTATGATTTTGCTACAGGAATAAAACACAAGGTTTTGGAAGGTTTAAGGTCTCTGTCTTTTGTAGAAAGACAAGAAAATATTATTCTGCTTGGTCCTTCTGGAGTAGGAAAAACCCATATAGCTATTGCCCTTGGTTATGCAGCAACACAATGCGGAATCAAAACTAAATTTACAACAGCTGCAGATTTGATGCTTATACTTAATGCTGGGCTAAACCAGGGAAACCTGGACTCCATATTCAAAAGAGTTATACTACCATATAAATTACTTATAATAGATGAGTTTGGGTATCTGCCGTTAAAACCGGAACAAGCTAATCTGTTATTTCAAGTTATAGCAAAGCGTTACGAAAAGGGTAGCATAATTCTTACAAGTAATCTGCCATTTGGACAATGGCATAATAGTCTTGCTCAGGATAGTGCTCTTACAGCTGCTATCTTAGATCGTCTGCTTCATCACTCCACTATACTCAATATTAAAGGTGATAGTTTCAGGCTTAAGGATAAAAAGAAGACTGGTCTTGTGCCAATAGAAATTATTAATAAACAGGAGGATAATTTTATGACTTAAATATCAGATAATTTTTTTTATGATACTGTATCATTTTTCAGCCGATGCTTATTAAATATCTGTATCATTTTTCGACCGGTGTTGACATTAATCTTGCTTCTTCAACAGGTAAATCAGGAAAACGACCTAGTTTGATCCTTTTATATTCATCTTTTACCATTTGGGCTAGGTAAAAAGTTTTACTGCCACCGTAAGATACTATAAGTACCAATCCTTTTTCTTTAGTATCTTTGTAAAGGGTTCTTTTCTCTCTAGGGGGTTCGATTTTTAAAAGATTATTTTTAGTAAAATTAAAATACAATGGTTGTTTTCTCATTTTTATGCTTCCTATATGCTGTTATTGATTTATAATTAATAACTTAAACCAGCATAATATGCAAGTGTAAAATTACACAAAAAGTTGAAATGCTATAAATATAAAAATACTTACTAGTGCATATATATTTTTTTAAATTTTATAAATATTAATGCTGATAGTAACGTTACTTAAAGCAACATATTTTTCAATAGAAGCAAAAATATCACATCTATAAATTTTTAAAATTGCCTACCTTAATCCTTTTAAATAGATTATTATTATACTATAATCCTTAAAATTATGAGTTTTTAAAAAACAAGTTAGAATAAAAATGATAAATATTTCCTTTCCCGATGGGAGCGTAAAACAGTTTGAGTCGAATATTACGGCTTTTGAAGTAGCAAATGCAATTTCAATGTCGCTTGCTAAAGCAGCAATGGTTGCTGAAATAAACGGTGAGCTTAAAGATTTAAGTACTATAATTGAAAATGATTGTAAGCTTCGTATTTTAACTGCAAAAGATTCTGAATGTCTCGAGATAATAAGGCACGATGCGGCTCATATTATAGCTGAAGCTGCTAAAGAATTATTTCCTGATATTCAAGTAACTATCGGTCCTGCAATTGAAAACGGTTTCTTTTACGATTTTGCTAAGGATAAGCCATTTACACCGGATGATGTGGCAATGATAGAAGCAAGAATGCATGAAATAGTCAAGCGAAACGAACAAATTACTAGAGAATTATGGGATCGTGATAAAGCCGTTGAGTTTTTTAAATCGATAGGGGAGCATTATAAAGCCGAAATTATTGCTTCAATTCCGGCAGGTGAGCCGATTACTTTATACAGGCAGGGTAGTTTTATTGATTTATGCCGAGGTCCGCATGCTCCCTCTACAGGTTTTGTTAAGCATTTTAAGTTGATGAAAGTTGCGGGTGCTTATTGGCGAGGTGATAGTCGTAATGAGATGTTGCAGCGTATATACGGTACGGCGTGGGCTACGAAAGAGCAACTAGATAATTACCTCTTTATGCTTGAAGAAGCCGAAAAGCGTGACCATAGAAAGCTTGGGCGTGAGCTTGATTTATTCCACTTTCAAGAAGAAGCTCAAGGTATGGTATTTTGGCATGATAAAGGCTGGAGTATATATAATACCATTGAGCAGTATATTAGGAAAAAGATTCGTAAAAACGGTTATACTGAGGTTAAGACTCCTGTTTTGGTGGATAAAAGCCTTTGGGAGGCTTCAGGACACTGGGAAAAATTTCGTGAAGATATGTTCGCGTTAGAAACAGATGACAAGACATTAGCTTTAAAGCCGATGAATTGCCCTTGCCACGTGCAGATTTTCAAACAAGGTATTAAGAGCTATCGTGATTTGCCGCTTCGTATGTCGGAGTTTGGTTTGTGTCATCGTAATGAGGCGTCCGGTGCATTACACGGTTTAATGAGAGTGCGTAGCTTAGTGCAAGACGATGCTCATATATTTTGTGCGGAGGAGCAAATTACCGATGAAACGGTTAGTTTCTGTAAGCTACTTACTGAAGTTTATAAAGATTTCGGCTTCACCGATATAAAGGTAAAATTCTCTGATCGTCCCGAAATTAGAGCAGGTAGTGATGAAGTTTGGGATAAAGCTGAGAATGCTTTAAAAGAAGCAGTGGAAAAAGCAGGTTTCACTTATACGCTAAACCCGGGTGAGGGGGCATTTTACGGACCGAAGCTTGAGTTTGTATTAACAGATGCGATAGGGCGGCAATGGCAATGCGGTACGCTTCAGATGGATTTTGTTTTGCCGGAGCGACTCGATGCTAGCTATATTGCAGCAAGCGGTGAGAAAAAAAGACCGGTAATGCTCCATAGGGCAATACTTGGCTCGCTTGAGCGTTTTATCGGTATATTGATTGAAGAATATGCCGGACGTTTTCCTATTTGGCTTGCTCCTATACAAGTCGCTATTGCAACAATCACCAGCGATTTAAACGATTATGCTTTAGAAGTGCAAAAAGCTTTAATTGATAATGGCGTAAGAACGGATATTAATATCTCACCTGATAAAATTAACTATAAGATTCGTGAATTTTCTAATCAAAAAATACCGATGATTGCCGTAATCGGTAAGCAGGAAAAAGAAAATAAACACGTAACGATAAGAAGACTCGGAACTACCGACCAGGAAGTATTATCGATAGAGCAGTTAATAGCGTTAATTAAGAAAGAGAATGAGAAGTATTTGTAGATTTTAAATCTAAAATGTGATATAAAATAATGATAATATGTATCATAGGGATATGATATCCCAGTTAGGAAAAATCCTAAGGAGCTTATATGAGAACTATTATTAATATAGCTGATTCGCAAATTAAAATTCTAGATCAACTATCCAAGAAAAAAAATATCAAGAGATAAAATTATTGGGCAAGCTTTAACTAGTTACATTGCTAGTAATGATCACAATAATAAAGCATTTGAAAACGCTTTTGGACTTTGGAAAGATAAAAATCTAGATAGTTTAGAATATCAGACTAAATTACGTAATGAGTGGAACGAAGTAATTGTTTACTGTAAATGAAGAGTACAATTATATCGCTGATTATATTTTCCTTCAAATATTTCGCAATTAAAACCTAAAGCACGATAAAAATTTACTGCACTATCATCAGTTTCAGCTGTTATTTTCTTTAAAGTAAAATGACTAATTATATATAAAATTAATTGTTTTCCAATTCCTTGAGATCGAAAAGTTTTTAATACGCTAATATGCCTAATTATAGCCTGTATAGATAATACTTCAATTCCAATTATACCAATTAAGTTTTCTTCTATAAAACATCCGATAAGATGCAGCTTAGTATTTTTATAACTTTCTAATACTTGGCTAATTTTTTCAGTAGTAGGATTACCTATGCTATCTGCTATAAGAATAGATAAATTTTTTTCGGTAAAATTTACCACTCTAAATGTAAATATCGGTTGCATAATAATATTGTAGAATTAAAGATTATTTGATATACTTCACTGCTTTTTGCTATAAGTATAATTTTTCTTTAAGTTTTTAACAAATTTATTTATGAAAACAACATCTCATCCCGTCTCTTTTTTATGGTCGGTTATAATGCCGTATAAATATTGCTATCTTATTATGATGATGGCTCCGTTTTCAAATGGTGTTCATCCTATTTTATATAATTATGCCGTAAAGCTTTTGCTTGATCTGTTTACCCAAAATGAACAAATTACATTTGCACAAAGCTATAAACCGATAATGTTTTTTGTAATGGCACAAGCTATACTTGACGTAGCTTGGCGGACTCATAATTTTGCACAACTTAAAGCAATGCCTTATATCTTTCAAAGCATTATGAATAAAATTTGTAATCACTGTTTTCATTTGCCGTATACTTATTTTCAGAATAATCTTTCCGGCTCTATAGTCGGAAGAGTACGGGGCATAGGTGATAATTATTATAAAATGCACCAAGCTATTGAGTGGAAATTAAGCAAACCTCTACTCATTACACTATTTTCAGGGATTACTCTTGCCTATACTAATATTAAAATATTTACTGTTATTATTGCCTTTACTGCTCTTTATCTACCGCTTGCATTACATTTTTTTACCAAACTTGCTAAAATGGAACAGGCTAAGCAAGATTCTTGGTATAATTTATTCGGTATAGTGGCTGACTGTATCACAAACATTTTTACTATTTTTTCATTTGTCGCAAAAAAGCGAGAATTAAATAAAGTACAAGATTACTACCATAACGTACATAATCCTTTAACAATTAAATATTATAAATATGATTCCATTATCTCTATAATACTCTGTTTAGTATATTGGATATATTTGATAGGAGTTTTTGTATATGTAATTTACTTACGTAATTTAGGCGAGATTAGCATTGGTGATATCGCTTTTATTATGCCGCTTACTTTTTTATTTGCTGAAAATTCGTGGCATACTACTATGGAAGTTAAAGACTTTTTAGAAGATGTAGCTAGCTTTCGATCGAGCTTTAAAATCATGCAAATCCCACGAGATACTATAGATAAAGAAGATGCTGCTGAATTAAAAATCTCCAAAGGTGAGATTATATTTAAGGATGTATCTTTTTCTTACGTAAATGATAATAGTAAGCAGCTAAATTCAGAAAGCTTCAGACAGGATGAATTTAAGAGCAAGCCTGCGGAGCGTACAATAGTACGTGAGCACAGGCTTGACTCAAAAAATTCACCTGTATCAAGTTTTCTGAATGACGCTGTATTTCAGTCTCTTAATTTGCATATAAAAGCCGGTGAGAAAGTAGGTATTGTCGGGCATTCAGGTAGCGGTAAATCTACTTTGATTGCATTATTGTTAAAGAACTTTAAAGCCGGAATCGGTGATATTATAATCGATAACCAAAGTATTTACGATACTTCCTCTGACAGTCTACGGGAGCAGATATCGCTAATTCCTCAAGATATTATGCTTTTTCATCACTCAGTAGGTGAGAATATCGGATATGCAAAAGAGAATGCTTTACCTCATGAAATAGAAAATGCCGCCAAAGCTGCAAATATCCATGAATTTATCGAAAGTTTACCGGAAAAATATAACACCATTGTCGGTGAGAGAGGAGTAAAGCTAAGTGGCGGACAGAGGCAACGTATAGCAATTGCTCGTGCTATTCTTAAAAACGCTCCAATCTTGGTTTTAGATGAAGCAACTTCAAGTCTTGATAGCCACACAGAGCAAGAGGTACAAAAATCTATTAACACAATGCTTGATATTGAGAATGTAACTATAATTGCTATAGCTCACAGATTATCTACTATCAAGCATATGGATAGAATTATTGTTATGGATAAAGGCAAAATCGTAGAAGACGGCCCTTTTAGGGAACTCGTTCGTAAGGAAAAGGGTAAGTTTAGGGAACTTTGGGAGCATCAAGTTAACGGCTTTGTCTAGACTCGTTTATAGTAAATTAATTAGAATTAGGCACAATTTCTACATTATCTTTTAATTTTTTAAGAGCATATCTCATACCGTAAATGGGTTAGCATTAGCGGTATTCGCTACACACTTAAAAAAATAAAATATTTCATATAAACCGCACCTAATTCTAATTAATTTACTATAATTTGAAAAATTGGCGTCGTAGTTTCATATTTTTTGATCTGTGCGATCTTAGTATGTACGGCTGCGGTCAAAAAATATGAAACGCCTTGCTCTTTTCCAAATTAAACTTCGTCTATTCATTTTACTGTGAGTGTTCATGGGTTTTTAATTTCTGCAATTTTTACTATCATTAATATAAGAAAAACTATCTCTGCTTGAACAAATATAATCAAAAATTCAAAAACTCGTGAACGCTAACGAAACAAAACTAACTATGAAGTTCATAACCTAATAAAAGGCATTTATTACATTTATAATCAAATATTTCATGAAATGTTGTTTTTAATTGCCAGTCTTTTTTACAAGATGGACAATTTGAATAATTAGAACGTGCATATGAGTTTCCTGATATCGGTTCTGCTATAGGATAAAAAACTTTCTTTTTTAAACATTTTTGTATTCGCTTACTAATTTTTCTTCCTTCTATAGAAATATCACTGTCTAATTCTGCTAATTGTCTTTCCATTAACGGTTCTAATTTTTTATAGCTTGAAAGCCATAATATGCGAGCCGCTGCATAATCATTTTTCCAAGAGGTAATTGTTCCTCCGAGATATCGGTCTTTATCATTTATTATATATAAAGGTAGATATCTCCCCTCATCTGTACGTAATACAAGCTGCTCTTCATAAGCTTTTGACCATGAAATAAGATATAAATAGAGAAATTTTGCATTTTCAATATTTTCTTCAATATCAATAGGTGTTTCACTAACATAGTCTGCTGTTATTTTATAACTAATTACTACGCCCAATTGCTCTAATTCATCTTTATCTTTCAATGCCTGATAGCTTAAATGTGAAGCATGCAAAGCATCTTTATTAGGAATTACTGCATAAAAAACCAGTTTATTTTTTGTGGGACTAAAAAATTCTCCATTATTTAATATATTACCGTTTTGATATAAAGAACCGATAAAACTACAAAGTAAATGCCAGGTTTTTCCATAATCTTTTAGTAAGAATTGTTTACTTTTATTAAACGATATAGTAACAAGATATATGCTAGACATAGTTTAAATAAAATTTACCTACTTAGCTAAGAATGCTGCCTTTTATAATCTAACTTAATCGGAGTTTATTCCTAAATAGTTATATTAGTATATAAGTATTGATTTTAACCCTGCTTTAAAGAAAAAAGTTACACCCCTAAGGCTTTTTTACCTTTAGATTGTTCTTGTTCAACTGCTTGAGTATGAGATTTGACTTGAGGGATTGCAAGATCGACTACATGTTCATATCTAACGCCGTTTTCAAATAAAACTTGACCGCATTTATTCACTTGAATAACATCTTCTTTAGAGAACTTATTTAAAATAACTTCCGTAATGTCGTAAAGGAATTTCCAAGATAATTCTATTCTTTCTTGTAATGTCAGCTTTTTATTTTCCGGTTTTTGACTATTAAGGGCAACATTTGGCGAATCATCAATATTACCTCCTTCAGTAGGTAATATATTTTTTTTACGTGCTGCTATTTTCTTATACATTAAAAATATTAATAATAATGCTAAGCAACCTATGGCAATTAAAATATGAGTATTAGAATTAGACACTATTTTGCTCTTCCTTGTTGTTGAGTTAAGTTTTGTGTTTTAGAAAGCATCGTAACCACTGCTTTACCTATATTAACTAAGTTAGCTATATCAGGAGCTAGCTTTGCAACTGCTAAGACCGGAGGCGGTAATAAGTTAGTTTTTATTGCTAGACTTATAACATTTCCGAGTTCTTTACTTCCTGGTATTACTCCTACTATTTTTTTTATGTCACTTGCAATTTCCATAGCTTTTTCTGCGGCTTTACATAAGGATTCTATCTTTTCGCCAAAAGAAGCTTCCGGATTTAATACTTTTAATAATTCTGTTTTAGCTTCATTTAGATTATCCGAAATAGTATTCTTTACAGAGTTTAATTTGTCAATATTTATATCTTGCGGAATTGCATTTTCAATATTACTTTTTAGTTCTGCTATTTTTTCTTCTACTTCATCTTTGCTTTTTGGTATAGCTTTAGAAGCTTTTGCAACATTCTCTAGTGAAGCTTGGTTATTAGGGTTTTTATTTGCTATTTCAATAATTTTTCGAGGCGGTTCTTTTAATATTTCTGAAATTGCGGCAACGTTCTTGGCTTTTTCATAGATATTTTCAAGCTTCTCATTAGATTTAGCCTCTTCCCTTATTTCTTTTATATCATTATGCAGTTTTGTTATTTTTGGCAATAGTTTTTCAGAGTCAATAAGATTATTTACTTTTTCAAGTATTCCGCTTGTTTGGATAAATATTCCAAGCATCGGTATTTGAGTGGATATAACTCCGACTAATATATTTTCTAATGATTCTATAATTTTTTTAGAAGCTCCAGGATAGAGTTTATCTAATTCTTGCTGAAATTTTAAAACTTGTTCTAAAACGTTTAAACATTTTTCTACAATAATCCCGTCAAATAAAAAGATATCTTTTGTTTTTAACTGTTCTTGATATGCTTTCTCAAGTGCTTCAGATAAAGTAGTTAGAGATTCTTGGATTGTTCTATTAAAAAGTTTTTCTATTTTCTCTATATCGATATTTTCAGTGTGAGATAATTCATTTAAAGAATTTTGTAAAATATAAAATAAATGATCTTCCAAATCTTTTACATTCATTTTCAAAGATTTTGTAAAACCTTTTAATTTTATTAACAGTCTTTGTAGTTCTTCTTGTTGTTCTTTGTTTAATCCGCTGAAACTAGAAAAATTAATTATAGACATAAAATTTATTATTTTGTTACCAAATATTAATTAATCTTAAAGCTTTATAACCGTAAAATAAAATGTAAAATAGTTATCATTGCCCTTGAGATTAATTTTTGTTATATTACGTGCTAACATTGCTACAATAGATTTATATTGTTTTATTAGGATATAGGTATATTCTTGAAAGATTAAACTAATCTAACTAACATATTATCAATTATTCAAAAAATTTATGCGTAAATTAACTACATTTATTATCACCTTATTACTAACCGGTTCAGCTGCTGCTGTTGATTTGCAGGAAGCTTTAACTGAAGGATATAAGAATAATGAGGAGCTGAAAGCTGCTAGAATTAAGTTTTTGAATGCGATTGAGCAGTTCCCTCAAGCTTTTTCAGGATTTATGCCTAGTGCCGGAATGAAGATTGAAAGAAGTAATAGTAAAACCAAATATAATAAAAAATATACTGATAGGCTTGGTCTTACTCCAAGAGAGACAGATAGCAATCAAGGTGCATTAACAATTGAGCAATCATTATTTAGCGGTGGTTCTAGTGTTGCGGCTCTTAAAGCTGCTCAATCAGGGTTTAGAGCATCACGAGGCGAATATTATGCCGGCGAACAAAAAATATTATTAAATTTAATAACTGCTTATCTTGATTGTTTTGAGAGCAAAGAGAAATATGATATTTCTGAAAGTAGGGTTCGTACTAACATACAACAAGTTAACACTGTTGAAGAGAAATTAAGACTAGGGGAAGCAACGGCGATAGATATAGCAACTGCAAGAGCAGGGCTTGCAGCGGCAGAAACGAATAAACTAGCTGCCTATGCCGATTTTCAAGGAAAAAAAGCAAATTTTATTAGAGTATTCGGAATAGAGGCTACTGATATAACTATGCCTAATTTACCTGATAGATTACCTGCTTCATTAGATGAGTTAACAAAAAAAGCTGCTAAGTTAAATCCTGATATTGATTCGGCAAGGCATAATGTAACTTCGGCGAAGGCTTTGGAAATGGTGCAGAAAGGAAAATTACTGCCGCAAGTGAGCGTAAAGTTGCAATCAGGTAGAACTAACTATAATCCACAAGATCCAGCTGTTCAAAATATAAACAATAAAAGCTATACTACTATTCTTTCGGTAAATATCCCTATTTATCCAAATGGAGGGGCTCAATATTCAGAAATTAGAAAAGCTAAAAACCAAACAAGAAATAGTGCAGTTCAGCTTGATAGTGCGATAAAGCAGACACAAGCGGGTGTTGTAAGTGTATGGGAAGGATTTGAAGCGGCAAAATCTCGTATTGTTGCAGCTAATCAAGGCGTGGAGGCTGCACAAATATCATATGACGGTACAGTGCAAGAGGAAATAGTCGGCTCCAAAACTATACTCGATGTTTTAGATGCTGAGCAAAAATTGTATGAAGCAAAAATAACTCGTGTGGATGCGTATAAGAATTCAGTACTTGCGGCATATCAAATGAAATTGTTAACCGGTGAGCTAACGGCTCAAAGTTTAAAACTTAAAGTAAAATATTTTAGTCCTGAAGAAGAGTTTAAGACTATTAAAAAGAAAATGTTTATAGGTTTCTAACGTGAGTAAGGAAAATAAAAAGAACCAAGATATGTCAGTAGAAGACATATTAAAATCGATTAAAGGAGTAATTAACGAGCGTAAAAATCCTATTTATGAAAATGATAGTGAAGATGAAGATATATTAGAGCTAACGGAAATAGTGAATCAAGATGAGGAAGAAAAGTTAATATCAACTAAATCTGCTGAAGCGGTAGGTGATATTTTTAAAAATTTTACCGATACTATTAAAGATAAAAAGCTGGATAATAATATCTCATCTAAAAATGCACTTGAAGAATTAGTCATTGAGATGTTAAAACCGGAACTTAAAGCTTGGCTTGATAAAAATCTACCTGTACTTGTTAAAGAGTTAGTAGAAATTGAAATAAAGAAATTGGTGCAGAATAGTAAGAGGTAGGTAGTAGCTATAACGTCATTGCGAGGAAAAGCTGTAAGTTTTGACGAAGCAATCTCAGGAGTTTGTTATTATTTCATGAGATTGCCACGCAGCCTACGGCTGCTCGCAATGACGTTTTAGGATAATTATTTAATAAGGAATTATATGTTAAATAAATTATGTAAGATATTATTTTTTATCAATCTGTTATTGGTTGCAGTTCAAAGTTATGCTTCCCCTCCGCCATCATTACCGGCTGCCGAAATAGATACTAAAGACAAGGATGTTAGTTCTAATTCCGATATTTCTTTTTTTGATAAATTTAAGCAATTTTTTAGTAAATCAAAAAAGAAAAATATCTCTCCTAAACAGCCAAATGAGCAAACTAAAGCAGCTAATCAAGAAGAACCAAAGCTAGCTTCACAAGAGCATACTGAAGCTGATGCGTCTGAACCTTTTATAGATACCGGTAATACGGCGTTGCCTAGTGTCACCGCAAGTAATGAACATGAAAATAGTGTAAATTTAGCTTCTCATGACATTCAGGAATCTAATGAAACCGAGGCATCTAAGCCTTTTATAGATGTTGGTAATACAGCATTGCCTAGTGCTGCAAGTAATGATGTTCATACAAATACCGAACATGAAAATAGTACAAATTTAGCTTCTAATATTATAACTCCTAATGTACCGAGACCGATAGTATCTATGCCTCCGGCTCAAGCAGGAAGTTATGTAGTGCCTCCGCAGCGACCGGTGCAAATATATAAACCAACCAATTTGCCGCCTGTGCATAAGCCTATTCCGCTTAATCCCTCTCCTGAGGCTAATAAAGAAGAAGAAAGCGTAGCACCGATAGCACCGCAATCTATACCTAATATGCCCGCTGTTTCTCCGCCTGTGGTTAGCCCGCCGGTAATTCAAGATACTACTACCCCTAGTACTATGCCGACAACGGTACCTCCGGCAGTACCTAGTAACGTACCTGCACCTCCGGTAATGCCTACAAATCAACCTTCTACACAGCCTATAACACCTCCTAGCCCGAATACACCCGTTACTACTCCGTCTAAAGTAGTTCCTACAACTGATTCTTCGGCGGAAATAAATAACTCTCAAGAGACATTTGTTGCTGTTTCAGATGTCCCAAAAAAACAAGATTGGAATACTCCGCTTATACCGGTTGTTGTAGTAAAGCCGAATCAACCTCAGGCTTTAGAGAAGCAAGTCAATAATAATCAAACTACAAATAATCAAGAGAAATCACCTCCGGTAAGCTCTTCAAATGTCACGATTCAAAAACAGGATGATAAGGTGAATAATGAAACCTCGGAATCAACAACAAAATTCGTTAAAGATGAAACACAAATGTTACTTTTGCCTGATGATGATATAGTTCTTGGTAAACTAACAGAGCAAGCGACTTTAGAGCAGATGGATATGTATGCATATATAGAGCTGTTCCAAAAGAAAGAAGAATGGATAGCAAGTGCTAAAAGAAGAAAAGTTGTAGAGAGTTTTATTAAATATGATAATGATATAAATAAAAAGAAAGATATTTATGCCAATCTATCTTATTGTAAGGCAGTAGATAATGCTTTTAGAGCAGTTGATAGAAACAATCTTTTTGGGTTGCGTGCGTTACTTGACGTTTATCCAATATTGCAAGAAAAAAGTAGAAGCGGTGAGACATTACTAACTGCTGCTATTTATAACGATAATTACTATTTAGCAAAATTTTTGGTCATACGAGGTATTAAAATCTCTACTCTAAATGATGAATGCCAATATCCATTAGATATTGCGTTAGCTCAAGGAAACGCTAACATAGCTTGTATGTTAATCAAAGCTAAGGGGTATCAATAAGATTATTTTTATCGTCATTGCGAGCGAACGTAGAGAGCGTGGCAATCTCGTGAAATAATAACAAACTCCTGAGATTGCTTCGTCAAAACTTGCAGTTTTTCCTCGCAATGACGTAGAGTTTTCAAACAATTTCTTTAAAGCTTAGGCACTGTTAACAAAGTCATTTTAATTGATAATTAAAGAAATTTTTTAACGAAAATTAATAAGATTTTTGCAGGAATAGCGTTCCTATTTCAAAAAAATCTTATAATTTGCAGTAAAAAAGATCTTAATTAGCTTTAAATTTGACTTTGTTAACAGTGCCTAATTGCTTTTCTATGTTAAATAGTTTAATTTAGGAAAGAAAATAATTAATTAAATCTCTAATATATGAGCGATTTATTCAGCTTTAACAAAGAAAAGAAAAATAAGCTAGTCGATAATAACTATAGTGCAAAAGATATTGAAGTATTAGAAGGGCTTGAGCCTGTTCGTAAAAGACCTGGGATGTATATCGGGGGTACTGATTCAAATGCTATGCATCATTTAGTATCTGAGGTGCTGGATAATGCTATGGATGAAGCCGTCGCCGGCTTTGCAAGCATCATCACGATAAAAATGCATCAAGATCATAGTATTACTATATTTGATAACGGTCGCGGTATTCCTATTGATAATCATCCTAAATTTCCTGACAAATCAGCTTTAGAAGTAATTTTAACTACTCTTCATTCAGGAGGTAAATTCTCAAATAATGTTTATCATACTGCAGGCGGATTGCATGGTGTTGGAATATCGGTAGTAAATGCTTTATCTAAACATTTAGAAATAAAGGTTTATAAACAAGGTAAATTATATAGCCAAAGTTATTCTAAAGGAGAAAAATTAACTGATTTAATATGTGAAGAAGCATCTAAAAGGCTAAGAGGTACATCAATAAATTTCACTCCAGATCCGGAAATTTTTAGTGAAAAATTACATTTTAACCCTAAAAAGATTTATGAGCTTGCAAGGTCAAAAGCCTATTTATATCGTGGTGTTACTATAGAATGGGAATGCGAAGTAGAAGTACCGTCAGATATACCTAAAAAGGCATTAATAAATTTCCCGAACGGTTTAAAAGATTATTTAAGTTCAAAAATAACTTTAGATAATTTAATTATTCCGGAAATTTTTTCAGGTAATATAGAGTCTACGCCGGACGAGATAAAACTTGAATGGGCGATTTGTTGGCAAAATAATGATAACTCGGCATTTATTCAATCATATTGTAATACTGTTCCGACTCCTCAAGGAGGAACGCATGAGCAAGGTCTTAAGTCGGCTATTTTACGTGGGCTTAAAGCATACGGTGAAATGATAGGAAATAAAAAAGCTGCTAATCTAACTATTGAGGATATTTTAGAAACCGCAAGCGTCGTACTTTCTATTTTTATAGCTGAGCCGTCTTTTCAAGGACAAACTAAGGAAAAATTAGTGTCAAACGGTGTAAGTAAACCGGTTGAGAATATAATAAAAGATCATTTTGACCACTTCCTTAGTAGCGATAAAGCTTTAGCTACTAATTTACTTGAGCATGTAATTGCTATTGCTGAATTTAGAATAAGTAAGAAAAACGAAAAAAATATTTCCCGTAAAAATGCCACTCAAAAATTACGTTTACCCGGTAAACTTGCTGATTGCACACGAACTACGCCCGGAGGGACGGAATTATTTATTGTAGAGGGTGATTCGGCAGGAGGCTCTGCAAAACAAGCTCGTAATAGAGAAACGCAAGCAGTATTACCGCTATGGGGTAAAGTTCTAAATGTTGCAAGTTCTACGCTTGAGAAAATCGTTAATAATCAAGCAATACAAGATTTAGAAATAGCTCTTGCTTGCGGTAGTTTAAAGAATTATAAAGAAGAAAATTTGCGTTATGAAAAAATCATTATTATGACTGATGCAGATGTTGACGGTGCTCATATAGCTTCGTTATTAATGACTTTCTTTTTTTTACGAATGCCGAAATTGGTAGAAGAGGGGCATTTATATCTAGCTAAGCCTCCGCTTTATCGTTTAACGCAGTCTAATAAAACTTATTATGCAGGCGATGAAGAGGAAAAAGCTAAGTTAACGGATAAATTATCAAAAGCTAGTAAAGCTAAAATTGAAGTAGGTAGGTTTAAAGGTCTCGGTGAAATGATGCCTGCACAATTAAAGGAAACTACTATGCATCCAGAAAAAAGATCGCTTTTAAAGGTAACTTTAGAAGATTTCCAAAATGTCGATAAAATAGTAGATGATTTAATGGGTAAAAAGCCGGAAAAAAGATTTCAATTTATTTATGAACAGGCTTTAGTTAAAATGGATAAGATTATTAACGAGTTGGATATTTGACAGCGTCATTCAGAAAGCTTGATACAAGCGAACTTTTCGAGACAAGCCTTTGCTCACGTACTATTTGTACGTTCCGCAGGCTTGCTCTTAAGTTCATCTTGCCTGAAGCTTTCTGAATTTAGCTGTAGGACGTCATTACAAGGAAAAATTCTAAACACATACGGAGTATTATGTTATTACGTTTAATTATAACACTATTTTTTATTATAAATTCTATTTGTGCATTTGCAGAAGAAGAAAAAGAAACTGAAAATAAAATATCAAATCAGGAAGCTTATAAGCAATTTCAAGACGTATTTGAACGCATCGAAAAGGATTACGTACAAGTTCCGGATAGGCAAAAAATGATAGATGAAGCAATTAACGGTATGTTAAACTCGCTTGATCCTCATTCAAGCTATTATACCGATGAGGATTTAGAAGATATTTTTACTTTTACAAAAGGCGAATTCGGCGGAATCGGTGTTGAAATAATGTATGATAGCGGA
The DNA here is from genome assembly GCA_000012145.1 of Rickettsia felis URRWXCal2. Taxonomy (GTDB): domain Bacteria; phylum Pseudomonadota; class Alphaproteobacteria; order Rickettsiales; family Rickettsiaceae; genus Rickettsia; species Rickettsia felis. Next base: position 1,050,720 of record CP000053.1, read on the forward strand.
GCGATTAAGATAATATCGCCTATTGACGATTTGCCGGCTTTCAAAGCAGGGCTTAAAGGCGGGGATTATATAGTAGGCGTGAATGACGAGTTAGTCTCTACGCTTGGACCTAATAAAGCTATAAAAGAGATGCGTGGTACGCCTGGTACTAAGGTTAAATTGTTGATAATTAAGGAAGAAGAGGCAAAACCGCAAGAGCTAGAGCTTACTCGCGAAATAGTAAAAATCAAGCCGATAAAAGCACATTTAGAAAAAAATAATATTGCATATATACGTATAACTACTTTTAATGAGTCAACAATTTCTGAGCTGAAATCAGCAGTAAAGAAGTTAAAAACTGAAAGTAAAGATGACCTAAAAGGTATAATTCTGGATTTACGTAATAATGCCGGAGGTATACTAGATCAAGCTATTGCTGTTAGTGATTATTTTATTGATTCCGGTGTAATTGTAACAACAAAAGGTAGAACTACATCAAGTAATAGCGAAACTAAAGCAAATGAGTTTTCGTTAAAGGCTCCCAAAATACCTATGATAGTTTTAATAAACGGTAATTCTGCCTCTGCCTCGGAAATAGTTGCCGGAGCTTTGCAAGATCATAAAAGAGCAATAATACTTGGCACTAAGTCTTTTGGTAAAGGATCAGTTCAGGCTTTAACGCAAATCAATTCTAGGGCTGCCGTAAAACTCACTATATCTAAATATTACACCCCAAGCGGTCGTTCTATTCAGGCAGAAGGAATAGAGCCTGATATTTTAATTGAGTCGGCAAAAGTCGAATATCCTGAGGTGAAAAAAATAGATAAGCGTTTTTCAGAAAGTTCTTTAAAAAATTACTTAAAGAATGATAATGAAAAAAATAAAGATAATTCATCTAAAAATAAAGATAGCAAAAAAGAAACAAAAGCCAAAAATAATAAACAAGAAGAGAATGAATTATCAGAATTATACAAAAAAGATTATCAATTTGCTCGTGCTTATGATGTAATTACAGGGTTGATTATTAATAAGAAGCTGGAAAAACAAGAGGATGCTAAATAACACACAATGTCATCCTCGTGTATGCGGGGCGTTGTTGCATGGCTCGTTTTATGTCATTCCTGCGAAAGCAGGAATCCAAAAAAAAGTATAAATACAGCAAGTTTTTAAAATTAAAAGCTCGATTAATCTCGCTTTATAGTGGATTCCTGCTTTCGCAGGAATGACATCGAGTAGATTTTTCGATTCATGCAACAACGCCCCGCTTCCGAGGGAATGACATAGAGCCCCATCTTGCTCTTAAAAGAAAAGAAAGGTCTCGTAATGAACCATAATAAGTATATAGTAAGATTGTCATTTATTATATTATTTCTTAATATTGTCATAAATATGATGTTTTATCGTTATTTTATGATAAAAGAAATGATAGTAAAACAAGTGGCTTTGGAACATACTAAAATTGTAAAACTTTACACTGATAATATTTGGAATACTCATCAGAACGTAATCAGTAAATTACATAAATTCGATTATTTAAAATTATTACAAGATCAAGATTTTATTAATTTTGCAAAGATTACCGCTCAATGGTTCACCAATCTTAATATTAATATTTCTCTCTACGATCTCAAAGGTAATAAATTCATCACTAGTAATATGTTACATATGTATAGTGTAGACAATTATAAAGATGATAGCTTGGTTGAGATATTTACTGCAAAAATCGATAAATTTTTTTTGAAATCTTTTACTTCAAAAGCTCCACTTCGGGATGCTTTTGAAGGTATTACAAGTCATATATTATTACCAAGGGTAGTAATAGAAAATGAAAGTGATTTAACAATAGAAGAAGCTTCTTTTGTTACTAGCTATATCCCTGTTATAGATAATAATTTAGATTTTCCCGTAGTTGCAGTATTTGAGATTAACACTAATATTACCAGCCAGTGGCAAAATATAACATCTCTTGAGCAAAAAGTTTTTATAACTTTTATCATTATTTTTATAATATTCTGCACTATAATTATTAGTAATACTAACTATGCTAGACAAATTATTGAGGAGCAGCTTGAAACAAATAGAAATTTAAAAGCTCAAATAGTAAAAGTAGAAAAAACCAGCTCTTCAAATACAAAGTTTTTTGCTAATATTAGTCATGAATTGCGTACACCACTTAATGCTATAATAGGCTTTTCGGAAATTCTTATGTCGGAAAGAGATGCAGAAAAAAATAAAAATTATATTAAAGATATAAATGATGCCGGTAAACATTTGCTTAGTATGATTAATGATATTTTAGATCTTTCTAAAGCTTCTGCCGATAAATTAAAAGTAGATAGTATAGATCTTGATTTAAATAAATTAATTAGTTCTTCGCTGATACTTGTTAAGCCTCGTGCCGATCAAGCCGAAGTAGCTTTAATTAGTAGATTACCGAAAGAGCATGTGGTTATAAAGGCTGATCCAAAGAGGCTAAAACAAGTATTCTTAAATCTTTTATCAAATGCCGTGAAATTTACAAATTCCGGAGGAAGTGTTACTATTGCACTTGAAAAAGATGAGTTAGCAAAATTAGTATATATAAAAGTTATAGATACCGGCATCGGTATTGAGGAAAAAGATATCCCAAAAACTTTATCGGCGTTTGGTCAAATTGATAGTGAGCTTAGTCGAAAATATGAAGGTACCGGGCTTGGGCTGCCGCTTACTAAAAAGCTGGTTGAACTTATGAACGGTAAATTTGATTTGCAAAGTAAGATAAATGAAGGTACCACCATAACAATAACTTTTACATATGACGGTAGTATTGAGATATAAGCATTGCCTAAAAAGAATTGTTTGAGATAGAATGCCTATATGTCATTCCCGCGTGGTATTGTTGCATAGACCGGTAAAACCCACTGTGTGTCACCCCGTGGCTTGACCACGGGGTCCATAAAAACAACAAAAAACACTAATAATTTTAGTATTTTTAACTGGATCCCGTAGTCAAGCCACGGGATGACAGAGGTGAAGTTGGTCCACGCAACAACGCCTTCCTGTGTAGGCAGGAATCCAGAAAAATTGTCTTATATATTGGTAAAAATTACATACTTGATAAAATAAACATATAAAAACAAGTTTTTTATATGTTTTACTGGATTCCCGCCTACGCGGGAATGACGATAAGGTCTTTATTAAGTGTTGTATAAAACAAAAGCACTTTTTTAGGTAATTCCGAAATATAAAAAATTGTGTGGAATATTAAAAATTTTTTGGTATTATAAAAAAATTATAAATTTTTAAAAAATATATGAAGCTTATTATCTTATTATTTACTTTTTTATTTTCTATGTTTTCTTTTGGAGAAAGCGAAACTATTAAAGGAAAGCCTTTAAAATATGCAGCAAATAATGATTTTGAAAATAGACTAGATGAACAGGAGCAAGAAATCAGAAGGCTAATCGGTAAAGTTGAGGTTTTACAGCATAAAATTGATATGCTAACGCAGAACTCAAATATTCCAAATCAAGAAGAAAATACTGAAGTTTTAGAAGCCGGTGATTCAAAAAAACAAGATGTTTTTGATATAGCTTTGCTTAAAGATATGCCGGATAATGCTCCTAAAAAACCTATTGCGGTTAATAAGGATATAGCTCCTGATAAGCAAGCTTACGATTTGGCTCTTGCTGCTTATAAAGATAATAAACTTACTGAAGCAAAAGATAAATTTAAAAATTTTATCCAAAAATATCCTAACAGCTCGCTAATTAGTAATGCTTATTTCTGGTATGGGGAATGCTTTTTTAAACAAAAAGACTATAACGGAGCAGCGGTTAACTATTTAAAAGGCTATAAAGAGTCGCCGAAAGGGGCAAAATCTTCCGATGGGTTATTGAAGTTAGCACTTTCCTTAGGCGAACTAAAAAAGACGACAGAAGCCTGTAATATGCTTGCTAAGCTTGATAAGGAATTTCCAACTAATAGAACTGCCGCATCCAAGAAAATGGCAGAAGATGCTAAGATTAAATTTGGCTGTAAAAATAAATAAAAATAATAAAATATGACTGATATTTTGGATGAAGTACTGAGTGATCAAAATGAAGAAAAAAGGTTAATTTTTTTCAAAAAGCTTTTACCTATAATAATAATCATTTCTATAATAGCTATTACTATAATGGTTGTTATTAATAATAATAAAGATAAAAGAGTTAAAAATAACCAAAAAAACGGAGATATTCTTGTTAAGACTGTTGGTTTGGAAGCAACAAAAGATAATGAAGAATTAGCTTTTAATACTTTAGAGAATTTAGTTACTACTAGTAATACTAAAATTAAAGAAATAGCTGCATTAGAACAAGTAGCCATAAAGATTTCGGAAAAAAAATATTCAGAAGCGAAAGACCTGCTTAATAAAATTATTGAAAATAAAGAATATTCCGAAATTTCTACTTCTTATGCACGTATTTCATGGTGTGGTCTTGTTATTGATGATCAAAATCTAGATATTCAAGATAAAGAAAAATTGACAAAATATTTAAACTATTTTGATGACGAGAAAAAACCTTTTTGGGCTACGGCAACTATTATAAAAGCTATGTGGGATATTAAGAATAATATGAAACCGCAAGCAGAAAAAAATCTAAAAAATTTATTAATTTCAAATAATGTATCTGATCTAATAAAAGATCAGGCTAAAGCATTGCTTGTAAATTTAAATAAATAATAATTTGTACTTAAGGAAAAATATGACAAAAAAAATAGCACTTCTGTTATTACCTTTTATTTTAATTTCATGTAACGGGCTTGGACCAAAAAGGGTGAAAAATATTGTTGAGTTGACTCCTAAATTAGCAATTCAGACTAATGAGCCTATATATTTAGATTCTAATGCAAATATATATACATTTAATGCAAATATGCTTAAGAATAAACAGTATAGTTTTGCTAGAAGCAAAATGATTACCGAGCCGGTTTTTATAGGCGATATGATTTATGCCTTGGATATTAGATCGAATATTTCTGCATTTTCTATAGAGAAAAATAAGATTATTTGGTCTTATAATTTAAGTAGACATAAAAAAGATAATTATATAGGCGGTGGAATTTTACACCATAACGGAAAATTATACGTAACATACGGCTCAAGGCTGTTAGTAGTACTAGATGCAAAATCAGGTTATGAAATAATTAGAAAAGAACTTCCGGATATTATTAGAATTAAGCCTATTGTGCTAGATGATAATACTGTCTTAGTGCAAACTATCAGTAATCAAACTATTGCTTTAAATGCAGAAACTTTAAAAACCATATGGGAACATGAAAGCCTAGCGGAAGTTTTATCTGCTAGTTATTTTATGACGCCGATAGTACAGCATGATAATGTAATAGTAACTTATAATTCCGGTCAAGTACTTGCCTTAAATATAAAAAACGGTGAAGTAAGATGGAATTTTGAGTTTGCAAATCTTAATGATCGTACAGCTATACCTAATTTTGATGAATCAAGTATTTTATGTACCCCCGTTCATGATAATATGAATCTGTATATAGCGACCGGTCTTGGTAAGCTTATTAAGCTTAATATAGCAACTGGCAGTGTGATTTGGCAGGTAAATGCCGAGGATATTCAATCAATGTCTTTAATCGGTAATAGCCTATTTGTAACAAATAATGCTAGACAAATAGCAGCATTTAATCCTGAAACAGGGAAAGTAAAGTTTGTAGCTGATTTAAATGATGGAAAAGATCCTAAGAAACTAAAATCTGCTACTTTTTTAGTACCTTTTGTTGGAGTTGATAATAACAATAAGCGAAGTTTAAATGTTATTTCCGTTAACGGTGTTTTATATAGTTTTGATGTTGATAATAATGGATTAAACATGATACCTAATATTGTCAAAATTATAAAAAATATTCGTTATTATGGGCTAATGGCAAATAATAATTTATATTTTTCTACCGATAGAAAAATAATATTCGGAAGTAAATAAATTATATTTAGCTTGACAGATAGCGGGTATTAATGCTATTAAATATGTTTCTTGATTCTTTAATTTTAAATTCTAATTAAAATAGATACTATTGTGAAAACTTACTCGGCAAAGCCATCGGAAATTGAAAAGAAATGGTGGGTCATAGACGCAAAAAATATTGTACTAGGACGACTCGCTAGCAGAGTTGCTAATATGCTACGCGGTAAGCATAAACCTAGCTTTACGCCTCATTTAGATTGTGGTGATAATATAATCATAATAAATGCAGAGCATGTAAAATTAACAGGTAAAAAAGCGAATCCCAAAGACGGAAAAATATATTACAGACATACAGGATTTCCAGGTGGGTTAAAAGATACTACGGCAGGTAAAATCTTAAGCAGTAAACACCCTGAGAGAGTTATTAAAATGGCCGTAAAAAGAATGATTACAAGAAATACTTTAGGTGCTAAGCAAATGAGTAATTTGTATGTTTATGCAAATGGTGATCATCCTCATATGGCACAGCAACCTACTGTTTATGATTTTGCAAGCCAAAATCCAAAAAATAAAAAGTAATAGAATATGACCGAGTTAAAAGTTAAAACAGAAAAAGTAGAAAAGCAGTTAACTAGAGAGCTTTTAAAACCGGTATTAAAAACTCCTAAAGAAAAAATAGATAATTCAGGCAAGTTTTATGCTACAGGTAAAAGAAAAAATGCTATAGCACGAGTATGGCTTAAAGTAGGAAAAGGAAAAATAGTTGTTAATAAAAAAACAATAGACCAGTATTTTCCTTCTGAAACTTATGTGAAAACTATCTTACAGCCGTTTGTCTTAACAAAAACTATTGATCAGTATGATGTAATTTGTACTGTTAGAGGTGGAGGAATTTCAGGACAAAAAGGTGCTATTTTACATGGAATTTCTAAAGCTTTAGATAAATCTGCTCCGGATTTTCATGCTATTTTGCGTAAAGGCGGTCTTTTAACACGTGATTCTAGGGTAGTAGAGCGTAAGAAATACGGACAACGTAAAGCACGTAAGAAAACACAATTCTCTAAACGTTAAGATATTGGTCGTTGTTGCATGGCTTGAGAAACCTATTCAATGTCATTCCAGCAACGGCGGGAAGGTCTTGTTGTGCGGACTAGTTTTCCGTCATTGCGAGAAGAATTACGTAGTAATTCGACGAAGCAATCCAGTAAAAAATGCTAAGATTAGCATTTTTTTATTGTTTTTCTGGATTGCCACGCAGTCTACGACTGCTCGCAACGATACCATGCGGGAATGAGATAAACAAGCCTATACGACAACACCTACAATCTTAATAAATTATATAAACACTTCTCCCCTGGCGGGGTAGCTCAGCTGGTTAGAGCGACGGAATCATAATCCGTGTGTCGGGGGTTCAAATCCCTCCCTCGCTACCATTTATTATCCCTTTTACTATATAACGTTATTAATAATTTAAAGCCAATAGTAAGTTACGGCATTGCCTAGAAAAAGTTTATATCGTCATTGCGAGCGACTAAAGGCGTTGTTGCACGGCTTAAAAAATGCCCTCGGTGTCATTCCCGCATAGGCGGGAATCCAGCATAAAGCGAGATAAATTGAGCTTTTAATTTCAAAAACTTGCTGTATTTATACTTTTTTTCTGGATTCCTGCCTACGCGGGAATGACATAAGTGAGCCATGCAACAAGGCTGCGACTAAAAGGAGCGTGGCAATCTAGGCTCTGTGAACATTTCTAAAAAGATTTGATTTGTACTAAAAAATATCTCAAAATAACAAATCAATTAAAAACCTTTGCAAAGCCTAGCATTTTATGAAATTGATTTTAACAAGTTTAATTTTTATATTTATGAGCTCTCTTCCAATATATGCTAAATCCTTACCTAAAGGGTTCGTGTATCTGAAAGATATCGACCCTACAATTATTCAAAATATGCGTTATTATTCATATGAAAATTTTGTTGGTAAAAAGGTAGATGGTTATAAAGCACCAGAAGCGATTTTAACCATAGAAGCTGCTAAGGCTCTTAAAGCAGTACAAGCTGAGATAAAAAAAGATGGTTATTCACTTATTATATATGACGCATATAGACCGCAAAAAGCTGTACAACATTTTTTAAGATGGAGCAAAGATAATATTGACCAAAAAAATAAGGAACGCTTTTACCCATATATAGATAAGTCTAAATGTTTTACACTAGGTTATATAGCTGAAAGATCCAGTCATAGTAGGGGTAGTACTGTAGATTTATCAATTATAAAGCTTCAGGAGGAAGTTAATAATAATCCTGAAGTCATTAAGAGAAAATTGAAAGATGAACGTGTTATATCCTATTTAGATGATAATACGGTAGATATGTATACTTCTTTTGACCTATTTGATGAAGCTTCACATCATGATAGTAAATTAATTGATAAGCAATATTTAGAAAAACGTAATTATTTACGTTCTAAGATGCAAAAACATAATTTTAAAGCGTGTCAGATTGAGTGGTGGCATTATACACTTGAAGATGAGCCTTATAAAGATCAATATTTTAACTTTGATATAGAATAGACTTCCTGCATAAGTCACTTCTAAAGGTAATTTGTACGTCGATCCGGTACTCGAATCCTCACGTACGCTTGTGTACGCTGCGGTTCGAGGTGAAGTGTCTCTTTCAAATTCCTCTTTATAAGATGACTTATGCAGGAAGTCTAATAAAAAACTATGACAGTATTAAGCGAAAAAAAATGTATTCCGTGTGAGGGTGGTATTCCGCCGCTTGAGAAAAAAGAAATTGATAAGTTATTAGTTCAATTACAAAGTAAGTGGCAAGTGAATGAATTAGGGCATCTTTATAAAAAATATAAATTTCCTAATTTTGTAAAAGCTATGGAATTTGCAAATAAGATAACTGAAATTGCAGAGCAGGAAGCACATCATCCCGATTTAACTATATCTTGGGGAGCATGTAGTGTGGAAATATGGACTCATAAAATCGACGGTCTTACTGAAAGTGACTTTATATTGGCTGCAAAGATAGAAAGTATTAATTCTTAAGTGAAAGAATAATAGCAAAAATCACACAAGTATCAACAGCTAAACGATGATTTCTTATTAAATTAATTGAATTATAACAATAATCTTAATAATATTTAATAATAAGGCATGTTTATAATAAACATAAGGTAACGTTATGCCAAATTATCATATTAAATTTTTACCAAATATAGTTAATTTAATCGATTATTTTGGCACTGTCCAAATAAGTGTGTAAATTTCTCAAAGGTTGTATAGAAGAAAATATAACAAAAAGAGAAATTACAATGACACAGAAACAAAATGCTGCAATGGAACAAGCGATAGATTTATTGATCAATAATGATACAGATGTATCAATATTATTCAGGGAAGATGGTTTATTAAAAGAAATAACCAAGCGTCTTGTAGAGAGAGCTCTACAGTCTGAGATGAATAATCATTTAGGATATAGCAAGTACAATCAAAGTGATGCTCAGAATTCACGTAATGGTTATAACACAAAGAATCTGATTACAAAGAATGGTGCTGTTGAGATTGAAGTGCCAAGAGATAGAAATAGCAGTTTTGCACCATCATTAGTAGCAAAGCGCCAAAGAAGGCTTGATGGTTTTGATGATAAAGTACTATCTTTGTATGCTAAAGGTATGAGTTTATCAGATATAAAATTACAGCTTCAGGAGTTATATGGAGCTGATGTAAGCGAGAGTTTAATTAGCCAAATCACAGATGATATAATAGAGGATGTTAAGCTATGGCAAAGCCGTCCATTAGATCCAGTATATGCTATAGTATTTTTTGATTGTTTAATAGTAAAAGTACGTCAGGATAAACGGATTATCAATAAATCGGTATATGTTGCATTAGGTATTGATTTAGAAGGGCGGAAAGATATTTTGGGATTATGGATCAGTGAGAATGAAGGGGCTAAATTTTGGCTTGGAAATTTTACTGAGATGAAAAATAGAGGTATACAAGACATACTGATAGCATGTAGCGATAACCTTAATGGTATGTCTGAAGCTATAGGTGCTGTTTTTCCAAAGACGGAGCATCAATTATGTATTGTACATCAAATTAGAAATAGTTTACGATATGTATCATATAAGGACCGGAAAGAGCTTGCTGGTGATTTAAAACCTATTTATACACTAGCACAGAAAAAGAAGCACTTTCCGCTTTAGAGGCTTTTGAATCTAAATGGAATAAACAATATCCTCAAATTGCTAAATCTTGGTATGTTCACTGGGATAATTTAATGATTTTCTTAGGATACCCTGAAGAAATACGGAAAATAATTTATACAACAAATGCTGTGGAATCTGTTAATAGTCAACTCCGAAAAATCACAAAAAATAAACGTGTTTTTCCAAATGATAATGCTGTTTTTAAAAGCTTATATTTGGCAATTGATTACATGACCAAAAAATGGTCCATGCCCATACCAAATTGGAACAAGGCTATGGCTCATTTTTTAATAAAATTTGACGAAAGAATCTAGGCTTTTGGAAAAGTTTACACACTTAATCGGGAAGACTCTCACATTTTAGAACTTGCAGCTGAAGGGTCGAAACCTTGATTACTCCTTGGCTTTCCCATTCAATGAACTTGAAAAAGTAGCCAACTGTACGGAATGGCTCCCCGGGCCGGACTCGAACCAGCGACCGAACGGTTAACAGCCGTTTGCTCTACCACTGAGCTACCGAGGAATATAGAAGTTATCTAAAAATTTTTAGATAACTTCTTATAACAAATCTTTTCTATAACGTCTAGCGTTTTCTTTATACAAAATAAAAAAAGTTTTACTCATCCCCAATTTTCAACGCTGCAATAAACGCAGATTGCGGAATTTCGATATTACCGTACTGTCTCATTCTCTTTTTACCTGCTTTTTGTTTCTCAAGTAATTTACGTTTACGGCTTATATCACCTCCGTAACATTTGGATAAAACATCTTTACGCAATGCTTTAATAGTCTCACGAGCAATAATACGGCTACCTATACTTGCTTGTATTGCTATATCAATTTGCTGCCTTGGAATTAAATCCTTTAACCTTACGCATAACGCCCTACCCCTCTGCTCGGCACGTGAGCGATGTACGATTGTAGATAGAGCATCAACCTCCTCACCGTTAACTAGAATCCCAAGTTTGACAAGCTCAGAAGGTTCATAAACATCCATTTGCCATTCAAAACTTGCATAACCTTTAGAGCAGCTTTTTAAACGATCATAGAAATCGTAAACTATCTCATTTAGCGGTAATTTATAAATTATTTTAGCCCTATTTGCTATATAGCTATGATCGAGCTGCACACCTCTTTTTTCCGTACAAAGCGATAATACCGCCCCTAAAAACTCATCAGGTACCATTATAGTTGCCTTAATCCACGGTTCTTCCATCGATTCAATTTTTTGTAAATCAGACAAATCTGCTGGGTTATGTATCTCTAAACTTTCACCGTCTCGCATATGGATTTTATACACCACACTTGGAGCGGTAGTGATTAAATCTAAATCGAATTCCCTACTTAAACGTTCTTGGATTATCTCTAAATGTAGCAACCCTAAAAAACCGCACCTAAAACCTACTCCAAGTGCTGATGAGCTTTCCATTTCATACTCAAAACTAGCATCATTGAGGCGTAATTTAGCAAGCGAATCCTTTAGATGCTCGAATTCTGCACTATCTGTTGGGTAAAGCCCGCAAAACACTACGGGTAGGTTCGGCTTAAAGCCAGGCAGTGCTTGCTCGCAAGGTTTCTTCTCATCAGTTATAGTATCTCCGACTTTACAATCCGCTACTTGCTTTATAGAAGCAGTAAAGAAACCGATTTCGCCTGCATGTAAAACATCCGAAATATGTTTTTTTGGAGTAAAATATCCGACATTCTCGACGGTATAAACCGAGTTTGTCGCCATCATTTTAATACGTATATTCTTACGTAGAGTTCCATCAATAATGCGTACCAAGATAACCACGCCGAGATATGGGTCATACCAACTATCAACAAGTAAAGCTTTTAGAATATCAGAACTACTTTCTTTTGGTGGAGGTAATTTATTTACTATCGCCTCTAAAACCAAATCAATTCCTATACCGCTTTTTGCCGAAATCAATACCGCTTCACTTGCATCGATTCCGATTATATCCTTTATTTGCTGCTTCACCTGCTCAGGTTCAGAAGCTGGTAAATCAATCTTGTTAAGTACCGGCACAATCTCATGATCATTCTCGATTGCTTGGTAAACATTGGCAAGCGTTTGGGCTTCTACTCCTTGCGTACTATCAACTACTAATAACGACCCTTCACAAGCAGCAAGTGACCTACTAACTTCATAAGCAAAATCAACATGCCCTGGAGTATCCATCAAATTCAGATAGTAAGTATTACCGTCTTTAGCTTTATATACAAGCCGCACGGTTTGTGCCTTAATAGTTATACCTCGCTCTTTTTCGATATCCATCGAATCTAGCACTTGCTGGCTCATTTCTCTAGCTTGAAGCCCGCCGCAATGCTCAATTAACCTATCGGCTAACGTAGATTTACCGTGATCAATATGAGCAATTATTGAGAAGTTCCGTATATATTTTTGATTATTCATAATTATTGTGATATAATTTGTATTTTGTCATCCCCGTCATTGCGAGGAAATTACAAAGTAATTGACGAAGCAATCCAGTAAAAAATGCTAATATTTAGCATTTTTTTATTAGTTTTTCTGGATTGCCACGTCGCTTTGCTCCTCGCAATGACGAACGACGCAGGCAGTACTCACTTGCAATGACGGCTACAATCACGATAATATATAACAAAATAAAAATATATAACAGGAAAAAATAATGAGAGCCGAAATAGAAAATTACGTAAAAAAAATTGAGCAGTCTTTAGAACTACTTTGGAGGTCACTTTGACGTTGAATCATCAACTGAAAGATTGAACGAGTTAGAAGAATTAACATCCGATCCAAGTTTATGGAACGATCAGGCTAACGCACAAACATTACTGCGAGAAAAAAGTAATCTAGAAGAAAAACTAAATGCTTTTAATAAGCTCAAATCCAATTTAAAAGATACTTTAGAACTTGAAGAAATGGCTGAAGCCGAAAATGATTTAGAAACACTTTCACAAATTGAACAGGACTTAAAAAATTTAAGTGTCATTGCTGCCAAATTTGAAACCGAATGCTTATTTTCAGGTGAAGCAGACGGTAATAATTGCTTTTTAGAGATTAATGCCGGAGCAGGCGGAACTGAAAGCCATGACTGGGTATCTATCATGATGCGTATGTATTTGCGTTTTGCCGAGAGGCTCGGCTTTAAAACCGAAATAATCAATATGATTAACGGAGAAGAAGCAGGCATTAAATCATGCACGATTAGGATAATAGGCAAGCGAGCTTATGGCTGGTTTAAGACCGAAGCGGGTGTTCACAGATTAGTGCGTATTTCCCCGTTTAATGCTGCAGGAAAAAGAATGACTAGCTTTGCAAGTAGCTGGGTATACCCCGAAATTGACGATAATATAGCAATTACTATCGAGGATAAAGATTTAAGAATCGATACTTTTAGAGCATCGGGAGCAGGCGGGCAGCACGTTAATACTACCGATTCTGCCGTACGTATCACTCATATACCGACAAATACGGTGACACAATGCCAAAGCGATAGATCACAGCATAAAAATAAGGCTCAAGCTATGAAGATGCTTCAAGCAAAACTCTATGAGCTTGAAATGCAGAAACGCACAGACAGCGTTAACGAGCAGAATGCCGCCAAAACCGATAATAGCTGGGGACATCAAATTAGGTCATATGTTTTACAGCCTTATCAGATGGTAAAAGATTTACGTACCGATTATGAAACTTCTGATACTAAAGGCGTACTTGACGGCGACCTTGAGGACTTTGTCTCAGCAAGTTTAGCTATGAATGCGGGTGGTAGGAGGTAGTTAAAATCAATGAGCAATATTTCAATTAATGAATCATATACTAACTTAATTAAAAATTTAAAACAAGAAATCAGTAAGGCTCGTGTTAGAGCCCATTTAGCAGTTAATAAAGAATTGATAGTTCTCTATTGGAATATAGGAAAACTAATTTTAGAACGTCAGAATAAAGAGAAATGGGGATCAAAAGTTATTCAAAATATTTCTAATGATTTGCGTAAAGAATTTCCTGGAATGAAAGGATTATCATATCAAAATATTTCTTATATGAGGCAATTTGCTGAAGAATATAACGATGAACAAATTCTCCAACAGCCTGTTGGAGAAATTCCTTGGGGGCATAATATTGTTATTTTTTCAAAACTAAAAAATATAAATCAGAGAATTTGGTATGCACAACAAACCATCGAAAATGGTTGGTCCAGAAATGTATTATCCTTGCAAATTAAAAGTAATTTATATGAAAGATCAGCAAAAGGTATAAATAATTTTTCTAATACTTTACCTGAATTACAGTCTGATTTAGCAAGATCGATTATAAAAGACCCGTATAACTTAGAATTTTTAGATATTCAAGGTAAAATAATAGAACGAGATTTAGAAAATAAATTGATAGATAATATTAAAAACTTTTTATTAGAGTTAGGGCAAGGTTTTGCATTCGTCGGCAATCAGTATCATATAGAACTTGAGAGAGAAGATTATTATTTGGATTTAGTTTTTTATCACATAAAACTCAAATGTTATGTTGTTATTGAATTAAAAATCGGTAAATTTAAGCCGGAATATGCCGGTAAACTAAATTTTTATCTTAATCTAATGGATCGCAAAATTAAAGATAATTCGGATAATCCTACAATTGGGTTAATTTTGTGCGAAGAAAAACAAGGTATTACTGTAGAATACGCTATAGAAGGCATCCAAAAACCAATAGGAGTATCACAATTTAAGCTTACAGAAACATTACCTAAAAAACTTGAAAAATTCCTACCTACCCCTCAAGAGCTAGCAAAGCTAAAAAGCGAATAAGTTACTAAAAGTTATTTTTCTTGATATTATAATCAAGACGTGATATGACACCTTCATATTTCAACCTAATTATTTTTATCACAATATGAAAAATTGCAAAAATTTTAACGTAGCTATTTCTATAATTATTATAGGAATAGTCTCAGTTCTAGGGTTTCAAAATTATCAAAAATATTCTCAAGATAAACATTTTGAGCAAATAATACTTGATCTAAATAATCTAGAGTTTGATCCTGCTAATGAAAAAATCTGCAAGAATTTTATCTCTGAAATACAAAATATTTATACAACCGAAAATCTTGAAATAGATAAGAATATAAAATATGTGTGGGTTTTATCCGCAAGGCATTCTTATACAAAAATACCGATTAATTCTGATGCTCAAAATATAGGAGCTGCAGATAAAGAAGACGGTTATAATAGAATGAGACTTGGGATCGAAATAGCAAGAGAAGTGGCAGCTAAAAAACTTGATAAGCAAATATCTACCCTAACATCTGAAGAACTGAAAAAATACGAACCGATAATTTTGTTTAATGGCGGAGCTTATGATAATAGCTTACTAAAAGAAGCCCTTGATAAAAATATTATTACCGATTATCCAAAAGAAAATTTTTATATTTTTACATTACCTGAAGGACAGGTTAATACAGGCGGACAATTTAAAACTTTATATAAAGAACATGAACACGGTAATATCGACTTAAGTAACGCCGAAATTGCAATTGTTACTCATGCTTATCATTTTCCTCGTGTTAATAGATATTTTGATAACAAACCGAATTTTGACTTTTTCTTCACTCATAACACTAAACCTATGATTTTCTTAGTCGATCGAAAATTTGAAGCCTCAGGAGTAGATAATGAACTAAAACAGGAGCTAATAAAATTACCTAGCTATATAGAAAAAGGCTTTATTTCAAGGAAATAAAATGATCAATCCTGTTTTAACCGTTATTTTTTCTTACTTTATTCAATAATGGATAAGGGAACTTATCC
Source organism: Rickettsia felis URRWXCal2 (assembly GCA_000012145.1). Lineage (GTDB taxonomy): Bacteria > Pseudomonadota > Alphaproteobacteria > Rickettsiales > Rickettsiaceae > Rickettsia > Rickettsia felis. The sequence continues at coordinate 1,066,666 of CP000053.1, forward strand.
ATCATTGTAATTAATTTTAGCCTTTCACTTCTATTTTTCTAGTTTTACCTTGTTCTTTTTTCGGTATGGTTATATGTAATATACCGTTTTCAAAACGTGCATTTATAGCATCATCATTAATATTGGCAGGCAAGCTTATTGAACGTTGGAAAGAACCGTAATATCGCTCACGCATATGATAATTTTTATTCTTTTCCTCGGATTTTTCTTCCTTTTGCCCTTTAATGGTCAGAATATGATTATCTATATTTATATCTATATCTTTTTGATTTATGCCCGGTAATTCTACCTCTAAACTATATCCTGAATCAGTTTCGGATATATCGGTTCTTGGTATTAGATTTTTTTCGGTAGATGAAGAATACGGAAAAGTATAAAATTCATTAAAGAAATCATCAAATATATTATCTAAGTGGTTACGTCTCATTAGGTCATTACTTACTTCTGATTTATTTCTTATGCGTGGTAAATTAAATGCCATAATACCTCCTTATATAATTTTTGGTTAAAATTTAATTAATTGTTATCTCTCTTGCGTCTTGCTCTTTAATCTCAATGCGAGGTAGAATAATAGTAAGTATTCCATTCTTAAGGCTTGAAGAGATATTTGCCTGGTCTACATCTTCATATAATGATATTACATAATTAAAATTTTTATTCATATAATTATCTGAATCATCAGCTTTATTTTTTTCTTCTATATTCCTTGTAATAAATAATTTATTGCCGTTCACTTTAATCTTAATTTGACTTTTATCAAAGCCAGGTACTTCCATTATAATAATATACTGCTTATCTTTAGTAATAAAATTACTTTTTATGCTATTAGACTCATAAAGCGGCAATCTATTTTTAAATAAATTATCAATATTTGTAATTTGATTATCTATTAAATCTGCTACTTGACGCAAAGGCGTCGCATGACCGGTGTCATAATTATTATGCCATTGCAATATTACTAGATAAAATAATAGCTGCTATAGACGGAATATATAATTTTGCACTCTTTAACATAAAATTACCTTTACATTTATTGCTTATATATTTAAATATATAAAATTATCTACTCAAAATTCAAGTCTTACATTTCCATAATTTGCTGAAAGTACGCTGCCCAAAATAAAAGCTAATAATCCCTGCAAAAATAGTTTGGTCTTCAATACTCCATAATATATCTAGATACTCCACTAGCAGAGCAGAGCTTTTTAACGATTTATATTGAACATATTTAACACCTCCATACATTGCAAAGAAGCTATAAGCAAGTACCGGTCTTACCGAACCGTTTAAAGCATCAACCCAACTAACACCTGATTTATATGTTGAATAAAGCGAATATTGCTCCGCCATTTCTTGTGATATGGTAAGCTCTGTAAAAGTCTTGGATTGATTGAGTTTGTTATTAGCAATTTGACGGTCTAAAATATTTATCTCGTGTTTTTTGTCGTTAATATCTTTGTATATTTTTAAAATTTCAGGAATGATAGAACTAATAAAGCCTGTAATCGCTGCAAATAAAGTAATCATAAATACCTATCTATATAATTTAGGATAAGTATAGCAAAGATAAGTCATCATACTAAGAGAGAGATATGGTAATCGTCATTGCGAGCGACTGCAAGGAGCGTGGCAATCTCAGGACTTTGGCATGAGATTGCTTCGTCAAAACTTAACAGTTTCTTCTCGCAATGACGAGAAAATTGAGCCATGCGACAATGCCTACGACTGCTCGCAATGACGATTTTTGAACTACTTTAAATTAGACCAAATGCGGTTTTTTGCAATATAGAAAAAGATAGTAAACACTACCAAAAACATCATAACTTTAAGACCCATAGATTTACGATGTTCCATTTCTGGCTCAGCTGCCCATTGTAGGAATACCGCAACATCATGCGACATCTGCTCTACGCTTACGTTAGTACCGTCCATATAGGTTACCTGCCCGTCTGTAAGCGGCGGCGGCATTGCTATTTGCTCACCTGGGAAATACGGATTATAATGAGCCCCTTGCATCAACTTAAAATCTGCCGGCGGTTCGGTATAGCCGGTAAGCAGCGAATATATATAATTAGCCCCGTCATGCCGTGCTTTTATTATTAAAGATAAATCAGGAGGGTGTGCTCCGTTATTAGCCGCTCTTGCTGCTTGTTCATTAGGGTAAGGAGATACAAAACGATCGGATGGAAGAGCGGGACGGTCAAACATCTCACCGTCATCATTTGGTCCATCTTTTATCGTATAGCCCTTGGCAATCTCTTTTATCTCATCATCCGAAAAGCCTATATCTTTAAGATTACGGTAATATAAATTATTTAAGCCGTGGCAAACGCTACAAACTTCTTTATAAACCTGAAAACCTCTTTGTGCTGCTTCACGATTAACTGTGCCAAATACGCCGTCAAACGACCATTTCATCTTTTTTGGATGTAATGCTTCTTCACCTGCTAAGCATACGCTAGAAGTTATTAATATGATGATAGAGATAATTAGTTTTGTTTTCATAAAATTTTTGAGTCGTCATTGCGTCATTGCGAGGAAAATTACGTAGTAATTTGACGAAGCAATCTCAGGAGTTTATCGTTATTTTATAAGATTGTCGTGTTGAGATTTTGTCTTTCCTTGCAATGATATTTTTATTACAGAATAATTTCGCTATATAAATCATCCCAATTTATATTTGTTTGTTCTATTAGTTTAATTTTTTTGTCTCTTGAGCCGGCTTTAATTTGTTTTTCTCTATTTATTGCTGAATTCATAGTTTGATGAATTTCATAAAATACTAAAATTTTGCAATTATACTTTTTACTAAACCCCTTAATTGTATAATTTTTGTGTTCGTATATTCTTTTTATTAAATTAGAAGTAACACCAGTATAGAGTATACCATTTTTCTTGTTTGTTACTATATATACTATTGGTTGCTTCATAAGTTTGTATAATACAAAAAAAAATGTCATTGCGAGCAAACTCAAGCAGAGCGTGGCAACCTCATGAAGCAATAACAAACTCCTGAGATTGCTTCGTCGAATTACTTTGTAATTCTTCTCGCAATGACGGTTCGGGCATCCCACAGTCAATGCCTGCTCGCAATGACGACTTCGGTACTGCAATGACAGTATTATAACTCCTCCGGTAGCGGTAACGGCTTTTCATATTTACCGATCAGCGGCAGAGCTACTAAGAAATGAAAAAAGTAATAACAAGCAGCAAAGCGGCTAATTGTAATATACGGCCCTTCTGCCGGTTGCCCGCCTAAATAACCAAGCAATAAACAATCTGTCATAAATATCCAAAAAGCAATTCGGTATATCGGTCTATAATTGGCACTTCTAACTTTTGAAGTATCAAGCCAAGGTAGTAAGAATAACACGAATATACTTCCGAACATTAATAACACTCCACCGAGCTTAGACGGTACGGCTCTAAGGATTGCATAAAACGGTAGAAAATACCATTCAGGTACGATATGAGCAGGCGTAACTAAAGGATTTGCCGGAACGTAATTATCGGGATGTCCTAAATAATTAGGTTCGTAAAAAATAAAATAGGCAAATATTATGAAATAAACTCCGAAACCGACAAAATCCTTTACGGTATAATAAGGGTGGAAAGGAATAGTATCTTTAGGACTTTTAACGTCGATACCTTTCGGATTATTTGAACCATGTTGATGTAAGGCTACTAAATGCAGCATCACAAGAGCAACAATAATAAACGGCAATAAATAATGCAGTGAAAAGAATCTATTTAATGTCGGGTTATCAACGGAAAAACCACCCCAAAGCCAAGTAACTATGGATTCTCCTATTAGCGGAATAGCCGAGAATAAATTAGTAATTACCGTAGCACCCCAGTAGCTCATCTGCCCCCAAGGAAGCACATAACCCATAAAGGCAGTAGCCATCATAGTTAGAAAAATGATAATACCGATATGCCAAAGCAGTTCTCTCGGTGCTTTATAAGAGCCGTAATACAAACCTCTTGCTATGTGTAAGTATACGGCAGCAAAAAACATCGATGCACCTACCGCATGAGTATAACGCAGCAACCAACCGTAATTAACGTTACGCATGATTCTCTCAACACTATCGAAAGCATGATCAACATGCGGAGTATAGTGCATAGCAAGTATCACACCGGTGATTATCTGAATCACCAACGCAATACCGGCAATAGAGCCCAAATTCCACAAATAGCTAAGATTTTTTGGAGTTTGATAATGACTAAAATGCTTTAGGAACGAAAAAATAGGTAAGCGATAATCTATCCATTCTATAATAGCATTGGGCTTTTTAGGGGTAATATCTTCATTCATAAATAACTACCCGATTCTAATTTTTTTGTCGCTAATAAAGGTATAAGGCGGCACTGCTAAATTTAAAGGAGCAGGACCTCTTCTAACCCTACCTGAAGAATCATATTGTGAACCATGACACGGACAGAACCATCCATCATACTCACCTTGATTAGCAAGCGGCACACAACCTAAATGAGTACAAATCCCGATTGTCACAAGCCAGTTATCATGCCCTGCTTTCACACGTGCTTCATCAGTCTCAGGATCAATAAGCTCCGACATCTTTACGGCTCTTGCTTCAGCTATTTTATCAGGAGTACGGTTTGTGATAAAAACCGGTTTACCTTGCCATTTAACCGTAACTGTTTGCCCTACCGCAATATTTGATAGATCAACCTCAATTGATGATAAAGCAAGCACGTCTGCGGAAGGGTTTAAGGAATCAACGAGAGGCCAAAGCGTACACACAGCCCCGACCGCTGCAACACTACTAGCCGTTAGAACCATAAAATCACGACGTGTAGTTTGTTTGTTTTTATTATCTTCAGTATCCGACATATAATATTAAAGTGACATAAATTAACGATTATTATTACTACCGCTTTGGGTATTATTAAGATTATTTGGATTTTCTAGTTCTTCATAAGGGTTTATTATAGGAGGTTCAGCGTCTGCAGCACTATCTGCTTGTTTTGGCGTAAGCTTATTTATTTCATCTTCTAACACTTTTGCTCCTGTTCCTTCTTCATGCTTATATTCTCCGGGATTACTTAAGCAATTCCAAAAACTAACTAAATGATTCCAATTAGGACCGAGTTTTGTAGTACAATTTTGAGCAACTGCTTTAGTTGTATCTAATATCTCGACTGTAGTTTCAGTAAAATAATCTATAAACCCAATTTTTTTTAAGCCCAATACTGTATAATATAAAGTAATCAAGGAAGCAACTGCTATAATTAAATACCATTTAGTGATAATAGACCACAGAAAAAATCCCATAGGATTTGCTGCAATTAACCTTCGTAAAGCCTGCCACATATATTTTTCTCAAAAAAATTTATTAATAATATTCATCTTTATTTTATATCACTACATTAGTAAAAATAAAGCAAAATCACGTAATATTATAAATATTTTTAATTAAATAGGAACTCAAGAAGAATGAAATCGGTAAAAATACTAAATTAATTCCTATCATAATAAAAATTAATTGTAAGTTATTATCTTGTAATATTAAACCTGTCATTATAATACTCGGAATTAATAACGGCATGATAAACGTACCGACAAAGTTAGCATTCTTCTTAAAATAACATTGCACGCTACCGGATAAAACTACTAAACTACTTGATAAAACTAACATCATCCATACGCTAATAAAAAAAAATATTATCTCAAGCAAAGTTTGATCAAAAAAAACATAAATAATGGGTAAAACAAAAACCAGCCCTACCGTACTACTGATAAATATAGCAAAAAATTTAGCTAATATAATTTTTTCATAACTGACCGCCGATAACAATAATTCTAAAGTACCGTCTTCTAAATCGGATTTGAATATAACTGAGGAAAAACCGATTAATGAAATTAATAAACAAATTACCGAAAAAATTAAACCGAATTTGTTAATATCCCTTTCACTGTTAATTAAAACAGTACTAATTATGCAAAATAAAAAAAATATAACTATATATTTAATTATATTATTAATGCGATTCTGCACTATAAATTCACGCTTAATTAATACAAATAGATTATTCATGATTAAATAAATTATATATTAAGTACATTATTGCAGAAACCGTCAAACCTATACCAATTTCAACAATAACTATAGCGATATGCTGAGCAAGTAGCTTATCATTGATAAAATTTGTTAGTGAATAATAATTTAAATAATTATCGTTAAAAAAGAGTGATATTGTTCCTACAATTGCATATATTGCTACACCTAAAACAGCAATAGAAATTAGCACGTTAGGAGGAAAATATCTGCTTAATTTTCGATTACCGTAAACTAAATCATAAGCAATAAGGCTAGATGCAAATATAACACCTGCTTGAAACCCACCACCCGGCGAAGACTCACCGTTAAGCTGAATATATATACTATATAAAATTATATAAGGTATTATAAAACTAGTGATATATTTTATTATCGGATAAACTTTGAGTTTTGTCATACCGTGGAGGGGCCACGGTATGACATCCTCCTTTGAAAATATCAACAACACAGCAATTCCTGCAATTAAAATTACGCTAGTTTCACCTAAAGTATCATAAGCGCGGTAGCTTGCAAGAATAGCCGCAACAAAAGAAGGTACACCTATATCTCTAGAAGTATTTTCGAGATAATATTTACTTGAATGAATATGAATAGGAGCATTATCATCACCGTAATTCGGTAATTCTAACCCCATATAAGCAAGAGTTACTACAAACAATAAACATATTAAACTTGCGGGAATAATATTAGTTCTCTCAATATTCTTTAAATCAGGAGGTAATTTACGTAACAAATTCAAATATACGCATGTTGATAAGCAAGCTCCAAGTGCTGCCTCGGTCATTGCGACATCAGGAGCATCCATAATAAGATAAGATACACCGATTAATAAGCTAAATATTGACGCAGCAATAACTGCATTTAGTAAATCTTTAGCAAAAATTATTTTTATTGAGATTAAAATCAATAAAAAAGCAATTAAGTTAAGTAGGTAATTGCCGAGATCAAAATTTAAAGCTGTTTTTACTGCCATATGGTTATTAAAATTTAACGTCATTGCGAGGAGAAACGTAGTTTCGACGTGGCAATCTTATCAAGCAGCCTGAGATTGCTTCGTCAAATTACTTCGTAATTTTCCTCGCAATGACGGTAGCTCGAATTTTCATAAATAACGATGCTTTACCGAGTGCATGGGTTGCTACTGGATTTAGTAGAAAAATCAATAAAGCCGCTAAAATTAATTTACCGGAGTTAACAATATCTGCTTCAATGCACGCAAAACCTATTAAGCAAACAGGCACTCCAAAGTTCTCAATAACACTTGCTGCATATAATTTAGTATAAAAATCAGGAAATCTAAAAAAACCGATTATCCCTGAAAATATAGCAAATAATCCAATAATTACTAATAATATTCCGATATAGTATAGTGTCATTGTGTTTATCCTTTTTTCGTCATTGCGAGGAGCGAAGCGACGTGGCAATCTCATGAAATAATGCTGATTCCTGAGATTGCTTCGTCAAAACTTACAGTTTTTCCTCGCAATGACGCTTTACTCGCCTTGAGCCAAGCTATACCCTGCCACACCATCAAACTCAAATAAATTCTCTACTTTGATAAAATCAATATTTGCTTTGCTTAAAGCTTCAAGCAACCTTGTTATATCTAAATGCTTTATTTCCGTGCCGTCTTTATTCATAAAACGACAACACCAATGATCGGAAATAGTTTCAAACCTTGTATCACGAGGCCATAATTTTAGCCCTTTGGACGAGATTGTTTTTAGCTCAATATTACCAAGATCAAGCTTATTAATTTTATCAGCTATATCGTGAGCGGAAGATATATTCATATTCACAAATATATCCGTACCTACCAATTTCTTAACTTCGTTAGTATCAATTTTATAATCTATATTACTTTCTTGTTTCTCGGCAATCAACGGATAATCTGCTTTAGGTAGCTTTGTCGGTATCTGTCCTAATCTTTTCGTTACTTCTTCAGCAAATTCTTTTGTACCAACTTTTTTACTAGAATTCTGCTCATTATATATATCGGCTGTATGAACTCCATCCTCTATAGTTTTTTTCCAAGCATTTTCGATTAAACTAGCAATATCACCTTGCCCTATATGTACAAGCATCATTATAGCAGCATTTAGAAGCCCTGACGGATTTGCGATATCTTTGCCGGCAATATCGGGAGCACTTCCATGTACCGCTTCAAACATAGCATAATGTTGTCCGATATTTGCAGAACCGGCGAGTCCTACCGACCCTGAAATCTCGGCAGCTACATCGGATATGATATCACCGTATAAATTAGAAGTTACGATAACGTCAAATATTTCAGGTTTGGTTGCAAGCCTTGCAGTCCCGATATCGATAATATAATGCTCATTATTAATTTGCGGATATTCTTTTGCAATCTCATTAAATATTTTATGAAAAACCCCATCGGAAAATTTCATAATATTATCTTTGCTTAAGCACGTGACTTTTTTGCGGTTATTTTTTACCGCATATTCAAAAGCATATCTAATAATTTTTTCACAACCCGTATGACTTATCAACTTTATTGATTCATACATATTATGCGTTTGTCGGTATTCTATACCTGCGTATAAATCTTCCTCATTCTCACGTATGATAGTGAGGTTCAGATGCGGATGTAATGTCATAGTAAAAGGATGAAACGAAACAGAAGGACGAATATTAGCAAAAAGCTGTAATGTTTTACGAATCGTGACGTTTAAACTTTTATATCCTCCACCTTGCGGAGTAGTAATCGGGGCTTTAAGTATAATACCGGTACGTTGTATTGATTCCCAACTTTCTTCACTTATGCCTGAAGTATAATGCTTCTTGTAAAGCTTTTCACCTACTTCAATGGTTTCTAAGCGAATACGAGCCTCGGCTTTACGTAATATATAAAGCACTGCCTCCATTATTTCAGGACCTATACCGTCCCCGTATGCAATTGTAATCGGTGTAAATTCTGCCATATAATACTCTCTTGTTAAGTACATAGTGTTGTTTTTTCATGGATCGATTTATCCGTCATTGCGAGCGACTAAAAGGAGCGTGGCAATCTCATGAAATAATATTCCTAAGATTGCTTCGTCAAAACTTGCAGTTTTTCCTCGCAATGACGATTTGAGTATAACACTATCAATAGTTTATCGTTACTTCCTTTAATCTCTCATTCAACATAAAAGTCACTTCGGAAGTTATATTCAAATTATTTTTGGCATATAATACTTGAGCACTTGGAATTACCAAATTAAGGTTATATTTCTCTGCAAGTTCACTAATTATTGTAATAGTTGTTTCGTGGACTCTACTCATAGCCTCAGCGTGTGCTTGTTCAAGCTTCGTTTTCTTAATCTGAATTTCTTTTCTAACGTGGCTAACTTTTGCATTAAATTCGTTTACTTTATGCTCAAATTCGGTTTCACTTAAATTAGAACGCTCATTTAATAATTTCTCTTCCAGCGGTTTAAATTCTGCTTCTTTTGCAGCAATATCCTCTTGGATTCTATGATTAAGCTTTTCGATTTTATTACGCAAATCTTTTATAGCAATCGAACCTTCCAATATAGATTGTACATCAGCAACAGCTACTCTAACTTTGAAATTATCTTCTTTAATCGGCATATTTTGTGCTTTTGCTATTACTGAGAAATTTATTATGAATATACATAATATTCGGTATATCATCTTTGATCCTTTTAGATTAAACGGCGTCGGCTACTTTCGTCATTGCGAGAAGACGCCATAGGCGTCGACGAAGCAATCTCAGGAATTTTGCCTGAGATTGCCACGCTCACTAACGTTCGCTCGCAATGACGTCTCCTATTAATTCTCAGAATAAATAACATCAGGTGATTTGTCTATCATTAAAAACTTGAACACCTAACGTTGGCACATTCCCCTCTCCCGATGGTGTATACTCCTCACCATCTGAATAATAAGGGTCAAACGGAATAGTTTTTATTATCTCTTGCCTTACATCTTCTTCACTAAGAAGATGTTCAGTATCAAGACGATTTAACTCAACATAGATTTCATGCTGTTCATTAAATTTATATAAAAAATTAAAAGCTTTCTGAATATATTCCTTGTCATCTTTCTTAGCCCAAACTGCTGTAATATCTTTTGCAGCTTTGATATGCTTTTCATCATCATCCATAAAAAATACATTTGCTTTATTAGTTATTCCGGTATTATTCATTATTTCTCTTATATATTCTTTTTTAGTACAATTTTGTATTTCTTGAAAATTATTAGAAGGTAAACCTGATTTTATATGTATATTTTTTACTATTTCTTTGTCTAATAATTGCTCTAATGCATATTTTACGGCATTGGGATAATCATTAAACGATGCTATAGCTATTTTATGACCGGATGATATGATGTTTTTAAAAAGACGTACTAATTGCTCTTCATTTTTCCAACCTAATTTATCATTATCTAGGAATACCTCCATCAGCTCTATAGAAAATTTTTGCTCAAGCCTAGCTTTTTCTTTATCACGTTCGTCATATGAACTAAAACGGCTATTTTGTATATTACGTGCTATTGCCTCCTAGCTTCTCCCCGATATAATTATGCGAATGTCCTTTAACCAATGTCCCGTCAAAATCAAATATAAATAAAGCTGTATTATCGTTCATTAATTTCTCTTATTTTAAAGTTTAAAAATTCTTAGTAATTTTTATTTTGTAGTTAAATCAGTTAGTTTTTCAAGAACTTTATTCCAATTTTTGGTATTTTAGTGTATAATACGGAAAACTATTGTAAACTTGAGAGAATTTTTAAAGATGACATCTATTCGTAATATAGCAATTATTGCCCACGTTGATCATGGGAAAACTACGCTTGTTGATAACATGCTTAAACAAAGCGGAACATTTAGAGCTAACCAAGCAGTAGCCGAGCGTGCTATGGACTCTAACGACCTTGAGCGTGAGCGTGGAATAACAATACTAGCCAAATGCACTGCTCTTATGTGGAACGATATCCGTATTAATATCGTTGATACACCTGGACATGCTGATTTTGGCGGTGAAGTAGAACGCATATTAAGCATGGTTGACGGTGTTGTGTTACTTGTCGACGCATCGGAAGGGCCAATGCCGCAAACAAAATTCGTGCTTTCTAAAGCCTTAAACCTCGGCTTAAAACCTATCGTTGTTATTAATAAAATCGATAGAGACGACCAAAGAATTAAAAAAGTTATCGACGAAGTATTCGAGCTATTTGTGGCACTCGAGGCAAATAACGATCAGCTTGATTTCCCTATAGTTTACGCATCAGGTAGAGCAGGTAGAGCCTCTTTAAACTTTGATGATAAAATTAATCCTTTAGATAATTTAGCAGATGATTTAGCTCCACTTTTCGACCTAATAGTAAAACATGTACCAAAACCCGCAGCTGACGATAAAGCACCGTTTTCTATGCTTGTTACTACTAGAGAATATAATTCTTTCTTCGGTAGGGTTTTAACGGGACGTGTACAAAGCGGCACTGTTAAAATCAATCAAAACGTAAAAGTATTAAATCGTGAGAATAAAGTACTTGAAACCGGACGTATCACTAAAATATTAGCATTTAGAGGTTTAGAGAGAATCGCTATAGATGAGGCTACAGCCGGCGATATTATTGCCGTAGCAGGCGTTGAAAACGCCAACGTTGCCGATACTATTTGTTCACCTGAAGTAACCGAAGCTGTACCGTCTCTACCTATTGACCCCCCAACTTTATCCATGACCTTTAGCGTTAATGACTCACCGCTTGCAGGAAGTGAAGGGACAAAAGTTACATCGAGCTTGATTGGAGCTAGGTTAATGCGTGAGCTTGAGAGTAACGTCGCACTAAAAGTTACCGAAGCTGCTGAAAAAAATGCTTTCCAAGTTGCAGGACGAGGAGAATTACAGCTTGGTATCTTAATCGAAACTATGCGTCGTGAAGGGTTTGAGTTATCTATCAGTAGACCCGAAGTATTATTCCAAACCGATGGGAAAGGTAATAAACAAGAACCGATGGAAGAAATCCAAGTTGACGTTGATGATGATTATGTCGGGGTGGTCGTAAAATCTTTAGCACTTAGAAAAGCCGAAATGACTGATATGAGACCGTCAGGCGGCGGTAAAAGCCGTGTTACGTTCATTGGACCGTCTAGAGGGTTAATCGGCTATCACAGCCAGTTTTTAACCGAAACTCGAGGTACGGGGATTATGAACCGTATTTTCCACGGATATGCTGATTATAAAGGAGCTATCGAGGGAAGACGCAACGGCGTACTTATCTCTAACGGTGACGGGGCAGCAGTTGCATATGCTCTATGGAATCTAGAGGAAAGAGGAAAAATGTTTATAAATCCTAGCGATAAAGTATATAGAGGTATGATTATCGGCGAACATAATCGTGATAATAATTTAGAGGTCAACCCGCTAAAAGCGAAGCAACTGAGCAATGTTAGAGCATCAGGTAAAGATGAAGCTATAAGACTAACGCCGCCGATGCTTTTAACTCTAGAGCAGGCAATCAGCTATATACAGGATGACGAGCGAGTTGAAGTAACACCGAAATCTATTCGTCTGCGTAAGGCTCTACTTGACCCTAACGACCGTAAAAGAGCTACGAAGTAGAAAGACATTACTAGTTAAAAATGTAACCTTGTTGCAGCGATCCTACTGTCATTCCCGCGAAAGCGGGAATCTAGAAAAAATAGCCTTAATATTGATACAAACATTATATATTTGATAAAATAAACCTAAAAAAACTAGTTTTTTATAGGTTTTACTGGATCCCCGCTTTCGCGAGGAGGCATTGTTGCATAGACCGGTAAAACCTACTGTGTCACCCCGTGGCTTGACCACGGGGTCCATAAAAACAATAAAAAATACTAATAATTTTAGTATTTTTAACTAGATCTCGTGGTCAAGCCACGGGATGACAGAGGTGAAATTGATGCACGCTGGCAATGCCTCGCGGGGATGACATAAATATCCCTAAACACTATAATAACAAACCTTTTTAACGGCTTCTATTACATCACTCTCGCTCGGCAGAGCTAATTTTTCTAAATTAACGGCAAAAGGAAGCGGTACGTCTTTACCGCTGACAATCTCTATCGGTGCATCTAAATAATCAAATGCTTCTTTCATAACAATAGAGGCTATACTTGCTCCAACGCCGGCAAAAAACCAACCTTCTTCTACTATAACTAAACGATTAGTTTTTTTTACTGATTCTATTATTGTATCCGTATCAAGCGGTTTAATAGTGCGAAGATCAATAACCTCACAATCAATATTATCATTCTGCAAAACATTTGCAGCATCTAGGGCAAGTTTTACTTGAATCGAGAAAGTTACTATAGTGACACTACTACCTTCTCTTAAAATTTTTGCCTGACCAAAAGGTATAGGTTCAATTGTTTCCGGTACGTCAAAACTATGACCGTATAAAATTTCATTTTCTAAAAAAATAACGGGATTATCGTCCCTAATAGCCGTAAGCATAAGTCCTTTATGATCTTCGGCACTATAAGGGGCTACTACTTTTAACCCTGGGACATGAGAATAACAAGCTGTATAATTTTGGCTATGTTGTGCTGCTACTCTACTTGCCGCTCCGTTTGGTCCTCTAAATACTATCGGACATTTGGCCTGCCCACCTGACATGTAATGCGTTTTTGCAGCTGAATTTACTATATGATCAAAAGCTTGCATAGCAAAGTTAAAGGTCATAAACTCCACAATCGGACGAAGTCCTGCAAAAGCTGCTCCAACTGCAAGCCCTGCAAAACCATATTCCGTTATCGGTGTATCAATTACCCTCTTAGGACCAAACTGCTCTAGTAATCCTTGAGTTACCTTATAAGCTCCTTGATATTCTGCAACTTCTTCACCCATGACAAAAACTTTGTCGTCCCTTATCATCTCTTCTTGCATCGCATCACGCAATGCTTCACGTACCGTTATTTGCATTTTTCTTTTTTATTTTGATTAAATTAATCGTCATTGCGAGTAGCCGTAGGCTGTGCGGCAATCTCATGAAATAATAACAAATTCCTGAGATTGCCACGTCGCTTTGCTCCTCGCAATGACGTTTTTTTTAAGCCTTAACAATACACCTCAGTATACAACTCCCCCTCATCAGGCAGTGGTGAGTTTTCTGAAAATTTTACTGCTTCTTTCACAATTTCTTTTACCGACTGTTCTATTTCTTTTAAATCTGCTTCGGTTGCATATTTATTATCGAGTATCGTTTTTCTTATTATCACTAGCGGATCACGTTCTTTATATTGCTCAACTTCTTCTTTACTACGATATTTTGCCGGATCGGACATCGAATGCCCACGATAACGATAAGTTTTTACCTCCAATATTAACGGAAAGCTATTTTCTCTAACATACTCGGCTGCTTGTTTAGCTCCATTATACATTTCTTCAAAATCCATACCGTCTAGCTGAAATCCTTTAATTCCAAACGATTCCCCTTTCTTATATAAATCACGCATAAAGGTAGAACGTGCTACAGACGTCCCCATCGAATATTCGTTATTTTCAATAATATAAACTACAGGTAAACCCCATAAAGCAGCCATATTAAAGGCTTCATATACTTGACCTTGATTAACCGCACCGTCACCTAAAAAAGTAAAGCAAATATTATTCGTGCCGTTATATTTTTCAGCAAAAGCAAGCCCTGTGCCTATAGGTACTTGAGCTCCGACTATACCGTGTCCACCGTAAAATTTGTTCGGTATGTCAAATAAATGCATCGAACCACCCTTACCTTTCGAGCAGCCTGTAGCTCGCCCCATAAGCTCGGCAAGAACATATTTAGGCTCTGTTCCCGCTAAAATAATATGAGCATGGTCACGATAGCTAGTAATTGTACTATCTCCTTTTTGTTTGACCGTATCTACCGCAGAAATTACTGCTTCTTGTCCTATATATAAATGACAAAAACCGCCTATTTCTCCCATACCGTATAACTGCCCACATTTCTCTTCAAAACGACGCAGTAGTAGCATATCTTTAAAGCTTTTTATATATTCTTCCTTTGTCGGCTTATATTTTTTTGGTTTAATATCCACTAATTACTCCTTATAATCTTAAACGTCATTACGAGAAAGTGTTGCCCGTATGAATACCAAAGCCGTCATTGCGAGGAGCGAAGCGACGCGGCAATCTCAGGCATTTATCTTACTTCATGAGATTGCCGTGTCGATGCTACGCATCTCCTCGCAATGACGATTCAGTATCCACGCACTAACGTTCGCTCGCAATGACGCTTTTTAATGTCACAAAATACGGTACATGATCCGAAGGTGGCGACCAATCACGTGCTTCCGACAATAAATGGATAGAAAATAATGCATCTTTTAAATTATCGCTAACCCAAATATGATCAAGCCTTCTACCTCTGTTAGATTTTTTCCAATCTATATTTCTATAGCTCCACCAAGTATAGAATTTTTCATCAAACGGAACAAAATGTCTACTACTGTCAATAAAACCTAACGAGTTTTGTAGCTCTACCAATAATGAGCGTTCAATATCGGTATGGCTGATAACATTTCTCAACTGCTTACTAGACCATACATCATGTTCTAGCGGTGCAATATTCAAGTCCCCCACAATGATAATTTTATCGTTTTTAGTACGGTTAGTAGTTAACCATTCCTGCATTAACCTTACATATTCGAGCTTATGCTTAAATTTTAAGTTTACCTCTATATCAGGTATATCACCACCGGCAGGAACATAAAAATTATGTATTTCTATATCATTAACTATAGCTGCTATATGCCTTTTATCACTATTATATAATTCCAAAGAAAAAACATTATTCAAAGGAAATTTTGAAATAATAGCAACACCGTTATATGATTTCTGCCCTGAATATGTTACATGTTCATAGCCTATATTTTTAATAACTTCAAGAGGAAATAGCGAATCATCTACTTTTGTTTCCTGAAGTAAAATAATATCCGGCTGATGTTCATGTGCTAACTTTCTTAATAAATCAATACGTAGACGCAATGAATTAATATTCCAAGTAACTATCTTCATTTAATGTTTTTATTTAATCCTTTTTTATAGCTGCCCCTATTATTGCATCTCTGAAATAAATTATTCCAAGTTGATTTAAAGGATTTTTCATGTCAATTTTATCTTTTTCTTCTTCAGGAATTTTAATCATAGTATTGCTGAGTATAGCAAAATAAAGATTATCAGGCAAAACATACCCTGCTTCACTTTGTATTCCAAGGGCTTTTCCGGTATAATGAATCATTAAATGCTTAGAATCAAGATCCGTAAGGAAAATACCGTAACCCATATAAGACTTACGCCCTTCTATATCTTTTGCTAAAAAATATTTAGTAGTCATAAGTTTATACGACTTCTTAGAAAGAATTTTCCCCTCATTTAATGCCCTATACCATTTAATAAGATCAACCGGTGTTGATATTATACCACCGTCAGCACAAGGAACTGCTAAAAAATCAGCAGTTACAGGAGTAAATATAGGTTTATTACTATTATTAGGCGTTAAAAAATATCTTACCGGATAATTAGAACTAATAACGTTCTTTTGGATTCTAGCGGCTTCACTATATGAAGCAAAGCTAGTAGATTTCATATTAAGAGGTTTAAAAAATTCATCATAAAAAAAGTTAGCTAAATCTTTTTTAGCCACCTTTTCGATAATCATACCTAGTATAACAAAATTAGTATTACTATATTTAAATTTTTTCCCTATAGATATTTCTAAAGATTTAGAAGAAACAAATTGTAATATTTTCTTGTGAATCTCTTTCTTAGGCATATTTAAATCAAGTTTAACAAAACTAAAATATTCAGCAATACCGCTACTATGCGTTAATAAATTATGAATAGATATTTTATACGCCCAATCCGGTACTTTTCCACCCCACATTTCCGGATCAAGATATTTATAGATTTTATCGTTAATATTTAATAATTCCTGTTCTTGTAATTTTAAAATTCCTGCTGCTGTAAAAGGCTTTGTAGCAGAAGCAATAGGCATCATTTCATTTGCTTTTAATTGCTCACCGTTTAAAGCAAAGATTCCTTTAGCACCGGTTAATAAAGGTTTATAGTCATCGGCAAACATAAAAACGGCATTTAAAAATCTATTACTTAGATATTCTTTTTCTGCTTCATTGATTCTTTGCTGTATATCTGCAAAACAATTAATACTATTAGTAATTAAAAAAAGCAGCAATAAAAAATATCTACGAATCATAACTTCAACACTCCACAAACTTATCAGTAAAATAAAACGGTAATTTTGCTTCTAAATTAATCTCTTTACCAAAAATCTTTTCAGATAAACATATATTATTAGCATGCAAGAACATATATTTACTATACGGCATTATTTCTTTATTACCATATTTATCATCCCCAACTATCGGGCAACCTAATAATTTAGCATGCAACCTTAATTGATGCATTCTACCTGTAACCGGTGTAAATTCAATTAAAAATAAGTTATTATCAAGTGATTTAAGTAATTTATAATAAGTAATGGCAAGTTTACCATTTTCACTATAAATATCAGTAATTTTAGGTGTACTTCCCTTACTCTTCTCTATATTACTTCTAACTTCTCCTACATTTTTAATTGGCTTTCCATAGGTTACGGCAAAATATGTTTTTACAACCAATTTTTCTTTAAAAGCATCATGAAGTTTTACATTACTTAAATAATTTTTGGCTATTAAGAGCAAACCGCTTGTTTCTTTATCTAACCTATGTACTAGCTTAAAATCAGCACCTTTATAATTCAAATATTTTAATGCAGAGTCAATAGATAAATTTATTTTACTGCCACCTTGAGTAGCAAGACCTGCAGGTTTATTTATAGCTATTAAATTATCATCTTCATATATCAAATAATCGGTAGTAATTTTCTTCGCTAGCTTAATTTCAGCATCGGTAAAAACCAATTTTTCGGGTTGCTTAACAGGTAAATTAAACTTATCGTTAATAAAAATTTTATCGCCGCCCTTTACTCTTAAACTCGCTTCTGCTTTCTGAGAATTAACGGTAATTTGTTTTTGACGTAATGCTTTCTCTATTACTCCTTGAGTCAATAACGGATATAGACGTTTTAAATATTTATCTAATCTAGAAGAAATAGGAGTATTGACATCGATGATCATTTAGAGCTTTTTATTGTGTTGTTGCGTGGCTTGGTTTCCCGTCATTGCGAGAAGAATTACGTAGTAATTCGACGAAGCAATCCAGTTAAAAATTCTGATTTACAGAATTTTTTTATTATTTTTTCTAGATTGCCACGTCGCTTCGCTCCTCGCAATGACGACTAGATATCTACGCGGGAATGACATAAAACAATCTACGTAGCAATACCGACTTAACCACAGTAATATTTTAACTAGTTTTTATTATAAAATAGCACCAAATTATTATAGATAAAAGGATTATAGCAAAAAGCTGATGTATAGAGGCAATTATTATAGGTACAGAATATAAAAGAGTAATTATTCCGGTAGATATCTGCATCAATAATGCAATCATTAGAAAATACGCTATCTTATTTAATTTCGGATGTTCTATTTTTAACAAGCAAATTACTAAAACCACAACAACCAAAAATACGCTATAGCCGCCTAAACGATGTATGAATTGTATAAAAACCGGATCATGCAAATTTGCAAGATTAAAGAAATTATCTTTTATCTCCATCGGGATAAAATTATCACCCATTAGCGGAAAACTATTATATATCAGCCCTGCATCAAGCCCTGCAACCATCGCCCCTAAAAAAATTTGTACATATATTACAGTAATAGCAATACCGGAAAATATTAGTGGTAATTTTAAATCTGTTTGTGACGGTATTAACAAAATATCACAACGATTTTTTATTAATTGATAAAAAAGTATGTGATAAATAATTACGGCAATAATTAAATGAAAAGCAAGTCGAAAATGACTAACGGACGGGCTATTCAACAAACCGCTTTTAACCATATACCACCCCATAAAGCCTTGTACGCAAAATAATAGCAAAGCAATTATATAAGGTAGTATGTCACGATTTTTTATAACATCTTTAAAATAAAAATATATTAAAGGTACAATATATATTAAAGCTGTAATTCTACCGAGTAACCGATGTACAAACTCTAACAGATAAATAAACTTAAACTGCGATAAAGTCATTCCATAATTAATGGAGTTATATTCAGGAAAAGCTTTATATTTAGCAAATTCCGCTTGCCAGCTTTCAAAACTAAAAGGCGGCAAAATACCGGTTACCGGACGCCACTCAACTATAGATAAACCAGAACCTGTAAGCCTTGTTATCCCCCCTATAACAATCATCGCTATGACCATTATACAACTTATAAACAACCATTTTGTAATTAAACTCTTCTGCACTTTTATTTTAAGTTTATGTTTTTATTTTATTGCATTGTTAGCGGGCATTGCTGCGTGGATCAAGAAAAGTGTTCTATGTCATTCCTGCGGAAGCAGGAATCCACCATAAAGCGAGATATATCGAGCTTTTAAAAATCTTTAAAGTAGTATGGATTCCTGCTTCCGCAGGAATGACATAGGTATCCACGCAGAAATGACATATTAATCAAGACTCTACATTCTTTTCCGTATCTTCAGCGGTATTAGCAGGACGTTTCTTTATTTGATTTTTTATTACAATATCTACGTTTTGTCTTTTTTGGAACAGCTTGTGCTTCTTCTAAGCCGGCATTACTACTTACTACAACTTTCACCTCTTCCACAACGCTTACGGTTTGCTCTACCGGTTCTTTTACCTCTAAACTCTTATCTTTTACTTCATTAGCAATATTATTACTATTATTAGCTGTTTTCCATTTATGTTTATTTTTGCGTAACTGTTCTTTTTTCGGCTCTTCTTCAGTATAATCGGCACTATGATTCTGAATTACCGGCTTAACAGGATTAACATTATTATTATTTTTCTTCAACAACTTCACTTTTTCAATCGAATAACTATCTGATGTAGCATTAGGATCGGAATAAAAATTAAGCTTTATATTATATTTTTCTTCAATAAATTTTATCTCAGCACGTTTATTATTAAGTAGATAAATAACTGAAACGATATTAGTAAAAACATTTATTACATCAATTCTTTCTTCAAAAATTTCATTCTCTATAGTACGTAAAATCAACATAGCATTAGCGTCACTCGCTCTAATGACTCCTTTACCGTTGCAATGAGAACAAATTGCCGAATTAGTTTCTAAGAAAGAAGAACGTAATCTCTGCCTTGAGAATTCAAGTAGTCCAAACTGACTAATATTACCGGTTTGTATACGAGCACGGTCACGACTTAAAAACTCTTTAAAGGATCGTTCAATAATTTTACGATTCTTAGCTTCACTCATGTCTATAAAATCAACAACTATCAAACCTGATAGATCTCTAAGCTTTACTTGCTTCGCTACTTCTTTGGCTGCTTCTAAATTAGTTTTTAGTGCCGTTTCTTCAATATTTTTTTCAGAAGTTGATTTACCGGAATTTACATCAATTGAAATAAGAGCTTCTGTAGGATTAATAACGATATATCCTCCTGAAGGTAGTGTCACGACAGGCTGATATAATTTAACTAATTGCTCTTCTACTTGAAACTTAGTAAATATAGGAGTTTTATTTTTATGTTCTTTAAGTTTTGAAAGCTCTGAAGGTAATAAATCCTGCATAAATTTTGAAGCGTCTTCATAAGCCTCTTGTCCTTGAATTACCACCTCTTTAACATTGTGATCGCACATATCACGTATGGTTTTACGTATTATACTATCTTCTTCATGAATAAAACACGGAGCCGGAAATTTAATAGTACTTTTACGAATTTTATTCCATAACCTTGCTAAATAATTATAGTCTTTCTTCAAATCTAAGGTGCTACTTCCTCTACCTGCGGTTCTAACAATGACACTGTAAGCATTTTTGTCACCGCTTACTATTTTATTTAAAATATCTTTCAGTCTTTTTCTTTCTTCCCCGTTTGATATTTTACGTGATATGCCATTTTGCGAACCTTTATTAGGCATTAAAACACAATATTTACCAGCCAAGGATATATAAGTAGTAAAAGCGGCACATTTATTTCCTCGTTCTTCCTTAGTAACCTGTACTAATAATATTTGGTTTTTTCTTATTACGTCCTGAACTTTATATTGTTTATATTGCAGAACGTTCTGCTCAACACCGCTTTGAATAATTTCAATATCGTCAGCCGCTTCTAAATTAAGTTCTGACTGGAATTTACTCTCTACTAAATCTTCTATGTTTTTTAGGTCAATTTCTTCACTATCAACCAAAGAATCATATATAGCAGCCGGTTTCTCTTTATCATCCTCAACCGTAATATTTGAAAGAGCTATTTCAGGAAAAGCATTAACCGGAAAATTTCTCTCTGAGGCAGGCAAATTGTAATAGTTAGGATGGATTTCACTAAACGGTAAAAAACCGCTTTTATCCATTCCATACTCTATAAAAACAGCTTGTAGCGACGGTTCTATTCTTGTAACTTTTGCTAAATAAATATTACCTTTATTTTGTTGTCTTACAGTTGTTTGAAATTCAATATCTTCTATATTGTTGCTTTGTCCTAATAAAACTACTCTTGTTTCGCTTGGAAAATTAGCATCAATTATAATCTTTTTATTCATTTATCTTGCTCACTAACTTGAAGAACAAATAATTAATATAATACTTGTATCTTAAGAAAAATCATTGTTTATCTTGTATTAATTTATTTAAATAGATAATTTATCTATGATTAAAGAGCAAAAATGAAATTCTAGATAAACTTCAAATAACACCTCTTTAAAATACTAAAAAATATATTATTATTTTTCTTACATTAAAATATTTTCATATTATTTAATTCATTAATTTTTTTAAAATTAAACAATAATTATATACAAATTATAAATTAAGACTACCATACTTGATTAAAAGCTGATAATCTAATAACTATCCATATATACTTAAATAATGGAATTATGAATCTCTTTAATTTTTAAGATAATAATCTTAATCATTATAATTATGAGTTATATACCATGTATTTATGTTTAGCAAACACTTAATTTATGACTTTAAAAAACGATTATAAAACTATTTTTTTCTCGCTTTTGGGAATATTTATTTTTTCCTGTATTAATGCTATAAATTTTTATAATTTTAAAATCTTTTTACTGATAAATAAAAATCTAGGCGGAGAACAAATAAATCATATAAATCAAACTAAATTTATAGGTTCGATAATCGCAGGCTTTGCCTTAACACAATTAATTAATAGATTAAGTAATAAAAAAATTATTTTAATTAGCTTATCTTTATTAATTATTTGTACAATAAACCTCATTTTATTAAATAATTATACTCTAATTAAAATTAATTTTATTTTAATTAATTTTGGAACATTTTCATATTTCACTTCTATAACATTAGACATTATTGAGAGTAGCAAAAAAAAGAAATATTTTTTTTAGCTTGTATAATGTTGTTATGGGCGGGTGGAAACTTAATGGTAGATTTATTGAATCCATTTATAAAACCGACAAATAATACTATAGTAATTTGTGCATTGTTATATTGTATCAATATACTAACTGAATTTCTGCATTATAATCCCACATCTCATAAATTAAATCTAAATTCAAAATTCTCATCCTTAATAAAAAATGTCGAATTACAATTATTGACAGGCTTCGTAGTTGCTTATGTCACCTTGGATATATTATGGTATTATGAAGCTTTTGCATTAAAGAAAGAATTAGCATTAATTAATTTAAGACTCATACTAAAATATATTTTCCTAGCAATATGTTTTTCTATAATTCCTATATGCTACATATTAAGCAAAGTAAATAAATATTTGGCTAATTTATCACTAACTATAATTCTGCTCGTCTGCTTTATTTTACTACCGCTTCATGGAACTAGTAAAAATCTTAATATATTATATATAATACTAATCGGTAGTTGTTTAGGATCCATTTATATTTGCAATATTTTAATACTAATTGATAAATTTAGAGATTACGAACTTAGAACAGCTTTATTTTCGTATTTTTCAATGTGCAGCATCGGTATATATGCCGGAGCTTTATCATCTCATGTACCTTACGGCACCATTAACGGCAGTGATTTCTTATTTTCCGTTTTTGCCGTAGTCGGTAGTTTTGTAGCCTATCATTTATGGTATTTTATTAGGTATAGATTATATAGATTCTAAGAGGTTTTTGTCATTGCGAGGAGGTACGAAGTACCGACGCGGCAATCTCGTCAAACTTCCTGAGATTGCCGCACTCACTTCGTTCGTTCACAATGACGATTATGTAATATTTTGTAACATAATATAGCTTGTATAATTCGGCATTAAATATTTATATTTAAATATATTTTTTATAGCCTCGCATGCAGCAAAGTACATTATTAAAACCGGTTAGTTGTTACGGGATCGGGGTTCACTCGGGAAAACGTACCCAGTTAACTATAGAACCTGCTAAAGAAAATACTGGAATTATATTCATTAGAACCGATATATCTTCTGAAAATAATTATATTGAAGCTAGCTATTTCAATGTTTCCGATACCTTGTTATCTACCACTATAAGTAATGATCATAAAGTTCAAATTTCAACAATTGAACATTTAATGGCAGCACTTTGGGGATGCAGCATTGATAATGCAATTATTAAAATTGATGGTCCTGAAGTACCAATTATGGACGGCAGTAGTAAACCTTTTGTGTTTATGATTGAATGTGCAGGAAAAAAATTACAAAATGCTCCTAAAAAATATCTAAAAATTTTAAAAGATATAAAAGTAGTTCACAAAGATTGCGAATTATACTGCACTCCTTACGACCACATGACGGTGGATTTAACTATAGATTTTGCTAGCAAAGCTATAGGAAGACAAAATCTAACCTTTTCCAAACAAGAATCTTTCAATCAAAATATTGCAGACGCCCGAACTTTTGGCTTTACAAAAGAACTCGATTATTTACAAAGTAAAGGACTTGCTCAAGGTGCCTCATTTGAGAATGCTATAGGAATAGATGAG
Organism: Rickettsia felis URRWXCal2; assembly: GCA_000012145.1. Taxonomy (GTDB): domain Bacteria; phylum Pseudomonadota; class Alphaproteobacteria; order Rickettsiales; family Rickettsiaceae; genus Rickettsia; species Rickettsia felis. The sequence goes on from CP000053.1 coordinate 1,090,835, forward strand.
CAGGATAAAATCTTAAACCCAAACGGCTTACGTTATGAAGATGAATTTGTTCGCCATAAATTATTAGATTTATTCGGTGATTTATATACCAGCGGCACTAGCGTTGTAAGTTCAATTAAAGGCTATAAAACCAGCCACGCTCTTAATAATGAATTATTACATAGAATATTTAGCGATACTACCTCTTACAAATTTGTAACTAACAGTGAGTTATAATAATCATTTCATATTGTTAAATTTCGCTTTCTTTTTTGCATCCTTTTTAAATTTTCACTTTTTGCCCTTTTTATTTCAGCATTATTAACTTTATCTTTATCCATAGCTTTAGTTAACGGACTATATCCTTCGGATTTACTAGGATTTTCATAAAATGGATTCATTACATTTTTAATATCTTTAACATAACTCTCTTTTCTATTATCCATTGTTATTTTATTTTCTTTAAAAAATTCTTCTAAACCGTTTCTTTTTATTTCAAAATTAAAATTACCTCTTATTTCTCGAAATTTTTGTATTTTTTGGTCTTTATTCATACTCCAATAATTCTTATCCGTTATTAATTTTTTTAAAGTCAATGTTTGTAATACTTGATTCTTAGTATAATTCTCTAATTGTTCTAAATTTTCATATATAGGAGTGTCTTGTTTTTTATATTCTTCATTTATATTTAATTTAAATATTGCTTTTATTTCTATTTTTTCCTTTTCAGTAAGACCGTCGATAATTAATAATGCGGTCGTAACTACACCGTAACCCGTAGCTTTTAATATATCAAGCACATTACCGCTAGCACCTTTAATAATAGAGGCAGCCAAACTTGCGGCTCCACCTAAATTATTTCCAAATATTCGTCCTGTACTTTTCAATTTATTTACATTTAACTCATACTTATCTTGAGTAGTATCCTTACCTACCGTTTGCGGCGTATATAATTCATTTTTCAAAATATCTTTTAAACTCGGTTCTAATGATAATATATAATCTTGCTGACTTTTAGCATTTCTGTTATGTACTAATAAATTATTCTCTTTATGAAGTTTAAGCAAACCATGCACTTTCAAAGTCTCATTTATAGCTTGAATTCCTACGCTAATTCCTGAAATAACAGCTACAGCTATAATTATCGGTGATATAGGAGTAAAAAGTCCGGAAACTGCAATTGCTATAGAAGCTATGGAAACTGCATAACTTAAACTATTGCTAAATAATATTTTACCGATTTTACTTTGTCTAAAACTAGTCCAATAAGATTTTAACTTATTAAATATTTTTCTAATCCTTGATTTTTTTGAATCAGACATTTATTTTTCTCTCCAAAGAACAAATATTTTTATAAATTTTTCTTTTATTTATTTAATTAACTTCTCTTACAACTTAAATTATAGTATAAATTCTAATAAAAAAACAAAATAAATGTCTGGAAAAGAATTAAATAAAATTGTTGCAGCCATCTTATTTGCTAGTTTAATTGCTATGATGGTTGGATTTGTTGCAAATATATTATATAAACCCACTCTAGAGTTACAGCATCGCGGCTACAGCGTTGCGGTTCAAGAATCATCAGAAAATCAAAATACTACCGCATCAGAGCAAGCACCGGTAAATATACCGGAATTAATGAAGACTGCTAACGCCGATAACGGTCGTGAAATAGCCAAGAAATGTTTAGTGTGTCATTCTCTTGATAAAGACGGTCCAAATAAACTAGGACCGCATCTTTGGGATGTAGCAGGCAGACCAAAAGCAAGCATAGCAGACTATAAATATTCTCCTGCTCTATCAAAACTCGGCGGCGTATGGGATGATGATAGTTTATTTGCTTTCTTACATAAACCAAGTAGCTATGCACCAGGAACCAAAATGTCCTTTGCTGGTATCTCAAAACCACAAGACATAGCTGACGTAATATTATTTTTAAAAACTTATGTTCATGATAAATAATTACCTCACCGAAATATGGTTAATAATCGGCATAATTTGTGTAGTCGTTGAATTCTTTGCAGTTCCAAACATTGGATTCTTATTCTTTGGGCTTGGAGCATTATCAAATACTCTTGTAGTATATAACTATCCTCTAGTTAGCTTAACAAACCAAATAACATTTTTTGGTATATTATCGCTTATTTGGTTTTGCATATTATATTATCCTCTTAAAAAATATGTTTATAATAAAACTGATAAGACAGAAAACTACTCGGATATGATAGGCAAAACGGTAGAGGTTTATAGTTCTACCGTCTCTTCTGATAGTATAGGACAAGTAAGATGGTCCGGTGCTATTATGAATGCTTACCTTGCTCCAAATGAAGAAGTAGCAAAAACAGGCGAGCAACTTTTCATTACCGAAGTCAAAGGCAATATATTAATCTGCTCTAAACATAGACCTGCTCATCACTAAATATACTCTTATTTTCCTATCTATTAATATTTTACTAATAAATACTTAAAAAATTAACTATTATCTTGCGAAAATAAAATTTTCGTGTATAATTCACAATATAAGCAATGAATATAATTCTTTAGTTATAATGAATTAGTACTCCTTATAACTATCATAAATATATTTTTATCTTATTTCAATTGCTTAATTCTTTCTAAAAATTTTAATGATTTGCTTAAGGTAATAATATATGCAAAAAATAGTTCTCCAAGGACCGAGAATAACAAACTTACCAAACCAAGAAACTTTAGCAAAAATTTATAAAGAAGATGAGATAAAAACATATCTTGCTTCTTCTCATAATCCTCAAGAAATATTTATATATGCTCATGGAATGGAGCATTTTGAAAAAAGTTTATTATCACAATTAAGATTAGAGTTATTTCAAGAAAATAATACTTGCAACCTCTCTGAACAACTAGCCCATAACGTTCTGACAAAAATAGTAAAAAATACTGTAGGAGTTCAACCTAATACTATACATATATTTTCCTGTCATTCCGGTGCAGCTCAGCATAATTTAAAAGATGTTGAAGGCAATGTTATATTATGTACTTATATTCCGGCTACAAATACTACAAAGGCAGGGATAGATAATCTGTTGTTTAATAAAAACTGTAACTCAGAGAGTTTAATTGATTTTATAGTAAAAAATCTACCGTTATTAACAGTCGTCGGCTTTTCTATTAGTTACAAATTAAATAATAATATACATAGTTTGGCTTTTGATCATAAAACTATAAAAACAATGGACATGAATAGTTTTTCAGAATTCTTGCAAGAACAATATCAAAAAGTAAAAGAATTTTATAAAGAACTCAAAGAACATTTTTCTCAGGAGCATCTAAATTCAGAGCTATTACCAGATTATGATTTTTCGGAGAAGATATATACAAGTAACGAGTTAGAGGAGGCGTTTGGCACAATACTTAATTTATATAATCAGAGTTTAAGCGGTCAAGAAATGTTAACTATTTTAAATATGATAAATAAGGCCGATCTTACATATCTTTTTTGTGATCTTATTAGTGAAAACGGTTGTGAAATTATATTACTTGCTGAAACAATACTTAACAAAATAAATGATGATCCTAGTCGATATATATCTCATGCTATTAAATCTCAGGCTCCATTTGTAGTTGAAACACTATTGAATAAAGCCGGGAAAATTGAAGATATAAAGTTGAATCTATATCTAGGGAAAGCTATAGAAATAGGTTATTTCCATATAATTAAAATGATAGTCGATAAAATATCGATAATAAACGAAAATAACCTTGATATAGCTTTTAATTGTCAGTTTGGGATTCAACAGAAGAATCAAATAATTGAATTAATCTCTTCAAAAATTGATAATATTAGTGATTTAAGGGCAATAAAAGTAATTGAATCATGTAACTTACCAGCTATTAAAATGGTACTTAATAGCAAAAAAAAGATAGCACATAAGGAGCTAGAATCAGCTCTTAAAACAAAAAATTCAGAAGTTATTGATTTTATATATAGCAAATATAACGGTAATTTTGATCTAGCTTTAAACTATGTTATTAGAGAAAAAGCACAAACATCTTTTATAGATGAATTAATAAATAAAAGTAAAATCTCAATGTTAAAAATTTTTCTTGCACTAGAAGAAAATAATTTAGAAATTTTACCAAAATTGCTTGCAAAGATTAATATCAAGAATATTAAACCTGAAGATCATGAACGCTGCTATGACATAATAATCAAAAAATATGATATTGAACTAGCTAAAGAAGCTATTAAATATATAAAACAATTTAATATTACTTCAAATATTACTTTGCCTGAATTAAATGAATCAACTGAGGTTAGTAATCTCGAAAATGATCTTATGCCTGTAATAGGAGAAGAATCGTCTTTTGGCTTTACCCCAGCTGCCGGGTAATATTGGATTGTCATTGCGAGCAGGCATTATTGCGTGAATAATTTTATGTCATTCCCGCGTAGGCGGGAATCCAGCATAAAGCGAGATAAATCGAGCTTTTAATTTCAAAAATTTGCTGTATTTATACTTTTTTCTGGATCCCCGCCTACGCGGGGATGACATCGAGTAGGTTTTTCGGTCCACGCAACAATACCTCCTCGCAATGACGACTTGGGTAATCTATGCGGGCAATACCTATAGATCAACGCAACAACATCTCTAAACATTCTCTTTGAACCAATCAAAAGCTTTTTTAAAGAAGCTGCTATTTTCATCAAGCCTAATATGAGCGAATTCTTTTTGCTGTTTTAGAGCATGAATTTTTAGCATTCCTATAGTTGCTGAATACATAGCCGGATTATAATCTTCTGTAAAACCGGCAATAATCTCCGGTTTACCGACTCTACTCTGTTTTTCAAAAATTTTATTTGAAAGCTCTTTAAGTCCTCTAAGCTGAGACCCACCGCCGGTAATTACAACTCTAAAAACTTCAACCTGCCCTTTTGTTGCTTTATCATATTCGGCTTTTACCATTGATAATATTTCTTCGACTCTTGCTCTTATTACTTCGGCTAATTTATAAATTGTTACAGAAGTATTTAAATTATGATGAGTATCAACCTGAAAATCATCCATATTTATAATACTATCTTTCTCAAATAAAGGTATAATTGCATTACCGTATAAAATTTTTAATTTCTCTGCCGTAACAAGATCAATACCAAAGACTTTAGCAATATCCGAGCTAATATGAAAACTACCTATATTTACATGCCCCGTATATATTAATTTACCGGCAAAAAAAATGCCGAAAGAGGTAGTTTTATCGCCCATATCTATAATAAGCGAGCCTAGATTTTTTTCATCATTCGTAAGACAGCTAATAGCAGAAGCATAAATTGCTATAGTAATATTTGTGACTTCAACATGACATTTAGCGAAGCATTGTACAATATTTGATAACATATTTGAACTAGCTGCAATAATATGTAACTCACAACTAAGCTCTCTACCGTACATACCTATAGGATTCTCGACTGAATTATTATCAAGGGTAAATTCAAGAGGAAAATAATGAATAATTTCTTGGTTATTAACTTTAAACTCAAGTAATGCTTTTTGTAGTAACTTTTTAATATCCTGCTGCGTTACGGTTTGCCCGTTAACTTTAATGGTATAATTAATATAATAAGATTTAGTATCGGCACCTGATAACGATAATATAACTTTTTTTATATTTTTACCGCAATCTTTTTCAAGTGCATAAATTGCCGAAACAATGCTAGTTTCAGCATTTTTTAAATCTGATATAACTCCTGATTTAATACCTTTAGAATGATGCAAATTTTGGCTAGCTACTTTAATTTCACCTTTTTTACTAATATAAGCAGCAATTACGGCAATCTTACTACTGCCAAAATCAAGTGTCACAAAATTTGATATTTTCTTTTTCATTTTTTTATGTTTGTTATTCCAAAAACGTCATTGCGAGAAGAATTACAAAGTAATTTGACGAAGCAATCTCAGGATGCTTGACAAGATTGCCACGTCGAAACTACGTTTCTCCTCGCAATGACGATTCTCAATACTTCTCAATATAATACTTATTCTTATCCCTTAAATCCAAAGCCTTATAATTTTGGTTAAATAGCTTGTTTGCTTTATTTAGTGCATCGACATATTTTAATGCTTCTTCAAACTCTTTTTCAGGTAACTTAATACTTATATTACCTTTAAGATTTAAATCCCACCTTCTATCTCCGAGTCTTATAGCAGCTGAAGTTTTATTCATTAATGCCGGATATTTCTGTAGCTCTAGTACTAATTTACCTGCGTAGATATTCGCCCCTTCCCCTACAACATGTAATAAATGAGGAAAAGGCTGAATATTTTTACTAATTTCATAACCTTCTTCATCTACTAAGAAAAGCTGATTATTAATTTGCCAAATAGCAATAGGTTCTCTTTCAAATAATTTTATATATACCGTATTTGGTAATCTTCTACTGACATATACTTCCTTGATCCATTTATTTTTCTTTAAATTATTTCTAATTTCGTCTAATTTAAGAGCAAAAATAGGACTGCCCTTATTCGCATTTAAAACCTTTAATATTGTAGGCTCATCGACATTTTGCTGTCCTTCGATGATAACATTCTCAAGTTTAAACCCGAGTTTTGTTGTTGTTTGATATATATTTGTTGTTAAGTAGGTTTTTATGCCGGCAAAATATTTTGTAAAAACAAATAGACATACAAAGATAATTAAAGCAATCTTAAGTCCTAATATTGCTTTTTTGTAAATTAGTCTTAATTTTCGGCGTAATGAGATATTATTAGTTTTTTTTGTTTGTTTTTTTTTATTGGAGCTTGTTTTTTTTCTCATGATTCAAAGCTTGCCGTCTTTATAATTTCTTCAATTAAGTTAGTAAAATTTATCCCTGCATAAGCTGCAATTTCTGGCACTATTGATAAAGGCGTCATACCTGGGTGAGTATTTATCTCCAAAGCATATAATTTGTTTGTCTGCTCTTCTAAAATAAATTCTGCTCTAGCAGGACCTTTACAATTCATTGTTTTATAAATTTTTTCTGATTCTACAAGTAATTTTTCATATAAATTAGTAGGTAGCGGAGCAGGACAAAGATGCTCAGCAAATCCTTCGGTATATTTAGTTTCATAATCATAGAAACGATTCTTTAGTAATTTAATTTCTAAAGCCCCAAGAGCTTTGCCGTTTAATACCGCTACTTGCAACTCTCGTCCTTTTATATATTGCTCTATTATCACCTGATAACCGTAAGGGAAATTATAATCGGCAAAGTTAAAATCATCTTCCTCAAATATCACCTCAACACCGATACTTGAACCTTGCGTAAGAGGCTTAATTACATATGGTCGCTTCACAGGATCGCTTTTTATATTATCGCTTTTGTTTACGATAATACTTTCAGCCATATTAATATTATTCGTTAAAAACCAGCTCCTAGAATGTATTTTATCGAATGCTAAAGCTGAAGATAACACGCCGCTATGAGTATAAGGAATCCGCATTATATTAAGTAATCCAGGCAAGCAACCGTCTTCACCATACGTACCGTGTAGGCAGTTAAAAACAATATCAGGTTTTATTTCCTGTAATTTAACCGCAATATCCGCTCCCATATCAATAAAGGTAACTTTATATCCTAATTCAATTAAGGCTTTACTAACTCCTTCGCTTGATACTAAGGATACTTCACGCTCAGCAGACATACCGCCCGCTACTAACGCTATATGTTTTTTACCGGTAGTACTTAATATTTTGACTTCAGAATGTTCCACCCAATGTGTTTGATATTTATTCATGTTTTTTACTTTTTTTAAGGGGTAACGTCATTGCGAGAAGAAACTGCAAGTTTCGACGAAGCAATCTCAGCATACTTGACAAGATTGCCGCGTCGATGCTACGCATCTCCTTGCAATGACGATTTTTAAACATACCTACCCAAACGTTTTATTTCCCACTTTAATTCAACGCCACTATCTTCAAATACTTTCTGCCGGACGAAATCACCTAAATCTTCTAAATCCTTAGCGGTAGCATCACCATTATTTATCATAAAATTACAATGAAGTTCTGACATCGAAGCACCGCCTATTCTATAGCCTCTAAGTCCTGCTTTGTCAATAAGTTCCCAAGATTTAAGCCCTTCAGGATTTGCAAAAGTACTACCGCCTGTACGCTCTTTAATAGGCTGCGTAGCTGATCTTGCGTTATTTATTTCATTCATCCGTAATAATATATTTTCACTATCGCCTTTATTTACTTTAAAAACGGCTTTGAGAATAATTAAATCCTTTGGTAAATTATTACTGCGATATTTAAAACCGATTTCTTCATTTGTGAATGTTAAAAAGTTTCCTGCAAAATCAATCGCTTCAATCTTCACTATAATATCTTTAAATTCAGAGTCGTAAGCACCGGCATTCATAACAACACCGCCACCGATAGTACCAGGAATACCTACTAAAAACTCAAAACCGGTAATAGCATTTGCTTGACAAAATTTTGCTAAATTATAATTAAGGCAGCTACTACCTACTATTAGATGCTCATCTATAAACTCAATATTACTAAAATTCTGACCGAGCTTTATTGTAACTCCTTCTATCCCGCCGTCTCTTATAATAATGTTTGAGCCTGCACCAAAAGTAGTTATAGGTAATTTTTGCTTATTTTGTATTAAGAAACTTGCTAAATCTTCGCTATCAAAAGGTTTAAAGAAAATTTCGGCATTACCGCCTACTTTAAACCATGTCAGATGTTTTAAACTATAATCTTTTTTATACTCGCCTTTTACTATCGGTAAAATTAACATATTTTTACTGTCATCTTTTTTCTTTTGTGACGTTGTTGCATGGATACCAAGTCGTCATTGCGAGAAGCGAAGCGACGCGGCAATCTCAAGAATTTTGTACTGCTTCATGAGATTGCCGCGTCGAGGCTTTGCCTATCCTCGCAAGGCGTTGCCCGCGTGGACCAACTTCACCTCTGTCATCCCGTGGCTTGACCACGGGATCCAGTTAAAATACTAAAATTATTAGTATTTTTTATTGTTTTTATGGATCTAGTTAGCAAGCCACAGGGTGACACAGTGGGTTTTATCGGTCTACGCAACAATGCCTCCTCGCAATGACGACTTGGTATCCATGGAATGACATCAAGTGCGGGATGATAATCTCCCATCTAATTCATTAGCAAAACTTGAAATATTACCTGCTCCCATCATAATTATCATATCGCCGGAAGATGCGTTATCTATAATAACTTCAACCGCATCATCTAATTCAGCTAAAAAATTTGCTTGGTCATGATGCTTATTTTTAGTAATCTTATTAACTAAATTTTGACTTGTAATCCCTTCTATAGGCTCTTCTCCTGCAGCATATATATCTGTAATATAAATCATATCAGCATCATTAAAGCAAAGCATAAAATCATCAAATAAATGCTGCATTCTTGAATATCTGTGAGGCTGAAAAATAGCAATAACTTTACCATTTTGCTTATCGGCTATATTTTTAGCCGTCGCAAGTGTTGCTTTGATTTCCTCAGGATGATGAGCGTAATCATCGATAACCACCGCCTTATTATATTCCGCTACTTTAGTAAATCTCCTCTTCACTCCTTTAAAATTATTGAAACCGTTTTTAATAGCTTTAATACCGAAATCTAATTCTATCCCAACGGCAATTGCAGCAAGACTATTTAAAATGTTATGTCTTCCGGGCGTTGGAATAGTAATTTTTTCAATAATCGTTGTACCTAGTACATTTGGTAGACTAATTTTTACGTCAAAAGTAGAGGAGGCAATATCAGTATTAATATTAAACGCTATAATATGAGCATCTTCCGAATCGATTCCATAAGTAACAATCTTCCTTTCAGTAATATCATCTACTAACTTACGAACTATTTTATGATCGATACAACAAACAGCAAAACCGTAAAACGGCAAATTAGTAATAAAGCTTTTAAACGCACCTATTAATGTTTCAAAATCTTTATAATAATCTAAATGTTCAGGATCAATATTAGTTATTATCGCAATAGTTGATGGAATATGAATAAACGTCGCATCGGATTCATCAGCCTCCGCAATTAAATAATTACTTGAACCAAGATATGCATTAGTCGATTTATTATTTATGATCCCACCGTTAATAACCGTAGGGCATAAACCGGCTGCCTCAAATAAACAAGCAACTAATGAGGTAGTAGTAGTTTTACCGTGCGATCCTGAAACCGCTACCGAACATTTTAACCTCATAAGCTCAGCGAGCATTTCCGCACGTCTAATGATAGGAATTTTACGCTCTAATGCCTCTTTTATTTCAGGATTATTTGAATTAATTGCCGATGAAATAACAACATACGAAACATTGGTAATGTTCTGCTCAGCATGTCCTAAAAATATTTTAATGCCGTATGACTCAAGTCTTTTAGTATTATAATTTTCTACTAAATCGGAACCTTGTACTTTATAACCTAGATTATGTAATATCTCGGCAATACCGCTCATTCCAACTCCGCCGATACCTATAAAATGTATAGTTTCTAAAGTTTGATTAGTTTTTTTAAATTCAAGTAACAGCATCTAAGTTTAATTATTTAAAGTTGAGTTCTGCATATAGGTTTTTATGTAGGTTGTCAAGTGTTATAAAACGTCATTGCGAGAAGAATTACGTAGTAATTCGACGAAGCAATCTCAGCATGCTTGACAAGATTGCCACGTCGAAACTACGTTTCTCCTCGCAATGACATCTCTAAACATCATCCGCCCTATCAAACTTTGCTTCGGAATAGAAGTTTCCTTGTAGCCCACCGACTTTTAGATCAATTAAAAATTTGGCTATTTCTTCGTTTTCTACGAATTCAGCTACCGTTTCAATACCTAAATCTTCTGAAATTTTAATTAATCTTTCTACAAAATACCTACTTTGTACATCACTTGTAATACTACGCACATATTTACCGTCAATTTTGATAATATCAATTGGTAAGCTTTGAAGTTGTTTAAAAGAAGTAAATCCCGAACCAAAATCGTCTAATGCAAATTTACATCCGTACTTACGTAGTTTATTAATAAATAAAGTTATTTTATCATAATTCTCATTTAAAGAAGTTTCTGTAATTTCAATAATTAAACGATCCCGAACATTATGAGCTTTTAATAAGTTTTCTGCTATTTCCCATAAAGCTTCATCGCCTGTTCCTATATTTGAAATATTAACGGCTAACATTAAGTTTGGGTTACAGGCAAGTTCGTTAACAGTCATTTCTAAAACAATTTGATCAATTATAAAAATTAATCCTTTATTTTCAGCAATAGGGATTATAGGACCTACGGAAATATAAACGCCGTTCTCATCAGGTATACGAAGCAGACATTCATAATAATGAACTTTCATGGTATTGCGATCTATTATAGGCTGATAAGCAAATTGCATAGTCTTTTTTGCTAAGGCTTGTCGTAATAAGTTAAGCTGAAGATTAGATTTTCTTATATTTTCCAAATCATGTTCTGCAGGGCTATATTCACGGTAATAATAATTATTATTTTGTGAAAGTAACATATTTAATGTTTTTTCAATTTCTTTAGCATTATTACTTACTTTTGGAAATTTAATACTAGCAATATAACAATTCATATAAATTGCCGGCTTCTGTTCATTAATATAAAGCTGTGAAAATAAATATAATTTTCTAGCAAAATTTTTGATTAAGTCAGAATCAGTAGTATTTAGGATAAATAATATTCTATCTTTCTTTATTTTTTTAAACTTTGAAAAAATATTAAGTTCTTTGCTTACATTTTCAATGATTTGATCTAAATCTTCAATTATAAAATGCTTATCCTGCTCTATAAATTCTATTTCATCATAATTAACTAATCTACAAGCAAAACATACGCCTTTTTCCAATTTATCTATCTCATCTTGTAAATCTTTATAATCCGTTATTAATTCCGACATTGCCATTTTTATCATAAAATTATATACTTAAGAATATTAGGACATTTTTACTGTAAATGAAATAAAAATATGAGCCGCATAGAAAGGATACAAGAAAAATTAAGTGTGTTAAAACCACATTTTCAAGAAATAATAGATGAAAGCCATAAACATGCTAGTCATTATGACGGAATTCACAGCCATATAAAAATAAGAATTGCTGCAGAAACATTACAGGGAAAAAGCCTAATTGCCAATCATCGCACTATTAATAACTTACTTGCCGATGAATTTAATAGCGGCTTACATGCTTTATCTATAGAGGTAATATGAAAACAAATAATATTTTAAAAGTAGCCGTTGGAGCTAGCGTTGTCACACAAAAAGCCTTAAATAGTATAGCGGATAAAAGCTGTGGCATAATTGAGGATAAAATAATTAAAGGTAATTACGTCACTCGCGAAGAATTTGAAAAATTACAAACTTTAGTAATAAAACTAAAAAAAGAATTAACAGAGTTAAGCGGTAAATAATTAATCAACTAGCTTTAGAATTTTCTATTTCTGCTTTTAGCTGTTCTATTTCTTCTTTAGATAATCCTGTGAACTCTATTATTTGCTGAACATTTTTACCTTGTTTTAGCATCATTTGTATTAATTCTGCTTTACCCTCTGCTTTACCTTTTTCAAAATTTTCAGATAAAGCTATTTCCTCGGCATCTTCCATTAATTTTGCTCTTAATATAGGCGTCGTATTCTTCGGGCGTGAGGTTGTGCATTTCTATTACATTATACGCATCTAATACTTTCTCGCTCTTTATATTTGCAGGCGGGCTAGTTTCGTTTTCTGCACACTTAAATAAATGTAGCCACTCATCTATAGTAGTATCAAACTTTTTAAGCTCTATAAATACATAGGAAAAATCAAATAAATATTGCTTATTTGTTTTAGTTTCAAGCATTTTATGAAGACTTATACAAGGTACTTCGTCATCAAACATTTTAGTCTCTTAATAAGCGAAATAACTATTACCGGTAATAAATCTTTATGCTTTATTCCTTTAGTCAGTTGCTGTACGTATGAATGAGCCGAATAATATTGTACTCTTTTTAAGTAATCGCTTTCATTTCTTTTTTGCATCTCGATTATATACCAGCTACCGGCTTCATCTTTAACCTTTAAATCAAATATGCTTTTTTTCCCTTTATCAATAATAGGTACTTGCTCTACAGGTATAAATTCTATTTCTTTAATTCTAAACCCCTCAGGTAATTCAAGAACTGCATTGATAAATTCCTTTAACCTTTCTAAATCACGAAAGATTTTTTTAAATAAACTATCATTTGTAGGATCTAAATATCTTTGCATATTAACTATTACTTTTAGTATTACTTATATTATATAGCTTTTTAAGTAATAAGTAAATATGCAACTTATAATAGAATAATTATTGCTATTTTTTAACAAAAATTACGTACTTTGATCAGTTCTGATTGATACTATTGCTGACATGCCGGGGACTAGATTAGCATTTGGGGATTCAAAATCTATTAAAACAGGTACACGTTGTACGATTTTAGTAAAATTACCTGTAGCATTATCGGGCGGGATTAAACTAAATTTAGAACCGGTAGCAGGAGCGATATTACGAATCTTCCCGTAAATTATTTTTTTAGGCAAAGCATCAAATTCAATTTTGACTTTCATGCCGGACTTAAATTTCTTAATTTGCGTTTCTTTAAAATTAGCCTGAATATACATAGTATTATCTTGAACTATAGAAAACAACGCCCTACCCGGTACTATGTAATTTCCGACTTCTAAACTACTATTACCGAATATACCGGGTACCATAGCAATAAGTTTAGTATTTTGTAAGCTCCTTAACGTTACTTTTTTGTTTTCCGTTAGCTCTTTAAGTTTTTCCTGTTCTGCTGCTTTTTCAAGCTCAAGAAGTTGTAAATTTTGCTTAGATATATCTAAATCTAACTGTGCTTGTTTATAATCCGTTTTGGCTTTTTGATATGCGTTTTTAGAATCATCTAACGTTTTAGAGCTAGCAAATTTTGCCTTATTTAATTCCTGCACTCTAGTAAAATCTGTTGAAACAATATCAAAGCTTATTTTAGTAAGCTTTAATTTTTCAGACGCTTGCTCTAGGCTAATCTGCCCTATTGAGATTTTTTGCTCTATAATTTCTATATTTTTTATGCAAGCTTCAATAGATGCTTCAAGTGCTGCAAGCTTTGCCTTATAATCTCTATCGTCAATTTCTCCTATCAGATCACCTTTATTAACTTTAGTATTATCGGTAACAAATAACTTTGTTAAAACACCGCTAACTTCAGCACTAACATTTGAAATATCTGCATCTATGTAAGCATTATCCGTGGATTGTGTATTTGCCCAAACATAAATTTTATATCCCAAATAAATAAATATTATTAAGGCTATAATAATTACATATTTAGTAAATGGATGATGTTTATATTTGTCGATAGCTTGTTGTAATACACTCGGCATAATTAACTTTACCAATACCCTCTATGTTTAAAAAAATAACAAATTGGTATAGAAAGAATATATATAACTGCAATTAACGGCAGTGAATACCATGGATATATGATAAGATTTATAATAACAATAGCAACTAAAATCATTGCAAGCGATAAATATTCAGGTTTAATACTCAAATTTTTTGTTGAGATTGTAGGAAGCCTACTAGCAAGTAGAAAAGCTATAATAGCTAAATATATATTAATTGTTATAGTGTGAGTACGGGTATTAATATTTAATAACGTACCGATTTCAAAATCTATCATTACAGGCGTTAAAGCAAGTAAAGCACCGCATGGGGCAGGTACACCGGTAAAAAAATATTCAGTTTTTTTATCTTGTTTCGGTTGATAAATACCAACGTTAAAGCGAGCTAAACGTAGTGCCATACACACTATAAATAATAGCATTACTGCTGATGAAAATACCTTATATTCATATTGCTGAAAAGACCATAAATATATTAAATAAGCAGGAGCTATACCGAAATTAGCAAAATCGCATAATGAATCAAGCTCTGCACCAAATGGGCTAGCTGCATTTAGCATCCTTGCTATTCTACCGTCGATACCGTCAATAATTGCCGCTACTATAATGCAATATACCGCAAGCTCCCATCTGCTATCCAAAGCAAATTTTATAGAACTCATACCGGTTACTAAACCAAGCAACGTAATAAAGTTGGGAATTAATTTTATTAGAGGTACAGGCTTAGTTATTATAGATTTACGAATTTTTAACAATTTTTATACTCAAAATGTATTTATCACGTCATTGCGAGGAAAAACTGTAAGTTTTGTACGTCCGCAATCTCAGGATACTTGACAAGATTGCAGCAAAGCTTCGCTCCTCGCAAGGCATTGTTGCGTGGATAGATTTTTCGTCATTGCGAGAAGAATTACGCAGTAATTCGACGAAGCAAGGAAGAAAAAAAATTCTGTATATCAGAATTTTTTTAATTATTTTTCTGGATTGCCACGTCGCTTCGCACCTCGCAATGACGGTTCGGGCATCCACGCAACAATGCCTCCTCGCAATGACGACCTTGAAGTTACGAGACTACTTCCTCTCAAACTTAAATTCTGCCGTCTTTTTACGTCCAAAATCAGCAATAATAGTTTCACCACCTATAGCAGTCTGCCCTTTACTCACTAATAAAGCTGTTTTCAACGGTAGATAAACATCTACTCTGCTACCGAAACGAATTATACCGTATCGCTCGCCCGTTTTAACTTCATTACCCTCTTCTAAATCACAAACTATACGCCTTGCTATAAGTCCGGCTATTTGAACAAAAACAATTTTCTGCCCTTGATCAGTTTCCATTAATACTGATTGACGCTCATTATAAATACTAGCTTTATCAAGTGAAGCATTAAAAAACTTTCCGGGATTATAATGAAGTGCTAAAATTTTTCCGTTTGCCGGGATTCTATTAACATGGACATTAAAAATATTTAGAAAAATACTAACTCTAATCATTTCCACATCACCAAGACCTAATTCCGGGGGCGGCAATGCTTCCTTAATTTCTTGAATTATTCCGTCTGCAGGACTTATTACCAGATCATCACTTATAGGCACAAAGCGATCAGGATTACGGAAAAAATAAATACACCAAGCAGTAGCAATAAATCCAATACAGCCAAGTTTTTCATTAAATGATGCTAATAAAAAACTTACTAATGCAAAGCTAGCAATAAATATATATCCTTCGCGGTGAATAATTTTAAATAAATCATTATATTGTTTCATTTTAATCTCTATGAACTCCTTATTATTTTTAACTATGCCTGCTCTGCTTTATCCTCTTGATTCTCACTCTCATCTTCATCTTGAGGGGTAGTCTGGGCTTCTTGAGCAGAACCAAGAGCATATACGCATAAATCCGGAAGTGGAACACCGTTTTTTTTGGCAAGATCATTTAGTTGTGATATTGCTTTCATAACCTCATCAGGAATAGTACCGCCTCTTTCGTCAGATAACCATTTTGCTTGAAATTGTAGCGGATGATGCCCTTCTTGAGGCGTACCTATATAAAACTTAAACTTGGCTCTTTGTCCACCAAAATCGCAGTCAAATTCAAACTCTTTATAATGTGCCATAACTTTATGAATTAATAATTATATTAATATTATTATATTCTAACAATAAAAATGCAAATCTAAAATAATTTCTGTCCAAGAGGTTACTGTATCAGTTACTTTAAAGCTAATTAAATGCTTTTTTGCTACAAATTATAAGATTTTCTTGAAATAGGAACTACTATTCCTTCTAAAATCTTATTAATTTTCGCTATAAAATCTCTTTAATTATCAATTAAAATAACTGAGGCATATAACCTCTAATATTTTTTAACTTTCTTAGTAATATAACGATTTGAATATATAAATTTATCGTTAGAATCTATAATTATCCCGCCTGCTTCCTTAATAAGAAGCTCAAATGCATAATATAATGTAAAATTTAATAATGATAAACATATTAAATCCGCTTTACCTGATGCTACAAGCGTAGCCCCGTAGCAAGGAGAGCCAAAAGATCTAATATTATCTACCTCTATCTCCTCCAAATCATTATGATTTACATCTTCAATAATTGCTAAACAGTTTTTTAAATCAGCATTATCGGAAACTCTAAGTCTTAATCCTTGATAATTAGAGTTTAAATTATTTTTTTCTATCCAAGCTCCTTTACCTTTTTCAGCATAATAAATTTCATTAAGAGCAGGAAAATATATTACTGTAGAAGTAGGAGTTAAAACTTCTTGATTCCTTTTTAAATAAGTTACGGATATCGCAAAAAAAGGTATGCTTCTGGCAAAATTATTTGGGCTATCTATAGGATTAATTAAAAAGACACTCTCATAATTATTATTTAAATCGAATTGATCCTCTGGAAAAAATAAATATTGTGTATGTTTTTGTAATTCTTCATATAATAAAGTTTTTAATCTTAAATAGGATCGCTTACAAAATTCTTCGTTTCTTACAGAATTTTTTTGCAGCATTTCGAGTTCTAAAAAATCTCTATGCAAAAACTTAACTGCTTTACGCAGGGCATTAATTAATAAATTAGTTATAGGTTGCATTTTATTTTAATGTTAATTTATTACAGCGTCATACCGTGGATAAATCGGCATTGTTGCATGGATCGAAAAATCTACTCGATGTCATTCCTGCGAAAGCAGGAATCCATTATAAATCGAGCTTTTAGTTTTAAAAACTTGTTATATTTATACTTTTTTTGGATTCCTGCTTTCGCAGGAATGACATTAAACTTACTTTGCCCTTTCGACATATGTCATATCATCAGTTTTAACAACAATTTTTTCTCCTACTTCTAAATATTGCGGTACCTTAACTTTAATACCGTTTTCTAAAATTGCCGGCTTATAAGAAGCGGTAGCGGTTGCTCCTTTTATTACCGGATCAGTTTCATTAATTTCAAGTATAACAGTTGGAGGAAGCTCAATATTTAAAGGCTTCTCATTATAAAATTCGACTTTAACAATCATATTTTCAGTTAAGAAAGGTAATTTTTCTTCTAAAATTTCCTTAGGAACATTTATTTGTTCAAAATGTTTGGTATCCATCAACACCAAATCATCACCTTCAAAATATAAAAATTGATAGTCTTTTTGTTCAAGTTCGGCTTTTTCTAAATAATCGGAAGAACTGAATCTTTCGTTACGCTTTGTCCCTGTTTTTAAATTTTTCATCTCAACTTGTACATAAGCTCCACCTTTCCCTGGTTGAGTATGTTCCGGTGTTTTGCTTACAACCCATAAATCATTATTATAAACTAATATGTTACCTGTTCTAATTGAATTTGCTGAAATTTTCATATATTATACATTTAAGACTTAAAATTAAAGTATAAATATACAAATTATTTCCTTTAAAAACAAGAATTTAATCTTATGACCACAATATTAGTAGTAGATGATATAGAAACCAATATTAAGTTACTAACAGCCAAACTTTTAAAAGAGTATTATACGGTTCTTACTGCAAATAGCGGCAAAGAAGCACTAGCAATTCTTAAAAAGGAGAAAATCGATACTATACTACTTGATGTTATGATGCCGGAAATGGATGGATTTGAGGTATGTAAAACGATAAAAACCGATCCGGAAACTACTCATATACCGGTCGTAATGGTAACTGCACTTTCTGATATTGATGATCGAGTTAAAGGTCTTGAGGCAGGGGCTGATGAGTTTTTAACAAAGCCTATTAACGATATTGCTCTATTTGTAAGACTTAAATCGCTATCTAGAATGAAAAGCTTAATTGATGAATTAAAGCTTCGTAATAGCACTAATGCATTATTAGGCGTAACAAATATCGAAATGCATGACACTTTTGCAGATAAAAAAATATTACTAATTAATGATGATGTGGTACAAGCTAAAAATATAAAACAAATGTTACTTAAGATTACCCAAAACGTAAAGGTAATAAGTAATTCCGATGAATTAGATATTATAAATGAATATACACCCGATTTTGTAATTATCAGTAGTACGCTCGAAAATGAAGATCCTTTAAGAATCAGTGTTATTTTAAGAGGTAAAGCAGAAATAAGCGGCGTGGTAATAATTTTACAAATTGATGAAGACGGTATGCCTTTAGTTGTGAAAGGTATTGAACTCGGTATTAATGATTATTTCGTTTATCCTATAGAGGAAAGCGAATTACTTGCTAGAATTAGAACACAATTAAGGCGTAAGCAATATCAAGATAATCTACGTAATGACCTTGAACAAAGTGTTAATTTAGCAGCTAAAGACGGCTTAACCGGCTTATTTAATCGTCGCTATTTCGATATACACCTCAAACAAATGATTGAGAAAGCTAATAAAGAAAGTATTAAATTATATTTACTTATGTGCGATATCGACAATTTTAAACACGTAAACGATACTTACGGTCATCAAGCAGGCGATAAGGTTTTAACGATTGTATCCCGTATTTTGAAGAATACTCTCAGAGTAACAGACTTAATAGCAAGATTCGGCGGTGAAGAATTTACTATACTTTTAACGGATATAGATATTTCTAAAGCAATTGAAACTGCGGAGAGAGTTAGAGTTAAAATAGAATATATGGATTTTCACATTGAAGATCAAATTGAACCTTTAAAAAAAACTATTTCAATCGGAGTTACGGAATATAAAAAAGAAGAATCAATAGAATCTTTTATTGAACGTGCTGACAAAGCTATGTATGAAGCTAAAACAACGGGTAAAAATAAAGTAGTAAAATTATAATTGATTTTTAAAAGTAAAAAAATAATGAGAAATTCTTCCAAAAAACATCTTGATTTACCATATAGACCAGGAGTCGGCATGATGATATTAAATGCCGATAACCATATATTCGTCGGTAAAAGAATAGATACAAAAATATCTGCATGGCAAATGCCTCAAGGTGGGATAGTTCCCGGCGAAACTCCAAGTATTGCAGCAATGCGTGAGATGTTAGAAGAAATAGGAAGCGATAAAGGATATATTATTGCCGAAAGCAAATGCTGGTATAGTTATGATGTACCGAGCTTTTTAATACCTAAATTGTGGAACGGTAATTTTCGCGGACAAAAACAACGCTGGTTTTTAATTAGATTTACCGGAAATAACGAAGATATTAATATAAATACCTCTAATCCGGAATTTGACCAATGGCGTTGGGCATCACTTGACGAACTATTATCTATTATAATTCCTTTCAAACGGAAACTTTATCAAGCCGTCGTAAAAGAATTTGAATCATTAATTCAGTAAAAATTTTATATATATATCTCATAAATGAAGAGTTGGTAGACAAAGTTTAATTTGGAAAAGAGCAAGGCATCTTGAAGCTGATAAACGCAGCGTACATACTAGTATGTGAGGATTACCAGCAAAAGATAACGTAGCCAATTTTTCAAATTAAACGAGTATACTTAATTATTTAGAGCCTCTTGATCCTCTATTTGACCTAAACATATATTATGTTGATCACTATCATCATGGTAATCAGAATTTATATGTACCTTAATTTTATTAGCCAGGTATCTTACGCCTAATATACTTAATGTTACTACTGTTGTAATACAGATAAATATAGTACCTGTAGCAGCACTATTTACCTCTCTATCACCTTCAATTAATTCATTTATAGCACTAAATAATGAAGTATCCGTATCATTGCCTAAAGTAAATACAGCACATTCATTTGTTCCTCTAGACAATAAACTAATATCTTTATCGCAACTAGATTCAATCATATAATATGTACTATCATTCTTTATTAAGTTATAATTATTATCACCGATTATATGTGCAGTAAATACATTTGCTAGGTTAGATATAGTTATATTAGCAATAAAATCTTTTACTTCTCTTATATGAAATAAGTTTATAATAAAATTACTTAGACAGTGATTTGTTGTTGTTTCAGCTTCCCAATCAACCGTATCAATTTGAGCCTCCGGCATTAAAAACCATGAATTTATATCTTCAAACGCAAATTTTAGCTCTCTAACCAATCCACATAAAATATATTTTTTATCAGCAATATGTACAAAGGTATGATCAGGATGCTCATCTAAAAAATATGTAGAACTATTAGAAAAAGGTTTTAAATGTACAGAATATACCTTATTTCTATCAAGGCTTTGGTCATAACTATTTTCACTAGAATCAGCTGATATTAAATTTGGTAATAAAATAAGTCTACAAAAATAACGAGTCTTCCCGATTAAGTGTGTAAACTTTTCCAAAAGCCTAGATTCTTTCGTCAAATTTTATTAAAAAATGAGCCATAGCCGCATTCCAATTTGGTATGGGCATGGACCATTTTTTGGTCATGTAATCAATTGCCAAATATAAGCTTTTAAAAACAGCATTATCATTTGGAAAAACACGTTTATTTTTTGTGACTTTTCGGAGTTGACTATTAACAGATTCCACAGCATTTGTTGTATAAATTATTTTCCGTATTTCTTCAGGGTATCCTAAGAAAATCATTAAATTATCCCAGTGAACATACCAAGATTTAGCAATTTGAGGATATTGTTTATTCCATTTAGATTCAAAAGCCTCTAAAGCGGAAAGTGCTTCTTTTTCTGTGCTAGTGTATAAATAGGTTTTAAATCACCAGCAAGCTCTTTCCGGTCCTTATATGATACATATCGTAAACTATTTCTAATTTGATGTACAATACATAATTGATGCTCCGTCTTTGGAAAAACAGCACCTATAGCTTCAGACATACCATTAAGGTTATCGCTACATGCTATCAGTATGTCTTGTATACCTCTATTTTTCATCTCAGTAAAATTTCCAAGCCAAAATTTAGCCCCTTCATTCTCACTGATCCATAATCCCAAAATATCTTTCCGCCCTTCTAAATCAATACCTAATGCAACATATACCGATTTATTGATAATCCGTTTATCCTGACGTACTTTTACTATTAAACAATCAAAAAATACTATAGCATATACTGGATCTAATGGACGGCTTTGCCATAGCTTAACATCCTCTATTATATCATCTGTGATTTGGCTAATTAAACTCTCGCTTACATCAGCTCCATATAACTCCTGAAGCTGTAATTTTATATCTGATAAACTCATACCTTTAGCATACAAAGATAGTACTTTATCATCAAAACCATCAAGCCTTCTTTGACGCTTTGCTACTAATGATGGTGCAAAACTGCTATTTCTATCTCTTGGCACTTCAATCTCAACAGCACCATTCTTTGTAATCAGATTCTTTGTGTTATAACCATTACGTGAATTCTGAGCATCACTTTGATTGTACTTGCTATATCCTAAATGATTATTCATCTCAGACTGTAGAGCTCTCTACAAGACGCTTGGTTATTTCTTTTAATAAACCATCTTCCCTGAATAATATTGATACATCTGTATCATTATTGATCAATAAATCTATCGCTTGTTCCATTGCAGCATTTTGTTTCTGTGTCATTGTAATTTCTCTTTTTGTTATATTTTCTTCTATACAACCTTTGAGAAATTTACACACTTATTTGGACAGTGCTAAAATGAACAGTAGTATACGAAGATCAACTTCAAAAAGAGCAAGGAATCCACAAGGCGAGGAGCGGAGCGTCTACTTAATACGTGAGCACCACAGCTCTTGTAGGATGACGTAGCCAATTTTTGAAGTTCATCAAGTATACACCTCTTCTGCCTGCTCTAAATCTTCCTCTAATTCACTATCTTCTTCGCTTTCAGAAGTTTCAGCAATTAAAGAGACAGATACGACTTTTTCACCGTCATCTAGCTTAAATAGGATTACGCCGCTAGTGTTACGTCCCGTAATACGTACTGACTCAAGTTTACAGCGAATTAACTTACCGCTATTGGTGATCAGCATTAGCTCATCATCCATTTTAACCGGCATAACACCTACAACTAAACCGGTTTTGTCGTTAATATCCATATTGATTATACCGCTGCCGCCACGGTCAGTAATTCTATAGCCATAAGCCGAGCTTCTTTTACCAAAACCGTTCTCTGTAACCGTCAAGATAAATTCTTCAGAATTTGCCATTTCTAAAATAGAATCTGCAGTCAAAGTTACACCTAACTCTTCAAGGTTAAACTCCTCACCTTTAGCAATCTCAAGCCTTTTTTCCCATGGCACTGTTAAATAGGCATCTCTATCCTCTTTTGTACTGCTAATGCCTTTAAGCACAGTCATAGAAATTACGGAATCCTCCTTGGCAAGTTTCATACCTCGCACTCCGTCAGAAGTACGGCTCTTAATAACACGCAGCGATTCAACAGGAAATCTTAAAGCTTTACCGGCTTTGGTGGCAAGTAAAATATGCTCGTCTTCTTTACATGGTTTTACGTCTATTAATTTATCATCCTCATCAAGCCTAATAGCAATTTTACCGTTCGACTGAATTTTTTTGAAATCTAATAAATCGCTTCTTCTGATATTACCCTTGGCAGTTGCGAACATAATATTTAAATTATCCCACTCATCCTGATTTTCAGGTAACGGCATAATATTTGTAATATGTTCATTTTCTTTCAACGGTAATATATTAACCATTGGTCTTCCCTTACCTTGCGGATTACTTAAAGGTAATTTATATAGTTTTAAACTATAAACCTGACCTATATTTGAGAAGAACAACATCGGAGTATGTGTACTACCGACAAAAACTTGCGTGGTAATATCCTCATCACGCATTGAAAGCCCTGATCTTCCTTTACCGCCTCGTTTTTGAGCCCTGTAACTACTTAGAGGCACTCGTTTTATATATCCTCCAAGAGTTACGGTTACTACCATCTCTTCACGTTGAATTAAATCTTCTATATCTTGATCAAATTCGCCGAATTCAATTGAAGTAAGACGAGGAGTCGCAAATTCTTCTTTAACTTTAATTAGCTCTTCCTTTAAAATCTCAAGTAACCTTGTGCGAGAGCCAAGTATATTAAGGTACTCGGTAATTTCTGTAGCGAGGTTCTTTAAATCCTCTTCAAGCTTGTTTTTCTCCATAGCGGTTAGACGTTGTAGCCTCATCTCTAAGATTGCCTTAGCTTGCACCTCAGTAAAGCTACATTTGCCTTGCTCATTTAACATTGCTTTATCATCAACTAGCTTCACAAGCGGTAGAATATTTAACGCATCCCAGCTGCGTGCCATTAATTCTTGCTTAGCTGCATTCGGGTTATTTGAAGCTTTGATAATACGTATTATTTCATCGATATTACTAACGGCAATGGTTAACCCTAGTAAAATATGTGCTCTATCTCTTGCTTTATTTAGCAAATATATAGTACGGTTAGTAATTACCACTTCCCTAAAACTAACGAAAGCCGCAATTACTTCTTTCAAATTCATCACTTTCGGTAGCCCGTCTTTAAGAGCAAGCATAATAACACCGAAGCTAGTTTGTAGCTGCGTACATGCGTATATTTGATTTAAGACTACCTCAACAACTACGTCTTTCTTTAACTCAATAAAAATTCTTACACCGTTTTTATTCGATTCGTCACGTAAATCACTTATACCCTCAATACGTTTCTCTTTAACCATCTCAGCAATCTTTTCAACAAGCCTTGCTTTATTTACCATATAAGGTATTTCGGTAATAATAATTGCTTGACGGCTATTACCGATATTCTCAATCTCGGCTCGACCTCGCATAATTATACTGCCTCTACCGGTAAGATATGCCGATCTAATACCGCTAATGCCTAAAATCATTGAACCTGTAGGAAAATCCGGTCCTTTAACAACTTCGAGTAAATCTAATATTTCTATATCGTTATTATCTATATATAAACAACAAGCATCGATAACCTCACCTAAATTGTGCGGAGGGATATTAGTTGCCATACCGACCGCAATACCTCCGCTACCGTTAACCAATAAATTAGGAAACATTGCAGGAAGTACGGAAGGCTCTTCTTCAGAACCATCGTAATTAGGGTTAAAGCTGACAGTCTCTTTATCGATATCCTCTACGAGCTTATGCGAAACTTTGGCCATTCGAGATTCGGTATATCTCATTGCCGCCGCCGCATCACCGTCCATCGAGCCGAAATTACCTTGCCCGTCTACAAGCGGTAAACGCAAGGAAAAATCTTGTGCCATACGTACTAACGAGTCGTAAATAGCACTGTCACCGTGCGGATGGTATTTACCCATCACGTCACCGACTATTCTTGCAGATTTTCTATAAGGTTTGCTAGCATGATTACCGGCTTCATACATAGAATAGATAATTCGGCGATGCACCGGCTTTAAGCCGTCCCGAACATCCGGTATAGCTCTACTTACTATAACACTCATAGCATAATCAAGATAAGATACTTTCATCTCATCTTCGATATTTACCGGTACTAAATTAGAAAAATTTTGATCAGTCACGATTACTTAGCCTTAAATTTAATGAATTATATTTAATTATAGAGACATAATAAATTTCTTTCAAGGATTGCTTGTATTTATAATCGTGGCATTGTTTTAAGCTATCGATGTCATTCCTGCGAAAGCAGGAATCTAGTACTTTTAGCTGTCACCCCGTGGTCAAGCCGGTCTTGTTGCATGGCTCGAAAAAAACGTACGATGTCATTCCCGCGTAGGCGGGAATCCAGCATAAAGCGAGATAAATCGAGCTTTTAATTTTAAAAACTTGCCGTATTTATGTTTTTTTACTGGATTCCCGCCTACGCGGGAATGACATAAACAAGTCATACAACAAGCTCTTTAGTCACTTGCAATGACGGCATCAACCGTTTCTAGGCAATGATATAATCGTAAAAGTTAACAAACTTTATTTATATATTAGAATTATTTTATACTTTCTAAATATAATGAACGCTCCTCTATTCTTTTTATATCATCTAATGTTACCGGTTCTTCTAACCTTTGTTTAAACTTAGCTCTCAATTTTTCTATAGTAAACTCAGCTCCATTTTGTGACAGACGTGAGGAGCGAAGCCTATAATAATAGGCGAAAGGGCGGACAACGAAGCACAAAGTGGGGATCAGTTTACTATAATCTTTATTTTTTTTAGAAATTGGGAATATTTTAGATAATAATTTATTAGTTTTGTTGAACATGTAATTGCTCCCGATTGATTAAACTTAAATTGCTCAAGCTTTAACCACCAAAGATTTTAACCTTGGGTGGTCGGGGCGTTCAAAGAACCGTCACAGAACAGTTATAATAGCTTTTAGGTTTAAAGTTTGCACTTTAACCCCTGAACATAGCTATTATCACCCCAACCATGACAAAGTTGAGGAGCATTTTTAAATGGATGATGCTAACCATCTGTGATAAAGGGCTTTGAAACCCCAGAATAACGTTACCGCTATTCTTGCAAGAGATTTTACTCAGTTTTTTTGAAATGTCAATTAGCTATCGATGTTATTGTTGCGTGGACCGAAAAACGCATTCGGTGTCATACCGTGGACAAGCCGGCGTTGTTGCATGGCTCCCTAATCGTCATTGCGAGCGACCGTAGGGAGTGCGGCAATCCAGAAAAAATAATAAAAAAAACGCTAAATTCAGCATTTTTTACTAGATTGCTTCGTCAATTACTTACGTAATTTCCTCGCAATGACGATGAAACCGAGCCATACAACAAGGCCGGACAAGCCACGGGATGACAACAAAAAAACCGAGCCTATACACGCAGGCAATAACATCCTAATTTAGCCACCGCTAGCATTATCATCTACTACACCCATTCTCTTCATCTGAATATAACTTCTTTCTAAATGTTCTATATTCGGAACAAGTAATAAATCTATTGGATTTATTTCCGTAGTACTAACAAAATAATCATCATCGTCATCAGAAATAGTATCGTCTTGATAAATCATAATACATTTCCTATTTTAGTTTAATTGTAAAAAAATAATACTATTAATTGATAAAAAGTAAATATATTAATTTGGCGTTACTACATAAGAAATTAACTATATTAACAAACCTCTATAGACTCAGAATTACCTATTAATATCCCGAAGCCTTCCCCTCCGTTATCATTATTATCATAATAATAATTAAAATCATTTTTAGGACAACACGGTTTAAATATAATATCTTTAGTAAGCCTTGTATTTATAGTAGCATGAAGTCCATTCGCCGAAGAAACTATTGCTCCATTACCTAAGCTATTATAATTTATATTAGAAAAATTTCCAAATTTGAGTGTATCACTGCCTGATACCGAACTATCCCTTGCTCCTAGATTCTCTATGCTAGCACTATTATATAGTGTTGTATTTTTTGTCATAATTTCTACCTTATTTTTTGTTAAAAAACCATTATACACAAAATTATAAATTAAGTAAAGAGAATATTAATAAATTAGTACTTTATTTACCTCTCTCTTCCTGCTGTTTATACCAGAGTTCTGCGTAATAGCCTTTGTGCTGTAGCAAGGTTTTATGGTTGCCTCGTTCTACTATATAGCCATTATCTAAAACAATAATCTTGTCTGCATCGATAATAGTTGATAGTCTATGAGCAATGATAAGAGTAGTATGATACTGTGATATTTCTTTAAGGCTTGCTTGAATTAGCTTTTCGGTTTTAGTATCAAGCGAGCTTGTTGCTTCGTCAAAAACATATATTGCCGGATTTTTTAAGATGGTTCTTGCAATTGCAATACGTTGTTTTTCGCCGCCTGAAAGCTTTAAGCCTCTTTCGCCTACCTGCGTTTCATACCCTTCGGGTAGCGTGCTGATAAACTCATGAATATGAGCATTTTTTGAGGCTGCTATAACTTCGTCATAGCTTGCTGCGTTATTACCGTATGCGATGTTGTAATATATCGTATCGTTAAATAGTACGGTATCTTGCGGAACAATCCCGATAGACCTACGAAGTGAGACCTGCGTGACTTCTCTTATATCTTGATTATCTATAGTAATGCTACCACTATTAATATCGTAAAACCTAAAAAGCAAGCGTGATATAGTTGATTTCCCTGCCCCGCTACTACCTACCACCGCTAAAGTTTTACCGCTCTTAATCGTAAAACTTATATTATGCAAAATCGGACGTTCCTGATTATAAGCAAAACTAACATTATCGAAACTAACCTCACCTTTTGAGATAATTAACTCCTTAGCGTTCACGACATCTTCTACTTCTGCCGGTATGTCTAAAAGATTAAACATATCTTCCATACTAACTAGAGCGTTTTTAATTTCTCTATAAGCAAAGCCAAGTATTGAAAGTGGAATTGATAGCTGAAATAGATAAGTATTAACCATTATTAAATCGCCGACGGTCATTTTATTCTGATTAATAGCATTTGCCGAAAGTATCATAAGGCTAACAAGCCCTAAAGATATTATAACATCCTGTCCTATATTTAAAATCGATAGGCTGTTAGTAGTTTTAGTAGCTGATCTTTCATAAGTTTGCAGAGCTTCATTAAACTTTATCGCCTCATATTCTTCATTACCGAAATATTTAACGGTCTCAAAATTCAACAAACTATCGATTGCTCTATTATTGGCAGTGTTATCGCTTTGATTCATTTCCCTTGCAAAAGAAATACGCCAAGTACTGATTAGGAAAGTATAACCGACATAAACTATCATTGTTATTAAAATAGTTACGGCAAACCAAATACCGTACACATACCATAACATCCCGCTTACAAGTATAATTTCTACACTTGTCGGAAAAATATTAAATAATGAATAACGCAGCACCGCTTCGATCCCTTTAGTACCACGCTCTATAGACCTACTTAAGCCTCCTGTTTTTCGGGTAATATGAAAACGCATACTTAAATTATGCATGTGCTTAAAGACATTTAGAGCAACTAAGCGAGTCGCCTGATGTCCTACTTTTGAGAAAATAATATTTCGCAGCTCACTAAATATTTGTACCAATATTTTTGTTCCGCCATATGCAAGAATAATCCCTATAATAACCGAAAGAGCAAAATTTTTATTTAGCCCATCTATTATATATTTATAAACAATCGGAACGAAAATATTTATTACTTTAGCTATGACTAGACAAATAAGAGAGGTAACAATACGCAGGCGTATATCAAAATCCTTCGACCATAAATAAGGCAGAAGTAAATAGAATGAATTTTTATGATTGTTGTTTTTGGGCATTTTTGGAGTTTTTGCAAGTTTGTATGGCTTTGTCATCCAAGAAGAATGTAGGCATGGCTCGGTGTCATTCCCGCGTAGGCGGGAATCCAGAAATACACTTGCCTAAATCTTCCCATCTAAGATTAATTTTTTCTATTAATTTTATTTTCCAAGCACGATTCCATTTCTTTAGTGCTTTTTCTCTAGCAAGAGCTTCTTTAATGTCAGTAAATTCTTCTGTATAGACAAGTTTTATAATATTATATTTTGCTGTAAAACCCTTGATTATTTTTTGCTTATGTTCATAAGTACGACGTAGTATATTATTAGTAATGCCAATATACAAAGTACCATTGCGATCAGAACATAATATATATACCCAATACATTTTTATTATTTATTTTTTCTGGATCCCCGCCTTCGCGGGGATGACATTGAGCAGGTTTTACCAGTCTACGCAACAGTGCTACGCGGGGATGACATCGAGTAGGCTTTTCAAGCCATGCAATAATACCCTACGTTCGCTCGCAATGACGTTTTTATTAGTTACGCCCCGGCTGCAGGCATCTTCTTCTTCGGTTGCCCTTCCAGCAACTTATCTAGCCTTCCTTCTTTTTCAAGATCAAATAGAGCATCACAACCTCCAACATGTATATTATCTATAAATATCTGCGGGACCGTCTTTTTTCCACCGGATTTCTTAATAAATTTTTCTTTCTCTTCCTGAGTAAAATTACTTACTTCAATTTCCTCATAAACAACATTTTTCTCATCAAGCAATGCTTTAGCTTTTATACAATAAGGACAACTAGCGAGAGTATAAATAATAATTGTGTGTAATATAGCTTTATTCATAATATTATATTTTTTTGTTAGATTTTAATATATTATCTTAAACTATAGTTTTTAAAGCAAGTAAAAATACATGAATAATTTTTCTATTATCTCAGAATATAAACCAGCAGGCGATCAACCAAAAGCAATAGATGAAATTATAGCAGGGTTAAATAGTAAAAAACGCTCACAAATGTTGCTTGGTATTACAGGGTCAGGCAAAACTTTTACTATGGCGAATATTATAGAGAGAACTAATCGCCCTACTCTGATAATGGCACATAATAAAACTTTAGCTGCTCAAATTTATTCAGAAATGAAGTCGATTTTTCCAAAGAACGCCGTTGAGTATTTTGTCTCATATTATGATTATTACCAGCCCGAAGCTTATATAGCACGTACTGATACTTTTATAGAAAAAGACTCATCAATTAACGAGCAGATTGATTTAATGCGTCATTCCGCTACAAGATCATTATTAGAGCGTCGTGACGTTATAGTAGTTTCTTCCGTTTCCTGTATTTACGGGCTTGGCTCTCCTGATTTATATTATCAGATGACGGTTAATCTAGAACCTGGCAAAAGCTACCCTCGTGATAAACTATTAAACGATTTGATAAATCTACAATATGAGCGTAACGATATCGGATTTGAGCGTGGCTGTTTTCGGGTTAAAGGCGACAATATCGATATTTTTCCCTCACATTATAGTGATAAAGCTTGGCGTTTATCGTTTTTCGGTAATGAACTTGAATATATACATGAATTTGATCCCCTAACGGGTGAGAAACTTGCTAAGCTCGATAAAGCTATGGTTTTTGGTAATTCGCATTTCGTGATGCCGCAAGAAACGGTAAATAGTGCCATATCAGGTATTGAGGAGGAGTTACAAAAACGCTTAGAGTTCTTAAAGTCGCAAGATAAACCGCTTGAAACGCAAAGGCTAAATCAACGTACTCAATATGACCTTGAAATGCTGACAGAAACCGGCAGCTGTAAAGGCGTTGAAAATTATTCGAGATTCTTTACCGGTCGTAATGCCGGTGAGCCGCCACCGACATTATTCGAGTACTTGCCGGAAGATGCGTTATTATTTGTTGATGAAAGCCACGTATCCGTACCTCAAATTAGAGCGATGTATAACGGCGACCGAGCAAGGAAAGAAGTATTGGTAGAGCATGGGTTTCGTCTGCCTTCTGCTCTTGATAACAGACCTTTAAAATTTGAAGAATGGGAAAAATTTAGACCGCAAACCGTTTTTGTATCAGCAACCCCGGGACCATTTGAGCTAGAAGAAACCGGAGACACTGTAGTAGAGCTGATTATCAGGCCTACGGGACTGCTTGACCCCGAATGTATTATCAAGCCTGCTACTAACCAAGTTGAGGATTTAATTGGCGAGATTCAGGCTACTATAGCTAAAGGTTTTCGTGTTCTAGTCACCACCTTAACTAAAAAAATGGCAGAAGATTTAACCGCCTATTTGCAGGAGCTAAAATATAAAACTTCTTATTTACATTCTAACATTCATACGCTTGAGCGTATCGAGATTTTAAGAGATTTACGACAAGGTACTATCGATATTTTAGTCGGTATTAATCTACTTCGGGAGGGGCTTGATATTCCTGAATGCGGCTTAGTTGCTATACTTGATGCAGATAAAGAGGGATTTTTACGGTCGGAAGTATCGTTAATACAAACAATCGGAAGAGCTGCAAGAAATAGTGAGGGCAGAGTTATACTTTATGCCGATAAAATGACTAAATCTATTGATAAAGCCATGAGTGAAACTTCGCGTAGACGGCAAATTCAGCAGGAATATAATGAAAAACACGGCATAATTCCAAAAACCATCAACCGTGCTATTCATGCTTTAGCAGAACTTGAGAAAGTCGATAGTAAGCTTGATAAAAAACAAGCTCATACTTTATTTGATAACCCTGCTAAGTTAAAAGCCCATATTGAAAAATTAAAGAAAGACATGCTTAAAGCCGCAAGTAATCTTGAATTTGAACAAGCCGCAAAACTTCGTGATCAGCTAAAAACTCTAGAAGAGGCAGCACTTGAATTAAGCTGATGGTGTGCGTTGTAGATCTAAAATCGTCATTGTTGTGTGGATACCAAAAACGTCATTGCGAGGAGCGAAGCGACGCGGCAATCTCATGAAGTAATAACAAACTCCTGAGATTGCTTCGTCAAAACTTACAGTTTTTCCTCGCAATGACGCTAAAATCAATTCACTCAACAACACTTAAAACTTCTTCTATGATACGGTGATAAGCCGTGCATATTAATAGCTTCTATATGTTCTTTTGTACCGTAGCCGGAATTTTTATGCCATAAATATTGTGGGAATTCAGTACTTAAATCTAGCATTAAACGATCCCTAGTAACTTTTGCAACAATAGAAGCCGCAGCAATCGATAACGATAAATTATCACCGTTAATCATACTAACAAATCTTTTATCCTTAAACGGCATATTACCGTCAACTAAAACTATTTCCGGCTTAAGGCTAAGATTTGCCGCAGCAATAGAACAAGCTTTTTTAGTTGCTTCTAATATATTAATTTCATCAATTTCGATATGGGAAATAATAGCAGCTGCCCAAACATAATTACTAGTTATTTGCTCATATAATAGTTCTCTTTTCTTTTTAGAAAGTTTTTTAGAATCTTTAATGCCCGGTATAATATTAGTGTTATCTATTATAACGGCACTTGCTACTACCGGGCCTGCTAGCGGTCCTCTACCTGCTTCATCTATACCTGCTACAATATAGTTATGATATTTTTTTTCAAAATGTAATAGATCTACTTCCATAATTGTATTTTTTTAATTTTTAATGTATATAATATATAGTCTTTGTTATATGAACGCCGAGTCGTCATTGCGAGCAAGCCGTAGGCTGCGTGGCAATCTCATGAAATAATAAACTCCTGAGATTGCTTCGTCAAAACTTACAGTTTCTCCTCGCAATGACGATAAAAATCAATCCATGCAACAAAACCTAAAATAATATAGAATTTTAAAGTGCAAAATTATTTTCAATTATTAGGACTTCCGCAAGATTATAATATTGATTTAAAGATATTAGAAAAGCAATATTTTGCTATGCAGGTAAAATATCATCCCGATAAAGCAAAAACTTTGCAGGAAAAGGAACAAAATCTAATTACTGCGGCTGAATTAAATAATGCTTACTCTACTCTTAAAGATACCTTAAAGCGTGCTGAATATATGCTGCTCTTGCAAAATATAAATTTGAATGACGAAAAGACACGTAGTTTACTTTCGCCTCTAGAATTATGCATATTCTGGGATGAAATGGAAATAATCGAAAATACAATCTTATTTAGTGATTTAGAAAAAATAAAAGACAAATATGAATTAATGAAAAAGCTTGAGATTGATTCTTTAAAACAAGCTTTTGAAGAACAAAATCTATCAGACACAATTATAAAAACTAGCAAGCTTAAATATATTGGGACATTGCTGCATAAACTGCAAGAAAAAATAAAATCATGCAAATAATAGAAATTACAGAACCGGAGCAAGCTGATTTTAAGCAAGAACGGCAAATAGCAGTCGGTATCGATTTTGGCACTACTAACTCATTAATAGCTATTGCAACTAATAGAAAAGTTAAAGTTATTAAATCTAGAGATGATAAAGAACTAATCCCAACTACTATAGATTTTACAAACGAAAATTTTATAATAGGTAATAATAAAGGGCTGCGTTCTATTAAAAGACTATTCGGTAAAACATTAAAAGAAATTTTAAATACTCCGGCACTTTTTTCGTTAATTAAAGATTATCTAGAGGCAAATAGTAGTGAGCTTAAATTAAACTTTGCAAATAAACAACTGCGAATCTCTGAAATTGCAGCAGAAGTTTTTATTTACTTAAAAAATCAAGCAGAAGAGCAATTAAAGACTAATATAACTAAAGCAGTTATAACCGTACCTGCACATTTTAACGATGCAGCAAGAGGCGAAGTAATGCTTGCGGCTAAAATAGCAGGTTTTGAAGTATTAAGGCTAATTGCCGAACCTACTGCAGCTGCCTATGCTTACGGCTTAAACAAAAATCAAAAAGGCTGTTATTTAGTATATGACCTAGGCGGCGGCACTTTTGACGTATCTATTCTTAATATACAAGAAGGTATTTTTCAAGTTATAGCAACAAACGGCGATAATATGCTTGGTGGCGACGATATAGATGTAGTAATTACACAATATCTTTGCAATAAATTTGATTTACCTAATTCTGTAGATACTTTACAACTTGCAAAAAAAGCTAAAGAAACTTTAACATATAAAGATAGTTTTAATAATGATAATATATCAATTAATAAGCAAACATTAGAACAATTAATTTTACCTTTAGTAGAACGTACTATCAATATAGCTAAAGAATGTTTAGAACAAGCAGGGAATCCAAAGATAGATGGCATTATTTTAGTTGGCGGTGCAACTCGTACTCCTTTAATAAAAACCGAATTATCTAAAGCATTTAAAGTGCAGCATATTTCCAAAAGGTTCAGACAAGATGAATTTAAAGGCGAGCCTGCGGGGCGTATAAAAATACGTGAGCACAGGCAAGTCCTGCAAAATTCGCTTGTATCAAACTTTATGGAATATGCTGTAGATATTTTATCAGATATCGATCCTGATAAAGCAGTCGTATGGGGGGCTGCATTACAAGCAGAAAATTTAACAGCACCCCATACAAATTCATTATTGATTGATGTAGTACCTTTATCGCTGGGTGTGGAATTATACGGCGGTATAGTTGAAAAAATCATTATGCGTAATACTCCGATTCCTATTTCGGTAGTAAAAGAATTTACGACTTATGCCGATAATCAAACCGGTATACAATTTCATATATTGCAAGGCGAACGTGAAATGGCTGTAGATTGCCGTAGCTTGGCTCGATTTGAGTTAAAGGGACTTCCTCCTATGAAAGCAGGAAATATTAGAGCCGAAGTTACTTTTGCTATTGATGCAGACGGTATATTATCCGTTTCTGCTTATGAGAAAATCAGTAATACATCACATACTATAGAAGTAAAGCCAAATCACGGTATTGATAAAACGGAGATTGATATTATGTTAGAAAACGCTTATAAAAATGCTAAAATAGATTATACTACGAGATTATTACAAGAAGCAATAATTGAAGCAGAGGCTTTAATCTTTAGCATAGAACGTGCTATAGCAGAATTAACAGCTTTATTATCGGAAAGTGAGATATCTATAATTAATTCTTTATTAGATAATATAAAAGAAGCCGCACACGCTAGAGATCGGATCTTAATTAACAATTCTATTAAAGAATTTAAATCCAAAATAAAAAAATCTATGAATACAAAGCTTAATATAATAATTAATGATTTGCTAAAAGGCAAAAATATCAATCAAACTAAATAGCCTCAGTTATATATAAAATATTTATATATAATCGAACTAATTTAGATAAGGAAAAATAAGAAGAATGTCAGGAAAAATAAAAGTAACATTTATTGTAAATGATGGAGAAGAAAAAACTGTAGAAGCACCTATAGGGCTTTCCATTTTAGAAATTACCCATAGTAACGATCTAGACCTTGAGGGAGCTTGTGAAGGATCTCTTGCTTGTGCTACTTGTCACGTTATTTTAGAAGAAGAATTTTACAACAAATTAAAAAAACCTACGGAAGCAGAGGAAGATATGCTTGACTTAGCCTTCGGTCTTACCGATACTTCTAGATTGGGATGCCAAATTATTTTAACCGAAGAATTAGACGGCATAAAAGTACGCCTTCCTTCTGCTACTCGTAATATAAAATTATAATGGATTAAAAAAGTGATACGTAAAATACTTCTTTTTGTGTTTTTAGCCTTTACTATAATATGGTTTGCAACTGCATATACTATAAAAAATAACGTTGTAAGTTTAATTAAGAATTCTGAATCAGATAATCTTAAAATATCTTATAATGCAGTTAAGTTTTCAGGCTATCCTTTTAATTGGAAAATTACCGTAACGGATCCTAAAGTAAAATTAATTGATCATGTAAATTCTAAAGAGTTTACATGCGAAAATATTGTCCTGAATATAGCTTTTAGTACTAAAAGAGCCGCTCTTAATTTCGGTCCTTTTATTAGAGAAGTCGATAATTACGGCGATAAAACATTTACCTATGATGTACGCAGCGATGATGATATAAAAGGTATAGGAAAATTTAATAAACCTTTATACAAAATATCCAAGAATGATAATTTGAAAGAGATATTAAAATCGGTTCAACTAAATAACAAAGCATTATCGATATTTAAAGATAATCAAGAAATCTTTAAAATTAATGATTTAGCATTTCTTATAAGAAAACAGAATTTAGCAACTGAGGAAAATATATCCTTATTTTTAAATATGAATTATTATTCAGAAAAAGATATTTTGAATTTAAAAAATGCTAATTTAGATATTGCTGCTTCTTTAAAATTCGCTGAAGACGGAGAAGATTCAGCTATTTTACAAAATTTTAATATAGAAAGATTTATTTTTACTTGTGATAATGATTCTAAAGTTAATTTAAACGGTGCTTTACAATTCTTTGCGGGTAAATTACCGGAAGGAAAACTATATTTTGAGCTGGAAAATTATAATTCCATAGTTGATAAATTATTACCGAATAATATTATTTTTTCTAAGAAAATAATTAAAACAATTATTGCTAAAGCAATTAATAAAACTTCCGACGAACAATTAAATATAGATCAAAATGATTCAAATTCGGCTTACAACAATATAGAAAAAGCTAAGTTTGATATTGAGTTTTCAGATAAAGGAATAAATATCGGTTCTATTAATTTATTAGAACTAAAACTTGGTGAACATAAAGAAGACCAAAACACCGAAAATAATTCAAATTAGTTTTATGAATAATTTTAAACTAGCTACTATTATTAGCATATTTCTTATTTGCAGTAATATTTATGCTGCTCCAAAAGTCATTAAAATCGGTACCGGCTCTATTTTAAAAGGATATTATGCTATTGGACTTGATTTATGCAAGACTATTACAAATGATGATAAAAATAATGAACATATTAAATGTGAAGTTGTTGCAACAAACGGCAGTATAGAAAATTTAAAATTATTACAACAAGGCAAAATTGATTTAGCTCTAGTGCAAACTAATATTGCAGTAGAAGCATATGAGGGCATAGGTTATTATCACGCTCAAGAAAAAATGCAAAATTTACGTCAGGTACTTAATCTACATGATGAGTTTTTTACGATTATTGTAAAAGATGAGGATAAAATAAAAGTTTTTGCTGATATTGACGGAAAAAAAATAACTAACGATCCGGCATTTTCCAGTAGTAATATTACTTATGATGCCATACGTTCTTTATATAAATTTTCTAAAGAACCTGAAGAGCTACATATTAATTATGAAGATTCTATTGATAAATTCTGTAATAAGGAAATAGATGCTATAATAATGATGGTTGGACACTCTAACCCCTTAGTAAATTTAATAGCTAATAAGTGTGAAGTTGATTTTGTTTCAATTGAAAATGATAAAATAGCAGAATTAATAAAACAAAATAGAGCGTTTCATAAAGCTATACTTCACAAGGGCTTATATCCAGGGATTACCGATGATCAAACTACAGTAAAAGTATCCGCAATCCTAGTAACTAGAGATGAGGCGAATCGTGATATTTTAGATAAATTTATTGGAGCTTTTCATAGAAACGTAGCAAATTTTAAACTTTCTAATTACTTATTAAATAACCTCGATATTAACTATTTTGCCGATACTAAAATTTTGTTCTACCAAAACATGATTCAGTAAGAAATAAAAACTAACAATATCTTATGTCTGAAAATACTATATTTAAAAATATACTTATACCTATAGATTTAAATGATAAAAAATCTATAAAAGGTATTCTTTCTAAGGCTTTAATGCTTGCGACGAACTTTCAAGCAAAATTACATTTTATGTATGTAATTCCTGAATTCGGTACGAAAATGTTTGAAGATTATTTACCTAAAAATTGGAAAACAGAGAAAAAAGAAAAGTATCAGACTCAAATTAAAGAGCTTATCAAACAATATATTCCTGATGAAATTGAAACAGATTATTATATAGGTAACGGTGCCGTTTATGATGAAATAATTAAGCACTCTAATGAAATTAAAGCCGATTTAATAATAATCTCTGCAGTCAGACTACAACTAAAAGATTATATGCTTGGACCTAATGCTTCTAAAATCGTCCGTCATTCAGATATATCAGTTTTAGTAGTAAGAGACGAGTAATAAGTATTATTATGGTTCTTACGTCATTCCCACATGGCATTGCCTGCGCGTGGGTCAATTTCACCTCTATCATCCCGTGGCTTGACCGGTCTTGTTGCATGGCTCGAAAAAAACGTACGATGTCATTCCCGCGTAGGCGGGAATCCAGCATAAAGCGAGATAAATCGAGCTTTTAATTTTAAAAACTTGCCGTATTTATGTTTTTTTTACTGGATTCCCGCCTACGCGGGAATGACATAAACGAGCTAGACTTGACCACGGGATCCAGTTAAAAATACTAAAATATTAGTATTTGTTATTGTTTTTATGGACCCCGTGGTCAAGCCAGGGGATGACACAGTAGGTTTTACCGATCCACGCGAGCAAAGCCTCCTCGCAATGACGATTAGATATCCACGCAGCAATACCACGCAGGATGACATTCATTAACTATACATGAAATAATAATAACTTACAATTTCACTTTCAACTTCACAAAGCCTTGATGGCTTTGATATTTCTTCTGTAAGTGGCAGTTATACTCTAAAGTCACGCTTATATTACCTTTTTCAGTTAAAACGCTAGTCCCGATATTATAACCAACTTTAGGCTGTTTTAGTAATGCGATAGTTTCATTAACTTCTCTATCTTTCCATTTTACTTTAGCATTAAGTTTTTTACTCTTATTGTTAAAGTAATTTTCTACAGAAGCTTGAAGTGCAGGCGTAATACTTAAGCCTTCAGCTATCTTTTGTGGGGCTAAAGCTACTTTAGTGCCTAAAATACCGCTCCATAAATGCTGCTTTTTAGAAGCAATACTCAAATGCTGGATACCTACATCACTTTCTTGATAAGAACCGTCTTTAGAGTGACCGTATCTTATACCAAGATTTGGAGTAAGAGTAATACCGCCGTTCATAAGATGATTATAACTTAATAAGGTTTCAAAGTTATAATTATTATTCTTATATTTACCGATTGCAATAGTACCTAAACGGTTGATTTTACTCTTTACTATATTATGATTGTAAGCAAACATAGCTTGGATCATAAAGTTTTTCGGTAACTCTTTTTGACCATATAGAGCTAATATATGGCTATCAACAGTAGTATTTGACCTGCTACCGCTAGATTTAAACTTTGAATCTAGTTTAGTATAAGCAATACCGACTAAATCTTTAAAGTTGTCAGAACCGACGTCAAAACCTATAGTACCGCCTGAAGCATGACCTCTATAACCGCTAGTCCCTTTTTGCTTATTAGTACCGATAGTACCTGCAATCCAAAGACCTTTATCTAACACTTTCTCATCTTCATCACCCGCAGCAACCGCAGCACTAGAGAACATTCTATGCGATATGATATTGCGGCTCATTTGAGTGATAATACCATGAATCGGATTATATATTGCTCCAATCATTTCTTCGTCTTGTTTTACTGCATTTTGCATTTCTGCAACTTCAGCAGCTTCAACTCTTACGGCTTCAGCAATTCTTGCTTCTTCTGCCTCCTTTATAGAAGCAGCTACTTTTGCTTCCTCTTGTTTCAGGTTTTCAAAACTATCTTCAGAATCCTTAGATTCTGATTTATTTACAACTACTGTAGTGCTACTAGATATTTCTAATTTTGTTTGCTCTTGTATTATATCGTCATCATCATCTTCAAAATCTTCATCATCGTCCTCATCATCAAAGTCTTCAATATTGCCTTCTACAGGCACAATCCTATCTATAGCTCGAACAATCATAATTTCTGCATCAGCCTGTGGTGCTTCTTCCACCGGCGGCGGAACTACCACTACATCTTCCATATTGATTGCCAGTGCTGCAGGAACAGCTACTTCTTCCGGGTCTTCTTCCGGGTCTGCCGGTAAAACTAACGGGGCAACAGGAGCTACGGGAGCAGCAGCAGGAGCTACTACAACTACTCCGCCATAGTTTACGTCTCCGTTTTCTACTGCTTGTGCTGCTGCCGACTCAGGAAGTCTTGTAGCAACTTCTTCTTCATTGACAGCTGCCGCTTCTATAATTGCTGCTAACCTAGGATTATTCGTTTTAAGTTGCTGCATTAATCCTGCATCTTGATTCATTCTAACACATAGATTTCTTGTTTCTTGATCTATACCGCTTTCTACTTCTCTTTTAGGACCTATGAACTCAATATTGGTTCCTTCTTTTATAGCTTGAGCTAATTGATTTATATCGCCATCAAGTGCATCTGCATTTTTAGTTGTATATTTCTCAAAAACTTCCTCTACAATTAATGCTTTTAGTTTTTCTTTTCCTTTAGTCTTTATTGCCAACTCTTTTTTAAACTTATCATCTGAAGCTGCTATAACTTTCACGGCATCTTCATATTTTTTTCCTAATTCAGAAGTAGGAGCAATATAAACCACTTCACCTGCATCTGCATCGGGTTTTTTAGGAAAAAGATTTTCGATAGGCTTTAAAATATTCATCTTTCTAACTAGACCATCCATACCAAGCCCATTATATCCTATCACCCTCGTAGGCAGCGGTGGTGGTGGCGGTGGTCCACCTGCTACCACTATTATCGGTGCAGCAACAGGGGCACTAGCAGCTTTTGCTGTTTTTACTTCTTTTAATACCGCTTTTATTTTCGCATCACTTATTACGTTAAGAAATTTTACAATTTGCTCTTTTGAGAAATCTTTAGTACCGGGCGTTAAAGCTTTCATTTTTGCATTGAAATTATTCTGTACGACATCTGCTATATTTTTTTCTGTAATATTTTTAGAAGCTTTGGATAAATCGGCTGCATTATCGGCTAAAACTTTTTTTAGTAATTTAGCTTTAGTATCAACTCCTATTTCATAAATTTTTGATAATGTTGCCGGGGCAGCTTTATTTTGTAAAGATGTTAAATCCGCTTTATCTAATTTACCTTTTCCATTACCTAAACTATCATCCACCGTTAAATTAACAATATTATTATTAATCCAATTATTTACTTGAATATTTACTTCGTTTGCTTTAGTAGTAAGGGCTATATTATCGCGTACATTTTCTTTATTAAGAGCAATATCTAGTATATCGGATAATTTTAAACTATTAAAATTATCAACAATTCTCTCTATTTCATTATTTAAAGAATTTGCTCCTAAAACATTTTCATTTTTAGCAATATAATCTATTCTTGATATAATTGTTTTCTTACCTTGTAGTTCATCTTTTATTTTTATTTCATTACTTTTTGCCGTAATATGATTTTGTAAGTCCAACGGTAATTTACCAAAAGTATAATTTAAACGGCCTATTGCATTATGCTCTTCTTCGTTGAACAGTTCTTCAAAAAATGTACCGTTTGCTATTTTATTATTTAAAGTTAAAGCTTGCCTTGAAGTTTGCTTTATTAAATCATCATTTTTTAGTCTATTCCAAATATTCTTAGCTTTTATTATTAGTTGTGCTTTATCAGGATTTGCTTCTGAAAATAATGCTAAAGACTCATGTGGAACTTTTCTTTCTTCTAAAGTTAATAGAGTTCTTATTGTAATTCCTAAATCATTTTCTGCTCCTAATGTTCTTACTTCTAGCTTTTCAGGATTTTTTGTATTTTTAACTAAATACATCTCATTATGAAATGTGCCTTCATCAGTATTTGGAGCTACAAGAGCTTCTTCAACTGCTCTTCCTATAACCGGTGCAGGTCCTCTTACTACGGGAGCAGCCTCTTCTTTCGCTTTTAGATCATGACCTGCTAATTTTAATTCAGGATTAAGATCGGTTATCGCATCTAGATTATTTAAATTTCTAACCGGTCTAGCGCCTGTTCCCCGAAACGGCGGCATTGTATTATTAAGCCCTACTAAACGCTCATTATCTATTTTTATTTCACCTACGGTTTTTGTTAGGACAAGTGCTAGATCACTCATTGTGAAAGCATTGAAATTATCTATCAATGCTTGCATTTTCTTACCGGTCAAATCTTTAGTTATTAAACCGGCATCTTTTAAAATCTTGTTATAATTCTTTAAACCGGCTTCATCAAGTAACTTACCCTCTTCATTAACTACCTTCTTCTTACCGTTATCGATATATGACGTCTTTAATTCAGCCATTTTCTCTAAATAAGTAACTAATCTTGCAGGATCGGCTAGTTTTATTATAGCCTGTCTTGTAGGAATATTAGATTTGTTAGCTTCAAGTTCAACTAAGTTTTGAGTAACATAATTTTCAAATTGATTTAATAATTTACGCTTTGTTTCCGGAGTCGCTACACTTTTAAACTTTTTTAATAAATCACTTTGTCCCGGTTTATAATAATCAGGTGCAATATCTGCACTTCTTACAGTAGGATCAGTAATATTAGTGCTAAAATATATATGTTCAAAAGCTTCTTTTGTTAAAGGGGCTTCAACATAATTATTTACAACTTTTAAATTATCATTAGCATCTACACCGCCTGCCATAGTTATATATTTTAACTGCTCCAAAGGTGTATTTAAATTTTCTATGTTATTAAAATGTATAGCTTTTTTAATTTTATCGTTAACGCTTACAGCATTTGTCCCTTCAGTTTTAGCAAGGATTTCCAGCACTTGAAGCCTATTTTCTAGAGCCATCTCTTGCTCGTTACGTCCTGTTTCTACTGCAGTATTACCTATTAAATCAACAACTTCAACACCGGCTGCACGTGCTTCTCTTCTTTCTCTAGCACCGTTAAGCACGGGAGCAACTGCTTGAAGTTTCTTGACTTCTATTATTTCGTTATTGAATAATCTTCTTTCCCCCGGCATAAGATCATCAAAAAGATCGCCGAAATCTTCACGAGCTTGAATCCCTTTTATAATATTAAGCTTTTGTGCAGGGGCTAATGCTTCATACTCAGGAGTATGATTCAATATATCATGGATTTCTATATCTGCTCTTGCTTCTCCGGCCATAGCAGTCATGATTGCCGCATTCGCGCAGCTGAGTAAGAATAATTTTATAAGTTTAGAATTTATATTTTTTGCCATAATATCTAATTCCCCTTTAATAAATATTAACAATTACTTAAAATATTAATGTTTAATTTGTTATTAAAGATGATTATACACGAAAAAAATATTATATCAAGAAATTTATATTGATGGGTTATAAGGTAGGATATTAGCGTAGATTTTATATGATAATTTAATATTTATAACAATCGTAATGTTTAATTTTTGTTAACGATTAGTTAATTTATTAATGCCTTGTGGTGCACTATATGATATTACTTCTATACATGCAAGCTATATTATTAAAATTTTCATTATTTTTAAAATACTTTAT
Organism: Rickettsia felis URRWXCal2; assembly: GCA_000012145.1. Lineage (GTDB taxonomy): Bacteria > Pseudomonadota > Alphaproteobacteria > Rickettsiales > Rickettsiaceae > Rickettsia > Rickettsia felis. The sequence goes on from CP000053.1 coordinate 1,134,304, forward strand.
AATGATTGTTGTATGATAATGGTTATTGCTAGGGTTCAACGTCATTGCGAGCAGCTATTGTTGCATGGCTACCAAATCGTCATTGCGAAGAGCGAAGCGACGTGGCAATCTTATGAAACAATAACAAACTCCTGAGATTGCTTCGTCAAAACTTACAGTTTTTCCTCGCAATGACGATTCGGTCCACGTGGGCAATGCCTATCGGGAATGACAGCTCTAGCATCCATGAAACAATGACATTAAAATATAAGGTATATCAAATTGTCTCTCAAAATCAAACTACTGTCTATTACAATTATCGGCATTATAACATTATATTTCGCTATTCCTCCTGCTCCATTGCTTAAAGACATAAGTTTCTCACAAAGAGTATTTGACCGAAGCGGCGAGTTAATGCGTATTTCGCTTTCTAAAGACGATAAATATAGGATATTCACTCCTATAAGTGAAATACCGGCAAGTTTTATAGAAGCAGTATTGTTATATGAAGATAGACATTTTTACAAACATTTCGGCGTTAATCCTGTTTCTTTAACCAAAGCTTGTTATTCTACTTATTTAGGAAGTGGTCGTAAAATAGGCGGCTCTACTATAACAATGCAAGTAGCACGTTTAAGATACGGAATAAGCTCTTCTACTATTCTTGGTAAAATCCATCAAATCATTAAAGCTATTCATGTAGAGCTACATTATTCAAAAAATGAAATCCTAGAAGCTTATCTAAACCTAGTGCCTTACGGTAGTAATATTGAAGGGATAACAGCCGGCAGTTATATTTACTTCAATCGTGACCTAAAAGATTTAAATTTGCTCGATATTCTAAGCCTTGCAGTAATCCCACAAAATCCTCTTAAAAGAAGCGGGAATGATATTAATATTTTTAAAGCACGTAAATATCTATTTACCGAGTGGCTAACGACTCACCCACAAGATATTATTTATAATAAGTTAATTAGTTTGCCGATTAAATTTAATCAAAATAAAAATCTTCCTTTTATCGCACCGCATTTCACTTTAGATATTCTGGCAAATAATGATAGTCCTATTATACATACTACTATAGATAAGAATCTGCAAACTACTATAGAAAAGCAAGTCCGGCTATATATTAATAACCTGAAAAAATACGGCATTAATAATGCTTCCGTAATTCTTATTGATTTTACTACTATGGAAGTGCTTGCAAGCGTTGGTTCAGGTGATTTTTTTAATAACGATATTTGCGGACAGATTAACGGCACTAAAAGCCCTCGATCTCCAGGCTCAGCTTTAAAGCCGTTTGTCTATGCACTTAGTTTTGATCAATCGCTAATACATCCGTTAACTTTACTAAAGGATACACCTACTTACTACGATCATTATAAACCGGAAAATTTTGATAGCAGATTTACAGGAGGATTAAGTGCTAGAGAATCGTTAATAAAGAGCCGTAACGTACCTGTAATATTTCTGGCGTCTAAGTTAAAAAAACCGAATTTTTATGAGTTCTTACAACAAGCAAAAATTAGCGGCTTACGAAAACCTGAAAATTACGGCTTATCTATAGTACTCGGCACAGCAGAAATTACTCTTGAAGAGTTAACTACTCTTTATGCTATGCTTGCTAATTTCGGTACTTATAAACCGCTTAGGAAAGTGTTAGATCCTCTTATGGATTCCCGCTTTCGCGGGAATGACATTGAGGGCTACAAGGAAGACACAGACAAAACTGATTCTAAACTACAGCTAAATTCAAAAGGCTTCAGACAAGATGAATTTAAGGACGAGTCTGCACAGCGTATATTAATACGTGAGCACAGACGAGTTCCGCAAAATTCGCTTGTATCAAGCCTTTTGAATGACGCTGTATTACTATCCCCCGAGGCAAGCTATCTAACACTTGATATTATAAAAGATACGACTCGTCCTATTACCTATAACAATACAAAGCATAACTTACCGATTTATTGGAAAACAGGTACTTCTAGCTCATTTAGAGACGCACTTAGCGTAGGTATATTCGGAAAATACGTACTTGCCGTTTGGGTTGGAGATTTCAAAGGGCAAACTCACGGAACATTTACAGGTAATATTTCTGCAGCCCCTTTATTCTTTAATATTATCGAATCAATAGCCCATCCAAATAAAGATGAGGATTTAATCCTTTCAAAAATTAATGAACTAAATATTACTAAAGTAAAAGTTTGTGCAGATACGGGAGATATCGATAACGATATGTGTCCGGTTAAAGCAGAAGCCTTATTCATTAAAGGCAAATCACCGATAAAACAATCCGGTATTTATAGAAAAATGTTGATAGATTTAAAAACCGGTATGCCTGCTTGCAACTTTATTAAAGGACAAACAGAATATAAAACAGTAAATTTATGGCCGACGGATATGCTTTCGGTTTACCAAAAAGCAGGAATACATATATTACCGAAACCGATACCCACAAACCATTGCAATAGGTTGATAAATTGGCATCATCAGAAACCTAAAATTATATACCCGTTAAGAAATTCCATACATTCAATTAAAGATAGTGATAATATTACTTTTAGTGCGATTAGCGATAATAAAACCAATAACGTTTTTTGGTTTGTAGATAATGAATTAATAGCAACCGCAAAATCAAACGAACCTGTAATATGGAAAGCAAAAAGCGGTGAATTTATTATTAGAGCTATCAGTGATAACGGCGAAAACGACAGTATAAAAATTTATATTAAAGAATAAATTAGTGGTTATATATGAAATCTAAAATTTCCACAGAACTTGATATTAAATCTTTAACAAAAGAAGAAACTGCTCTTGATTCTTTAAAAGAAAATATTCTAAATGGATTGACTGAAGTTAATTATTCACTAATACAAGCAGGAAAAACATCAGAAGCTACAGTAGTAATAGGATTACCTTATAGCGGAAAAAGCACGTTTTTAAATGCTCTTGAAAACAATCTTAAGATTATAGAAAACGGTGAAGAATTTACATTTGATAAATTATTTGATTTTGAAACAACGCCGGAAATTAAGCATAAATATGAACCAGCTATATATTATCCCAAAAAATTTGAAATTGCAGAAAAAATATTTTGGGAATACTCTAACGGAGTACCCGATCCAGTTCAAGAGTTAATCAATATATTTTTCATTAAAAAGCTAGTTCAAATGACCGATAAATTAAAATTTATCATAGTAGCAAAAGAAGAGACTGTAAAATCCCCTAGTATCTTTAATAGGATTATAGAAGACTTTAAAAATATTTTTCCTATAGAAGAACACAAAAAATTAAAAGGAAATTTTACATGCGTAATAACCCAACATAATGAAAATAATCATGAAAACATTATATCAATGTTACAAAATAGCATTGCTAGTAACAAAGATATATTAGAATCCTCTGATATAAAATTTTTCTATAAACCTACTTCTCAAGATGAAGAAATAAAGCTCACTCTAGAGTTAACAGATCTAGAAGAGATAGCAGGAGTACAAAATTTAGAGATAAAGAACCTAAGTTCATTTCTAAAGGAACAAGACAGTCTTATAGAAAATTTATATATACAAATACAGATAAATGTAGAATATATAATTAATACTATCCAATCAATTTTCAGAGATTTTAATATATCTACATCTCTTAACTGTGTAAAATTTTCAGATAATAATAACTATGATGAGTATGTTAAACCATATTTACCAAGTTCTTCAATACAATATCCAGCTATAGCAAAAACTCTTTCTCATTTTGAAGGATTAACACAATTATCGGAACTTCAAACTATTATATCAAACAAACAAGATAATAACCTTATAGAGGCAATATTTCAAATTTTAGACTCTATTGAGAAATTCACGGATAATAAGCCGGTTATTCAAGCCTACCGATATGTATTAAACCTACAAATTAAAGAATTATCATTATTCGAAGAAATGTTACCTACAACATGGTCTAGGTCCAATGATTGCTATAGTTCCTTAATTGAAATATGTGATTTATTCGTACAAAATAACTATCTATCTTCTATAAAAAATATAAAACCTGAAAATAATAAACCGGTGCAATATTATCAAGAAGCTATAAAGTGGTTAAGTAAATATCCTGACAAGACGGAAGTAATTAAAACTATAGCTAGATGCTATTCTAAAATAGGCGATATATTGAGCGAAGAAGCAGATTATAAGGGAGCTTTAGCTAATTATAATGCAGACCTAACATGTAATGAAGAGCTTAAAGAAATGTACGATAAAATCGGCGATATGCTATTTAACTTAGGACGTGAAGATTCAGCTATCATATTTTATAGAAAGAATAATAAATTAGACTCTATATTAGAATGTTATACCAGTCTTATAGATAAGGCTGAAAAGCCTATAAAAAAATATGATTCATATATGGACCAAGGAAACGAACTTCGCTTTCAAAAACAACAGGAAGAAAATGCTGCAGAATCATATTTTAAAGCAGCCGGCGTTGTACATGATCCTCAAAAACAACACAATTCAGTACTTACGGCATATAATACTTTCTTAGGAAACCCCAATAATAATGCAATTCAACAAACAGATATTTCAGAGCAACAACAAAGAAAGGAGTATTTTAAAGATATAATCGGCGATATTATTGATCCGTGACCGTTCTAGTGTTGAGCTACTTATTATTCCTCTTTGTCATCCTGTGGTCAAGCGGACCTTGTTGCATGGTTCCTATGTCATTCTTAGCTAAAAGCAGGAATCCAAAAAAAGTATAAATACAGAAAATTTTGAGTCTTCCCGATTAAGTGTGTAAACTTTTCCAAAAGCCTAGATTCTTTCGTCAAATTTTATTAAAAAATGAGCCATAGCCTTGTTCCAATTTGGTATGGACATGGACCATTTTTTGGTCATGTAATCAATTGCCAAATATAAGCTTTTAAAAACAGCATTATCATTTGGAAAAACACGTTTATTTTTTGTGACTTTTCGGAGTTGACTATTAACAGATTCCACAGCATTTGTTGTATAAATTATTTTCCGTATTTCTTCAGGGTATCCTAAGAAAATCATTAAATTATCCCAGTGAACATACCAAGATTTAGCAATTTGAGGATATTGTTTATTCCATTTAGATTCAAAAGCCTCTAAAGCGGAAAGTGCTTCTTTTTCTGTGCTAGTGTATAAATAGGTTTTAAATCACCAGCAAGCTCTTTCCGGTCCTTATATGATACATATCGTAAACTATTTCTAATTTGATGTACAATACATAATTGATGCTCCGTCTTTGGAAAAACAGCACCTATAGCTTCAGACATACCATTAAGGTTATCGCTACATGCTATCAGTATGTCTTGTATACCTCTATTTTTCATCTCAGTAAAATTTCCAAGCCAAAATTTAACCCCTTCATTCTCACTGATCCATAATCCCAAAATATCTTTCCGCCCTTCTAAATCAATACCTAATGCAACATATACCGATTTATTGATAATCCATTTATCCTGACGTACTTTTACTATTAAACAATCAAAAAATACTATAGCATATACTGGATCTAATGGACGGCTTTGCCATAGCTTAACATCCTCTATTATATCATCTGTGATTTGGCTAATTAAACTCTCGCTTACATCAGCTCCATATAACTCCTGAAGCTGTAATTTTATATCTGATAAACTCATACCTTTAGCATACAAAGATAGTACTTTATCATCAAAACCATCAAGCCTTCTTTGACGCTTTGCTACTAATGATGGTGCAAAACTGCTATTTCTATCTCTTGGCACTTCAATCTCAACAGCACCATTCTTTGTAATCAGATTCTTTGTGTTATAACCATTACGTGAATTCTGAGCATCACTTTGATTGTACTTGCTATATCCTAAATGATTATTCATCTCGGACTGTAGAGCTCTCTCTCTACAAGACGCTTGGTTATTTCTTTTAATAAACCATCTTCCCTGAATAATATTGATACATCTGTATCATTATTGATCAATAAATCTATCGCTTGTTCCATTGCAGCATTTTGTTTCTGTGTCATTGTAATTTCTCTTTTTGTTATATTTTCTTTTATACAACCTTTAAGAAATTTACACACTTATTTGGACAGTGCCAAAATTTTTGAAATTAAAAGCTGAGGTTATCTCGCTTTATGCTGGATTCCTGCTTCCGCAGGAATGACACCGCGTACTTTTCTTGAGCCATGCAACAACACTGGTCAAACGAACTAGGTAACAGTGAACGGTCACCTTAACAAATCATTAATGCTTACTTTAGCTCTAGTAGCTTTATCGACTTGTTTTATGATAACTACGCAGTAAAGCCCAGGCTTACCTGCTTCCTTAGCAGGTAATACTCCTGGAACTACAACAGAATAAGCCGGAATTCTGCCGTAAATAATTTCACCTGTATCTCTGTATATTATTTTTGTAGAGCTACCGATAAACACTCCCATACTAATTACTGCTCCTTCTTCTACTATTACCCCTTCTGCTATTTCCGATCTTGCACCGATAAAACAATTATCTTCAATGATAACGGGCTTTGCTTGTAGCGGTTCAAGCACCCCTCCTATTCCCGTACCACCTGAAATATGGCAATTCTTACCGATTTGAGCACATGAGCCGATAGTAGCCCATGTATCAATCATTGTTCCCTCATCTATATAAGCACCTATATTAATGAAAGAAGGCATAATTACAACATTTTTAGCTATATAAGTACCGGTTCTAACAACAGCTCCGGGAACTTTACGTATAGCTGCTTCTTTGAATATATTTTTATCAGTATCCGCAGAAAATTTAGGAGCAACTTTGTCATACCAACTATTATAATTGTTATTATAAAGTTGCGATTCCGTAGTGATAAAATATAGCAATATAGCTTTCTTTACCCATTCATTAACTTCCCAACTATTTTCTTTCTTTTCACAAACACGAATTGTACCTTGATTTAAGCTTTCTATAATATCATTAAGTGTTTTTTTTAATGTTATAAGCTTTGAAGAATCTTGAAAAAGTTTGTCCTTAATTTGCCAAGCTTCTTCAATTTCTTTAATAAGAGAGGACATATCTTTTAACTGTTTTATTGCCAAAAATAATAAATGAGATTATCATGAAGTCAAACATAATAATTATAATTAACTATGTATATTACTTGCCCAAATTGCCAAACAAGATTTATCGTTACAAGCAATCAAATAGGTATTAACGGACGACGAGTAAAATGTTCCAAATGTAGCCATTTGTGGTATCAAAAATTAGACTATAATACTAGTAAATTAAATGACTTTAAAGATAAAGTAAACACGGAAACTATTAAAACTCCTATTAAAAATCATTATAATGCTAATGTGCCGGTTATTTTACCGTATATTCCTACTAAGAAAAAATATAATATATTTTCAATATTATGGACTAGCTTTATAATTTTTTGTTTAGTGATATTACTAATAGATAGTTTTAAATTTTTAGGTAAATATGATCAATTAAAGATAGAAGAAATTAATTTAGGAAAATCTCATCATATAGGCGGTATGAAGATATTTTATAAATTATCTAATCAGTCTGATTATTTAATTTCTGATCCTATAATCAAAGTTAGAGTAATGGATAGTAATAATCAAGCTTTAGATGAATATGTATCAATTACAAAGCTGCAAGCAAAAATCCCTGCAAAACAAGAAATATATCTAGAAATGAATATTGAAGGAATCCCTGTTACGGCAAAATATATTGATATTGCTATAGGTAATAGATTAGGGCTTTTATTTAAGTAAGTATGTTGCTTGCGTGGATCAATTTCACCTCTGTCATACCGTAGTCAAACCACGGGGTGACACTGAGCCGTCATTGCGAGACTGTAAGGAGCGTGGCAATCTCGTCAAATATCCTGAGATTGCTTCGTCAAAACTTACAGTTTTCCCTCGCAATGACGACTCGGTATCCACACAGGCAATGCTTAGGTTATGTAACAACGTCACTTAAAAATAAAAATACCCATAAGCCGAAACTTATGGGTATTACTAAAGATATAATAATTTTTATTATCGCGTATTAGGAAACACCACAATTTGAGCTATTAGTATCACTTGATACCATATTAACAATATCTGGAGCTTTAAATAATATAATGATTGCAGTAACTACTACTAAAGCTACTTCCCACTGCAATTTTCCTCTTAATGTTTGAATTCCCAGAACAATTATACCGACAACAGCTATACCTTTTGCAGTATTGCCTCTGAATACTTTAATTAACTTACACAATGCATCACCTACAGGATCGCCGACACTACTACCTAAGCTATCAAAAGCTACCATAATAATAGCCACGCTTAGAATAGTAAATAGTATGCGTAATGATAGATTATAATCGATTAATTCTTCGTTTAATTTACGAATAGGAAAGTTCATATGTTTTACCTCAATAAAATAATTAGCATTTAAAAAATAATGTATAATTTATTTATATATAAATCAACTCCTAAATATATGCAATTTTAATTAATATGCAAAAATATTTTAAAAACACTTATTTTAAGTAACATTATAATCACATATAGTATAATTTAGCTTCCAAATATATAAACAAACGTAAATAAAAATAACCAAACCACGTCCACAAAATGCCAGTACCATGCAGCAAATTCAAACCCTAAATGTCCATTACCTTCTGTAGTAAAATCTCCTCTTTTTGCTCTAAAGTAGCAAACTATTAGAAATATAGTACCTATAATTACATGAGCTCCATGAAAACCCGTGGCTAAATAAAAATTAGAAGCATATATACCATCCGTGAATTTAAACGCCGCATGATAATATTCATATGCTTGCATAGTTGTAAAAAATATCCCAAGCAATATGGTAAGAGCAAGTGCAGTTACGCAATCTTTTTGATTTTTTTCTTCTAAAGCATAGTGAGCCCAAGTAACGGTAGTACCCGATAAGAGTAGTATTAAAGTATTGATAAAAGGAATATCAAATGGATCAAAAGTTTTAATTGTAGGTGGAGGCCAAATTCCCTGCTTTACAACCCATACACCGTCTAAAAGACCTACGGGTGATAGACTTGATTTAAAAAAAGAAGCAAAAAATACACCAAAAAATACTATTTCCGTTAAAATAAATAACGCCATACCTATTTGTAAACCTTTTCTAACAGGACTAGTATGCTGATGTTCGACTATTCCTTCTTTCACTACATCTCTCCACCAAGAATATAAACAGTAACCTACTGAAATAACTCCTGCAGATAAAATATATATATTAAATTTGTAGCCATGCATGAACGAGACACCGCCTATAACTAAAAGAAGTAAAGCAAAAGATGTTAGGACAGGCCAAGGGCTTGGGTCTACTATATGGAATAAGTGCGATTTAGTAATAGGATGTGAATTTGGATTCATATTTTATTTTATCATTTTCTAATTATACTTACGAATAGATATACGAAGATCAACTTGGAAAAGAGCAAGGAGTCTGTAGGTCGAGGAGCAGAACGTATAGCAATATGTGAGCGTCCAAGGTCTTACAAAGACGAGATAGTCAATTTTTCAAGTTCTATCTTAGTATATAAATAAATATAAATTATTATTGATGTAAAAGCAAATTCTAGAAGCAGATTATATAGAAAATATACCTCGTAACTCAGAATTACATTATTTATTATTAATGACAACTAAAATCTTTTGACTCTTTATATTATTCAACTAATATTATAGACCGCTAATAATGTTTAAGCTCCATTGTTGCAAGACCAATCTGTCAAAACTTAATATTAAGTTATGCCAGGGGTCTATTATTATAAGTGAGTAAAATCATGAAGTATAATGGAGGTTGTTGTCTTACAGCAACGGAGCTTAACCCCTGGCACCTTTATTTATTAATTCTAGATTAGGTTTAGGCATAAATTAAATAAAGGAATTGCGAGTAGTATTAGCTTATGTTTAATAAAAATAAAGATTTATTAATTCTAAAAAATACAAATGCAAAAAATAAAGAAAAAACTAGAAAAAATTTTTTCTTTTCATCACCGTTTTTAATAATATTATTAATGTTTTTTTATTATCTTCTTAATATCTTAGAAATAAAATATTTCTAGATTTTTCAACTAACTAAGCTGTTAACTCTAAATTTTCTTACTTAAAATTATAGAGATACGACAAATTATCTTCACTATTTTACTAGTTATTTCTGCAAATACTGCCTCAGTACTATCATTCATTATAGCAATATTTTTATGTTCAATTTCATCAAGTCGAAATTTAATAATATTATTTAATAATTCCGGCTCAATATTTTTATTTTCTAAATAATTTATTTGCTGTTCATAATGTTTTTCTATTACTTCTTCTACACTCTCGGTAACAAGCATCGCTGTTTTTATTCCCATCAAGGAAGATAAAGCACCAAGTAAAAATCCGTAATGATGCCAAAAAAATAATAAAAACGTGGGTCTTACTTCTTTTTCTAGTAATTTTTTTTCAAAATAATTTAGATGGACCTCTTCGTGATCAAGCATTTCTTTAATTAATATATGATCATTATGAGATTTGATATATTTTAGCTGCCCTTGATAAATTCTTTTTGCTCCATACTCTCCAGCATGATTAACTCTAATTATTTCGTGAATTTGTTTGTCAGGGTCAGAAAAATCAGGTCTTGGCATAATGTATACTCGTTTAATTTGAAAAATTGGCTGCGTCGTCTTATAAGAACTGCGGTGCTCACGTATTATTATACGCTCCGCTCCTCGCCTTATAGTCTCCTTGCTCTTTTCCAAATTAAACTTCGTCTACTCTTCATTTACTTTAAAGTATACTTTGTAATAAATCGAAACCAGCAGGATTTAATTTATAATCTACCTCCGCTTGCTGTAACAGTTTTAAAGTCTGTAAACATTCAGTTAGGCTAAGACTGTTTGCTATCTTTGTAAAATCATTAATATATTGATAGAAAATCGGTGGTGATAATGATTTTATTGCGAGTTCCAAACTCTCACCGTTTTTTATTTTCGACAAAACTATATATAAATTTAAATAATGCCTTATTAATGCTCTAATAATTAAAACTTCATTGATATTTTGTTTTTTTAATATTTCCAGCTCTTGCAGAAAATTACTATAATCTTTTTTTGAAAAATACATTGCTAAATCACTGCCGTTTGCCGTAATTTCGCTACTTATAACTTTTAGAACATCGTTTAAAGTAATTTCTCTTCGATCATGAATAAAATATATCAATTTATTTATTTCGCTACAAATTAAATCATGATCACCTTTTAAATGAGCTTTTAAATAAGTGATAGCCTCTTTACTTATAATTTTATTAGTTTTTTCTACTTTACCTAAAATAATTCGTTCAATTTTTGCTTCATCGTCATGATAACAAGCAACTGCCGCTAAATATTCTTCTGTTTCAAAAAACTTTTTAAAGCTCCCGCTTGAAGTAATTTCCTCACCTATAAATACAGGAAAATTTATATAATCACTGCTTAGAATTGTTTTTAAATTCTTATCAATTGAATTCCCAACCGATCTAATTTTAATTAATTCTTTTTGACCAAAAAAATTAGGCGAATTAAGTAATATTTCTAAAGATGAAATATTAAGCTCTGAGTATTCTATAGAAGTTTGTAGCATATTTAAGCTTTTTACTAAATGCTTATAAATTTTTTCTATATAGCCTTTATCAGGACCGTATAGTAAAAGAGCTCTAATCTTTCCGGCTTTTATTAGTTCAAATAATCTACCTATTTGTGAAAAATAAAATTTCATAGCTTAACTATTTCCGTGTAAAATATAAAATTAATCTGCTACGAATTTCTTCTGCTGCTTGATATGCCAAGTCTATTCCTGTTTCATCTCTTTCAACATTTGTTGCATATGGTGTAAAAATAGCATTATATGACGTGTTTTGGTAAAACTTCTCTTCAATTAAAACTTTTTGGCTTTCTATATCAATTAATTTATACTTAACTAATTGATTAATATATTCCCTTAAAACATTAGAGTTTTTTTCAATAGTAGCAGGCATAGTTGTTGCGATAAGCTCTGCTTTAAGCAGGTATTTTGCTTTTGCTTTCTGAGGTAAAATACTAGTTAAACGATGATAAAACTCAGCTCCTTCAATTGTTCTAATCGGCTCAACTTTAATAGCTTCTAAATCATTATTTCTACCGTATTTTTCACTATATACCGGTTTTAAATTACAACTACTCATTAGAAAGAATATAATTACTACAAATAAAGAACGCATATACTAGATTAAGATTGGTTTTTTATATTAATAACAGTTTATTTCGATTTTGTGAAAGAAAATTATAATAATTAGCATTTATTAATACTTATGGTAATTATATATTAATTTATGATGACATTTATAAATAAGTCTTATATATTGTCGTTTCAAAATAATTTTAAGGTATTAATTATGAAATTGGAAAGCTTTATACAAAAATTAAATAAGACATGCTTAAAGCTATATCAAAACGTAACCACCGCAGTAAAAGATATATATAAATCTTATTTTCCTTCAAAATCAACCTTTCAAGAAACAAACTCGAGTTCAGCGAGCTTAGAGGATTCTATACCTTCTAAAATGAATTTAGTTAGAAATGATGAAACACTGCAAGGAAAATTAATGCGTGTTGAAGAGCATACGTTACAAAAAACAACATATATAGCTAGCGAAGATGGGATAATAACCCCTGTTTATGGCTATGATTCATACAAAACAGCGTATTATCAAGTTGAAGAGTTAGGAAAAGAAATACCTGTCACTGAGTTATAATTTTTAAGCTTAAAATACTTTATAGGTAAGTTTTACATACTTATCGTTTTTTATTAAAGAACTCTCTACATCTTCCTTGCAAATCTAATACTCTATGTTAAATTTACAAGGAAGATGCTCGCTTTAAGTTAAGACGTTTACATTTAAGCTTTTTAAAACTCATCACTATTTGTAGGATTAGTTTGTCCAACTAATTTATACCCCATATATTCTTCAAAAGCTTTTTCCAAATTAGACTGTACCACTTCTATAGGAAGACATTTTGGAGGGGTTATAGGGACATATTTTGCCGGTTTTATAAGTGCTTGATCTATAACATTCCGTTCATACTCTTGTAATATTTTTAGTATTTCCGTACTAGTATTATAACATGATGGAGTAAGACCTAAAGCATCTTTTTTTGTTACTAAAATAGGTTCTTCATTTAATAAAATTTCAATAATTTCTTTTTTATTATTAACCCCTGCAACTGCCGAATGTAAGACTGATAAACCCTGAGGAGTTGTAGAATTTATAGAATCCCGATTTACTTTTAAGATCTCTACTACCAACTTTTTTTTACCATGTTCCGCTGCTTCGTGTAATAAAGCATTGGGATTATTTTCAATACATACCTTTAATGCACTATTAAAAATTGCTATACCGTCTTTTGTTTTATCTTTAAGTAATTTTGCCAACTCATCTATATCGCTCTTTACTGATGTGGATTTCATTTCTATATCTGAATCGGGCGAACCTGGCCCCGGAGATTTATCTAAAGCCGATGTAGATAAAGTAGGTATTTGTTGTTTTCTCATTAATTCTCCTAAATTTATCAATGATGCAAATAGCAAATTATTACATAATCCGCTATTCGCATTAAATATCTATATTTTTGATTAGGAATACCATCTACTCCTCTGGGGAATGTCCCAAAAGATTTGAATATTGTGTATCTTCTTCTGAGTAAAAGGAAGGCTTTATTATTGCACCTTTAGGAGATATATACTTTCCTAAATTAGGTGCTAATTCTATCATGCAATCAATTAAAGTATCTTTTTTATCCTTAACTGCTAAATTCAGAATATCATATAACTTTGATCGGTGAGCATATAAGTGGTATCTTGTTATATCTAATAAATACTGTCCACAAATTTCTAATTTATTGTTTTCACGTAGATACTTAAAATAATTTAACGTATTTTCAGCATTACATAATCCTTCATCATAAAGGTTATATTGCCTATCCATTAATTCTCCTAAACTGCATAATTTTTCATAATATATGGTATTTTTCTTAGTCATTAATTCTCCTAAATTTATAAATTATTAATTATTTTAGGAGGAATTGCTAATTAGTTTTTTCCGTCATTGCGAGGAAATTATGAAATAATTGACGAAGCAATCTCAGGATATTTGACGAGATTGCCACGCAGCCTATGGCTGCTCGCAATGACGACTTTAGTATCCACGTAGGAATATTATAGTATAGTGAACAACACTGAGCTAATTTGCAATTCTCCTAAAATTAAGATTATAAATTTAGGAGTAATAACGCAACAAAACGAGTTGAATTGATTGCGACTTAATTGATTAAGAATTGTTAATTTATCACAATCGATTAGTTACTGAAGTTTTATATTTTCCATATCCCAATCATGAGAAACAGTATTATACTTTAATATATAAGGCTTGGTATCTATAGAATCCAAGGTTACATCGGCAATCATATCATCATGTGACGAGATGAGTTCGTTATAGCCAAAATTAGCATAGTAAGGTTGATAATTTTTAAATCTAACCGTTATAAATTTCTCTTTAGTAATAGCGGGTAAGAATTTCACCAAATCTTCAAGATTACTTAAGACCAAATCTTTCATCTCAAAAATTTGTAATCTATAAACATTTTTATAATCTTTAGTAAAAAATGTCGGTATAGAGCTAAAGCTACTACCAGATTGAACGGAGGCTATACTTAGAGCTTTAAGCGGGACACCCGATTTATTACTAAAATAATCATCGGCTTCAAAAAATACCGCACCGCCGAAATTTATCATTTTAGCGATTTTATTATTGTTTACATCATATAAATCTACTGCTTGTTCTAGCTTTTTTCCGTCACGAAATATAGTAAGTTTAATAGCTATTCCTTTAAAATTATCCATTTCTCTATCAAATAATGCTAGATTACCGCCGAGTTCCTTATCATTAACTGCCCAAATAATATCACCGGCTTTTAAAGATTTTTCAGCAGGCGAACCGGCTAGAACTGCCTTAACGCTTATCACTCTATTTCTACTATCAGGAAATTTATTTATATATTTATCCATTTCTTCTTTAGGGAAATTATGATGTCTAACTGCTTTATTTAAAGAATATAACTCGCTTATTATTCCTATATGCTTTCTGCTTGGTTGTTTATTACTCTTTAAACTTTCTAAGGTGCGAGCTACATAATCACCGTGCAGTGCTAGAGAATGAGTTTTACCGCCGCCGTATAATACTCCTATAGCCTCAATCTTATCATTTAGTACCGGTGAACCGCTAGCACCGCCGGTACTATTTAAATTAATAACATAAGTACATTGCGGCATTAAACCTTCAATATTATAAAGATCGGACAAATAACCGGTATGGAAAGAAAAACCTTTTGCTTCCGTGTTACCGACTACGAAAACCTTTTGATTTAACTTTGGAATCTCATTTGAGAAAGCTATTTGTGTTGCCGATGCCGGTATATCTTTGCTCTCTACTTTTAAAACGGCATAATCCTGCCAAATATCGTAATAGATAAGCTTTGCTTCTGCCTGCTCGCCATTATAAAAAGTAACAAAATAAGTTCCGATAGACGCACCACCGACAACATGAGTATTAGTAATTATATAACCGTTATTCTTATCGTTAATAAATCCCGTTCCTGTCCAACTACTTGTATCATCATATGCCGATACGGCAATTCTAGTATCAATTGTTACGATTGCTTTCTTCGCTTTTTCAAATATAGCACTGCTTGCTTCAGAAGATGCTAAAACTATATTATTTAGGAAAACTAAATTAATAATAAATAAAAGTTTTAGTAAAATCGGTAGTTTTTTCATTTTCACCTCTTGTAAAATCATTTAAGCCGCACTATATCAAATAAAAAGTCATAATAAAATAAAAAAAAGAAAACGAGGAATCTTATGGGAAAAGTAATAGGTATCGACCTTGGGACTACTAACTCTTGTGTTGCGGTCATGGAAGGTAAAGAGCCAAAAGTAATAGAAAATTCAGAAGGCGAGAGAACTACGCCGTCAATAATAGCTTTTGCAAACGGCGAAAAATTAGTCGGGCAGTCTGCTAAGAGACAAGCAGTAACCAACCCTCGCAATACTATATATGCAGTAAAGCGATTAATCGGTAGAAATTTCACCGATCCTATGGTTAAGAAAGACCAAGATATCGTACCGTATAGCATAGTTAAAGCCGACAACAATGATGCATGGGTCGAAGCTGATAACAATAAATATTCACCAAGCCAAATTAGTGCTTTTATTTTACAAAAAATGAAAGAAACCGCAGAGAATTATTTAGGCGAAAAAGTAACACAAGCAGTAATAACCGTGCCTGCTTATTTCAATGATGCACAACGTCAAGCAACAAAAGATGCTGGTAAAATAGCAGGTCTTGAGGTCCTTAGAATAATTAACGAGCCGACTGCTGCAGCTCTTGCTTACGGTTTTGATAAATCGGCAAGTAAAACTATTGCAGTATACGATCTTGGCGGCGGAACATTCGATGTTTCAATTCTTGAAATCGGTGACGGTGTTTTTGAAGTAAAATCAACAAACGGCGATACATTCCTTGGTGGTGAGGATTTTGATACAAGAATATTAAACCATTTAATAGATGTATTCAAAAAAGAAAGCGGTATAGATTTACGTAATGATCCTTTAGCACTTCAACGTTTGAAAGAAGCGGCAGAAAAGGCTAAAAAAGAGCTATCTTCCGCAGTAACTACCGATATTAATTTACCTTATATTACGGCTGATAGTACAGGACCAAAACATTTAAATATTAAATTCACTAGAGCAGAACTCGAAAAATTAGTAGATGATTTAATTGAAAAAACCGTTGAGCCTTGCCGTAAAGCATTAAAGGATGCAGGTTTAAAAGCTTCTGATATTCAGGAAGTAGTACTTGTCGGCGGTATGACCAGAATGCCGAAAGTACAAGAAGCCGTAAAGAAATTCTTTGGGCGTGAACCGCATAAAGGCGTAAATCCTGATGAGGTTGTAGCACTTGGTGCTGCTATTCAAGGCGGAGTACTTAACAGAGAAGTAACGGATATATTATTATTAGACGTTACGCCTCTATCTCTTGGTATTGAAACCCTTGGCGGCGTATTTACAAGGTTAATCGATCGTAATACTACTATACCTACTAAAAAAAGTCAGGTATTCTCAACTGCTGACGATAATCAGCATGCCGTAACTATTAGAGTGTTTCAAGGTGAACGTGAAATGGCAGCTAGTAATAAATTACTCGGTCAGTTTAATCTTGAAGGCATACCTCCGTCGCCTAGAGGTGTTCCACAAATAGAGGTAACATTTGATATTGACGTTAATGGAATAGTGCATGTTTCGGCTAAAGATAAAGCAAGCGGTAAGGAGCAGAAAGTAACTATTCAGGCTTCCGGCGGTCTTAGCGATGCCGAAATCGAACAAATGGTTAAAGATGCTGAACAGAATGCCGATGAAGATAAAAAGCGTAAAGAGCTTATTGAAGCAAAAAATGCTGCCGATAGTTTAGTTTATTCTACTGAAAAGAGTCTTACGGAGTATGGTGATAAATTATCATCAGAAGATAAAGGAGCTGCTGAAGAAGCACTATCTGCTTTAAAAGCTGCTCTTGAGTCGGAAGATGCTGCTTTGATTAAAGAAAAGACAGAGAGCTTAACTGCAGCTAGTATGAAAATCGGTGAAGCAATGTATAAAGCACAAAGCGAAAGCCAGCCTGCTGAAGAAAATACTGCTAACGATGAAAAAGTAGTAGATGCCGATTTTCAGGATGTAGAGAAGAAGTAGAAGTAATTTCGTCATTGGGCGTGGGCATCCCCCGTCATTGCGAGGAGCGAAGCGACGCGGCAATCTCGTGCCAAACTCCTGAGATTGCTTCGTCAAATTACTATGTAATTTTCCTCGCAATGACGTTACAATCTCATTTTATAAATTAAATTATGTCACAAGATTATTATCAAATACTAGGCGTTAGTAAAACAGCTAGCCAAGCTGATCTTAAAAAAGCCTACCTCAAATTAGCCAAGCAATATCACCCTGACACTACTGACGCTAAAGATGCTGAAAAGAAATTTAAAGAAATAAACAGTGCTTATGATGTTCTAAAAGACGAGCAGAAAAGAGCCGCTTACGACCGCTTTGGGCATGATACTTTTCAATATCAACAGTCACGAGGGGGAGGAGGAAATCACGGCGGTTTTCATCCTGATATTAACGATATTTTTGGCGACTTCTTTAGTGACTTTATGGGAGGTGGTAGAAGAAAGCCTACATCAAGCAAGGCTAGAGGTTCGGATTTAAAATATGATCTGACAATTAACCTAGAGGAAGCATTTCACGGTATAGAAAAAAATATTAGTTTTTCTAGCGAAGTAAAATGCGATACTTGCCACGGCACTGGTTCTGAAAAAGGTGAAACCGTAACTACTTGCGATGCTTGCGGCGGTGTTGGAGCGACTAGAATTCAGCAAGGGTTCTTTACGATCGAACAGGCTTGTCACAAATGCCAAGGTAACGGACAAATTATAAAAAATCCTTGTAAAAAATGTCATGGCATGGGACGTTACCATAAGCAACGAAATTTATCAGTAAATATTCCTGCCGGTGTTGAAAATGCAACTCGAATAAGACATCCGGGCGAAGGTGAAGCAGGTATTAGAGGCGGTAATAGCGGTGATTTATACGTTGATATAGCGATAAAACCTCATGATATTTATAAGGTAGACGGAGCAAATTTACATTGTAAACTACCTATTAGCTTTGTGAATGCCGCTCTTGGAGGCGAGATAGAAGTGCCGATAATTGAAGGTGGGAAAGTCAACTTAACAATTCCGGCAGGCACGCAAAACGGTGATCAATTAAGGCTACGCAGCAAAGGTATGTCTAAAATGAGGTCAACTATTAGGGGTGATATGCTTACACATATTCATGTCGAAGTACCTAAAAATTTATCTAAAAGACAACGTGAACTACTAGAAGAATTCAAAAAAGAATCCATAAATGAAAAAGAAAATGACGGTAGCTTTTTTAATAAAATGAAAAGTCTATGGTCATGAATTTTATTTAACTTTCCTATAGAAATGAAACCTCCGATGTTATAAAATATTATAGTCATATGTCATTCCCGCGTGGACGCCAAATCGTCATTGCGAGGAGCGAAGCGACGTGGCAATCCAGCAAAAATAATTAAAAAAATTCTGATTTATAGAATTTTTTACTAGATTGCTTCGTCAAAACTTATAGTTTTTCCTCGCAATGACGTAAAATAATTCACAATTACTGGAGGTTTCTATGCCTTATAAAAATAATAACGATTTACCCGATTCAGTTAAAAATCATCTTCCAAGCCATGCTAAGGATATTTATCGCGAAGCTTTTAATCACGCATTTGAACAATATAAGAGACGCGGAAATGACTCTAGAGAGACAGTTGCACATAAAGTAGCATGGTCGGCCGTTGAAAAAAAATACCATAAAAATGATAAAGGACATTGGGTAGAGAAATAAAGCAAAAAATATCTCAAAATAGAAAGTCAATCAAAAACCTTCAAAAAATCTAGGTTCTGTGTACTTTTGATTAATGATTATAATTATGAAATATTTTTAAGCGAAAATTAATAAGATTTTTGAAGGAATAGTTATTCATATTTCAAAAAAATCTTATAATTTGCAGCTAAAAAGAGTCATAATTATGATTATTCTATTAAAAGTACACAGGACCTAAGCTCCTATATTATTGTTTTTTTATTACATTTTAAGTGCAAAGAAGTCTTATAAAATCTAATATTAGGATTTTTCTTGATTTATTATTAAAAACCTATATGCTAGCGATTTTTAATAATTTTGAAATATCTAATGTTACTTTACCAATTCTACAAATTTAATTCAAATAATTGAAAAGAATAATAAAAAAAGACCAATCTAGTGTTATTAACTATATAAATGATCAAAAACTTCTACATTTAGCAATAAGAGCAGGATATAAAAATATAGTGGAATACTTGCTTAAGAAAGGAGCTAATCCTAATATACAAAATAATAATGGCGAAACTACGTTACATTTTGCCGCCATGAATGGTTGCGTAAGAACTATAGAGTGCCTTATAAAAAGTGGGGCAATAATAGATAGTTTTGATAAGTTTGAGAGAACTCCTTTAGAACTTGCAATTAATAGCGGAAATACAGACGCAGTTAAGTTATTTTTACAATATGAAGCTACTATCGGTAATACTCTAAATCAATATCTAAATATACTAGTAAAGAATTAGTAAATTTATTATATGCAGAACATACCTTACAAAAAATAAAAGAGGACATATGTGTATTACAGAAAGTAGGGATAAGCTTTATTCCTACTAATCAAGAAGAAATAAAACATCTCTTAGAGTTTAAAAAAAGTGAATGAAACAAAACTCTAACAACACATAATATATTAGATAAAAATTTTCAAAAATATTTAAATGCTTTATTTCATGTAAAGAAATATCATGACTGTAAAAATGAAAAATTTGAACATAAGTTTTATAATGCTTATATTAATGCTGAAGCAGTTAACCAGCCAGTTTTATCTTTAAAAATATTGTCATTAGCTACAGTTAATAACTTCTTTAATACGGATGATTTAATTAACGATAATATGATAAAAGATGTGCTTACTCAATGCGATATTAATTTATTAGGAAATAATCCGCTTATAGAGGAGCCTACTATATGATTTTATTGTAAACACCAACAATTTATATTATGTTATTAATTGAATCCTTGAAATTCTTTAAGCCTATATGTATATTTAGTTATTAACTGAATTTAAGTTCCTATGAAATTAACAAAATTATTAAGCATCCTTTTCATTATAGGCCTATCTTTAAGTGGCTGTAAAAGCAAAAAAAACAGTGATGATATAGTAGTTCCTATCCCTACTCTTTATAACGAAGGTGTTAGTTTGTTAGAAAAGAAAAAATATAAGAAAGCTGCGGAAGAATTCGGAAGAGTATTTTACCAACATCCGGGTAATGAAATGACCCCACAAGCCGAATTGATGCAAGGCTATTCTTTATTCCTCGCCGCTCAATATGAAGAAGCGGTTGACGTGCTTGATATGTTCATCAACTTGCACCCTGCAAATGTTGACATTGCTTATGCTTATTACCTTAAAGCTCTATCATATTATATGTTGATTTCTGACGTAAATCATGATCAATCTAGAACTTTCTTAGCTAAAGATAGCTTTGAAGACGTAATAGGGAAATTCCCAAATACTAAATATGCTATTGATTCATCTTTAAAAATCGACTTAGTAAACGATCATTTAGCAGGTAAAGAGATGATGGTAGGTCGGTTCTACTTAAAGAAAAAGAACCCGATGGCAGCTATTAATAGATTTGAAGAGGTAATTGATAATTATCAAACTACTTCTCACTCGGTAGAAGCTCTTTACCGTTTAGTCGAAAGCTATATGATGCTTGGGTTAGCTGATGAAGCAAAAAAATATGCCTCGGTGCTAGGTTATAACTATCCTGATAGCCAGTGGTATAGTTACGCATATAAGTTGGTCAAAGGTTATACTCGATGAACTTCAAAAATTGGCGTTGTCGTTCTACAAAATCTGCGGTGCTCACGTATTATTATACGCTCCGCTCCTCGATTTGTGAACTCCTAGCTCTTTTTGAAGTTGATCTTCGTATAACTACTCTTCATTTACTTGAAGTATACAAATAAAGAATAGCATATGTTTCATAGTCTCTTAGTTAAGAACTTCATTCTGATAGACGAGCTGGAAATTGAGTTTAATAAAGGTTTATGCGTTATTACCGGTGAAACGGGAGCCGGTAAATCTATTTTACTTGACGCTATTTTATTTTGCCTTGGTTATAAAACTTCAAACAATATAATAAAGCGTGGAAAAGATTACGCTGTTGTTAATATAATATTCTCTTTAAATGAAGAGATAAAAAACTTTCTAATCCAAAATTTTATTGAGCCTGAAGAGTTATTGCTTGTAAAATGTTTGCAAAAAGCCGAAGGGCGAAAAAATTTTTTTATTAATAATCAAGTAGTTAATAAAGCTATAATGCAGCAATTAGCTACTTATTTATTTGAACTTCATGGACAAAATAATAATATTTCCCTTCTAGAAGCAAATACGCAGCGTGATATTTTAGATAGTTACGGAAATCTTTTGGACTTCCGAGCCGAGCTTTCCAAATGTTATCAGACTTGGCAAAATACTCGGAAAGAAATTGCTGAAATAACACTTAAACAAAATTCTATAGACCAAGAAATCGATTATTTGAGCTTTGCAACGGAAGAATTAACTAAGCTGAATATTCAAATAGGTGAAGAAGAAAAATTAGCAAATATACGAAAAGATTTGCAAAATAAAGATAAGGATTTACAGTTAATAAAAGATGTTCTAGAACAGATTAATAACCCCGAAATAAATACATCGATTAATAGAGCAGAGAAATTATTAGCAAGGCAAGGCGATAATGAGCGTTTTGAAGCTATTGCTACAAGCTTAGAAGAAGCCTATAATAACCTAGAAGAAGCACGCCAAGGATTATCAAATCTGTTAGATAGTTTTAATTATGAGGAATATAATCTTGAAGAAACAGAAGAACGATTATTTTTAATAAAAGCTATTAGCCGCAAATATAATGTTCCTGCTGATGAATTAGGTATATTTTTAGATAAATCTTTAGAGCAACTCGGTATATTAAAAAACAAAATAGCGAATAGTAATGAGTTAAAAGCTCAAGAAATGCTATTACAGAAAAAATATTATGAACTAGCAAGCGATTTATCTGTAAAGCGTCTTATTGCCGCAAAACATCTAGAAGAATCGTTGCATCAGGAGCTAAAACAGCTTAAAATGGCGAAAGCAATTTTTGAGATTGAGATAATCGCCGGAAAAGAGCCGACAGCCAGCGGCAATGACGATATTGTGTTTAAAGCTTCTACTAACCCCGGAATGGCAACCGAAGCAATCAATAAAATCGCTTCCGGCGGTGAATTATCAAGATTCATGCTTGCTTTAAAAACTTCTTTGTTTGATAAAATGGTAAAACCATCTATTATATTTGATGAAATAGATGTTGGGATTGGCGGAGAGGTCGCAGATAAAGTAGGTGAGCGATTAAAAAAACTTAGTAGCGTTACTCAAGTAATAGTTATTACGCACCAGCCGCAAGTAGCAGGTAAAGCAGATTTGCATATAAAAATAGAGAAAACACAGCTAGAGAAAGAAACAAAAGTAACGGTAAAAGCTTTAAATTTAGCTGAGAGACAGGAGGAACTCGCCCGCATGATTTCAGGTAAAACAATCACCGAAGCAAGTTTAAAAGCAGCAAAAGAGTTGTTGCATTTGTAATAATCGTCATTGCGAGGAGCGAAGCGACGCGGCAATCTCATGAAATAGTATAAAACTCCTGAGATTGCTTCGTCGAATTACCACGTAATTCTTCTCGCAATGACGACCTAGGCACGGAATGACAATAGGAAAAAAATATGAACAACAACTACACAAAATTAGAAAACGAATTTGCGACCATTTCGCATTTTAATAATATATTGGGCATATTATACTGGGATATTGCCGTAAATATGCCTATGGGTTCAGGTGAGAGTAGAACAAACGAAATAGTAACTTTAACGTCGCTCGTTCACTCGCTGCTCAAATCTCCTATGCTAAAAGAGTTAGTTAGCAAGGCAAAAGAAGAATCAAAGAGTCTTGACGATTGGCAAAATGCTAATATTAGAGAGATTGAGAGGCAAATAATAGATGCGAATTGTATTGACGAGCAGCTACAAAAGAAACTAGTAGCAGCAACTACCAAAGCTGAACTTGTTTGGCGAGAAGCAAGAAAAAATAATGACTATAATTTATTCAAACCGCATTTACAAAAAGTTTTGGATTATACGAGAGAAGTTGCTAAAGTACGAGCAGATGCTTTTAATTGCGGATTATACGACTCATTAATAGATATGTTTGATCCAAACAGAAAAAGTAGCGAAATCAAGCAAGTTTTTTCAGTGCTTAAAAAAGAACTCCCACAGCTCATAAATAAAGTTTTAGAAAAACAGAAAAGCGAGAAAGAACTAGTAAAGAACGCCGAACTAGCTCCTGAAATGCAAAAGCGTATCGGAAAACGCATTATGGAAATTATGCAGTTTGATCTAACAAAAGGACGATTAGACGAATCTACTCATCCTTTTTGCGGTGGAACACCAAACGATATACGTTTAACTACTAGGTATTATAAAGATAATTTCATAAGAGGTTTAATGGGAATTATTCACG
This sequence comes from Rickettsia felis URRWXCal2, assembly GCA_000012145.1. Lineage (GTDB taxonomy): Bacteria > Pseudomonadota > Alphaproteobacteria > Rickettsiales > Rickettsiaceae > Rickettsia > Rickettsia felis. The sequence goes on from CP000053.1 coordinate 1,158,611, forward strand.
AAACAGGTCATGCTCTATATGAGCAGAATCTACCGGAAATGTATAAAGGACAGCCGGTAGGACATCCTAAAGGTATGGCTTTTCATGAAAGCCAGTCTTTATTTATGGAGATGCAAGTAGGTAGATCAAGAGAATTTACGGAATTTTTAGCTAAATTACTTCGAGACGAATTTGCTTTTAAAAGCGAAGAATATTCAGCAGAAAATTTATATAGAAAGATTACTATTATATAGAAAGATTACTAAAGTTAAACCTGATTTTATAAGAGTGGATGCAGATGAAGTAACTTATCCATTGCATGTAATATTGCGTTTTGAGATAGAGGAGCTACTCATCACCGGTGATTTGAATCTTGATGAGCTACCAAGCTTTTGGGATAATAAGATGCAAGAATATTTAGGCATTAAACCGGTAAGCTTTAGTAATGGCTGTCTTCAAGATATTCACTGGTCACACGGAAATTTCGGTTACTTTCCCGCCTATACAAACGGTGCAATTATCGCATCAATGGTGATGAAAAAAGTAAAAGAGATGTATCCTAATATAAAAGATGATATATTAAAGGGTGATTTTAGTAATCTAAATAATTATCTAAATAAGAATTTTAGAAATCTCGGTTCGTTAAAAAATTCAGCCGATTTATTAAAAAGTGCTAGCGGTGAGGACAAGATAAATCCTGAAGTGTATATAGGGTATTTAGAAGGGAAATATTTATAGGCGAATAACCGATGTCATCCCGTGGCCCCGCCACGGGATCCAGAAAAACAATAAAAAATACTAATAAATTTAGTATTTTAACTGGATCCCGGGAACTTCGTCCCGGGATGACACCAAAAAGGACTGGATTCCCGCCTACGCGGGAATGACATACTTATGTGCAATCAAACAATAATATGGAAGAAGACTTAAAAAAAACAGGTTATTTATTTGGTGGGAACGCCGTTTTTGTTGATGAGCTATATAGGCAATATTTAGCCAATCCCGCCTCGGTTGATCAAACTTGGCAAGAATTTTTTGCCGGCATTAAGGATAATAGTACCGTGCTTAATAAAAGTACTGCAAAGATAATTATTCCTTATGAAATAAAAAAAGAACCGTTAAATAATAATCTATCTTCTGAAGTCTTAAATAACAGACACCTTGCCAAACCAGCTTATAGAGAGGAATTTAAAGGAGACACGGAACGCAGCACCGCAGCGTATATAGACATACGTGAGGATGCGAGTACCGGATCGACGTCTAAATTACCTCTAGAAGCGAAGTTTGGCAAGATGTCTAGTTTAAAAGCTAAAGAAATGATCAATACTTATCGCAAGCATGCTCACTATTTAGCGAATCTTGACCCGCTTGGTCTTGAGCTACGTAAAACAAAAAATGATTTAAAGCTTAATATAGAAACTTTTGGCCTTGATAACAGTCAACTAGAGAAAAATATCAATATTACGGATGAATTTGTTGGTAATTGGAACTGTAAATTATCTGAATTAGTTACCAAACTCGATAAAACTTATACGGGTTCCATCGGGGTTGAATTTGAACAAATAGAAAATGTAGAAGAAAAAAATTGGTTATATAATAAGTTAGAAAGTGAAGTTACATTTTCTTCTGAAGACAAAAAAACTATCTTAAATGATTTAGTAGAAGTAGAAGGGTTTGAGCAGTATTTACATACAAAATTTCCCGGAGCTAAGCGTTTTTCCGTTGAAGGGGGTGATGCTTCTATAGTTGCTATGAGTAAAGCTATAGATTTATCCATGAACCAAGGCGTTGAAGAAATCGTTATCGGTATGGCACATCGAGGGAGATTAAACACTCTGACTAAAGTAGTCGGCAAACCGTATAAAGCTGTCATTGCGGGCTTCATAAGCGGTAGCGTATTTCCTGATGAGCTAAATGTTTCAGGTGATGTGAAATATCATCTAGGCTATTCGTCCGATAGAACTATAGATAACAAGAAAATACATTTATCACTAGCTGATAATCCTTCACATTTAGAAGCGGTAAATCCTATAGTTGCAGGGAAAGTAAGAGCAAAACAGGATATTCTCGGAGATACTAAACGCAGTAAAGTTAAGGCTATTTTAGTGCATGGTGATGCTGCTTTTTGCGGTCAAGGCGTAGTTGCCGAAAGCCTATCAATGTCACCGCTTGCTGCTTATGATATCGGCGGAATATTACATTTCGTCATTAACAACCAGCTAGGCTTTACGGCAAATGCTGCAGATACTAGAGCTAGCAGATATTCTACGGAGTTTGCTAAAATCATAGCTGCTCCGATTTTACACGTTAACGGTGATGATATAGAGGCAGTGTTAAAAGCTACCAATATTGCAGTAGAATATAGGCAAAAATTCGGTAAGGATGTTGTAGTCGAAATTATTTGTTACCGCAAATACGGGCATAATGAGGGCGATGAGCCGATGTATACTCAAGGTAAGATGTATAACATCATTAAAAGCAAACCGACCCCTGGAAATATTTACGCAAATGAGTTAGTAAAAAGCGGTATAATTGATAATAATTATTTTGCTAAGTTAAAAGAAGAATTTAAAGCAAAGCTAGATAAAGAGTTTGAGCAAGCCAAGAATTATAAGCCGGAAGCACATTTCTTAGGTGGTTTATGGCAAGGCATTTCTCGTATTCGTACACAAGCTGCAATAACGGGCGTCGGAAAAAAAACATTACAAGATTTAGGAACTAAACTATGTGAAATACCGAAAGATTTTGCCGTTAATCCAAAACTTGTAAAATTATTTGAAGCTCGAAAAGCTACTCTGACTAGCGATCAGCCTATTGATTGGGCAACTGCTGAGCAGCTAGCTTTTGCAAGCTTGCTTAGCGAAGGCACAAATATAAGGCTAACCGGACAAGACTGCGGACGCGGTACTTTCTCGCATCGTCATTCAGTATTGCACAATCAAATTGACGATACTACCTATATACCTCTAAATAATTTATCTAAGACCCAAGCAAAATACGAGGTAGCCGATAGTAATTTATCTGAATATGCGGTACTTGGTTTTGAATATGGTTATTCACTCGCAAATCCAAAAAATTTAGTTTTATGGGAAGCACAATTCGGTGATTTCGCTAACGGTGCTCAGATTATTTTTGATCAGTTTATTTCAAGCAGCGAAACAAAATGGCTTCGTATGAGCGGACTTGTGGTCCTACTTCCGCACGCATTTGAAGGACAAGGACCGGAGCATAGTTCGGCAAGGCTTGAGAGGTTCTTGCAGCTAGCGGCTGAGGATAATATGTATGTTACATATCCAACTACTCCTGCCTCGATTTTCCACCTGCTACGTCGTCAAATACTTGATGATACCCGCAAACCGCTAATCATAATGTCGCCGAAATCATTATTACGTCATAAATATGCTGTATCTAAACTTGATGAGCTAGGCGAAAATACTACTTTCTTACCGGTTTTAGATGAGGTAAATAAAGTAGACACAAACAATATTACTAAAGTAATTTTATGTAGCGGTAAGGTATATTACGATCTATTTGAAATGCGTGGCAATAACAGTAATATAGCGATTATTAGGCTTGAGCAATTATACCCTTTTGAAAAAAAACTTGTAGCATCACTATTAAAAAAATATAATAGGACGCAGGAATTTATTTGGTGTCAGGAAGAACCAAAGAATATGGGAGCTTGGCGTTATATAGTTTCTCACTTAAACGATGTTTTAAAAGAAGCAGGAATTAATAACGAATTTAAATATGTAGGTAGAGAGGAATCAGCCTCTCCGGCAGTAGGCTCGCTGCAAGCACATAATAAACAGCAAGAGAAGCTATTAAAGGAAGCATTGGGGATGTGATTCTTGAGGTATATTGCCTAAGAAATCGTCATTGCGAGCGACTGATGGCGTTGCCATCATGGATACCCGAATCGTCATTGCGAGGAGCGAAGCGACGTGGCAATCTCGTCAAATCTCCTGAGATTGCTTCGGCGAATTACTTTGTAATTCTTCTCGCAATGACGGCTTTGGTCTCCATGCAGGCAAGGCCTTCTCACAATGACGATAAAAATATAGGAGTAAAATAAATTATGAGCGTTAAAATTATAGTACCGTCACTTGGCGAGTCCGTAACGGAAGCAACTATTGCCAAGTGGTATAAGAAAGAAGGCGATCCGGTTAAAACCGATGAGTTACTGTTAGAAATCGAAACCGAAAAAGTAACTTTAGAAGTTAATGCTCCTTGCGATGGTACTATAGGTAAAATATCGAAAACTGACGGTGCAAATGTAGCAGTTGGCGAAGAAATAGGCGAAATAAATGAAGGGGCAGCTGCAAATACTGCCGGTACTAATAATGAATCTGCTAAAGCTCAAGCAGTTACGCAGCCTACTTCAGAAAAGCCTGTAGAGAAACCTGCCGTGGTTAATAATATTCTTGCTCCTTCCGTACAAAAATTAGTTACCGAAAATAAGCTTGATCCCAATAATATAAAAGGAACAGGTAGAGACGGTAGAATTACCAAAGGTGACGTGCTTGAAACAATAAACACACCGTCTGCTGCTACTTCTACTCCTACAGTAAACAAAACTAATGAAGAAAGAGTACAGCGTGTTCGTATGTCACGCTTGCGTAAAACTATTGCACAGCGTTTAAAAGATTCACAAAATACAGCAGCTATTTTGACTACTTTTAACGAAATCGATATGTCAAAAGTAATTGCCTTGCGTAATCAATATAAAGAAGAGTTTGAAAAAAAGCACTTGGTAAAACTTGGCTTTATGTCGTTTTTTGTTAAAGCAACAATTGAAGCTTTAAAGCTTATTCCGTCGGTAAATGCTGAAATAGACGGCGATGATTTAGTATATAAAAATTACTATGATATAGGTGTAGCTGTCGGAACAGAGCAAGGGCTTGTTGTACCGGTTGTTAGGGATGCCGATAAAATGGGATTTGCCGAAGTGGAAAAAGCTATAGGAACTTTGGCTAAAAAGGCTCGTGAAGGTAAACTTTCTATGGCTGATTTGTCAGGGGGGACATTCTCGATTTCTAACGGAGGCGTATATGGCTCATTATTATCTACACCGATTATTAATCCTCCTCAATCAGGTATTCTAGGCTTACATAAAACCGAGGAAAGAGCTGTAGTTATAGACGGTAAAATTGAAATACGTCCGATGATGTATATAGCTTTATCTTACGATCATCGCATAATTGATGGGAAAGAAGGAGTATCGTTCTTGGTAAAAATTAAAGAGCTTATTGAAAATCCAGAGAAGTTACTACTGAATTTGTAGAAAATGTTGCGGATATCATCACGTCATTGCGAGCAGCCGTAGGCTGTGCGGCAATCTCATGAAATAATAAAAAAATACTGGATTGCCACGTCGCTTCGCTCCTCGCAATGACGTGGTCTCGTTTTACTTTTTGAAAAAAAGTAAAATTATCCAAAGAAAGGAAGTATATATTAATGATAAAATGTACTCGTCGTATTGAGTTCGATGCAGGACATAGAATTATAGGACATCAAAATAAATGTCAATTCCTGCACGGTCATCGCTATGTTCTTGAGATCGCTATAGCCGCAAACAAAACCGATAAACTTGGTATGGTAATCGATTTTGGTTTAATTAAGGATGTAGCTAAAAAATGGATTGATGAAAATTTTGATCATAGCTTAATCCTACATCAAGACGATAAGGAAATGGGGCAGCAAATAGAAAATTGTACCGGTCAAAAAATATATTACATGCAGAATAACCCAACTGCAGAAAATATAGCGACGCATTTAAAGAATGAAATTTTTCCTAAACTTTTTGTAGGTCAAAACTTCTTCGTATCGAACCTCAAACTATATGAAACACCTAATTGTTTTGTTGAGGTTTAAGCGTGTATCTTTGTAAAATGAAGAGGAGTCATACGAAGATCAACTTGGAAAAAAGCAAGGAATTTGTAAGCCGAGGAGCGGAGCGTACAAAAGTACGTGAGCATCCGAGGACTTACAAAGAGGACGTAGCCAATTTTTCAAGTTCATCGAGTATGCAAGATTGCTGTTTAATTTTAACTACTACTAATGATTTGCAAATTGCCGAGAAAATAGCATCTGCTTTGTTAGAATTAAATCTTGCTGCCTGCATTCAAATTGAGGATATCAAAAGTTACTTTAGATGGGATGGTAGAGTAACTTTAGAAGCCGAATATAGACTTGTAATTAAAACAAAATCTTCTAATTATAACGAAATTGAAAATAAACTCCTTGAAATTCATAATTATGAATTACCGCAAATAATAAAAATAAATATTGACTATGGCTTTCAAAAGTACTTAGAATGGATTGACCAAAATAGTAAATAAACTTATAGTTGAACAAATTTAAAAATTAAGTAAGTAAATTATGAAATTATGGCAAAAAGTTACCTTAGGGTTAATCTTAGGTATTATATTTGGTATATACTTACCACAATATGTTAATTATATTAAACCTATCGGTGACATTTTCTTACGCTTGATAAAAATGATCATTACCCCTTTAATTTTCTTTAGTTTGGTTTCCGGTATCACTAGTATGAATGATACTTCTGCCCTTGGCAGAGTAGGAATGAAAGCGGTAGCCGCTTTTTTAGGTACTACTTTTTTTGCCACGGTTTTTGGGCTTTCTGTTGCCTTAGTATTAAAGCCGGGAGTAGGCATACATATAGATTTTACCTCTTCAGGAACGACAAGTAGAACTTCATTTAATATAATTGATTTTTTTGTAAATATCGTCCCTGATAATGCTGTTGGGGCTTTTGCAAACGGTGATGTCTTGCAAGTTGTATTTTTTGCTATTTTTGTTGGGATTACCTTAAACAAAATGAAATCTGTCGGTGAACCTGTTACTGATTTAATTCATGTAATGTCAAAATTAATATTAAAAATGATATCGTTTGTTATTCAATTATCTCCTTACGGTGCTTTTGCTTTAACAAGCTGGATTGTAGGCATGCAGGGAGTTGAAGTAATGATTAGTTTATCGAAACTTGTTGTAGCGGTAGTTGTGGCGATGACATTTCAATATTTTGTTTTTGGCTTACTTATATATGTATTCTGCCGTGTTTCCCCTATACCTTTTTATAAAAAAAGTTTTGAATATCAGATACTTGCTTTTTCTACTTCAAGTAGTAAGGCAACTCTTGCAACTACTATGCAAGTTTGTCGTGAAAAGCTTGGCATTTCAGAGTCTAGTACTTCATTCGTACTTCCGATAGGGGCGTCAATTAATATGGACGGATTCGCCATAAATCTATCTCTTACTACTATATTCTTTGCTCAAATGATGGGAGTAACGCTTGCTCCTCATGACTATTTAGTAATTATTCTTACCTCAACACTTGGATCTATCGGCGGAGCCGGCATTCCCGGTGCCTCTTTGATAATGCTTCCTATGGTTCTTTCTTCAGTTCACTTACCTATAGAGGGAGTAGCAATTATTGCCGGTATTGACCGAATACTTGATATGCTACGTACTACTATCAATATTACCGGCGATGCAACAATTACTATGATTATAGATAACAGCGAAGATACTTTAGATAAGGAAGTATATTTATCTTAATTATATTAAGGCCGGATATCGTCATTGCGAGGAAATTGCATAGCAATTGACGAAGCAATCTCAGGAGTTTGTTATTATTTCATGAGATTGCCACGCTCCCTACGGTCGTTCGCAATGACGATTTGGTATCCATACAACAACGCCTACAAGTTTGCAGGATGATAACGCTCAAATTTCTTTCCACATTTTTCAATTTTTAATTTAAAAATGCTATTGACTTTAGAATCTAAAGTATGCATTACAATAGCTATATTAACTTAAAGTTGAGGATATATGTTAAATTTCCTAAATAATACTGCATCACAAAAAAGATTTGTATCTATAAATAATAGAACTACGGCAAGCGATTTACCTGAATCGTTTTGGCATTCTATTGCTGAAAATAGCTGTGATATTAATTGGAAAAATATACCATTACAAAAAAGTCCTTTTCAGATTGTTACTACTCAAGGTTTAATTCAAGAATTAAAACCCAAAACCATAATTGAATTTGGAAGTTTTAAAGGAGCTTCCGCCCTTTGGTTGGCTGATATACAAAGTTTATCAGTAAAAAACGGTAAAGTTATTAGTATAGATATCGATTTTGAAAATATTGATCAAGCCGTAAAAGGTGATAATAGAATAGAATTTTTACAAGGCGATTCTAATAAAGTAGAGGCAATATTCCCAAAAGAAAAAATATCCGAAATAGTACATCCCATAGTTTTAATAGAAGATGCTCATATTAATACTATAGGTATTTTAGAATATTTTCATAATAATATCTTTGAAGAAGGGGATTATTTCATCATTGAAGATACTAATATTGACTATAATAATGCTTGCTATGATGTTTGGCGGAAAACTTTAGATGAAAAAACTTGTATAGCAAAATTAGAAAATTTAAACAATAAAATCGTTAGATTAACTAGCTGGTTGAAAGAAAAAAAAGATTTATATCTAGTAGATACAAAATATGTAGATCCTTTCGGTATTATTAATGCTTCTAAAAATTGGAACTCAGTCATAAAAAAGATTTAAAGAGAATGACTGTGTATTATGAGAAAAGAAATTTATCTAAAAAATTTTAATATTAATAACGAGGAGACTTTAAATAATTTTACTAAAAATCCATATAAATCTACTGTATTTTTTAAAAATTTTTTAGAAAAAAATATGTAAATTATACAAAAGAAATTAAAGATGCCGTAAATAATAATGCAGAAATTATACATATAAAAAATATCGATCAAAAAAATTATAATATAATGACTCCCTATGACGGTGAGGTACGGGTTAGCGGAATAGAAGAGCTAATTTATCATATATATGGAGTAATAGGGATAATTGATAGTTTTCCTGTATTATATAAAGATGAAGATAAGAATATCATTAGAGCAGTAGCACCAAAATATAATTCTCATAATGAACGTAGCTCTCAATCGCCGTATAATGATTTAGATTGGCATGTAGATGCTGCATACCGTCCAATGACAGAGAAGAGTGATAACTTATCTCCTATAGTTGACTATTCAATTTTTGGGATTGTACATAAAGGACATGAGAATCTACCTATAGTATATATTAGCCTTAAAGATATATTAAATCAATTGAGCTACCAAGATATCTTAATCGGGTGTAGTAATGAATTTATAGTAACAAGTGCAGATTCTTTTTCATGTAAAATAGTGAGTAACAATCTCCCTTTATTAGTAGAACATGCTACCGGTTATTATAGCCGAATAAAAATGGATGCTATTCCCGAAACACAAAGAGCAGCAGGGTTTTTAAATAAAATTAGAGAAATCGTAGATCAAGAATCTATTCAAAACTATATATATGTTACTTCCGGTGATATTGTTGTATTAAGCAATAAAATGGTTTTACATAAAAGAGATAGCTATAGTCCTAAATGGGATGGAGAAGATCGTTATTTTATTAGAATATATTCAGTTAAAGATATCAACCAAGGTATATTAGCAAATTCTGCTCAACCTTGGATATGGGTATAGTAACCATAATACAGCTAAATTCACAAAACTTCAGACAAGCTAAATTTAAGGACGAGTCTGCAAAGCGTACATCAGTACGTGAGCACAGACGAGTCCTACAAAATTGCTTGTATCAAGCTTTGTGAATGATGCTGTACTAGACGGTTTTATGTAAATCACATAAAAACGTTATTGCGAGCAGGCATTGTTGCGTGGACCGGTAAATGCTCTTTATGTCATTCCAGCAACGGTGGGAATCCAGAAAATGACTGTCACCCCGTGGCTCGACCTATAGTACCGGACAATTTTTATTATATGTCATTCCCGCGTAGGCGGGAATCCAGTAAAGTAAAGCTTTTAAAAAAAGCTTTACTTTAAAAAAACTATGTAATAAAAAATCTTTAATTTTAAAGATTTTTTAATATGGGTCCCCGCTTTCGCGGGGATGACATCGAGATTTTTTAAAAAAATGTCCGGTACTATAGGCTTGACCACGGGGTCCAATTAAAAATACTAAAATTTAGTATTTTTAAGTTGTATTTTTGGATACCGCGATCAAGTCGCGGTATGACAACGGTGGATTCCCGCCTACGCGAGAATGATATAGAGCCGGCTTTTTGAGCCATGCAACAACGTCTACAGTCGCTCGCAATGACGGGGTGGTATCCACGCAATAACGCTATAAAAATTTTAAAAAAATTAGAATAGGTTTTTATCTTAACTTGTAAGATATAAATAGAAACACTACCAAAATTTAACGGTGAGAATTGAAAAGCTTTTTTATTTCTTTTTCCTTTTCTTTATTTCTTGTCTTAATGCTATTTCTTTCTTTTATAATTTTCTGTTTAGTTTCAAACGGAGCAAGAAATAAAGCAGCATAATATTCTCCATCAGAAGCATGTAATTTTCTATTAGCATCCACTGCTATCCAATTTAAAGCTCTTTTTCCTTTAAAATCTTTAATATTAGGATCTACTCCCTGTTCTAATAAAACACGAACAACTTCAACATTAAGATATGATGCTGCATACATAAGGGAAGTCATTCCGGTTTTAGAATTTTGAACGTTAGGATTAACACCTAGCTTAAGCAAAAGTTTTATTAAATCAGGATTATTTCTTTCTGCGGCTAGCATCATTCCGGTAATACCGTCTTCATATCTTAAATTAGGACTCATTCCCTGATTAATTAAAAATTCGGCAATTTCCGACTTCATAAATCCTATATTTATATGGATTAAACTCATGGATGCATCACGCTTTAATAAAAAATCGGCAATTTTTATATTATTATTCGATATAGCATAATCTAGAGGAACCCAACCCAAGCATGGTTGATTTACTCCGTATCCCTCATCTAATATCTTTTTTACTTCTTCAAGATTATCTGCCTTAATAGCATCTGCTATAGGTGTAATTGGGTCTCCGACTTTTTGATCGTACGTGACACCGTTCACATGTATCTTTTCAGTCTTAAACTCAAGTTTACATTCCTGAGCATGGATAGAAGGAATAATAAAAATAATTATAAACTTTAAAATTACTTGAATAATTTTCATATAATTAATCTAGGTACTATATAACTATGCAGCATTAAACCTTTATCGGTAAGAGAGATATTTTTATCTAACTTAATTAAATCTTGATTTTGATAATTCTGCAAGTTATTCATATCTAAAATATCAACTAATTTTGTGTTTATTTTCTGCTCTAGTTCAGCAATATTTATACCGCTTTTAAGACGTAAACCCATCATTAAAATCTCTTCGATTATTTCTTGATTTGTTAGCTTAGCATTAGTTTGAATACCGACATTTTTTGTTTTAACCGAGTCTAACCATTTTTCAGGTTTATGCCACATCATAATTGCCGATACCGAACTTGCCGGTTCAATTATTCTACTATGGGCTCCAGGACCTATACCTAAATAATTATTATAATTCCAATAAGTCAAATTATGCAAACATTCCTGATTTGCTAGAGCATAATTAGATATCTCATATCTCAAATATTTTTGAGATTCTAGATAATGATTCGTCCATTCATACATCTCAGCTGCTGCATCTGAATGCGGCAAAATCAGATTACCCTCCTTAAATAATTTATAAAAAGGCGTGCCTTTTTCGATAGTCAATTGATAAAGAGAAATATGGCCGTTTGCGAGTCGCATAGCTTGCTTTAACTCTTCTTGCCAATCTTTTAATTTCTGACCGCTACGTGCATATATTAAATCAAATGATACTCTTGGAAAAATCGAATTTGCTGCCTCAATTGTTTTGATGGCTTGCAAAGCATCATGAGTTCTACCTAATTTTTTTAAATCGTCTTCTTTTAAGGATTGTACTCCAATTGAAACACGATTAATTCCGGCGGATTTGAATGCTTTAAACTTCTCAGTTTCAAAGGATGTGGGATTAGTTTCTAGAGTTATCTCGGTTTGATTATCAATAATTGCTAGATTACTGATTTTATTTATTATTCCTGCAACGACTACAGGATTCATTAAAGAGGGAGTACCACCACCGAAAAAAATAGATTTAATGTATTTATTTTGAATAATATCTTTAAAATACTCTATTTCCGTTTCATAGGATTTAAGCCACTGATGATGATCTATAGTGCTTACCACATGAGAATTAAAATCACAATATGGACATTTTGACAAACAAAACGGCCAGTGAATATAAATGCTTAAATTATCTGCCGTCACTTTCATATTTTTTAAGAATTCAGGCAGTTTGTTGTAACTTCTCAATTTCTTCTTTTTTTAATCCGGTTGAAGCAATTATTAAGTCAGTTTTTAAACCGGCTTTGATTAAATTTTTTGCTATAATAATTTTTTCTTTTCTTCTGCCTTCTTGCAACCAATGATCTACTATACTTCCCATAATTTTTTCTCTTTTTTAGAATTTAATTTTGATTTAAGTATGTTTTCTACTTCCATTATATCACTTTGCTTAATCTTGGTCAAAGTATAGAATAAAAATAGCTCTATATAATCAATGCTAATATTAACTTTAGCAAATTTAGGTAAGAGATCAGCTATCTCTTCCCATCTTTTCAATAAATCACGTTCATGAATATGCTTCATGAAAAATTGTAAAATTCCGGACCAAGCATTTTTTTTCAATTCTTTATCAGATACATCATGCACGTTTATAAGTTGATAATCATTAGTCCAAGTAGCCTTTACCAATTCACTATTTTCAAATAATTCCCATAAATTTAAAGGAGCATTATATTTTTGTATGCCATTATAAAACACTAACGGATATATGAAAGGAAATTTCTTGCTTTTTGTTGTTTTCATATGATATTCGGCAATGTTTAACATATATACTCCGAAGTAAAATGAAGAGTCGGTAGACGAAGCTCAATTTGAAAAAGAGCAATGAGTCTGTAAGCCGAGGAGCGGAGCGTATACTAAATACGTGAGCATCCGAGGTCTTATAAAGACGACATAGCCAATTTTTCAAACTGAGCGAGTATACTTAAACAAGCGAAAAGCTATGTAATAATCAGGTGTACTTTGATGTTCTAATAATAAAAATAAGTAACCGTCTTCACTATTAAATTTAACGGAAAATAAAATATCTAATATGGATTTCTTAAGTGTTTTATCTACAAAACTATCTTTTTCCATTTTAAGAGTTTTAAAAGAAACCAAACTTTGTATATGAGGCGGTAAGTGCATTTGAAAAAACTCTTTGGCAACTATTGGATTTTCAAATGCACTACGTATAATCTCATCGTGCTTAAGATTTTTAGACATAAATGTTAATGATATACTGCACTATAAATACATCATTAATAATACTTTTGCAATTGTAAATTGAGGTAAATTAAGCTTTACAATTTTTGTTTATTAATCCAATATATATCACTCAAATATAAAATTCTTGTACCAGAAGATTATAAGGATAAATATATTATGTACATAGAATAAAATCGATTAGCCGAGATTTCAATAATAAATATTTTTAATTTAAGAGATATTATTAAAGTGATGAAAAAAATTACCTACTATTTTACAATTATTTTATTAACCTTTTGTGTTCAAGCTATGGGAAATAATAATGAACAAATATATAACCCGAAAGATACCAAATTTCTAGAAGGAGCTGAAGCTCTAAAATGGGCAAAAGAGCGTACTGATAAAACAGAAAAAGCTTTCCAATCTATGCCGGAATATAAACCAATAAAAAAAGAAACAGAATCTATTTTCTATGACCAAAGAAAAACTCCATATGGTATTATCCGTAAAGGTTACGTGTATAATTTTTGGATGGATGATAAAAATCCCCAAGGGTTATGGCGTAGGACGTTAGTTGAGAATTACTCTAAAGATAAACCAAATTGGGAAGTTCTAATCGATTTTGATAAATTATCCAAAAAACTCGGTAAAAAAGTAATGTATCGAGGTGGAAGTGATTGTTTTCAAAACCCTAATCGTTTCTTAATTACCATGTCATTTGGCGGTAAGGATGAGATGTTTTTTAGAGAATGGGATTTAGAGAAAAAAGATTTTGTAAAAAATGGTTTTGAGCCAAAAACAAGTAGCGGAAAATTACTAGAAGGTAAATTTACTGTCCCTACTTGGGTTGATCAAAATACTATTATATTTAATCCAGTTTTGAATAAAGAGGAAGTTACTGACTCTTTATATCCTAACTCGCTCTACATATGGAAGCGAGGAGAACCTATAGAGAAAGCCAAAAAACTATTTGAAATACCAAAGAATTATATACGTGTATCAGGCGGTAAGCTTTTATCCGATAATATTTCTTCATCTTTAATATTTATATCTGCAGATAAGGATTTTTATAATTACGATAATTATATTTTAGATACTAAAGATGAGAGCTTAAAATTACAAAAAATAAATATGCCATCAGATGCAACACCTGAAGGTTCTTTTAAAGAATATGTATTTTGGCTGCTGCGTTCCGATTGGCAATTTAAAGATAGTAATATAAAAGCAGGCTCACTTGTTGCCATACACTACGCTGATCTTCTAAAAGAAGATAACGATAAAGCTAGCTTAAAAATATTATTTACCCCAACAGAGAGAGAAGTATTTTATTTTGTAGGAATGACTAAAGATACAGTATTTTTAACTAGCTATGAGAATGTTATTTCAAAAGTAGTAACATTTACATTAGAAAATAATGAATGGACAAAACCGGTAACTTTAAAACTGCCCTATGAAAATGCAATTTTTGGTATGTTGTCTGATGATGAGGAAGAAGATGCACTAATTACTATAGAAAATTCTATAGTGCCGCCAACTATCTATTTATGGGATAAAACTCATGAATTAAAAGTTATTAGAAAGCCTTTATATCCGTTCGATAGCAAAAATTATGTTGTAGAGCAGAAGGAAGCAACAAGCTCGGATGGAGTTAAAATAACATATTTTATTGTCTATAAAAAAGGTATAAAATTTGACGGTAAGAATCCAACATTACTTGAAGCATATGGTGGTTTTCAAGTAATCAACTCTCCATATTTCTCTCGCATGGAAAATGAAGTATGGGTTAAACATGGTGGAGTGAGTGTTCTTGCTAATATCAGAGGAGGCGGAGAATTTGGTCCTGAGTGGCATAAGGCGGCTCAAGGAATAAAACGTCAAACCGGCTTTAATGATTTTATTGCAGTAGCAGAGGATTTAATAAAGTAAAATATTACTAGCCCTGAGTATTTAGGAATTAAAGGAGGAAGTAACGGCGGATTGCTAGTAAGTGTTGCAATGACTCAGCGTCCCGATTTATTTGGAGCTATAGCATGCGAAGTACCGATACTTGATATGGTACGCTATAAAGAATTTGGAGCAGGACATTCATGGGTAACTGAATATGGAGATCCGGAAAATCCAAATGATTTAGTACATATTAAAAATTATGCACCTTTAGAAAATTTATCTTTAACTCAAAAATACCCAACTGTGTTAATTATAGATTCAGTATTAGATCAGCGTGTACACCCATGGCATGGAAGAATTTTTGAGTATGTACTTGAGCAAAACCCAAATACTAAAACTTACTTTCTAGAAAGTGGAGATAGTGGGCATGGTAGTGGTAGTGATTTAAAAGATAGTGCCAATTATTTTATCAATATCTATACATTTTTTGCAAATACTTTGAAATTGAAGATTGATTAGACCTGTCATTGTAAGCCGGCACGGGCGTTGTTGCATGAATACCCACACCCGTCATTGCGAGCGGTCGAAGACCGTGCGGCAATCCAGTAAAAATGCTAATTTTTAGCATTTTTTATTACTTTTTCTGGATTGCCACGTCGCTTTCCTCCTCGCAAGACATTGTTGCGTGGATACCGATGTCATTCCCGCGTAGGCGGGAATCCAGCATAAAGCGAGATAAATCGAGCTTTTAATTTCAAAAATTTGCTGTATTTATACTTTTTTTCTGGATTCCCGCTTTCGCGGGAATGACATAAAGAGCATTTACCGGTCCACGCAACAACGCCTCCTCACAATGACGGTTTTAGTATCCACACAACAATGCCTAGCTGGAATGACATAAACTAGCCACACAACAACACCAAAAGTTGCTCGCAATGACGGTAAAACCCTCTACGCAATAATGCCGTTTTACGAAAACAATTTTCCAATTCCGTTACGTAATAGATTTTTAGGATTCATTTTACTGGCTTTTTTCATCATCTCACTTATTTGCTTATATTGCTTTAGCAAAATATTTACCTTTTGTACCGTAGTCCCTGCTCCAGCAGCTATACGTTTTCTACGAGAAGCATTAATGATGTCAGGATTCTCACGTTCTTTCAGCGTCATAGATAAAATAATTGCTTCTTGATGTTCAATTATTTTACTATTTAATTTTGATTGATCTATTTGATCCATAATTTTACCGCTACCCGGTAACATGCTAAGTATACTACCAAAACCTCCCATTTTTTTTATGCTTCTCATTTGCTGAAGATAATCATTTAAATCAAACTTACCTTTTTTCAATTTAGCTGCCGTTTTTTCGGCTTCTTCTCTATCAACAATACTAGCTGCTTTTTCAACAAAAGAGATAATATCACCCATATCAAGTATTCGAGAAGCTAAACGTTCAGCATCGAATTCTTCTAAATCAGTTAGTTTTTCACCGCTACTTAAAAATTTAATCGGCTTTTTAGTAATATATTTTACGCTGAGTGCCGCGCCGCCCTTGGAATCGCCATCAATTCTAGATAAAATTAATCCTGAAATTTCTAACTTTTCATTAAAGCTATTTGCCGTAACTACTGCATCCTGTCCCGTCATACTATCAATTACTAACAAAGTTTCCGTAGGCTCCACTATCTTTTTTATTGCAAGAGCTTCCTCCATCATCTCTTTATCAATTTGTGTACGACCTGCCGTATCATAAATTACGACGCCATAAGCAGAAATTTTAGCCTCGGCAATAGCTCTTTTGACAATATCAAGAGGTTTCTCACCTTGCACAATAGGTAATGAATTAATCTGTACTGAGTTTGCAAGTATAGCAAGTTGCTCTTGTGCGGCCGGTCTGTAAGTATCCAAAGAAACAAGTAAAACTTTTTTATTTTGATTTTTAAGTCGTAAAGCAAGCTTACTACTCGCCGTAGTTTTACCGCTCCCTTGCAGCCCTACCATTAGGAAATTTACCGGCGGCTTTGAATTTAAATTTAGCTTTGTCTCACTTTCACTTGAAGCTAAGAGATTTATCATCTCTTCATGAATAATTTTAATTATCATCTGCCCCGGTGAAACGGATTTAATAACTTCCTGTCCGAGTGCCTTTTGTTTAACTTCCGCTATAAAATCTTTTATCACCGGTAATGCAACATCCGACTCTAAAAGAGCTACTCTTATATCCCGCATAGCAGCATCTATTTGGGCTTCTGTTAAAATCCCTGAGCTGACTAACTTATCAAAAATCTTCGTTAAATTTTGTGTTAAAGTTTTAAACATGTAAATAATTGTATTTAATAAGGTTCTAATATATTTCGCCCCATATGTTTTAGCAACAATATATTTTGTTGTTTTATGTAGGCGTTGTTGCATGGATCGATTTTCCGTTGTCATCCTAGCTAGCTTGTAGCGGAATCCAGTTTAAAATACTAAAATTATTAGTATTTCAAGTTGTTTTTATGAACCACGTGGTCAAGCCAATAGTACCGGACAATTTCTATTCTATGTCATTCCCGCGTAGGCGGGGATGACATAGAGGTCTTTTCAAAAACTGTCCGGTACTATAGGTCAAGCCACGGGGCGACACAACGGGTTTTACCTATCCATGCAATAACGCCTTTTATGGATAACGTGGAAAGGAACGTAGTGATATCGTGTTAATTACTAAAAAACTCATTCACCACTAATATATAACCTGTTTTTAAGTCTAAATCATAATCAACGGTATTATATATTAACTTTTTTATATCGGTAAATTTTTGTAGTAAATAGGAAGGATGCTTATTTGGCAGTTTATCAAAAATCTTATTTTCTAAATCTAGAAGCTCAATATTGACGTTAGCGGATTTTTTAAGAATTCTATTCAATAATAATAATAAATTATCAATAAAATCTAGCCATAATTCTCGGTCTTTAGTAGTAAAACGATTAATAAAATCTAACGTTTCATTATTTGCTATCGGCTGAATAAATTGAAGATATAATTCATTTATAGAATGAGGTTGAGATGAGCTAACATTAATTTTAAAGCATCTTGATCTAATTGTAGATATAATACTTGCAGCTCTTGAAGTAATTAAAAAAATGTAACTATTCTTTGGTGCATCTTCAAGAATTTTTAAGCATGAATTCGCCGCATTTAAATTCATAAGATCAGCCGCATAAATTACGGCAACTTTATAACCTGAAATTGCAGAAGTTTTACTTAAGAAATCTTGTAATTTTCTTATTTGTTCAATAGAAATATTTTTAGCATTAGATGTAGTTGAAGTTTCCCTAGCGATGAAATGATAATCAGGATTGTTTTCAAGAGGAATGCTATTCTTAAAAAGCTTACTATATATAAAATCTTCTAAATCTTTTAAAGCTTGCTCTATATTTTCGGCTTCGATAAGCCAACTATTATATAGCTTATTATGTTTTAAGTTAAACTCTAGGCGTTCAATTATCAATGGTTGTAATATCGTTATGAATTGTACTTAAGAATTGTTCTATATCATTCCGGCTTTTGCAGAGCATTAGACATCTTTCCAAACCGACTTATAGAGAGAAATTTAAAGGATACACGGAGCACAGAACCGCAGCGTATACAAAAACATACGTGAGGATTCGAGTACCGGATCGACGTATAAATTAGCTCTAGAAGAGAAGTTTGGAAAGATGTCTTTGCATGAGCCGGTTTTTCTAGGGTCACCCCGCAAGCTTGTAACGGGGTTTGGAAATTATCAGTATTGTAATAAGTTACTTCTTTTAATTACAAGCTTCTTTCATTTTTCTTCCAGCTCTAAAAGTAGGTTGATTGTAAGCATCTATTTTCATTTTTGCTCCGGTTTTTGGGTTACGACCCTCACGTGCTTTTCTATGATGTATTTCAAATGAACCGAAGCCTGTTATATTAATATTATGGTGGCTCTTTATAGCACTAATCACACTATCAAGAACTAAATTAAGTGCTTTCTCAGCATCAGCTTTTGTTAATGTTTTATGTGAAGCATGTTTATGATTATGACCATGGTCGGTCATAAATGCTATAAATTCGGTTTTATTCATTTTTTTTGGTTCTTTTTTGTTATGTGTACTCATAATAAAATCAACTCTCCTTTAATGGGTTAATATGTATTGATGTTTTTTTATAAAACAATATATACAACTGGCAATAATATACATCAATATATTTTTTTATGTGAGTTAATTATAACAAACTACCCACATACTGCAAATGCCAGTTATTTACAAAGTTTAAAATATATACGTTATTATATTAATTTATAGAAAAATGTAGCCATTTTACATCAGTTATACTGTTAAAACTATCTTAATCAAGTGAAAATTTATCATTAAAACCCTAATTTATTGTCAATAGTAAATTACAAAAGCTAATTTTCTACTTTGTAAAAAATTATAAGTTTTTTAATAAAAAACAATATATACTTAATTTATTATATAATAAGTTGGAAACCATCTTTCACTTTTTATATAGAATATTTCTAACCGAATAGTAGATTTATGTAATAATTCTCTATTCACATTAAATTTAGAATAAAATTTTTAAAGAAAAATATATTAACTCCAATGTTATTGTCTGAAATTTGTATTAAACGCCCTGTCTTTGCTACAGTTTTGAGTTTGGTTATCGTAGCTCTTGGAGCAATTTTTTTTACCAAACTACAAATTAGAGGAACTCCGGATATTTCAGTTCCCATTATAAATGTCGAAGCTCATTATGCAGGTGCCGATGCTTTATATATGGAAAAAGAAATAACGACGCGTATAGAAAAAGCTTTAAAGACGGTTAAAAATTTAGATTATATAACTTCTCAAAGTTCTACAGGCGAAAGTAGTATTACTTTATCATTTTTACTATCTACCGATATTGAAGTAGCATTAAACGATGTTCGTTCTAAAATATCGGATATCACTTATATGTTCCCGCAAGATATGAAAGCCCCATCAGTTGCAAAACTTGACGCCGATAGTTTCCCAAGCCTCTTCATAAGTGTTGAAAGTGATCAATATAGCGATTTAGAATTAACAAAGATCGTCGAAGATAATCTACAAACACCTTTAGATAAACTTGAAAGTGTAGGACAGTCACAAATTTACGGCGGTCGGGAATATATAATGAGAATAGAACCTGACTCCAAAAAATTATATCAACATAAAATTTCTTTATTGGAGATTGAATCCGCAATAAAAGAGCAAAATAAAGATTATCCCGCAGGTACGATTAAAACAAAAAGTAATAATTTTATAGTCACTCTTGAAGGTTCTTTATCTACACCGGAAGAATTCGGTAATATTATTCTAAAAGTACAAAACGGAGGTATCATAAAATTACGAGATATAGCGAAAATATCTTTAACCTCTCCCGATGAGGACATAATTTTCAGATATAACGGCAAAAGCTCCATTGCTCTTGGTCTTATAAAAGAATCAAAAGCTAATGTCATAGATTTATCAAATGAAGTAACTAAAGAGCTAGAAAGAATTAAAGAATCTATGCCCAAAGGAATAAGCATGGGTATCGCATATGATGGTGCAACACCTGTAAA
This sequence comes from Rickettsia felis URRWXCal2, assembly GCA_000012145.1. Taxonomy (GTDB): domain Bacteria; phylum Pseudomonadota; class Alphaproteobacteria; order Rickettsiales; family Rickettsiaceae; genus Rickettsia; species Rickettsia felis. The sequence continues at coordinate 1,179,372 of CP000053.1, forward strand.
AGCATCAATTTATGCGGTATTTCAAACAATTTTTGAAGCTTTAATATTAGTAGTTTTAGTCACGTATTTATTTCTTGCTTCTGCTAAAATTACTTTAATTCCGTTTGTGACGATTCCGGTATCGTTGATCGGTACTTTTAGCGTAATGTATGCTTTCGGATTTTCTATTAATATATTTACGCTCCTTGCTATGATACTTGCTATAGGTTTAGTCGTCGATGATGCGATAGTTATGCTTGAAAATATTTTTAGATATAATGAAATGGGGCATAAACCCATGGAAGCAGCTTTACTTGCTTCTAAAGAAATCGGCTTTGCAATCATTGCTATGACTATTACGCTTGCTGCCGTATTTTTACCCGTCGGTTTTATAGAGGGTTTTATCGGGAAATTATTTATTGAATTTGCTTGGACTTTAGCATTTTGCGTTTTGTTCTCAGGATTTGTTGCTTTAACTTTAACTCCTATGATGTCAAGTCGTATGGTTACAAAACATAATACGGACTTACCGAAATTCTTAGTAAAGTTTAACGACATTCTACAATTTATTCAAAATAAATATATTTACTATCTAAAGCTAACTTTTGACAATAAAAAGAAGTTTGTCATCATTATTGCATCATCTTTTATAGTGTTGATTATTAGTTTTAAATTTACTCAAAAAATTTTCGTACCCCAAGAAGATGACGGATTTTTACAAGTTTCTCTTAAAGGACCCGAAGGTTCTAGTTTAGAATCCTCTACTAAAGTAGTGAAAGAAGCCGAAAAAATCCTTGCTAATTATAAAGATATATTAGGTTATCTGATGGTAATAGGTGCAGGCGGTAGTGATAATGTTTTTGGATTCATTCCGTTAAAAGATTGGGGTGAGCGTTCTCGTTCCCAAGAAACTATTAAAAATATGTTAAATAAGCAGTTTTCCGAAATCCCGGGCATGTCGATTTTCGCTATGGATCCACGTTCAATGGTTAGCGGGAATGCAAGTAGCCCTATCGAGTTTACTATTCAAACGAACCTTGAATATGATGATTTAGATAAAATATCACAACAATTTATTGATATAATGAAAACAAATCCTATTTTCTTAAACGTCAATAGAAATTTACAATCGGCAATGCCGACTATAAGTATAGAAGTCAACCGTGATAAGGCTTATTTATACGGAATGGATTTAGCAAATATAGGCAAAACGGTACAATATTTACTTGCAGGTCAACAAATCGGGGATTTTAGAATGGGTAATGATTTATATGACGTTATATTGCAATTTAATCAAAAAGATCGAAAAGATATTAGTGATTTTAGTAAAATTTTAATCAGAGCAAAAAATAATAATATGTTACCGCTTGAATCTATAGCTAATATTACGGAAAAAATATCAGTAAAATCATATAGTCATTATAATAATTCAAAATCCGTTACTATTTCTTCCGATCTTGCTCCTGACGGAAAAATTAATGATGCAATTAATGAAATCAATAAAATAACCGCTAAGTTACTTGACCCTAGTAATACTATAATTGAATATATCGGCGAAATTAAACAAATGAGAGAGGCAGACAGTAATATGCTTATAACATTTGTATTTGCTCTTGTATTTATCTATTTAGTGCTTGCAGCTCAATTTGAAAGCTTTACTGACCCTTTATTAATATTACTCGCCGTACCTTTCTCAATAACCGGCGGTGTACTTGCTCTCTGGCTTGCCGGTAATAGCCTTAATATGTATAGTAATATCGGACTTATTACTTTAATTGGATTAATTACTAAGAATTCTATTATGATAGTAGAATTTGCTAATCAGCTAAGAGAAAAAGGAGTAAAGGTTCAAGAAGCTATAATAGAATCCTCAAAACTTCGCTTGCGTCCAATTCTAATGACTACCCTTGCTGCTGTAGTGGGAGCTTTACCTCTAGTCTTTGCAGATGGAGCCGGTGCTGCTGCTCGTAATTCTATAGGCTTTGTAATAGTTGGAGGATTAAGCATCGGTACTATATTTACAATTTTTGTTATACCTGTAATATATCAAACTTTTAAGAAGGATTAATAAATTATAGAATTATAAAATTTAGTAGACATATCGCTCAAAATGAGAAATGATGATTTTACGTTTAATTAATAAGGAGCTTAAATATGTTAATAAATACCTCTAGTAATCCACTTATTACAGTTATCCATTTACTATCTTCTATAGGTGCTATAAATTGGGGCTTAGTCGGATTGTTTAATTTTAATTTAGTTACACTTTTATTCGGCTCATTTCCAATTATTGTTACAATACTTTATATAATTATAGGCTTTTGTGGTGTATATTCTTTCCTTTGTTTAGGTAAGCTATTTTGTAAACCCGGAATAGAAAAGGCGAAGTAACTCTATCTTTTCGTCATTGCGAGGAGCGAAGCGACGTGGCAATCTCGTGCCAAATTCCTGAGATTGCCTCCACCCTCTGCTATGCATCTCCTCGCAATGACGGCTCAGGTATTCATGCGGGCAATACCTACCGACAATGACGACTTAACAACCTAACTTGTGCTATAGCAGTTATTGCTGCTGTTTCAGCACGTAATATATTATTTCCTAAACTTACAGATTTTGTATTCTTATATGAGGCAAGAAGTCCCAGCTCATCATCGGTCAAGCCTCCTTCCGGTCCTATAATAATAGTTATATCACTATTACTAAGTGATGATAAAATTCGTAATATAGAATTTTCTTCTTTTTCATGTTCATTAGCATATAACATCAAATTATTATTCTGTTTAAGGTAATCTTGTATTGTGATAGCTTTTTCAATTATCGGAGGAGTAAGACGTTCTGATTGCTCTGTTGCTTCAATAACACATTTCGTTAAACGTTCAATATTTATCGTTCTAAATTGACACCGCCTAGTAATTAACGGAATAATTTTAGTTATACCGAGTTGCGTAGCCATATTTATTGCAAGCATTAATTTATCTTGCTTTATTATAGCAGCAGCAAGAGTTAATGCAGATTCTGTATACGGCTTTTTTAACTGTTCTTTAAGCCTAACCGATAGCTTATGCTTACCTATATAGGTAATTTGTGCTAAAAATTCTCCATCCGTACCGTTAAAGATACGCAAGCCATCATTTACTTTAAGACGTAGCACCGTTTTAACATAATGCACATGATCGTTTGCTAATTCTATCTTGCTATTTTCAGCTAAATGACTATTAATATAGATACGGTTATACTTCATATATACTCGATGAACTTGAAAAATTGGCTACGTCGTCTTTGTAAGTCCTCGGATGCTCACGTATCATTATACGCTCCGCTCCTCGGCTTACAGACTCCTTGCTCTTTTCCAAGTTGATCTTCGTATATCAACTCTTCACTTCGCAGGAGTGTTAATTATGGATAATAAAAAAGACAATATATCAGAAGAAGAAAAATTGCCAAAAGAAAAAGAAATCGGCGGCGTTAAAGGTTTAGAACCGACAAGATACGGTGATTGGCAGCATAAAGGTAAAGTAACTGACTTCTGATGGCTTTTTTCCAGCAAACAAAAATTTTACTCTATAAACCGCAAGAATTGTTTGATTTGGTCTGGGACGTCAAATCTTATCCTAAATTCTTGCCTTGGTGTTCTGCTTCTAGAATCATTTCAGAAGATAAATATGAGATCATTGCTGAGTTAGTAATTCAGTTAAAAGGCTTTTCAGAAAAATATAACTCACGAGTTACAAGCGAAATAACCGATGATGGAATATATTTGATTAATACGGTAGCTATTTCAGGACCTTTTGAATATTTAAAAAGTACTTGGCAATTTGTTCCATGCACGGCAGGAACTGAATTAAAATTCTTTATTGATTTTAAAATGAAGTCCGTAATACTGGATAAATTAATTGGTACTTATTTTACCAAAGCAACCGAAAAAATGATTATAGCTTTTGAAAAGAGAGCAAAGGATGTTATTAAATAAAAAAGAGTAAGATTATAGATCTATAACCTTACTCTTTAGAAAATTTTGTATTTAGTTACTAGGCAATATCAGATATATATCCTTCATCTTTCTCATCTCCTAAGATTTGAGTTTGATCATCATTAAGATTATTATAATCAAGGCTATAAAACTGCTCTTCTTGCTCTTCGCTAGTACTAGAAGTGTGGTGGTTAAATAATGCTTCATAAGCTTCCTTTATTTCAGCATATTTTTGTATTTCTTTTGAAAGTTCTACTTCTTTATTTTGCATAGCTTTCTCTGTACCATGCCATAGCTTACTTGTCAAATTTGGCTTGTATTCTGCTAATTGCTTATTTTTGTAACTTTCTCTCTTTTCAACAGTTCCTAAACTTAAAGCTTTTTCAATATCGTCACTTGAATAGCCATTTTGTATTAGCTGCTGAATAATACAACAGAAAGAATACTAGTATCTAGAACTAATTTATTTGTATATTGTCCTTTCACGCCAGGTATTTCCTGATATAACGCACGATCTGTTGATTCTACTATTTCATAACCACCATTATGTTTGTAACCAACGCCGTCTTCTGTTAAACTTAAGGTTGACACACGAGTTATTGCATTAGATATTATCTTACCATTTGTTCCTTCAATATATTTACCGGTAAATTTATCCACACCGTTTTTATCTATAGCAGTACCGTATACAAAACTTCCTAACCCCGAAACAGCCAAATACTCTTCAACCTTAGTTGCTTCATGAGCTTTAGTAAGTAAAAAGCTTTATTTGTTCATTACTATCCATAATGCCTTTTGCCCCGTAACTAGTACCAAAAACAGCCCCTGTTATTAAAGGTATTTTGCTTAGCCAACTACTAGATGAAAAAAAACTACTTATTCCTGCAAGAAAACTTCTTGATGCTAGTTTTGTATAAAAACTATAATCTGCTTTTGCTTTTTCTATTAAAGATAAGTAAGTAATAGGTTTATTACTTCCGAATAAATTACGTACTAATAATGTAAACATAATTTATCTCCTTGCTTAAGTTACCATGTTTCATGGTTTTTAAATATAACGCAAATGCACTATATAACAAAGGTAATCAAATGTCAACTTTTATTTAATAACAAGTTAATTAATGTTAATACTAGACATTTTTTAGAAAAAACCATATTTTATAGTAATAGTGATAAAAAAGAGGTAGATATGTCTAAGCACAAAAATTCTAAACATATTAGCACTAAAAAACTTGCTTATATAGGGTTAGACCTCGCATATAAAACAGATGATTTAAATGTTTATAATCTAGAAGCATCAAAGGTCAATGAACAATTAACAGATAGCGGCTGGGAAATACTGACTGCTTCATGTGATTATATCAACACTGCTAAATATGGTTATAAAGCTGTTGCATTTATAAATAAAGAAACTAAAGAAGTTCATATTGCTAGTGCCGGTACAAAATTCAATATATATGATTTACTAGACGACTTACTTATCGCTCTTCATTATTTACCTACTAAACTAACTCCACTTCAGGAATTTGTTAATGAAGTAATTAACAAATTAGACGGCTTAAGTAAAGCCACAGAATATATTTTTAATACTAGCGGTCATTCACTTGGAGCAATAACTGCAGATTTAACTTCAGTAGAAATACATTCTCGCAACTTACATTTTAATAAATCTACAACTTTTGACAGCCCTGGCTCAAAACCAATAATTGAAAGAGGCATAGAAAAAAATTTATTTACCGGAAAAGTAACAACTCCAATAGAAGAGCTAGCTACCCATTCCAAGATATATAATGCAAAACATAATCTTATTAATATTACTAATAAGCATTTGGGAAAAACGACAATGGTTCTTCCTGGTAAAAAAACAGAACTATCACAATCAGAAGAATGGGCATCATATTTATATAATTTTGCCAAACAAAAAGCTACAAAATATCTAGGAATTAATGGAATAGTTGAAGGCTTTGAGGAAATAATAGCCGGAATCAGTAAACATGGGCTTGTTAATTTTTTTGATTTAAAACAGAATATTACTTTAACCGTAGATGATTGGGAAGCAGGAACACAAGAATATGCTAAAAATACTCTAAATTTAAAAAATAATTTATATAATCAAATAGTTGAAACTGTAACCGGAGCTAATTTAGTTGGGATATATAATAATTTTCAAAGCTGCGGTCAAGAATATGCTCAGGAAGTCAAAACAACAGGAGATATAAGTGGTTATCATCTAGTATGTTAAATAAAAAAATAACATATATATAGTAAATTTATATATGTTATTTCTTATTTAGAGCAACTAAATAGATTTCCGTAGATTCGCTGCGGCTGGATGAAGGTTTAAAATGTTTTACCGTCCTAAATTCGCGCTTCACTTTATTTAATAATTCATTTTCTGCACCGCCACGAAAAATTTTAGCAATAAAATGACCGGAGGGTTTTAATACTTTTAAAGCAAATTCAAAAGCTTGCTCACATAAAAGTAAGGTTCTTATATGGTCTGTAGCTTTATGACCTATGGTATTTGATGCCATATCACTCATTACTATATCAGCTTTACCGTCTAAAGCCTGAATAATTAATTCTTCCGTATTTTCTTCAAAAAAATCTTTTTGAAAAAACTCAACTTCAGCAATAGGTTCGATTTCTAACAAATCGATAGAGATTATTTTATTATTTAGGCTATTATCCGAAGCTTTAATAAGCTTGGAAGCTACTTGACTCCACCCCCCAGGAGCTGCTCCTAGATCAACAATTTTCATGTTAGGATTAAAAAGTTTAAATTTTCCATGGATTTCAAGTAGTTTATATGCAGCTCTCGACCTAAAGCCTTCAAGACGTGCTTTTGCAACATACGGATCGTTTAATTGGCGTCTAAGCCAATTACTAGAAGAAACGGTGCGTTTTTTAGAAGTCTTAACTCTAACGAATTTATTTCTATAACCGCTTAAATTATTTGTCATGAAATTTTATTATTTTCTTGAGCTATTTTGTCTAATATTGAATTCACAAAACCAATCTCGTGTTCATTTAACATATCATTTGCTATGTCCGTATATTCGTTGATTACTACTTTAGCAGGAGTAGTAGGGCAAAATAATAGCTCACATATACTAACCCGCAATAAAGCTCGGAGTAAGATCGGCATATGTGCAGGATCTTTATCGTTTGTTAAATGATTGTCGATAATTTCGTCTAGTTTATTAATATTTTCAAATACTGACTTTACCAGCATTTTAAAATGACTTATACTTAATGATATTTTTAAATTCTCAGGTAAAGCTGTTGTAGAATTATTATTTTGATAAAAAGAAAGTACATTTTGCATGATATCATCCATATCATCATTATTTTGCAATATGTTTTGATAAATAGCTTGCACTGCTGCAATACGTGCAATCGACTTTTTATTAATTTTATTTGAACTCATAGAGAAAAGAAATTTAAAATTTAATTTTTGTTATTGCGAGAGAGTATTACTTGCGTGGATACCAAATCGTCATTGCGAGCAGCCGTAGGCTGCGTGGCAATCTCGTCAAATATCCTGAGATTGCTTCGTCAATTACTTCGTAATTTTCTCGCAATGACGTGGAAAGGGATTCCTATAACAATATCACTCACAACAACGAAATGATATCTATAACCTTGCAATTTATACCTTAAAATAATTTATTAGTAAACTTATAAAATTTTTATGCTATCTATAATCGGATTTATTATAACCATCAGCATCTTGGTATTTATCCATGAATTTGGGCATTATTGTATTGCTAGATATTTTAATGTAAAAGTTGAAGAATTCTCGATAGGTTTCGGTAAAGAACTAATAGGCATTACCGATACAAGAGGAGTTAGGTGGAAGATTTGTCTTATACCGCTTGGCGGCTATGTCAAGATTTACGGCTATGATCGCAGCCTTATGGATAAGACTAAAGAAGTTAACGAAAAAGTAGCTTTTTATGCTAAATCTTGTTTAGAACGTTTTTTAATAGTTGCGGCAGGTCCGTTAATTAATTATTTGCTTGCCGTAATAATATTTGCAGGCTTTTATTGTTACTTTGGAAAAACAGAGATTCCTCCTATAATAGGTGATGTAGTAGCTTCATCACCAGCAGCGAGAGCAGACTTAAGAGAAGGAGATAAAATTGTTAAGGTTAACGATAAATCTGTTAAAGATTTTGGGGACGTACAGAGAGAGATATTAATTAACGGCTTTAGCTCTTCTACTTTAACTATAGAAAGAAAAAGTGAAGAATTTACCGTTAATATAATGCCTCAAGAAATAATTATATCGCCTCCCGAAGAAAAGAAAGTTAAGAAAACTCTTCGCATCGGTATTATAGCTAAAAATGAACCTATTCATACTAAAATAGGAATTTTAGGAGGATTTTGGGAAGCTATTAATACTACTATAGATATGTCTGCTTTAACTCTAAAAGCAATATCGCAAATGATTGTAGGAAAACGTTCATTCGATGAGATAGGAGGACCGGTAGCTATTGCTAAAGAATCAGGAAAATCTATAGCTGGCGGAACCCAAATGTATCTATTATTTATAGCAATGCTTTCCGTTAATTTAGGATTACTTAACTTACTACCTATACCGGTACTTGACGGCGGACATTTGATATTTATACTCTATGAAGCAATTACCGGTAGATTACCGAATCCTAAAACTAAAAATATTTTATTACAATTAGGAGCGGCAATAATAATTTTTCTTATTATAATCTCTGTTTCTAACGATATACAAAATTTATTTTCCTAAATTATAGATTTGCTTGCTCTCGTTTATATTATCTACTATAGTGGAGTACATTAATTATGTTTAAATGCATTCTTTGTCGTCATTTCGAGGAGACGTTGTTGCATGGTTCAAAAATCGTCATTGCGAGGAAATTACAAAGTAATTGACGAAGCAATCTCAGGAGTTTGTTATTATTTCATGAGATTGCCACGCAGCCTATGGCTGCTCGCAATGACGGTTAATATTTAAATCTTAAAGAAGGTTTTAGGTGAAAATCAGATCAATTAGTAAGTTAACAATTTTATTATTAACGATTTTTTATTATCATATTTCATTAGCTGACTCTGTAATTCGTAAAATAACTATCGAAGGTAACCATAGGGTTGAGCGTTCTACTATTGAGAGCTATTTAAAGCTTAAGGTAGGAGAAACCTATAATAATTCTAAAGAAGATGAAGCAATAAAAAATTTATATGCCACCTCACTTTTTAGAAATATAAATATACATATAACAAATGAGGGTAATTTAATAGTTAACGTTACTGAAACGCCTTTTATAAGTAGCGTAGTATTTAGCGGTAATTCTAAAATCAAAACTAATATGCTCGCTAAAGAAATTTATACAATGTCTGGCGAATCTCTTAGCCAAGCTAAAATCGAATTAGATGTAAAGAAAATATTGGAAATTTATAAACGTAGTGGACGTTTTGCTACCACGGTAACGCCTAAAATCGAAAATTTAGAAAACAACAGAGTTAAGGTTATTTTTGATATAGCAGAAGGACCAAAAACCGGTATTAAATATATTTATTTTAGCGGTAATGAAAATTATAGTGATTCAGAACTTAAATCTATTGTTTTAACTAAAGAATCTCGTTGGTTTCGTTTTTTAGAAAGTAACGATACTTACGATCCTGATAGAGTGGAATATGATAAAGAATTACTGAGAGAGTTTTATCAATCTGTAGGTTTTGCAGATTTTAGAGTAATTTCGGCATCGGCAGAACTCAATAATACTAAAGAATATTTCACCCTTACCTATTCCATTGAAGAGGGAGAAAAATATAGCTTCGGTAATGTTACGATAGATAATAAATTAACTAATATAAATATAACACCGCTTAATAAAATTGTTAATATTAAGCAAGGCAAGGTTTTCAATATGAAAACGGTTGATGAGATAGCTGAAAAAATCGGAGAATATTTTACAGCAAACGGTTACCCTGCGGTAAATGTTTATCCGGATATAATGAAAAATGCTAATCATACTGCAGATATTAAATTTATTATTGAGAAAGCCGATAAGGTTTATATTAATAAAATTAATATTATTAATAACCTTAAAACCGAAGACCATGTTATAAGAAGAGAATTTAAAACAGAAGAAGGGGACATAATTAACCGTTCATATATTGAAAAAGGTGAGCGTAACCTTAGAAATTTAGATTATTTTGAGAAAGTAGCAATTAGCTTAGCTCCGACTAAAGCTAAAGATAAATATGATGTTAACGTTGAAGTTGATGAAAAATCTACTTCCTCTATAGGTTTTGATTTAGGATATAATACTGCCGGCGGTTTATTCGGGCGTTTCTCTTTCTTAGAGCGTAATTTAGTCGGTACCGGTAAACTACTTAATGCCGGTGTACAAGTAAGTAAAAACAGTACAAGCTATTACGGCGGTATTACCGAACCGCATTTTTTAGATCGTGATTTATCACTTGGCGTAAATGCTTTTAGAAATTATACCGGACGCGGTGCTAGTGTATTAAATACAACCGATCAAAGCTATAAGTTACACTCTATAGGGGTTAAAACTTCTCTTGGCTATGAAATTAAAGAGGATCTAGGTCACGAAATAGATTATTTAATTAAACGTGATATTTTAAGTGCACCGAGTCCATCAAGCTCAATATTCTTAAATGAGCAGATGGGAAGATTTATTACTTCTGCTATAGGACATACTATTACTTATGATCAAACCGATAATAAAATTGTTCCAAAGAACGGTTATTTAGTAAGCGGCACCCAAGAATTTGCCGGCGTTGGAGGTGATAACAAATATATAAAACATGAAGTTGACGGTAAATATTATAAATCTTTCATACATAACAAGCTTACTTTAAAATTATCTGCTTCCGGTGGTGATATTGCAGGGCTTGGAGGAAAAATTATTAGAATTTCCGATCGCTTTAATTTAGGTGATTATAGTTTAAGAGGCTTTGCAAGCGGTGGTGTAGGACCTCGCGAAAAGGTCACTAATGAAGGACTTGGCGGTGAGCGATATTACACATTCTCAACAGAGCTTAATTTCCCAACACCTGTACCTGAGGAATTTAATTTAACCGGTGCAGTCTTTATGGATTTAGGAAGCGTATGGGGAGTAGGTTTAAACAAGAAACAATATCAAACTCCAAACGGTTTTTATAATGATAAATCGCTTAGAGCTTCCGTTGGTTTCGGCTTTATTTGGGTAACACGTTTTGCACCGATCAGAATGGATTGGGGTTTCCCAGTTAAGAAGAAGAAATATGACGATACGCAGCATTTCCATTTAAGATTTTCAACGCATTTATAAAAATGCTTCATTGTCACCTCGTGACTTGTCTGCGTTGTTGCATGGATGTCAAATCGTCATTGCGAGGAGCGAAGCGACGTGGCAATCCAAAAAATAATTAAAAAAAATTCTGATTTACAGAATTTTTTGCTGGATTGCTTCGTCGAATTACTGTGTAATTCTTCTCGCAATGACGGAAAACCAGTCCACGCAACAATACCTCACAGGAATGACATATCTCAGCCTTGCCGATGTAGCTCAGCTGGTAGAGCGGTGCATTCGTAATGCGTAGGTCTGGGGTTCAAATCCCCACATTGGCACCATTTTCTAAATAGAATTATATTCCTATTTTGTGATAGACAGGTAGAACCTGATACACTAATAATGTGTAGAACAACGCATTCGTGTCATACCGTGATCCCTTCACGGTATCCAGAAAAATAACTTAAAATACTAATAATGATAAAAATAAGAGAAATGGAAGTACCTACTAACTTAGAAACAATAAAAAGTTTTGAAAAATTGATTCAAGCTAGATTACCTGAAAAATATAAAGAATAGTTATTAAAATATAATGGTAAAATTATAAATAAGAACATTAGTTATGATAGTTAACGAAGAAGAATTTATGAAGCAATCTGATGTGATTAATCTTCCAGAATGGGAAAAATCTTTCTATTATATAATAAATGTAGGGCATTATGAGAATTATGATGAAGCAATGGATTGTATTATCAAAAATTTGAAGAATCCTAAAGAATTATTGCAAGCTGCAGCCATTCAAGCTTTAGACATTGTGGTTCGTAGATTTAGCAATATTAAAGATAAGTTAATATTACCTATCTTATTTAAGAACCTAAAAAGTGAAAGTGAGCGAATAAGATACGAGACTATTGATACGCTAGGAACAATTGCTGATTATATATTTAAATTAAGAAGAAAAATTTGTTTAGAATATTTTAAAAATGGAATTGATTTTTTTACTCAAAAAGAGTTGCAGGTATTTACTGATAAAAATTTAATAAATAACCTAAAGAATGAAGAAGAAAAAATAGAATTTATTTTAAGTTTCTGCCAAAATTCTTTAGATTATAATGAAGCATTAGAGGTTTGTTTATATTTTATTCAAAAAGAAGAAAATGAAGACGTTTATATAGCAGCTTTTCAAGGACTCAATTATGTAGTAATCAGATTTCAAAAAATAGATTTCGATTTAATAATACCGCTTATTAAAAAATTTTTAAAGCTTACTGACGGTTGTGTCAGTGATTATGCAGAATCTCTTTTAGCAGATATTGCAATTATGATACCTGAACTAAAAGGAAAAGTAATACCTTTTTAAAAAAACAAAATCACCTTATTTAAAAGAGATACAAGCCTTAAATCATTGAATATTGTTTTATTGCACTTTTATATTCAACTTCTTAAGTCGAATAGCAGATTATGTAATAATTCGCTATTCGTGTTAATTAACTATTATCTTTTTTCTTGGAGGAATATAGATTGTTTCATCTTCAGCATGCGAAATCTTTTCTAAAAGTCCGATAAAACGGTCTTTATTAGGTACTAGCTTTACTATTGCCCACCCTTCTTCTATTGATTTCTTTATGCGTTCTATATCAGATTTATGCTCTGAAAAAGATATAACTTTTTGTGCTGGATTTTGCATATTGATAAATCAATTATAATTAATAAATGTTAATATTATAGTAAATATTTTTTAATAAATCAATCACATATTTATTATTTGCTAAATATAAATAAAATGATTACCATATATTAGGTCTTGTCTACTTATATCCTAATAAATAGTTTAATTAAAAATTAAAAGTTGTACAACAATTTTTTATTTTAAACATATATTTTTATTTCACTTATTAACTTTATTTAATTTAAACTGTATAATTTAATTATGTCAAATGATAATTTACAACCGCCTGCTCTTTCTAAAAAGCAATTATTTGCTTTTTTTGGTATGGTGGTCGGGATGTTTATGTCGGTACTTGATATTCAGATTGTCGCTAGCTCATTATCCGTAATAGCTGCAGGTCTTGCTGCATCAAGCGATGAGCTTTCTTGGGTTCAAACATCTTACTTAATAGCTGAAGTTATCATTATTCCTATTACCGGCTTTTTAGCAAGGTTACTTTCTACCAGAATTTCTTATTTTATTGCAGCTCTAGGATTTACGGTTATGAGCGTATTATGTTCGCTCGCAACTAATATTGAATCAATGATTATCTTTAGAGCATTACAAGGATTTTTTGGTGGTGCTATGATACCGACGGTATTTAGTACCGTTTTTATAATTTTTCCTGCATCACAACGTCCTACCGTTACTATCTTAATCGGTCTTGTGGTAACCGTTGCCCCTACTTTAGGACCTACACTCGGTGGATATATTACAGAGATTTTATCATGGCATTTTATGTTTTTATTAAACGTCATACCTGGTATTTTCGTATGCACGGTAGTATTTTTATATGGGGATTTTGATAAACCAAATTATAAATTACTGAAAAATTTTGATTTTCTCGGTATATTATTAATGGCTTTAACGCTCGGCTTATTACAATATGTTTTAGAAGAAGGAAACAAAAAAGGTTGGCTTGAGGATAATTTAATACTATTCTTAAGTATTGCAGTAGCTTTAGGTTTTGTTTTATTAATCATTAGAGAACTAACCTTTATTAATCCAATTTTAGATTTAAAAACATTCCTTTATAAAGACTTTACTTTTGGTTGCCTTTATTCGTTCGTTATGGGTATCGGATTATACGGGGCAGTATATATATTACCGCTATTTCTCTTTACTATTGCCGGATATGATACATTACAAATCGGAGCTACTATGATGGTGACGGGCGGAGCACAATTTTTATCTGCACCGCTTGCCGGTAGGATGCTAGGGCTAGGGGTAGATTTACGCCTGATGCTTATTATAGGGCTTGGAGGGTTTGCTCTCGGATGTCATTTGAATAGTTTTCTAACGCCTGACTCTAAATTTGCTGCCTTTGTGCTTCCTCAATTTGTTAGAGGGCTTTCATTAATGTTTTGTTTTATACCGACTAATAATATAGCTCTTGGCAATATGCCAAAAGAAAGAGTAGGTAACGCTAGCGGGCTTTATAATCTTACTCGTAATTTAGGAGGAGCTGTAGGACTTGCGGTAATCAGTACTATACTTACTAATGATACTAAAATCTTTATGCAATATTTATCGGAAAATATCTCGTCTACTTCTATAATGGCATTAGAACAACTAGATTCTTACACTGAATTATTAAGCGGAAAAGTCCTTAATCCTGAAAAAGCATCCTATTTGTTATTAGCAAACAAATTAAATAATGATGCTTTTGTAATTGCAATAAATAATATATTTAATATGATAGGGCTGTTATTTGTATTTATAATGCTACTAATACCTTTTACTTCAAATATCAAATTAACCGGAAATGTTAATGCTCACTAAAATTAAATTTATATTATATTTTCCTTGGTTATTATTAGAAATATGGAAATCAGCTCTCTCGGTTATCAAAATAATTTGGCAAAGAAAGATAGAGATAGAGCCGGTTTTTGAATGGATTGACGCAGAAGGACTAGAAGAAATCGGTGAAGTAATTTATAGTAACTCGATTACATTAACACCCGGTACGGTAACACTTGATATAAATAATAATATGCTATTAGTACATGCACTCAATAAATCATCGATTACCGACCTACAAAGAGGTAGAATGATTAAAAAAATTAAGCAAATATTAAAAACAACTTGAAGTAGAAAATGATATCAGATATAAACGCTCTAAAGTATAAAAAAGTTTTGCTTAAAGTTTCAGGGGAAGCTTTAATGGGAGACAAGCAATTTGGACATGAATATGAGGTAATAAAAAAGATTGCCGGCGATATTAAGGAGGTCATTGATTTAGGAGTAGAAGTCGCTATTGTAGTCGGAGGCGGGAATATTTATCGAGGGATCAATGCAGCACTTGTCGGTATGGACCGAGCTTCAGCAGATTATATAGGTATGCTTGCAACGGTGATTAATGCTTTAACATTGCAAAACGTTATGGAAAGCCTCAATATCTATACAAGAGTTCTATCGGCTATTCCTATGATGAGCGTGTGTGAGCCTTATATTCGCCGCAAAGCTAAAAGACATATGGAAAAAAAGCGTGTAGTAATTTTTGCTGGCGGCACGGGTAACCCTTTTTGTACAACCGATAGTGCCGCAGTACTTCGTGCAATCGAAATGAATTGCGATATTTTATTAAAAGCAACTCAGGTTGACGGCGTATATGATTCCGACCCTAAAAAAAATCCTGATGCTAAAAAATATTTCACTATTAGCTATAAAGATGTTATAACTAACAACCTGCAAGTCATGGATACGGCAGCTATTGCAGTTGCAAGAGAAAATAAATTACCTATAAGAGTATTTTCGATAAAAGAACAAGGAAATTTTGCTAGAGTAATACAAGATAAAGGCGAATATACGACAATTGAGGAATAATATATTGTAGTGTGACTCGGTTTTTCGTCATTGCGAGAAGAATTACGAAGTAATTCGACGAAGCAATCCAGTAAAAAATTCTGATTTACAGAATTTTTTTATTATTTTTACTGGATTGCAGCAAAGCTTCGCTCCTCGCAATGACGATTAGATATCCACGCAACAATGCTTTGCGAGGAGCGTAGCGACGTGGCAATCTCAAGAGATTCTCATAAGATTGCCACGCTCCTTTTAGTCGCTCGCAATGACGGGAAAACCGACCAACACAACAATGTACTTGGCTTGTGTACTAAAATAAATATACGGATAAAATAATATGGACACAGAAACGTTAAAGAAAAACTTACAAGAAAAGATGGATAAAGCTCTGAAAGTTTTAGATCATGAGCTTAAAGGCTTGCGTACCGGTAGAGCTTCGGTTAATTTGCTTGATAGCGTAACCGTGGAAGCTTACGGGAGTAAAATGCCGCTTTCACAAGTTGCTTCTCTATCTACCCCTGATGCACGAACAATTAACGTGCAGGTTTGGGATAAATCTATGGTGTCATCTGTAGAAAAAGGAATTACTATAGCAAATCTTGGCTTAACTCCAGCAACAGACGGTCAATTAATCAGACTACCGATACCGGCTTTAACTGAAGAAAGACGTAAAGAACTGGTAAAGCTTGCTCATAAATACGGTGAGGATACTAAAATTTCATTACGTAATATTAGAAGAGACGGCAATGAAGAACTTAAAAAGCTAGAAAAGGATAATATTATTGCAAAAGATGAGCATCATAGCTTATCCGAACAAGTACAAAAACTAACCGATGATTATAGTAGTAAAGTTGACTCGGCAATAAAACAAAAAGAACAAGAGATAATGACTGTTTGATTCTAATCGTCATTGCTCACAGGCATTATTGCGTAGATACCAAAACTGTCATTGCGAGCGAACGAAGTGAGCGTGGCAATCTCATGAAGTAGTATAAAACTCCTGAGATTGCTTCGTCAAAATTTTCAATTTTTCCTCGCAATGACGCCAACACCTAAAAATACCCGAATGAAGAAAATAAAACTATGATTACAAAAGAAGAAGCACAGAAAATAGCAAAATTAGCTAGATTAAAATTTGAAGAAGATACTGTAGAAAAATTTTCTGCTCAGCTTAGTACTATTATGAATATGATTGATATTTTAAATGAAATAGATTGCAAAGATATAGAGCCTTTAACTTCGGTTTCTAATATGAATGTTAGAATGCGAGAGGACGTCGTTACAAGTTCTGATTTATCAAATAAATTATTTGATAATGTAAGCGGAAATAGTGCCCAGCTTGCTAAAGAAGTAAAATATTTTATCACTCCAAAGGTTATTGAATAATTATGACGGAACTAAACAAATTAACAGTAGCAGACAGTGTAAAAGGTCTAAAAAATAAAGATTTTACAAGTAAGGAATTAGTTAATGCACATATTAAACAAATAGAGAAACATAAAAACCTAAATGCTTATGTTACCGAAACTTTTGATTTAGCTTTAAAACAGGCTGAAGCAGCCGATCAAAATTATGCTCAAAATCAGCCGCAAACACTTGAGGGTATACCATTTGCCGCTAAAGATCTTTTCTGTACGAAAGGAATTAGAACTACGGCATGTTCTAATATACTGAAAAATTTTATACCTAATTATGAATCAAGCGTTACACAAAATATTTTTGATAAGGGCGGTGTGATGCTCGGCAAAACCAATATGGATGAGTTTGCTATGGGTTCGGCAAATATCACTAGTTGTTTTGGAAATGTAATTAGCCCTTGGAAAGCAAATGATGATAATGCAGATTTAGTTCCAGGCGGTTCTTCAGGCGGTTCAGCTGCAGCAGTTAGCGGGTTTATGGCATCTGCTGCTCTTGGTAGTGATACTGGAGGCTCGGTACGTCAACCTGCAAGCTTTACGGGTTTAGTCGGGTTCAAGCCCACTTACGGACGTTGTTCGAGATACGGAATGGTATCATTTGCTAGCTCACTTGACCAAGCAGGGATATTTACTAGAAGCGTTTTAGACAGTAGCATTATGCTTGAAGCGATGATGGGATTTGATGAAAAAGATTCTACTTCGATTAAAGCAGAAGTTCCAGAACTACAATCCGCTATCGGAAGTTCTATGAAAAATATGAAGATAGGTGTACCTCTTAGCCTTGGTGAAGGCGGTATTATTGAACCTGATATTATGAAAATGTGGCAGGATACCATAGAGCTACTTAAAAACGCCGGTGCTGAAATAGTTGATATTACACTGCCGCATGCTAAATACGGTGTTGCCGTTTATTACGTAATAGCACCGGCTGAAGCTTCTTCAAATTTATCTAGATATGACGGCGTTAGATACGGTCTTCGAGTAGAACGTGAAAATATGACGCTTGACGAAATGTATGAAATGACTAGATCAGCCGGATTTGGGGAGGAAGTAAAACGTCGTATTATGATTGGAACATATGTGCTTTCATCTAGTTGTATGGATGCATATTATCTAAAAGCTCAGAAAGTACGTCGTTTAGTTGCAAACGATTTTAATAATGCTTTTGCAAAAGTTGACGCCATTTTGTTACCTGCAGCACCGACCGAAGCTTTTAAGATCGGTGAAAAACAAAATGATCCGACTATTATGTATTTAAACGATTTATTTACTATTCCTGCAAGTTTAGCCGGTTTACCTTGTGCATCGGTTCCTGCCGGATTATCGGCACGAGGTTTACCTCTTGGGATGCAGATTATAGGTAAACAATTAGACGAATATAATGTTTTGAAAGTAGCATCGACAATTGAGTCAGGTGTAAAACATATTAAATTTGAGCCAAAGGGTTTTTAATTATGGCATATATTGAAGGTAATACGGGAAAATGGGAATATATAATAGGGCTTGAAATCCATGCTCAAATTTCCTCAAAATCTAAGCTTTTTTCAGGAAGTAGTACTATTTTTGCAGCAAATCCAAATTCGCAGGTTTCCTATGTTGATGCAGCAATGCCCGGGATGTTACCGGTATTAAATAAGCATTGCGTATACCAAGCAATTAAAACAGGGCTTGGGCTTAAAGCTAAAATAAATAAATATTCGGTATTTGATCGTAAAAATTATTTTTATGCTGATCTGCCCCAAGGTTACCAAATCTCGCAATTTTACTATCCTATAGTGCAAAACGGAACTATGGAAATACCGACTAGTACCGGCGATCTTAAAACTATTCGCATTAACCGTTTGCATTTAGAGCAGGATGCGGGTAAATCTATGCATGATCAATCACCACATTACAGCTTTATCGATTTAAATCGTGCCGGTATTGGACTTATGGAAATTGTGACCGAACCTGATATATCATCACCTGATGAAGCTGCTGAATTTGTAAAAAAGCTGAGAAATTTGCTACGTTATATCGGCAGCTGCGACGGTGATATGGAAAAAGGCTCAATGCGTTGCGATGCTAATATTTCAGTACGACGTAGCGGTGAACCACTCGGCACAAGATGCGAAATTAAAAATATTAATTCAATTCGTAATATTATTAAAGCAATAGAATTTGAAGCTAAAAGACAAGTAGACTTGCTTGAAAACGGTGAAGCAATAATTCAAGAAACACGCTTATTTAATGCCGATAGCGGTGAAACAAAAACTATGCGTTTAAAAGAAGAAGCACTTGATTATAGATATTTTCCTGATCCTGATTTATTACCGCTTGTTATTTCTGATGAGTTAATAAATGAACTAAAAGCAAACTTACCTGAGCTACCTGATCAAAAGATTGAAAAATATACGAAAGAATTTGGCTTAAGTAAATATGATGCCGAAGTAATAGTAGCCGATGAATCGGTTGCTGAGTATTTTGAGAAAGCAGCAAATGAATGTAACCCTAAAATGCTTACTAATTGGCTAACTAGTGAGTTGTTCGGACAATTAAACAAAGCATCGATAGGAATAAATGAATGTAAAATTACTCCTAGTAACTTTGCAAAACTGGTAAAATTAATAGAAAATGATACTATTTCTGGTAAAATTGCAAAAACCGTTTTTGAAATTATGTTTGAAACCGGTAAAGCACCTGATAAAATAGTAGAGGAAAAAGGACTTGTACAAGTTTCGGATAATAACGTGCTGAACACAGTAATTGACGAGGTAATAGCTGAAAATCCTGAATCAGTAGAGGGTTATAAAAGAGGTAAGGATAAATTATTCGGTTTCTTTGTAGGCCAGGTGATGAAAAAAACCGGCGGTAAGGCTAATCCGACCCTTGTGAATCAGCTTTTAAAGGATAAGCTGGATTCTTGAAGCTATTACTCCAGTAGGTATTGCCCGCATGATAAGTTTTCCCGTCATTGTGAGCGAACGAAGTGAGCGTGGCAATCTCATGAAATAGTATAACACTTCTGAGATTGCCACGTCGATGCTACGCATCTCCTCGCAATGACAATTCGGCACATGACACACACTAAAACTTAAAACATTATTTTTATGAAATTTCTAAAAATATTTCTACTATCTTTCTTACTAGTTTCTTGTGAAAAAAAAGAAACGGAGAAAACTTTAATAGTCGGTACTGCCGCAGATAATCCTCCTTATGAATTCATCCAAGACGGGGAGATTGTTGGGATTGATATTGATATTATAAAAGCAATAAGTGAACGTCTAAATAAAAAAGTTATTATAAAAAACTTCGACTTTAACGGTTTACTTGCAGCTTTAGTTAGTGAAAATATTGATGTTGCGGTGGCGGAGCTTTCCGTAACACCGGAGCGTTCCGAATATATCAGCTTTTCCGATAATTACGCTACTGCAAGATTTGCCATAATATATAGAACAGGCGATAATATACAAAATAGCAAAGATCTAGAGAATAAAATAGTAGGGGTACAGCTCGGTAGTGTTTTAGAAAAAAAAGCACAAGATCTATCACAGACAATGAATATTAAAGTTCATTCTTTAGCAAATCATTTAATGTTAGTTGAAGAGTTAAAAGCCAGAGTCATAGATGCTATTATTTCTGAGGAATTTCAAGGCAAAAAATTAAAAGAAAATAATTCAAATTTAGAAAGCAGTACTTTAGAAGAATTTTCATCAGATTTTGCTATAGGTATGTCTAAAAACTCAGGACTAATTAATGAAATTAATGAGGCAATCGATTCATTAAAAAAAGACGGAACCATTAACAAAATTATGAAAAAATGGCTGGGACAGTAACAGAAAGTCAATTTAAAGATACTATGAGTCGATTCCCCCAGGGAGTGACTATTATAACAACAAATTGTAATAACGAGCTTTTTGGCTTTACTGCTAGTTCTCTTACTTCTGTATCTTTAAAACCACCGTTAATATTATTTTGCCTCAATAAAAACTCTTTTAGTATAAACAGTTTTCAGAAAAGTGATAAATTCGCAGTTAGTATTTTAGCAGAGAATCAAATTGATATCTCAAAACATTTTGCTAAATCACAACCTAATAAATTTACAAAAATTGCTTATGAGCTTGGCAATAAAACCAATTGCCCTTTAATAAACGGTGCAACTTGTTATATAGAATGTAATAAATATGCTTCTTACGATGCCGGTGATCATGTTATATTTATTGGTGAAGTAATAAATACTGCTATTAAAAATGATTTAAAGCCTCTATTATATTTTCATAAATCTTATACAAATTTACAATAAATCAAATATGATTAATATCGGTCTTAGCGGTTCTACCGGTAAAATGGGAAAAACCATTACAGAGAGAATAGATAAATTTAAAGATTGTAAAATTTCAGCAAAATTTAATAGTACTAATAATTTAGATGATTTAGATAATTTTTGTAAAAATTCTGATGTAATCATCGATTTTTCTACTCCTGAAATATTAGAAAAATTAATTAATTATGCATTAAAACATAATACAAAATTAGTAATCGGAATCACAGGACTCCAGCCTCAACATTTTAAGCTTTTAGAAAAAGCAGCTCAAACTTTACCTATTTTATATTCTGCAAATATGAGTATCGGGGCTAATTTGCTCAGCTATTTAGCAAGAAAGGCAACAAAAATACTAGATGATTACGATATTGAAATTCTAGAAACCCATCACCGTAATAAAAAAGATTCACCCTCAGGAACTGCTATTATGCTTGCTGAAACGATTGCAAGCGAAAAAGGACTAAATATAGCATTTAATCGTGGTAATAGACCAAGATGCGAAAAAGAAATAGGTATTTCCTCGCTTCGTGGTGGAAATGTTCACGGTATACATGAAATATCTTTCCTAGGTGACGATGAAATAATCACTTTAAAACACGAAGCTCTGAATAAAAATTCCTTTGCCATTGGTGCAATTAAAGCTGCTATTTGGCTACAAGATAAATCACCGGCTTTATATTCAATGCAAGATATTTATAATTATAGCTTGAAAAAACAGCTCTAACAGACTATATTTTATTATGTAAATAACATAATCCTAAGGTTACTTATGATCGATTATACAAAAACTTTAACTGCCACCTCAAAGAATAAAACTTTTGATGAAGGCTTAAGAAAATACATGCTTAAAGTATATAATTATATGGCTTTAGCACTTTTACTAACCGGTGTAGCGGCCGTAACGACTATATCAGTTGAACCTATTTATAATTTAATGTTTCAAACAGGTTTCGGCACTATTATGATGTTTGCTCCGCTCGGTATTGCTTTATATTTCTTTATGGGCTTCGGACGAATGAACCTGAAAACGGCACAAATATTATTTTGGGTTTATGCCGGTTTAACCGGTATGTCGCTTGCATATTTAGCTCTTATTTATACCGGTGCCTCGATAGCTCGTACTTTCTTTATTTGCTCTTCCGTTTTTGGAGCAATGAGTTTATACGGTTATAGTACAAGTAGAGATTTAACATCTATGGGTTCATTTTTTGCAATGGGTCTTATAGGTCTTATCATTGCTTCATTAGTTAACTTGTTTCTAAAAAGCTCGGCTCTTTCTTTTGCTACTTCTCTTATTGGAATAGTAGTATTTATGGGATTAATTGCTTGGGACACTCAAAAGATTAAGTCTATGTATTACATGGCAGGAAACGATGAAGTAGGACAAAAGCTTTCTATTATGGCAGCCTTTACTTTATACTTAGATTTTATAAATCTTTTCCTATATTTAATGAGATTTTTAGGCAATAGAAGAGATTAATTGGTATCCTTTCTGCAAAGTCATGATTTATTTCATGGCTTTGTTTTTTCATTGTCATATCACGATCAAATCTATAGTTCCGAATAGTTTTTAAAAAGACCTCGATGTTATATCCCCACAAAAGCGGGGCCTTGTTGTATGGATACCGACTCCTCATTATGAACGGTCTAAGCGAGTTGGCGTTGTTGCGTGGACCGAGAAATCCGTTCGGTGTCATACCGTGGCTTGACCAGGGTATCCAAAAAACAATAAAAATACTAATAATTTTAGTATTTTTAACTGGATCCCGCTACAAGCTTGCGGGATAACAGAGGTGAAATTGATTCACGCGGGCAATGCCAAGCTAGTTCGACAATCCAGAAAAAATAAAAAAAAATTCTGCAAATTAGAATTTCTTTCTTCCCTGCAATTAATAATAATTAATTTATATAATAAATTTTTGAAGCATTAGTTAATATAATTAGGTTATTTTATGTCTAAAGAAAAAACTCAACAGGAATTATTATTACAAGAGCAACTTTTTAAAGCCCTGAAAACAGAAGATACAGCATTGAATGCCAAAAAAATATCTAGAGCCTGCGAAGGCATTGCCGAATCTGTTATTGACCTTTCTAATGACCAATCCCCTACTACTGCAAGTCTATATGTTAGTCAAATGGAATTAGCCGATTTAAACACTAAGGATTTAGCTAAAGTTACAACAATAATAAAAAACTCGTTTCCAGGAGATAAACACAGGGAATTCAGAGAAATAGTCGATGCACCTCTTTTACAGCATTTAGTTATGGAAGAGGCAATTGAAAGACAAGTTGGATTAGATGATAGCCGATATAATGCAGATTACAGAAAACTTGAAGAATTAAGCAATCCTAATGACCCTAAAAAAGCAATTGATGCTATGCTACGTGATAAGAGGGTGGCACAGCAAGCTGAGTTTGAGGAGAAAGGAAAAAAGGCAGCAGGAGTTTCTGCCGGTTATGTTGCTAAAGATGAGCTAGGAAATACTTTTATTTTAAAACATTTTTATAAAACTCATGCTGCATGCCAAAAAATACAAGATAATAATGCACGAAAACAGGCTATTGCTGACCGAAGAGACGGGGTACAAGAATTAATAGGCTCTACTATGTATCAATTTTTATTACATGATCGAGCACCAAAAGAAGGGCTGGTAAAAGCGGATGAAAAACACCCTGATTCACTTTATGTACGTTCTAAATTTTTTGATAATGCTGTAACACTAACAGAATTTTCCGGTTTATCAGATCAAACTAGAGTCAGAGCTAATGATCAAAATTTAAAAAAGCTAGAAGGATTTGAAAAAGCCATAGCTGCTTGTCATATGCTGGGGGAAGTAGATTATCATGCTGGTAATTTAATGATGCAGGATGGTAAAACAATAACCAAAATTGATCATGGTCGCTCTTTTTTAGCATTTCATAAGGATTTTGGCAGTATGATCCAATTAACAAATGAAATGTTTGCACATCCTGGAGTCGGCTACAATGCTGCTATCAAAGCAGGTAATTTCTCATTTAGTATCGATAAATATAGCGAATCGTTAAATCAGATGATAAGTCAATTTGATGAGAAACAGATGGAAGCAATAGTTGATCAAAAAATTGATGAATTATAAAAAGCCGGGTTTGATCCGAAAAATATTGCGTTATCCGCTAATATTAACAATTTTGATGATTTGAGGAAACACTATAAAGGCAGTATAAAAGAAAATCTTGTTAATATGCAAGAAGTGGCCAAAGGAGCTGAGATAGTAACAAAATTCAGTAATGTCTCACCTGAATTTAAAAATGACGGTTGGTTAAAGGCTTTCGCTAATTCACCTGTAAAAGACCCGGTACTCTATGCAATAAATAATAACATTACAATTGAAGGTAAAGATGCTAAAGAGTGGGCGTATGAAAATAATTACCAAATTAAAACTTCTATAGGCTTGAAAAAAGAAATAATCAAGGAACAACAATGGAGCAAAGATTTAGAAGGAAAATGGAAAGAAACAGAAGTTGAGGTTAAGAAAGATAAAGTAGAAGTACAAATTTCTGATCCTGTAAAATCAATGCGTACACAAGATAAATCTTCCGGCGAAAAGTTGGAATCACTAATTGTTGATTTTACAAAACAGGCAACAACTAAAAACGTAACCGATAAAGAAGTAGCAAAATTCTACGACAATATAATGAAAGAGCTAAAAAAAGAAAATTATCTTACCCAGCAGGATATTGAGGGTATAAAGAAAGATTTAAAATATCAGGATAATATAGAAAATACGACCAACTTATTAAATGCTAAATCTTTTAAATTAAATTCCAAAGATACTATATATTACAAGGTAGGAAATTTTTGTGAAAAGATAGGTTTATCTAACATTTCAAACTATTTTATGAAAAAAATTTCTCCTGAAAATTTAAATGAAATTCATGATACACAGAAGCTGATAGCAGAAAGTATAAAAATTGGTAACATATTAAAACAAAAAGGAAATCAAGGCATTCAGCCAAAAAGAGTAGAAGCGGTAAAAGAAATTGCATTCTCTAAATTACAAGCTAAAAGAGAAAATCAGAAACAAAGATAGGCATTGTTGAGGATATGCCTTAAACGTCATTGCGAGCAGTCACGGTATTTTTGCGTGGTTCTGTTTCACCGTCATTGCGAGGAAATTACGAAGTAATTGACGAAGCAATCTCAGGCAAAATTCCTGAGATTGCCATGTCGGGACTACGTCCCTCCTCGCAATGACGAGGGGTTTCGATGCCACGCAATACTACGTGGGAATGACTATTGTAAAAAGGAAGCTTTACTTATATTTTTATTCTTTAATATAAGTAAATTTATTTACAATAATATTATTTTTATATAAAGTATTCATTAATCAACATTAATTTGCTAGGTAACATATGCGGATAATGAGTATTTTTAGCTTTAAGAAATATAAAACGATTTATTTAAAATTTATTAATATACAAGTAAAGTTAATTTATAGCTTACTTATTTCAAATATTTTTATATCTTCTATATATGGATGTACTAGGGCAGTTTATTTAGGCTCAGAAAATGTAGTAATTACAGGAAGAACAATGGATTGGAGAGAGGATATTCAATCTAATCTTTGGGTTTTTCCACGTGGCATAGAGCGTAACGGTATGGCCGGTTCTCAATCGATTACATGGGTATCAAAATATGGCAGTTTAGTTACTTCCGGTTATGATATTGGCACTGTTGACGGGATAAATGAGAAAGGATTAGCCGCTAATTTATTATATTTGGTAGAATCAAATTATGGTAAAGCAGACGATAAACAACATACTATATCTGTTTCTATATGGACACAATATGTACTCGATAATTTTGCAAGTGTTGCAGAAGCCGTAGAAGCATTTAGTCAGAATCTTATTAGAGTAATGCCGTTAGTTCTTGAAAACGGTATACCGGCACAAGTTCATTTATCTATCTCCGATAGTACAGGTGATTCAGCAATATTTGAGTATATAGACGGAAATTTAGTGATACATCACGGTAAACAATATCAAGTAATGACTAATTCACCGAAATTTGACCATCAACTTGCTTTAAATACATATTGGGAAGAAATAAACGGCTTAATATTCATGCCGGGAACTAATAAAGCTGCAGATCGTTTTGTTCGTGCATCATTTTTGATAAATGCTATTCCTAAAAAAATCGCTCCACAATATAAAAATGCCGTTATTGAAGGAAAATACATTAATCAAGCTATAGCAAGCGTAATGGGAATAATGCGTAGTGTTAGTGTCCCTTTGGGTATCACTACATCTGATCAACCAAACATATCATCTACATTATGGAGAACAATTACAGATCATAAAAATAAAATTTATTATTTTGATTCATCAACTTCTCCAAATGTATTTTGGATATCTCTTGCCAATTTAGATTTCAAGAAAGGAGCACCGGTAAAAAAACTTATTATATCAAAAGGACAAGTATTTTCAGGTGAAGTATCGGAGCATTTTGTTCCTGAAAAACCTTTTAAATTTTCATCGACACAATAAAATTACAAAAATTAGATTTACGTCCAAGATAAAATCGTCTTTTATCTTGGCTAATTGTTATTTCATATTCTTAAGAATCGACGGTGATAGCATAATGCTTAGCTCTTTTAGAGCTTTATCTTCTACATAGCTTGGAGCGTTCATTAGTAAATCTTCAGCTTGCTGATTTAAAGGAAATGCAATTATTTCTCTTATATTAGTTGCTTCTGCGAGTAGCATAACGATTCTGTCAATACCGGGAGCTATTCCGCCATGTGGTGGAGCACCAAACTTAAATGCTCTAATCATACCCCCAAATCTCTTATCAACTTCCTCTTCACTATAACCTGCCATAGAAAATGCTTTATACATAATCTCAGGCTTATGGTTTCTAATAGCACCGCTAGAAAGCTCAATACCGTTACAAACAATATCATATTGATATGCGGTAAGCTCTAATAACTCTTCAGTCGTTTTAGCTTGCTCTAAAGCTTCTAAGCCACCTTGTGGCATAGAAAATGGATTATGGCTAAAATCAATTTTTCCTGTGTCTTCATTTAATTCATAGAATGGAAAATCGGTAATCCAGCAGAATTTAAAGCAGTCTTTTTCGAGTAAATCAAGCTCTTCACCAAGTCTTATTCTAACCTTGCCTGCAAGCTTTGCAGCTTTTTCTTTTTTATCGCTAGCAAAAAATACGGCATCACCGTTACTAATACTAGCTGTAGCTTTTAGACTCTCTAATTGCTGCGGGCTTAAGAATTTTGCTACCGGTCCTTTTGCTTCACCGGTTTCACTAAACTGAATATAGCCAAGTCCACCTGCTCCTTCGGATATTGCAAACTCTATCATTTTATCGAAGAAGCTACGAGGCAGTGCAGCTGCCTTAGGGGCAGGAATTGCACGAACAATACTACCTTTTTTGATATTCTCTCTGAAAATCGTAAAATCGGAATCTCTAAATATCTCAGTTACATCAGCAATTATAATAGGATTTCGTAAATCAGGCTTATCAGAACCGTATTTTAGCATAGATTCATTGTATGGAATACGAACAAAAGGAGTCTCTGATACTTTTTTAGCCGTGAATTTAGTGAATAAATCATACATCACAGGCTCAATAGTACTAAATATGTCTTCCTGTGTAACAAACGACATTTCTACATCTAGCTGATAAAACTCGCCAGGTGATCTATCGGCTCTTGCATCTTCATCCCGAAAACAAGGAGCAATTTGGAAATAACGATCAAAGCCTGATACCATCAATAACTGCTTGAATTGCTGAGGTGCTTGCGGTAACGCATAGAACTTACCCGGATGCATTCTACTCGGTACTAAGAAATCTCTAGCACCTTCAGGTGAACTTGCCGTTAAAATCGGTGTTTGAAATTCGGTAAAACCTCTTCCCGTCATCAAATGACGAATATGAGAAATAATTTGTGAGCGGAGTATTATATTATTATGCAATTTCTCACGTCTAAGATCTAAAAAGCGATGTTTAAGCCTCGTCTCTTCTGGAGCATCTTTTTCGGTATTAATAACAAAAGGTAGAGTATCTGCAGCTGATTCAACAATAAATTCACCTGCTAAGACCTCAATATGACCTGTCGGAAGCGTATCATTAATAGTATCATTTGATCTTGCTACAATTGTACCCCTTACCGTAATTACCGACTCATAACGCAAACGACTTGCATCTTCCATAAGCTGCTGGTTTTGATCGGTAAACACGATTTGAGTTATACCATAATGATCGCGTAAATCTATGAAAACTAGATTACCGTGATCTCTTCTTCTATGTACCCAACCGGATAATTTAACTTCTTTCCTAACATCGGATATTTGTAATTCGTTACAATTATGAGTTCTATATTTATGCATTTTCTACGTATATTTCTTTCCTTTATACATATACATAAAATTACAGAGTTTCGCAAATAAAAACTAAAGTTTTATCTTGCCAAAATTTTATCTTGATATTGCAGCAGCTTTTGGCTTTGATGGGAGTTGCTGATAATTTTGTTGCTCCGGTTTTACTTGATTTAAGGCACTGTCCAAATAAGTGTGTAAATTTCTCAAAGGTTGTATAAAAGAAAATATAACAAAAAGAGAAATTACAATGACACAGAAACAAAATGCTGCAATGGAACAAGCGATAGATTTATTGATCAATAATGATACAGATGTATCAATATTATTCAGGGAAGATGGTTTATTAAAAGAAATAACCAAGCGTCTTGTAGAGAGAGCTCTACAGTCTGAGATGAATAATCATTTAGGATATAGCAAGTACAATCAAAGTGATGCTCAGAATTCACGTAATGGTTATAACACAAAGAATCTGATTACAAAGAATGGTGCTGTTGAGATTGAAGTGCCAAGAGATAGAAATAGCAGTTTTGCACCATCATTAGTAGCAAAGCGTCAAAGAAGACTTGATGGTTTTGATGATAAAGTACTATCTTTGTATGCTAAAGGTATGAGTTTATCAGATATAAAATTACAGCTTCAGGAGTTATATGGAGCTGATGTAAGCGAGAGTTTAATTAGCCAAATCACAGATGATATAATAGAGGATGTTAAGCTATGGCAAAGCCGTCCATTAGATCCAGTATATGCTATAGTATTTTTTGATTGTTTAATAGTAAAAGTACGTCAGGATAAACGGATTATCAATAAATCGGTATATGTTGCATTAGGTATTGATTTAGAAGGGCGGAAAGATATTTTGGGATTATGGATCAGTGAGAATGAAGGGGCTAAATTTTGGCTTGGAAATTTTACTGAGATGAAAAATAGAGGTATACAAGACATACTGATAGCATGTAGCGATAACCTTAATGGTATGTCTGAAGCTATAGGTGCTGTTTTTCCAAAGACGGAGCATCAATTATGTATTGTACATCAAATTAGAAATAGTTTACGATATGTATCATATAAGGACCGGAAAGAGCTTGCTGGTGATTTAAAACCTATTTATACACTAGCACAGAAAAAGAAGCACTTTCCGCTTTAGAGGCTTTTGAATCTAAATGGAATAAACAATATCCTCAAATTGCTAAATCTTGGTATGTTCACTGGGATAATTTAATGATTTTCTTAGGATACCCTGAAGAAATACGGAAAATAATTTATACAACAAATGCTGTGGAATCTGTTAATAGTCAACTCCGAAAAGTCACAAAAAATAAACGTGTTTTTCCAAATGATAATGCTGTTTTTAAAAGCTTATATTTGGCAATTGATTACATGACCAAAAAATGGTCCATGCCCATACCAAATTGGAACAAGGCTATGGCTCATTTTTTAATAAAATTTGACGAAAGAATCTAGGCTTTTGGAAAAGTTTACACACTTAATCGGGAAGACTCTGATTTAACTCACCTTTAATCCATTCATATATTGCTTTCTTAGGGTTTTTAATTATCTCTGCAACATTTTCTACTAGATTTATTATTCCTTTAACTAACGATAATACATCTTTTGCTATTTCACCTATAGAATTATTACCTGCTTGTAGTTTTTCTTGGTCTTTATTGGACAAATTACTACGTATGTTATTCATTCTTAATTTAAGCTCATCTTGTTCTAGCTCTTCTTTTGTAAAATGTGACTTAAGTTTTCTATCAACAATTTTTTGTTCTTCCGGAGTTAAATTTTTGTATTGATCAACAAGCTTATTAACTTTTTCTTGTTCTTCTGGTAGTTTTGAAATATTTTCAGCAATATTTGGCATTTGTTTCCCTTATAAAGTTAAAACATATTAATTTTGCCCATTATATATATTTTTTAACTTTATACAAGAAAAACTTTAATAGAAATTAACCTTTGAATGCAGCCTTAATACCTAGAAAGTCTAAAAAATTTCGTAATTCTTGACGTGCAAGTACGTGTGAGCTATTAAATGCTCTATCATATTTTGCAGTTTTTAGATCAAGTAATGTTAGACCTTGTAAAAATAACTCCCTATATATTACACGTTCACTAAACCCTTCTGCGAGTTTAAAGTTAATTCTTTTAGCAAGTTTAGCTAATACATTCCCTACGCGTCTTTTATTTAATGCATCAAGATTACTTAAACGATTACGCAGTATTACCCAATCTATACTAATTCTATCACGACTAGCACGCTCCATTTTCTGTTCCCAAATCATTTGACTATATATTGATGGGCTAATAATTTCATCCTTGCTATCAATTTTTGCTATTACGTCTAAATCTAGAAAGCTGTCATTAATCGGTGTAATAATTGTATCGGCGTAAGAATGAGCAACTCTTGATAAAGGAGTATGACTACCTGGGGTATCAATCACTATATAATCGGCATCCTGATTATTCGCAAGTACTTTCTCAAAACTCTTTGCTTGTTCTTCCGCATCGCTTTCCGATATATGAAAATGTTTCGGTACTAATACCGGTTTATCAGGATTTTGCTGATTATATAAATCCCGATTTTTTAAATAGCTGGTTAAAGAACCTTGACGTGAGTCGGTATCGATACTTACTACCGAATAATTTTGATAAAGCAGAGCTATTATTAGGTGCATGCAGCAGGTAGTTTTACCTGCCCCACCCTTTTCATTACCTATAACAAATATATAAGGTTTATTTATTGTGTTCATAATTATATTCAGAATAAACGAATAGCAAATAGATGACTTTTCGTCATTGCGAGGAAAAACTGTAAGTTTTGACGAAGCAATCTCAGGAGTTTGTTATTATTGCATGAGATTGCCACACAGCCTATGGCTGCTCGCAATGACGACTCGGTTTCTACGCAACAAAGCGACTCTAGAATAACGTTAAATATATTCTTTAATGAATTTCTCAAGTAGTCTCACGCCATACCCCACTGCCCCTTTCGGACCGAGTGCTGAAGCTTTATTACTATTTGCAACACCTGCTATATCTAAATGAGCCCAATCTACTCCATCTTTAATGAAACGTTTAATGAAATGTGCAGCCGTGCAGCTTCCAGCAGCTCCCGGTACGTTCCCTATATTTGCCATATCGGCTATGTCGGAGTTAATCATTGCATCGTACTCATCATGAAGCGGCATTCTCCAAAGTTTTTCATTAACTTCTTCCCCTACTTTTATTAACTTATCAGCTAGCTCATCATTATTGGAAAAACAACCGGCATATGTACTACCGAGTGCCACGGTTATCGCTCCTGTTAGAGTTGCAACGTCAATCACGCATTTAGGCTTAAATTTTTCTTGTGCATACCAAACTGCATCAGCAAGTACTAAACGCCCTTCTGCATCGGTATTTAAAACCTCGGCAGTTTGCCCTGACATAGTAGTTACCACATCCCCTGGACGCTGTGCATTACCGGACGGCATATTTTCAACAAGCCCTACAACACCAACTATATTTACAGGTAATTTTTGACCAGCAACCGCAATCATAGCACCCACGACCGCTGCAGAACCTCCCATATCGTATCTCATTAAATGCATATTACTTGACGGCTTTAAGGAAATACCGCCTGTATCAAAAATCACTCCTTTACCAACCAAAGCAATAGTCGGAACATCTTTATTGCCGCCTTTATATTCCATCACTACTAATTTTGACTCGTTTTGTGAACCTTGACCAACTCCAAGTAATGCTCCCATACCAAGATTTTTCATCTCACGTTCACCGATAACGTCAACATCTACTCCGAACGGTTCAAGTATATCAACTATTCTTTCAGCATAAACTTGCGGAGTTTTAATATTTGACGGTTCATTACATATATCCCTTGTAAAAAATACTGCCTCAGCAATTAATTTTTTGACTTCAAATAATTTTGCCGCTTCAGTACTATTATCGGTAAAAATCTCAATTGACTCTACTGCAAACTTCTCTGCTTCTTTTAAGGTAGTTCTATATTTATTAAATCTGTAAGAAGCAAGAAACGCCCCACTAGCAACTAAAGATGCAAATGTTTGAGATGTAAACCTGCTAATTCTATTTGTAAGTTTTAAGCAGATAGTAGAAATTTTAGCACAAATTGCATGTTGTAAGATTTTACCGCCTAACTCTTCAATTTTTGCTTCAGTTAATTTTTCTTCATTCCCAAGACCTGCTATTATCAAATATCTAACCTCGCCTGATTTAATCACAGACGGAATAACTTTAATCTGTCCATATTTACCGGTAAACTGCAGTTTATTCTGAATAGTTTTAGAAATTAATCCGTGATGTTGTTGATCAAGTCCTATTAAATTACTATCAAGCTTTAACTGTTCATCAATAAAAACTACTAGACCCTGATTAGTAGATGATTCTTCATTCACAAAATTTATGTTAAGCATACTCATTCCTTATATTACTTTTGACTTTGGATAATTCTATTTATCTTGATAAAACTTTGCAAGTATTATAATTGATTTAAAACAAAATCTCATTAAATAGCATTTGACAAATGTTAATGTTTTTTATATTTTGCTGTCGAATTAGTTAAATTTAAGTAATAATATGCCAGTACATGACATCACTTCTCATTTAATTAAGCAGAAGTATACAATGATTAAAACATCATGTGAGCTAAACCAAGATATGGATGAGATTTATAGCCTCACGCCTCATCCAATACGATATACTTGCCTTAACTATTTAAAGTTATTATCTCTACCTATATCGCTAGCATTTTATGTAACAAAGCTTTGTTTTACGGCTAATCCTGTATGGACACGGATAGGGGTTAATATTTTGTATAAGAAGATGGATCAAGCAATAGCCAAAAAAATATTACACGGCTTACCTGACGAAATAGAAGCAGATCAAAATATACCTAAAATTGTCGAGTATGTATTTAAAAAATATGAAGAAAACCCTACATTAGCACCTCTTGTTGAACCTACATTTATACAAAAATTTTTAGCAAAGACCGGTAAATATATTCCTGCTTTTTCTAAAATAGTAAAGTTTTGGAATGAAGGAGGAATTAATTATTCTGATGAAACACAAACAAAACGAGAATTAATTGACGTTATTTATAAACAAATTGTTTCTAAAGCTTATGAAGTAGGTAAAAAAGGAGAAAAGCTTGAAATAACGGATGTGAAAGCACTTTTCCCAGAGATAAATTTTGAAGAAAAAATCAATGCTGAAGCAGAAAATCTTGAAATAGATAAGGTAGAAGTAAGCAATGAAGAGCCTTTAATTTCTGAATTGCCTGTGAGACATCTTTCTAAACCAGCTTATAGAGAGGAATTTAAGGGAGACACAGAAGTGCTTGCCACCATAGACATATGTGAGGATGCGAGTCTAGGCTCGACGTCTAAATCACCTCTAGAAGTGCAGTTTGGAAAGATTAATCAAAAACACGAAGAAGCTACGATTACTACTAATGCAAATAATGGTATTAACCCATTAGTAAACTTACTCATGTTAAAAGCTTTACATGATGGAATTTGTCAAGAGGTGCTGAAAACTTATATTGAACATTGTTTAGCAGAAATTCAGATATCTAAAAATCAAGAAATACTTGAAAACTTCCGATATGAAGATTCTTTAGCAAGATTACAATTATACGGTAATTATAATTATGATAACAATAATACGTATATCTTTGAACAACCAGTATCTTATTTAGGTCAAACTTACGAGCATTTAACAGCACCGATTGCTTGTTATTAAAGAATCATTCCTACAAAATAAGAAAAAGCCTATAAAAACTAAGTTTTTTATAGGCTTTTTTTATCAATAATGCGTAGTAAGATTATTTTTCTGGATTCCCACTTCTAGCTAGGAAAGCATTGCCCGCGTGTATACCTATGTCATTCCTGCGAAAGCAGGAATCCAGCATAACTCGATGTCATTCCCGCCTACGCGGGAATGACATGAAACGAAAAATGTCCGGTACTATAGGCTTGACCACGAGATGCCAGTGGTGAAATCAAGCCATGCAACAACGCTTAGGTCGTTCGCAATGACGACTTTCAGTATCCACGCAATAACGCCTTACAAGAATCAAGTATATTTATACATTCTCTTCATCAAGCTTTACAGCTGCTTTACGCATTTTATCCATAAAGTAACCGGTTCCCGCAGGTACCAATCGTCCAACTATCACGTTTTCTTTTAGCCCTCGTAGCTTATCTATTTTACCGGCAATAGCTGCTTCAGTTAAAACTCTAGTAGTCTCTTGGAATGATGCCGCAGAGATAAACGATCTAGTTTGCAGAGAAGCTTTAGTAATACCTTGTAATATTAATTGTGCTTCAGCAGGTTTTAAACCGTTTTTAATAGCTTTTTCATTTATCTCCTCGAATTCATGTCTATCTATTTTTTCCCCTGCTAATAAGGTAGTGCCACCTGAATCCGTGATTTCTACTTTTTGTAACATCTGACGAATAATAACTTCTATGTGCTTATCATCAATCTTTACACCTTGTAGACGATAAACGGCTTGCACCTCTTTAACAATATAATTTGCAAGAACCTCTACACCCATTACTTTTAAAATATCTTGAAGTACTGGATTACCATCAATCAATAAATCGCCTTTTTTAACAAAGTCACCTTCGTTAACTACAACATGCTTGCCTTTGGGTACCATATACTCAATAGACATTGTTTCATCAATCGGATGTATAATAATACGTCTCTTAGATTTATAGTCTTTACCGAATTCTACTCTACCGTCAATTTCGGCAATAACTGCGTGATCTTTAGGGCGTCTTGCTTCTACAAGCTCGGCAACTCTCGGTAAACCACCGGTAATATCTTTAGTAGTGGTTGATTCTTTCGGTATACGTGCAATAATATCACCTACAGATATTTGTACTCCGTCTTCTACGCTTAAAACTGCTCCAACCGGCAAGTAATATCTAGCTTCTAAACCGTTTGATAAGGCTATAACTTCACCTTTAGCATCTAAAAGCTGTATACGCGGACGTAATTCTGCACCGCGTGAATATTGCTTTGATTCAATAATAACTTTACTCGGTATTCCAGTAGCCTCGTCAGTTACGTCACGAATAGAAATACCCTCAACCATATCTTTGAATAAAACTTTACCTGATTTCTCCGTGATAATCGGTATAGTATAAGGATCCCACTCCGCTAGTTTTTGAGTTTTAATAACCATATCACCGTCATCAACAAGTAATCTAGCACCGTATGGAATTTTATGACGAGCCTTTTCATTACCGTTATTATCAAGTAATAATAATTCACAATTTCGGCTCATAACAATTTTACGTTCTTCGGAATTAATAACAACGTTACGACTTATAATTTTCACTTTTGCGTCATAGGAAGCTTCTACGGAAGAAACTTCAGCACCTTTTGTTGCCGCTCCTCCGATATGGAAAGTTCTCATTGTAAGCTGCGTACCTGGTTCACCGATAGATTGAGCAGCAATAACCCCGATTGCCTCACCCTCCGACACCAACGTACCGGTAGCAAGATCCCTACCGTAACATATGCTACATATACCGGTAGTACTTTCACAGGTTAATACGGATTTTATCATAATTCTGTCGAGTCCAGCCGACTCAATCTGCTCTAACTTTGCTTCATTAATAAGCTCGCCTTTATTGAGAATTAGATCATTAGTTACAGGATGAAATATATCGATAGCAGCAGTACGGCCTAAAATCTTTTCAGCTAAAGGTACTATAACTTCTCCCCCTTCAATAACACTCTTAACTTCAATCCCTTTATCAGTTCCACAATCTTTTTCGGTAATAATACAATCTTGTGCAACGTCTACTAATTTTCTTGTTAAGTAACCTGAGCTTGCTGTTTTTAAAGCCGTATCTATTTGACCTTTACGCATTCCGTTAGCAGAATTAAAACACTCAAATTCAGTTAATCCTTCCTTAAAGTTAGAGATAATAGGAGTTTGTATAATTTGACCGTTTGATTTGGTCATTAAACCTCGCATACCGCCTAACTGCTTAATTTGCTGGAAAGAACCTCTTGCTCCGGAGATAGCCATCATATATATAGCATTTATTTTTTGATGATTCGGATCATCACTAACCGGCGGCGTAGCAATCTCTTTCATCATGTCGTTTGCTACTCTATCGGTACATCTTGACCAAGCATCAACTACTTTATTGTATTTCTCTCCATAAGTAATTAAACCGTTTGAATATTGTTGTTCAAATTCTTTTATTTCAAGCTGAGTTTCATTGATATGAGTACTCTTAGATTCCGGTACTACCATATCGTCCATTCCAAAAGAAATACCTGAAGAACAAGCATATTTAAAACCTAGTTTCATTAGCTGATCGGCAAAAATTACCGTAGCTTTTTGACCGCAGTGACGATAAACTAAATCTATAACTAATGATATGTCTTTTTTAGTTAGTTGTTTATTAATAAACTTGAATTCTATATTAGGGTTAGAAGGCAATAATTCACCGACCATTAACCTACCGTAAGTAGTATCAATGATAACAGGGACCATTTTACCTTCGGCATTTAGCTGATTTCTACGATATTTTATCTTTGTATGAATAGTTATAAATTTATTATATAAGGCATGTTCCATCTCAGCTAAATCTGAGAACATCATCCCTTCGCCTACTTCATTATCAAATGCAAGGGTTAGATAATATAAACCAAGTACTATATCTTTATCCGGTACAATAATAGGACGTCCGTTTGCAGGGCTTAAGATATTATTTGTAGACATCATAAATACCCTAGCTTCAAGCTGTGCTTCAATCGATAACGGAATATGTACCGCCATCTGATCACCGTCAAAATCTGCATTAAACGCAGCACAAACAAGCGGATAAAGCTGAATCGCTTTACCTTCGATTAATAGCGGTTCAAATGCTTGAATACCTAATCTATGCAATGTCGGAGCTCTATTAAGTAAAACCGGATGCTCTCTTATGACTTCTTCAAGCACATCCCAAACTTCAGGCTTTTCAGCTTCCACCATTCTTTTTGCGGCTTTAATAGTTGTAGCAATACCGTACAACTCAAGCTTAGAATAAATAAACGGCTTAAATAGCTCCAATGCCATTTTTTTAGGTAAACCGCACTGATGAAGCTTAAGCTCAGACCCGACCACGATAACCGAACGTCCTGAATAGTCAACCCTTTTACCAAGTAGGTTCTGACGGAAACGACCTTGCTTACCTTTAAGCATATCACTTAATGACTTAAATGGACGCTTATTAGCATTTTTCGCTGCTCTACCTCGACGACCGTTATCAAATAACGCATCCACCGCTTCTTGTAACATTCTTTTTTCGTTCCTGACTATTATATCAGGAGCTTTTGACTCTATTAGTTTCTTTAAACGATTATTTCTATTAATTACTCTTCTATAAAGTTCATTTAAGTCCGAAGTAGCAAATCTTCCGCCGTCAAGCATAACAAGCGGTCTAATTTCAGGAGGAATAACCGGCAAAACATCCATAATCATCCATTCCGGCTTGTTTTCCGACTCTAAAAAATCCTCTACTAATTTTAAACGCTTTACTAATTTTTTCTTTTTGACTTCTGAGGAAGTGGTTTGTAATTCCTCGTATAATTCTTGCTTTAACTTTAAAAAATCAATCTCTTTAAGCATTTGTTGTATTACTTCTGCACCTATAGAGGCAGTAAATGCATCTTCACCGTACTTATCTTTTGCTTTCTGTAATTCTTCCTCTGTTAAGAGTTCGCCTTTTTGTAAAATCGATAACCCTGGGTCAACTACTACATAATTTTCAAAATAAAGAATCTTTTCTACATCTCGCATTGTCATATCAAGAAGCGTACTAATTCTTGAAGGTAGTGACTTTAAAAACCAAATGTGAGCAACGGGAGCTGCAAGTTCAATATGCCCCATTCTTTCACGTCTTACTCTAGAAACCGTAACTTCAACGCCGCATTTCTCACATGTAATACCACGATTTTTCATCCGCTTATATTTACCGCAGAGACATTCGTAATCTTTTACCGGACCAAAAATTCTTGCACAAAATAAACCATCTTTCTCAGGTTTAAAGGTTCGATAGTTAATTGTTTCAGGTTTTGTTACTTCACCGAAAGACCACGAACGTACTTGATCAGGACTTGCTATATTAATCCTTATTTGATCAAATTGTTGAGTATTACTTAATTGTCCGTAAAAATTTACTACGCTCATAAATACTTTTCCTTAAAAATTACATCGTATACTTCTTTATATGTCATTCCCGCCTGGCATTGTTCCTTGGATACCACCTCATCATTGCGAGAAGAATTACATAGTAATTCGACAAAGCAATCTCAGGAGTTTGTTATTATTTCATGAGATTGCCACGCAGCCTACGGCTGCTCGCAATGACGAGGTAGTATCCACAGAAGAACTAGCTCGAAGTTACTTCAAGCTTTACGTTAAGACATAAAGATCTAAATTCTTTTATCATAACATTAAATGATTCAGGAATGCCTGATTCAAAATTATTTTCACCACGTACTATAGAATCGTAAGTTTTGATCCTACCGTTTACGTCATCCGACTTAACCGTTAACATTTCCTGTAACGTATAAGCCGCACCGTAAGCTTGTAATGCCCAGCATTCCATTTCTCCGAAACGCTGTCCACCGAAATGAGACTTACCTCCAAGCGGTTGCTGAGTTACTAAGCTATAAGGTCCTATAGAACGAGAGTGAATTTTATTATCGACTAAGTGATGCAGCTTCAGCAAATATTTCTGTCCAACGGTCACTAGACGGTCAAAATATTCACCGGTTCTACCGTCAATTAATTTTACTTGTCCTGAAGGATCTTGACCGGCAAGTTTTAACATATCTTTAACGTCCTGAACTTTTGCTCCGTCAAATACAGGAGTTGCAAAATGTACGCCTTTACTTACTTTATTACAGAAAGATATAATCTCTTCTTCCGATCTTTCAAGTATATAATTAATATTCTCTCCGTATAGCTCAAGTAAGAATTTCTTAATCTGCTCAATACCTATATGTTTATTTTTATATTCCTTTACTAAGGTAGATATTTTTTTTGCTAAATTTATTGATGCCCACCCAAGATGCGTCTCTAAAATCTGCCCTATATTCATACGAGACGGAAGGCCTAGAGGGTTAAGAACGATATCTACCACAGTTCCATCTTCTAAAAACGGCATATCTTCTTCAGGTACGATACGTGAAATAACCCCTTTATTTCCGTGCCTTCCTGCCATCTTATCCCCGGGCTGTAATTTATGCTTAGTTGCGATAAATACTTTTACTACTTTTAAAGCTCCCTGAGGTAAATCATCACCGCTTTGCAATTTCTCTACCTTAGTAGCAAATCTTTTATCGAGGGCATCTTTTTTCTCATCATAATGAACTTTAATTTGCTCTATTTCATTCATTACATTTGCATCTTCCACGGTAAGCTGCCAAAATTGCCCTTTAGATAAACCTTTTAGCATTTCACTAGTAATTGTTTGTCCTGCTTTTACTTGCTTAGGACCGTTAACAATCACCTGCCCTATTAAAAGCTTTTCAAGCCAACTAAACACAAAATGCTCAATAATTTCTAATTCGTCGTCTCTGTCTTTTGCTAATTTTTCAATTTGTTGTTTTTCAATAGCAATAGCTCGCTGGTCTTTTTCTACACCCCTACGAGAAAATACCCTTACTTCTACTACAGTTCCGCTAACTCCGGAAGGTACATGCAGAGATGAATCTTTTACATCAAAAGCTTTTTCCCCGAAAATAGCACGTAGTAGCTTCTCTTCAGGAGTAATAGGCGATTCACTTTTCGGTGTTACTTTTCCGACTAAAATATCACCGGCTTTTACTTCTGCACCTACATAAATTATTCCGACTTCATCAAGATGACGCAACGCTTCTTCGCTTACATTCGGTATATCACGGGTAATTTCTTCAGGACCAAGGCGTGTATCTCTAGCTATTACTTCAAACTCTTCAATATGAATAGATGTAAATACATCCTCTTTTACTATACGTTCAGATATTAAAATTGAATCTTCAAAATTATAACCGTTCCAAGGTAAGAAAGCCACAAGCACATTTCTACCTAAAGCAATTTCACCGTTATCCGTACTAGGACCATCAGCTATAATATCGTTTTTCTTAACGTAATGACCGACCTTAACTAAAGGCTTTTGATTTATACAAGTATTATGATTGGATTTTTGGAATTTTAATAAATTATAAATATCAACAGAAGGAGAACCGTCAATCTTTTGTTCTAGAGTTCTAATCACTATTCTATTTGAATCTACCTGCTCAACAATACCGTCATGTAATGCAAGTACTGATGCTCCGGAATCTTTAGCTACTACCCCTTCAACTCCGGTACCTACAAAAGGTGCATCTGTTTTAATTAAAGGAACGGCTTGTCTTTGCATGTTTGAACCCATCAAAGCACGGTTAGCATCATCGTTTTCTAAGAAAGGTATAAGAGAAGCCGCAACCGATACTACCTGCATAGGAGTCACATCAATAAAATCTACCTCTTGCGGTTCTACCATTACAAAATTACCGCCTTCAACACGGCAATTAATAAACTCTCCTTGTAACTTTCCGTCTTTATCAACTTTAGAATTTGCTTGTCCAATTTTGTATTTACCTTCTTCAATAGCAGAAAGATATACCACTTCATCAGTTACATGCCTATCTTTAACTCTTCTATACGGACTCTCTATAAAACCGTGTTTGTTTATCCTAGCATAAGTAGCCATAGAGTTAATTAACCCGATATTCTGACCTTCAGGTGTTTCAATAGGACAAATACGACCGTAATGAGTCGGATGTACGTCACGCACCTCAAAACCTGCTCGATCTCGACTAAGCCCCCCGGGACCGAGTGCCGACAGCCTTCTTTTATGAGTTATTTCCGATAATGGATTTGTTTGATCCATAAATTGGGATAATTGGGAGGTACTAAAAAATTCTTTTACGACTGAAACTAAAATCTTGGAATTTACTAAATCATGAGGCATTACGGTATCAACATCACCTGCCGACATCCTTTCAATTACAGATTTTTCCATCCGGACTAAACCTATTCTAAATTGATTTTCTATCAATTCACCTACCGATCTAACCCTTCTATTACCTAAATGATCAATATCGTCTATGATACCTTTACCGTCTTTAAGCTCTACTAAAACTCTTACGATATTTTTAATATCATCAATTGTTAAAACCGTAACTTCTTCAGAAATATTCAGCTCTAACCTAGAATTCATTTTTATTCGTCCGACTTCTGAAAGGTCATATCTTTCCGCATCAAAGAATAAATTATAAAACAGGTTTTCAGCCGCTTCTATATTAGCAGGTTCACCGGGTCTTAAAACTCTAAAAATGTCACATAATGCTGCCTCACGGTCCTGATTCTTATCAGCAAATAAGGTATTTCTTATATATGGACCGGATTGAGGATTGATTACTAATACATTAACATTTTTAATTTTAAGATCATTAATAACATTTAGCATATCGCTAGTTATCATTTCACCGATTTTTGCTAATACTTCATCGCTTGCAGGATCCCTTAAATCTTCGGATAGATATTTGCCGATTAAAGTTTCATGAGCTACTAAAATATTATTAAGCCCTTCCCCGAAATATTTTTTAGCTAAACGCGGAGTAATTTTTTGCCCTGCTTTCAGTAAAACATTTCCGGTATCTGCATCTACTAAATCACTTGTTAAACGATGAGCAGTAATATGCTGAGGTATAAATTTAACCGCCCAACCTTTATTTTTAACAAGCTTATAAGTTACTGAATTATAATAAAATTTTATAATTTCTTCAGTACTCATACCTATAGCTCTAAGCAAAGTAGTAGCATAAAGCTTTCTTTTTCTATCAATCCTAAAATAAATAACATCCTTAGCGTCGAATTCTAAATCAAGCCAAGATCCTCTATATGGAATAACACGAGCAGAATATAAAAGCTTGCCGGAAGAGTGGACTTTTCCTTCATCATGATAAAAGAATACGCCAGGTGAGCGATGCATTTGCGATACAACTACTCTTTCTGTACCGTTAATGATAAAAGTACCGTTTTTAGTCATTAATGGGATATCACCCATATATACTTCTTGCTCTTTAATCCCTTTAATTTCTCTAGTACCGGTATCCTCATCTATATCCCAAATACTTAACCTTAAAGTAACTTTAAGAGGAGCAGCATAACTTAAACTTCTTTGACTGCACTCTTCTACATCATATTTTGGAGTATCGAATTCATATTTTACAAATTCTAAATTAGCAATATTGGAGGAATCTGAAATAGGAAAAATTGAGTTTAATATAGATTGTAAACCTTTATTTTTTCTTTCAGAATCTTTAATATTTAACTGTAGAAAGTTTTTTTCATATGAATTTTTTTGAATTTCAATCAAATTCGGTATATCTGCTACTAAATTTATATGACCGAAATTTTTTCTTATTCTTCTATTATGTGACAAGGGTTGTGCTTCTATATTATCCCTTAATGAAACCATATAATCTCCTGACTGATAAAATTACTGCCCGTATTGAAGTGATTAGGTCCTATACATTTTTAATAGAATAATCATAATTATGGCTCTTTTTAGCTGTAAATCATAAGTTTTTTTGAAATAGTAATAACCTATCCTCTCAAAAATCTTATTAATTTTTGCTTAAAAATATATCCTAATTATAATCATTAATCAAAAGTGTTCAAAACCTAGGTTCTGTATATAAAATTTAAATTATTTATATTTTAAACAGTAAAATTTTTATTGGAATAGCTACCTATTTCAATAAAATGCTTATAATTTGCAGTAAAATAAAATATACTGTTTTAAATTTTTTTACATAGAACTTAAATTAAAGAAACCTAGTAAGTTTCCTATTTAGATCTTGTGTAGGCTCTGCGAACATTTTCAAAAAGATTTGATTTTGGTTATTTGTTTGTTACAAAAAATTATAAGATTTTTTTTAAATTAGGTACTATTCCTTCAAAAATCTCATTAATTTTCATTAAAAATCAATTATAAATGTTCACAGAACCTAGAAAATTTCAATAATTTAAATTTCTAGACGTATGGTACGTTAACAAAATTATTTTAATTAATAAGATTTTCAATGTAATAGCTTTAACCTATTTCAAAAAAATAACTTACATTAGCTTTAAAATAATTTTTAAACAAAAAAGCCTTATTCAAATTTAATTACTAAAATAAGGCTTTTTAGATTTTAAGAAGTTAATTTAAAGCTATAAAATATTTCATCATGTAATACAAAAAATATTAGGTCCTGTAAAAAAATTAATCTATATTTAGTTGTTTTTGATTGAAAACCACAAGATTTTTTTTGGAATAAAGATAACTGTTCCAACAAGAATCTTATTAATTTTTACTTAAAAATATCTAAAAATACGAATAATTTAATTTTTCTTTACAGAACCTAGTGCAGAAATAATTATTTTAATTCAACTTTTGCTCCAGCAGCTTCTAACTTACCTTTGATTTCTTCAGCTTCAGCTTTTTTCACATTGCTTTTCATAGGCTTTGGAGCTTCATCAACTAATTTCTTAGCTTCAATTAAACCAAGACCCGTAATATCTTTTACGACTTTAATTACTTCAACTTTCTTATCACCTGCAGCCATTAAAACTATTTCAAACTCAGTTTTTTCAGCAGCTGCTTCAGCCGCAGGAGCTGCTGCACCGGCAGCTGCTACAGCTACAGGTGCTGCTGCAGATACACCCCATTTTTCTTCTAGCATTTTCACAAGCTCAGCTGCTTGCATTAATGTTAATGATGATAATTGTTCTTCAATTTTAGCTAAATCTGCCATAATTTTTTCCTTTTTACTTTTTTTATATTGAGAGATTACTGCATCAGGTATTTCAAAGTTAATTAAATTCTTTTTTGTTGCAAATTATAAGATTTTTTTTAAATAAGAACAATT
Organism: Rickettsia felis URRWXCal2; assembly: GCA_000012145.1. GTDB lineage: Bacteria > Pseudomonadota > Alphaproteobacteria > Rickettsiales > Rickettsiaceae > Rickettsia > Rickettsia felis. The sequence continues at coordinate 1,224,196 of CP000053.1, forward strand.
TCCTATAAAAAACCTTATTAATTTTCACTATAAAAGCTCTTTAATTATCAATTAAAATCCCTAGTGCAGTAACCTTTAAGTTAATTTTTACTAGCATGTGCTTGTATTACTCTCGCCATACTCGAAGACGGGGCTTGTAAAACACCTACAACCTTAGTAGCCGGTGCTTGTAATAACCCAACAATTTTACCTCTAAGCTCATTAAGTGAAGGTAGCTTAGAAAGTTCTTTTATTGAATGTTCATCTAATACGTGATTATCGACTATTCCACCAATAATCTTAAGATTATCATTAGCCTTAGCAAAATTAACTACTAATTTTGCCATCTCAACCGGTTCTTTAGAATAAACAATAGCAGTAGGACCTGCAAATAAATTAGCAATACTATCAAGCCCTGTTTGATTTGCAGCTATTTTTGCTAAAGTATTTTTAACTACTTTAAAACCTGCTTCTTTAGATTTAAGTGAGTCTCTAAGTGAACTCACTTGACTAACGGTTAATCCATGGTAATGAGTAATAATTACGGAGGGCGATTCTTTATAAATATTTACAATATCCTCTACTGCTACCGGTTTTTCTGATCTTAACACCTTTTAATTCTCCTTTTATAACACAGTTTAATATATTTAAACTGATACAAATGCTTAAAATAACAAAACTTTTTTATTATTACTATACTACCGTTAAACGGCTATAAAAATTATGCTATACTAGTTAAATCTATTTGTACCGATGCTCCCATAGTAGAAGATAAATACATTGCTTTTAAATAACTTCCTTTTAATCCGGCAGGTTTCGCTTTAATTACTGCCTCAATAAACGCATTTAAATTTTTTAATAAATCTTGGTCTGAAAAAGATAATTTTCCAAGCCCCGCATGAATTATACCTGCTTTCTCTGCTCTATATTCTACTTGACCGCTTTTAGCATTTTTAATAGCATTTTTAATATCTAAAGTTACGGTACCAAGTTTAGGGTTAGGCATTAAACCTTTTGGTCCTAAAATTCTTGCAACTGAACCTATAACTGCCATCATATCGGGAGTAGCTATACATACATCGAAATTAATTTTCCCTGCTTTAATTTCATCAATAATATTTGTTGAACCTACTAAATCTGCCCCAGCACTTTTAGCTTCTTCTTCTCTTTCTTCTTTACAAATAACAGCAACTCTTACGGTTTTACCTGTACCGGCAGGTAAATTAACTACACCACGTACCATTTGATCGGAATGCCTAGGATCAATTCCAAACTTCATAACTATTTCTAAGGTTGGATCAAATTTAACATATGATGCTGACTTTAATCGTTCAACTGCATTTGTTAAATTATATAAAGCATCTGATTTTACTTTTTCTCTAGCTTCTCTTATTTTTTTACCGCCGCTGATTTTTACGGCAACATCTTTCTTATTTGACATAATAATTAATTCCCTACCACTTCAAGTCCTATAGATGCAGCACTACCACAAATAATTTTTGTTGCTGCTTCAATATCTTTTGTATTTAAATCAGGCATTTTTAACTTTGCAATTTCACGACAATCATCCATAGTAACTTTACCTACTACGGCTTCTTTCTTAGTAGCACTAGAACCTTTAGTAATTCTAGCATATTTCTTTAAAAAATAAGAGGCAGGAGGAGTTTTTATTTTAAAAGAAAAACTACTATCTTCATAAACAGTAATTAAAGTCGGCAAAGGTACTCCTTTTTCCGTATCTTTTGTACTATTATTAAATTCATCACAAAATGTTTTAATATTAACTTTTCTTTGCCCAAGAGCCGGTCCTATAGGAGGAGCAGGAGTGGCTCCGCCTGCCGGAATTATCAAGTTAATATAACCTTTTATTGCTTTCTGAGACATTTATAAATATCCTTATTTTTCTCTTAAATTAATAGTGTATAAACTTGTCATTCCTGCGAAAGCAGGAATCTAAAATAAAATATATCTTAAAAAAACAAGTGTTTTATAAGTTGTGCTGGATTCCTGCTTTCGCAGGAATGACATCAGCGATCTTTATTAGGCTAATAGCAACAATATACTGATTAGTATAAAAATCTAACTACCTTTAATCGTTTTTCTTTACTTGGTTAAAATTTAGTTCTATTGGAGTTGCTTTACCAAATATTGATACTGAAACTTTTAACCTATTTTTTTCTTGATCTATTTCTTCTACCGTACCGGTGAAAGTTTCAAAAGGACCGTCTGTAACAATCACTATTTCACCAACTTCATACAATTTAGAATTCTTTGTTTCTTTAGCTTCTGCTTCCAAATTATTAAAAATATTCTGTATTTCGCTTTCCGTAAGAGCTTTTGGTGTGGTCTTGCTTCCTAAAAAGCCGGTTACTCCTGGTATATTTTTTACTAAATGCCAAGATTTATCAGTCATATTCATCTTTATCAAGATATAACTCGGCATTAGTTTTTTTTCTACCTTGACATTTTTACCGCGTTTAACTTCAGAAACTCCAAAAACAGGTATTAATATATCTTCAAAAAAATCCGTCATTTTCTGTTTAGCGATTCTTCTAAGCATATCTTCTTTAATGCGTTTCTCTGCTCCTGATGCCGTATGTACTACATACCACTGCTTTACATTTTTTTCAGAAGAAGGCAATATATTATCTATACTCTGTTCTGTCACAATTTATTCCTTATACTATTTGCCGATATTAAGCAAAAGCTGCATTATGTTATGTATACTATAATCAAGTACCAAACAAATTAGGCTAAAAATAAAAACTGCTACTACCACTACTAATGTTGAAGCAACAAGCTCTTTTCTAGTTGGCCAAACTACCTTATAAGTTTCTTGTTTAACTTGTTCAAAAAACTTATAAATTTTATATTCTTTAAACATATTTTTGTTAGGTAATTTATTAGACTTCTTACAAAATTCTGCTTCTAGAGGTAATTGAGACAATGATCCAGCACTGAAATTCTCACATACTAGCATGTACGCTGCGATTCGAGGTGAAGTATCTCTTTCAAATTTTTCTCTATAAGCAAATTTTGTAAAAATTCTATATTTTATAGCAAAAAAGCTCTAAACCTATAATGGCAGGAGCGACAGGCATCGAACCCGCAACCTCCGGTTTTGGAGACCGGTGCTCTACCAATTGAGCTACACTCCTATCATATTTTTAATAAAAAATCAATAAATTTATTAAAAATATTTGTTATTATTAAAAAATTACTATAATAATCGGTACTTCTAATTTATAAGCTGTCACAGTAAAACAACATTTACCTTTGCAAGACATGACAGTAATTATATCTAATTAGATCCATCAATTATTTTTTAGCTTTAATAATATCAGCTACCTGACTCGGCACTTGATCATAATGAGAAAATATCATACTAAACTGAGCTCTACCTTGAGATAAAGACCTAAGCGTATTAACATAACCAAACATTTCCGCTAACGGAACATTCGCAGTAACTACTTGAGCATTCCCTCTTGGATCCATGCTTTGAATTTGCCCTCTACGACTATTTAAATCACCTATAATATCACCCATATATTCATCAGGAGTGATAACTTCAACTTTCATAATAGGCTCAAGTAATTTAGGATTACCTTTCGGCATCCCTTCTCTAAAGGCTGCTTTTGCAGCAATTTCAAACGCAAGTACACTAGAATCTACATCATGAAACGCACCGTCAACTAAAGTTGCTTTAAAATCAATCATAGGATAACCGGCAATAACACCGGTTTCTCTAATATTATTTAAACCTTTTTCAACACCTGGTATATATTCTTTAGGTACGGCACCGCCGACGATTTTACTTTCAAAGACAAAAGTTTTATTTTTATCTTCATCTTTTAGATCTTTTACCTCTTTTAGAGGCTCAAAAATAATTTTTACACGAGCAAATTGTCCTGCACCTCCGGATTGTTTCTTATGGGTATAATCGATTTCGCAAGCTTTTGTTATAGTTTCACGATATGCTACTTGAGGAGCTCCAATATTTGCTTCAACCTTAAACTCTCTTCTCATACGGTCAATGATAATTTCTAAATGGAGTTCTCCCATTCCTTTTATCACTGTTTGTCCTGTTTCATGATCCGTTGAAACTCTAAATGATGGATCTTCAGCTGCTAAACGAGAAAGTGCAAGACCCATTTTTTCTTGATCGGCTGTTGATTTAGGTTCTACCGCAAGCTCAATTACCGGCTCCGGAAACTCCATTCTTTCTAAGATTACTTGCTTATCCATATCGGATAACGTATCACCCGTAGTAGTATCTTTAAGCCCTGCTAAAGCTACTATATCACCTGCTGATGCTTCTTTTACGTCTTCACGATTATTAGCATGCATTAATAGCATTCTGCCGATTTTTTCTCTTTTATTCTTTACAGTATTAATAACAGTTGATCCGGAAGTAATTTTCCCTGAATATATTCTAATAAAAGTTAATGAGCCGACAAACGGATCATTCATAATTTTAAATGCTAAAGCTGAAAAAGGCTCAGTTATTGAAATAGGAAAATCTTTTTCTTCACCGGTACTTACTTCCATACCTTTTACTATACCTATATCAATAGGCGAAGGTAGGAAATCTACTACAGCATCAAGTAAAGGCTGTACTCCTTTATTTTTAAAAGCACTACCGCATAAAACCGGATAAAATGCTGCTGAAATAGTACCTCTTCTGATTAATCTTTTAATCTCTTCTTCTGTTACTTCTTCACCTGATAAATATTTTTCCATGATCGCGTCATCTAACTCAACAACCATATCAAGTAATTTAGCACGATATTCTTCAGCCTTGTCTTTCATATCGGCAGGTATATCTTCTTCAAAATACTCAGCTCCAAGTGATTCATCTTTCCAAATCACTGCTTTCATTTTAACAAGATCAATTATACCTTTAAAACTTTCTTCAATCCCTACAGGCAACTGAATAACAAGCGGTTTTGCTCCTAAACGATCTTTGATCATTTCAACGCATCTATAAAAATCTGCTCCCATTCTGTCCATTTTATTGACAAAACACATTCTAGGAACATTATATTTATCTGCTTGCCTCCAAACCGTTTCAGACTGAGGTTCAACACCTGCTACGCCGTCAAATACTGCAACCGCACCGTCAAGAACACGAAGCGAACGCTCTACTTCGATAGTAAAATCAACGTGTCCGGGAGTATCGATAATATTAATTATCTTATCTTGCCATCTACAAGTAGTAGCAGCTGAGGTAATGGTTATACCGCGTTCTTGCTCCTGCTCCATCCAGTCCATGGTAGCACCGCCCTCATGAACTTCACCTATTTTATGCGATTTACCGGTATAATATAAAATACGTTCGGTAGTTGTGGTTTTACCGGCATCAATGTGAGCACATATCCCAATATTACGAATATGCTCAAGTTTATTTATTTTACTCATTATATACCCTACCTTATTACATTTTTTTAGGGCTAAAATGAGAGAAAGCTTTATTAGCTTCAGCCATTTTATGAGTATCTTCTTTTTTCTTAATGGCGACACCTCTATTATTAGAAGCTTCAAACAGCTCTTCGGCAAGTTTATCAATCATCATTTTTTCAGAACGTTTTGACGCAGCATTAATAATCCAACGGCTAGCAAGAGTATATCCTCTTCTTTCATCAACATGCGTCGGAACTTGATAATTAGCTCCTCCAACCCTAACCGAAGTTACTTCTAAATGCGGCTTCACGTTATGCATAGCATTATTAAAGGTTTGATAAGGATCGACTCTATGCTTCTTTTCAATTTTATTAAAGGCTGAATAAACAATTTTCTCTGCAAGAGCTTTCTTCCCTTCTTTCATAATATTATTGATAAATCTTGACAGTAAAATACTGTTATATTTCATATCAGGTAAAATTACTCGCTTTTCGGCGGCGTGACGACGTGACATTTTATTTTTTCTCTCTAACTAATAATTTATTTTTTTGTAACTGCAACTTGTTTACGAGGAGCACCATAACGTGAACGACCTTGCTTACGTCCTTTAACTCCAGCAATATCATATGCACCAAGTACGATATGATATTTCACCCCCGGAAGATCAGGAACCTGACCGCCTCTTACTAATACCCTATCATGCTCCTTTACGCTATGCTTCTCACCGGGAATATATGCATTTACTGTTCTTTTATTACTTAAACGCACCGTTGCAATCTTACGAAGTGCAGAGTTAGGCTTTTTAGGGGTAACGGTTTTTACAACTAGGCAAACACCACTTTTAAAAGGATTAGATTCTAAGGCAGGAGACTTGGTCTTACGAGTTTTTGACTTTCTCCCAAAACGTACTAATTGATTATATGTCGGCATTAAAAAAAATACTCCAAAAAAACTTATATATACGATAATTAAAGGGGGAAAAAATACTTCCACCCTTTATTTTAAATCATTTCTAAATACAAATTATAAGAATTTGTAAATTACACTAAATTTAAATTATAATTACTTTTTCCATAAAAGCAAGTATGTTTTAATTAACAATCATTTTTTTCTCAATTATTTTTGCTATAAAGCTGATTAACATCACTAAAATATAATAACAGCACGCAGCAATAAACATTGGAAAAAAATAATTATATGTTTCAATTGATACAATTTGTGCTCTCCGCATTAAATCCATTTCTCCAAGCATAGAAATAATGGCTGATTCTTTAACCAAATTTACAAGCTCATTTACTAATGACGGAAAAATATTTTTAACTGCTTGCGGCAGAATTATATCTTTCATTATTAAAAACTTTGGAATAGCAAGAGCTACAGCCGCTTCAAACTGCCCTTTATCAACTGCATTAATCCCCGCCCTGATTACTTCGGAAACATATGCTCCCGAATTAAGGGAAAAAGAAATAGCTCCCGCCATAAACACACTAAATTTAACACCTATGATATAAGGTGAAGCAAAATAAATAATACTTAATTGAATTAATAAAGGAGTACCTCTGAAAATAGAAGTATAGAAATTTGCAAAAAGTCTTAAAGCACGATTCTTATTTACCTTACAAATAGCGAGCAACATCCCTATTACTAAACCGAATATAACGGCAATAACGCTATATTTTAAAGTTACTAAAGTCCCTTCTACAATAAAAAGGATTTTTGGATAGAATTTTATTAAATATTCGAACATTTATATTAAATTAAGTTTAAAAAAATAAAACGATCAAGGTTTGTATCACTCTTAACCTTGATCATAAATACTACTCTTCCGGATTCACAATTCCTAAAGGCTCAATAGTATCATCTTTCGCACCGTTAGCTAATAGATAATCTATAATTTCTTCATTATTTTCTTGATTAACAGCAATATCAAGTGCTGTTTTCCCATTTATAGGACTTTTAGCGTTAATATCTACTAAATAAAATCTTTGATCGCACTCAAATCTTTATTTTGTACAGCTTGAAAAAAGCGACGCATTCCCATTGCCATAACTTGCGGAAATACTTCATCCACTGTAATACTAGGCGCTACTTTCATTAACAAGTTTAAAGCATTATTATTTCCTGCTTCTATAATATCAACAAGTGCCAATCTTGGGTTAGCACCGTTAGCTAATAAATACTTTATAACTTCTTCATTATTTTCTTGATTAATAGCAAAATTAAGCGGCGTTGTATTATACAAAAAAGTTTCTTTAGCATTAATATCTACTAAATCTACTAATTTTTTTCAATTAAGCTTTTTATTGTAGATAAATCTCCTTTTTTTATAGCTGCAAAAAGTCTATGTGTTGCTAGTTGTTTAGATTCATGTACTTCTTGCGGCACGCTATCATATCAGGTGCTATTTTTATTAGTTGATTTATACCGTCTATATTTGCTGATTTTTTAAAATCATCAAATGCCAATTTTGGATCAGCACCGTTAGCTAATAAATACTTTATAACTTCTTCACTATTTCCTTGAGCAATAGCAATACCAAGGGCTGTTGTCGGTCTTGTTAGAATTAGACCTTGAGGCACAAGATTTTTAACATTGATATCTATCTCCCCTTTTTCAACAAAGGTTTTGATCATATCTAACTCTCGCTTTTCTACAGCTCCAAAAAAGCTAATTACTGCAAACTTCTTCGTTAATGCTTGTGTTTCCACCATCATTGAACCGAGAGGTGAATTAGGGTTGAATCCCTCTCCGGCAGCAATTAATTTGTATAATTTTTCAATTTGTTTAGGATCGTTCATTATAATACCTCTTTTAATTTTTAAATGCAAAAGTAGGTATAAATTACTTTGGTAGACAAAGCAATAAGAATTTCAATTAAAATTAAGGCGTTACCTAACTCGTTTGACGTCATTCCCGCAAGGCATTGCCAGCGTGGATACCCGAATCGTCATTGCAAGGAGCGAAGAGCGTTGTTGCATGGCTCGTATTATGTCATTCCTGCGAAAGCAGGAATCCAAAAAAAAGTATAAATACAGCAAATTTTTGAAATTAAAAGCTCGATTTATCTCGCTTTATTATGGATTCCTGCTTTCGCAGGAATGACACCGAGCGTGTTTTTCGAGCCATGCAACAACGCCGGAACGAAGCATTGTTGCAATCTCAGGAATTTTATAATACTTCATGAGATTGCGGACGTACAAAACTTACAGTTTTTCCTCGCAATGACGATTTTTTAATACACCCTCTTGGCCGGTGGAATTGCACTTATCTCATCGGTTAAAGTGGTTAGCGTTACAGGTTTATAATCAATAACTATTTTACCTGCTTCATCGATAGAGCTAAGAGTATGCTTCATCCAATCTCCATCATTACGATCAGGATAATCTTCCCTAGCATGAGCACCTCTGCTTTCTTTTCTTGCAGCTGCCGAATATACTGTCACCAAGGCCTGATCAAGTAGATTATCTAGCTCTAAAGCCTCCACTAAATCACTATTCCAAATTAAAGATTTATCGTTAATTTTTATATCTTTATAGCCGTTTCTTATTTCGCTAATCATTCCTGCTCCTTCATCTAGTACTTCTTGAGTTCTAAATACCGAAGCGTGGCTTTGCATAGTTCTTTGCATTTTAAGCCTTAAATCTGCAACTAAAATATTACCGTTAGCGTGACGGACTTTATCAAATCTATTTATAATTTTTTCAAGACTTGCCTCTTTTATAGGCTTATGGGGACTCGCTGGACTAATAAGCTCAGCTGCTTTTAAAGCACTACTTCTACCGAATACTACTAAATCAAGTAAAGAGTTTGAACCTAATCGATTAGCACCGTGTACCGATACGCAAGCCGCTTCACCAATTGCCATAAGACCTTTTACTACGCTATTATGATTAGTGCCGTCTTTAATAATTACTTGACCGTGGTAATTAGTCGGTATCCCGCCCATATTATAATGAACTGTAGGAAGTACCGGTATCGGCTCTTTAGTGACATCAACACCGGCAAAAATTTTAGCCGTCTCAGAGATACCGGGCAAACGGCTGTGTAAAATTTCAGGCGATAAATGATTTAAATGCAGAAATACGTGATCTTTATGCTCGCCGACTCCTCGCCCTTCACGAATCTCGATAGTCATCGCTCTTGAAACTACGTCTCTTGAAGCTAAATCCTTTGCGGCTGGAGCGTAACGCTCCATAAAACGCTCTCCGTTTGCATTAACGAGATATCCACCTTCACCTCTTGCTCCCTCGGTAATGAGACAACCGGCAGAATATATACCGGTCGGGTGGAACTGTACAAACTCCATATCTTGCAGCGGCAAACCTGCTCTAATCGCCATACCGCCCCCGTCACCCGTACAAGTATGAGCAGACGTTGCTGAAAAATAAGCACGCCCGTATCCGCCCGTTGCAAGCACTACATTATGAGCTCTAAAACAATGCAGAGTACCATCGTCTAAATTCCACACAACTACGCCTCTACATTCACCATCTTCCATCAATAAATCAATAGCAAAATACTCAACGAAAAACTGTACTTTATGCTTTAGTGACTGCTGATATAACGTATGAAGTATGGCATGCCCCGTGCGATCTGCCGCAGCACATGTACGCTGAGCCGCTTTTCCTTTACCGTACTCCGTAGTCATTCCTCCAAAAGGACGTTGATAAATCTTTCCCTCTTCGGTTCTTGAGAAAGGTACGCCGTAATGCTCTAGCTCTAAAATCGCATCAGGAGCGTTCTTGCACATATACTCGATAGCATCCTGATCACCTAACCAATCAGAGCCTTTAACAGTATCATACATATGCCAACGCCAATCATCTTCGCCCATATTCCCAAGTGCTGCACTGATTCCGCCTTGTGCAGCCACAGTATGACTACGAGTCGGAAATAGCTTAGTTATACAGGCGGTATTTAGCCCTTCTTTAGCCATACCGAATGCAGAACGAAGACCTGCTCCGCCTGCACCTACAACTACTACGTCAAATTTATGATGAATGATATTATATGCTTTAGTCATTAAATTAATTTTTTATCTTGTATTTTGAAATGTTTGTGTCAACGTCATTGCGAGCGAACGAAGAGAGCGTGGCAATCTCATGAAACAGTACGAAATTCCTGAGATTGCTGCGTCGAGGCTTCGCCTCTCCTCGCAATGACTACTTACGAAAACTTACTCATCATCAATCAAATCTAAAATTGATTTTTCGCTAAATATATTATTCTCTGCTTGATATATTCCTACACCTACAGCATTACGTAACAATCTTAGCTTTATATTTTCAGCTTCTTCAAATTTATCTAGTAACATTCATCCCCTATAAAACATCGCTACTACAAAAGCTGCAATAGTCACAATACAAAATAATTGTACTATTACAATCAATGTATTACGTAATTTGTGACAACTTACATAATCCTCAATCACTACACGCATACCAAGCATTGCATGATACAACGAAATAGCCACCGTAATTAACAAGGCTACTACGTTAAAAGGCTTTTTAAGCTCCCACATAATAATATTTATGTCATTATTTTTGTTAGTTAGCGTAAAATATATTAACCATATAGAACATAAAGCTAATATAATCCCCGTTACTCTTTGCAATAACCAATGATGAGAACCGCTATTTTTTGCTTTTACAATTTCTGCTTTAAAATCATATACCATTAATTTTCTCTAAACATATTTTTTCTGTTATTTGTTTTAGCTTTTCAATTCTATCAATCAAATATAAAAGCTGTTCTTTGGTAATTTTATAATTTTTATTATATCTTGCATCAACATATGCTTTTTGAAGCAACTCAAAACATTCTTTTTGCTCCGGCGTTGCTATAGGAAATACTTGCAATAACTCACTATTGTAGTTTTCTGCTTTGCCCCCTAATTTTTTTATATCATGCAACTTTGGCTTATAACGAGAAAAAACTAATAAAATTGTACTATAAAAACTTTCCGTGGCTTGGTGAAGCATAAAAGCTGCTAATGCATATTTTTGTTTTTCGAGGAAGTTATATGCTCCATCTAAAAAACCATATCCTCTTTCATACCATTGCTCATAATCTTCTTTAGCAATTTCTTTTACCTCGCTCCAAGGTAACTCTTTAGCTTCTCTTAAAACAAACTCGCTGCTATCATATAAAAGAATTCCTTCTTTCTTAATATCAGTGAAAAAATAACGCCCTTTCTCTAACTGCCTATTTACCTCGTCTATTGATTCAAGAATTATGGATATCTCTGAATCATATGGAATAATCTGATTTTTTATTATGCCCGTCTTTTCTAATCTTTTATATATATTATCTTCTAATCTTAAAGCAGCATGTCCTTTATATTTACCTTTTTTTAGAATTATCAAAATATCAGTATCGCTATGATAACCGTTAGGTAAATCACGTACCCAATCACCTCTAGCAAACGAACCATACAAGATAATCATGGCAATTTTATCTTGTGCAATATCTAAAATTTGCTGCACTATAAAATTAAGCCTTGCTTCAATCTTTAAAGAACGTTCAGGTAAAGTGGTTTTCATTATTCTTATTTATACTTTTATACCCATAGTAACATAGTTAATAATATAGAACATACAACTACACACCAACCGGTGATATTAACTGCTTTTATAGAAAAGCCGTAACCGATATCCCAAAATAAATGCCTGATGCCGTTGCATAAATGATAAAACCAAGCGTAGCTTACTGCTACTAAGCATATTTTTATAATGCAGCAATTAGCAAATTGTAAATAATTATTGTCATATTTGCTAAGAATCAACCACCACGCCAAAATCGATACTGCAAAAAATAGAGCTACGCCGGTCATACGATGCAAAATCGATAAAGTAGAACTAATTTGCAGCTTATATATGCTTAAATGCGGCGAAGTCGGACGCTTATTATAAATTTCTTGTTTGGTTTTAGTCATAATATTAATAATAAAAAACTTATATCACGTCATTGCGAGGAAAAACTGTAAGTTTTGACGAAGCAATCTCGTGCCAAAATCCTGAGATTGCCACGTCGCTTCGCTCCTCGCAATGACGGTTTTGGTATCTACGCAACAATGGCTGCTCGCAATGACGATTCGGGTATCCACAACCTCTATCTCTGCAACCAATGCCCTTCTGCGGGTGATAAGTCATCCGCTACTGCTCTCCTATCATCAAAGACGAAACATTCACCTTGCCATAAATTATTTTTATTTTGTGTATCTTCTAAATATTGCAATATACCGCCTTTTAGATGATATACCTCTTCATAACCTATACTTTTAAGTAAGCTAGTGGATTTTTCACACCTGATACCGCCTGTACAGACCATAGCAATTTTCTTACCTTTGAGCAATTCTTGATTCTGCTGAACCCAAGCGGGAAACTGTTTAAATGTTCTGGTATTAGGATTAATTGCCGATTTAAATGTACCGACCTCTACTTCATAATCATTACGAGTATCTATTACTATAACATTTTGTTTGGTGATAAATTCGTCCCAATCTTTCGGCTCTATATATTCACCTTTAAATAAATCAACATTCATCGCTACAATCTCTTTCTTAAGTCTGACTTTCAGCTTATGAAAAGGATGAACATCACTATAATTTATTTTAACGTTAACATCTTTGGGGCCGGTTAGTTTTATCAATTCTTCAAGTACAAGATTTACATTTTCGTATGAACCTGAAAAAGAACCGTTAAAACCTTCGTTAGCTAATAAAATAGTACCTCTAACATATTTTTTTTACCGATAAGCAAAAGTTTCGGTATCAAATTCGCCGGTTCTTCTATATTAACAAAACTGTATGCACTTAAAATTGCTATTTTTTCATTCATAAATTATTTAGGTATTATTATTGTATGGCTTGACTTTTTAACGTCATTGCGAAGCCACAACGTGGCTGAAGCAATCTCAGGACTTTTTTACTAGATTGCTTCGTCAATACTTCGTATTTCCTCGCAATGACGACAGGACTCTACACCACCGATAACGGCACAAATACACTTGTATCGCCCCTTTCAATCAAAAGCAAAATATTTTGCTTATCTGATTTTTTAGCACTTTCATATAATTCTTCTAGCTTATTTATATCATCTATGCTTTCCTGATTAATATTGGTTATCAGATCGCCAATTTTGAAACTGCTTTCTTCTTCATCAATATTGGTTATAACTATTCCAGCTTTATCGCTCGGAATATTATATTGTTGTCTTAATTCTTCAGTCAAATTACTAAAAGTAATATTATTTTTAGTAATAGATAAATTACTTTCTTCTTTGTTTGTTATTTCTTCTTTATTGGTCTCTTCTGTAGAATCTTTGGTAACTTCTTCATTATCTGAAGTAATTTTAATAGGTAATTCAAGCTCTTTTTTATCGCGAAGTATTTTTACTTTTACTTCCTGATCAATAGGAGCATCTGCAATAATTACACGCAATTTTTTAGTATTTTTAACCGGTATATCTGCAAACTCTATTATTATATCACCTGTTTTAATTCCTGCTTTATCACCTGGACCGTCTTCTTGTACTTTAGCTACTAACACCCCCCTAGTATCTTTAAGCCCTAACCCTTCAGAAATTTCCTCGGTTAAATCTTGTATTGTTACTCCAAGGCGTCCTCTACTTACTTTTCCATCTTTCTTAAGACGTTCGATTATGGGCTTTGCAGTATTTGACGGTATTGCAAAACCAATACCTATATTAGTACCGAGCGGTGAAAAAATTGCCGTATTTACGCCTATTACTTTTTGATCCAAATTAAACATAGGACCACCGGAATTACCGTTATTAATTGCAGCATCCGTTTGAATAAAATTATCGACTATATTATCCGTATCTATATCAATATCCCGCCCTTTAGAGGAAATAATACCGCTTGTCACCGTACCGCCTAGATTACCAAATGGATTACCGATTGCAATAACCCAGTCTCCTACTCTTGCATCATTTGAATCTCCAAACTCAACAAACGGTAACGGTTCCTCACTATCTATTTTTAAGAGAGCTAAATCGGTTTTAGTATCGCTACCTATTAATTTAGCCGATAATTCGGTATTATCTGCAAGTTTTATATTAATTTTATCAACATTTGCAATTACATGATAGTTTGTCACTATTAAACCGTTAGGCTCAATAATAAACCCTGAACCAAGCGGAACGCTTTTAGGAGTTTGATCGATTTCTTCCAAATTCAGCGGTATATTTAGCTTTTCTAAAAAATCATTAATGAAGTCTAAAGGCTTTTTTTCTTGCAGCGGATCTTTCTCAGCATTTTCCGACTTACTATTAACATATTCTATTGTTGAAATATTAACAACTGCAGGAATTAACGGCTCAACTATATCAGCAAAGCTATAACGGGCAGCTTCACTTACTTTTAAAGGAGCAGAATTTATTGCCGTAAATTCATTCTCTTCTTGCTCCGCTACTTTTAAAGATTTACTATTTTCTTTTGCTAGAACAATGTTACTTGATATTAAAACTATTAAAATAAGAACTATTTTCAGGTTCATCATACTACTTAGTTAGATTTAGGTATTTTAAAACTTCCGCATCCGGTGAAATCACAAAATTAGTATCTTCTTTCTTTAAAGAATTTTTATATACTAAAAGTGATCTATAAAATTTATAAAATTCCGGATCGACGGAATAAGCGGAATTATATATTTTTGCCGCTTTTTCATCGCCGTCACCTTTAATAATTTGTGCATCTCTATAAGCTTTAGCAAGTATTATTTTACTTTCTTTATCTGCTTTTGAACGAATACGCACGCTTTCTTCCTGTCCTTCCGCTCTAATTTGGGTCGCTTCTTTTTCACGTGCCGTTTGCATACGGCGATAAATAGCGGCACTATTTTCTTTCGGTAAATCTGCTCTTAAAATTCTAACATCTACAACATCAATTCCAAAGCTTTTAGCTTCTCCGTCTACTTGATTTAAGATATTTAGCATTACATTACTACGCTCTTGACTTAAAAGACTACTTAGCGAAATTTTACCTATCACTTTACGCATTGACGATTCAAGATTACGAGTCAACCTAATTTTCACACCTTGATAATCATGTACCGTTTTATAAAACATTACGGGATTATTAATTTGGAACTTGGCATAAGCATCAACAATAACTCGTTTACCGTCAGCAGCCGTTAATTCTTTTGCCTCAACCTCAACATCTAAAAGACGTTTATCAAAAAATTCAACGTTTTGAATAAACGGGATTTTAATATTTAGCCCTGGATTTTCTATAGTTCTAACTGCTTCACCAAACTGGAATACTACAGCAGATTGGCGTTGGTCTACTGAAAATAAGGAGCTAAAAATCAGTATCAGCCCAAAAACAATTGTAAAAATTATATAATAAATCTTTTGTTGCATTTAATTTAATATTCCTTGTTGTTTAAATGTCATTTGCGTATAGCTTGAAAAACACGCTCGATGTCATTCCCGCGTAGGCGGGAATCCAGAAAAAAAATATAAATACGGCAAATTTTTGAAATTAAAAGCTCGATTTATCTCGCTTTACACTGGATTCCCGCCTATGCGGGAATGACATAGCACCCCTACGGTTTAATAGCCATATGCGGTAGTAGTGCATTATTAATAATAGTTTTATTTGAACCACCTAATATCTCTTCGACTACTTCTAAATATAACCTATCTCTAGTTACTTGCCTACCTATAGTATATTGTTTATAAATAGCATTAAATCTTTGGCTATCACCTTCTGCTTTTGATATAACTTCTTCTTTATAACCTTCTGCTTCTTGTATAATCTTTGCGGCCGCTCCTCGAGCTTCCGGCAAAATCTTATTATTATAGGCTTGAGCTTGATTTATTTCTTTCTCTTTATCTGCTTTTGAAGTTTGTACATCTCTATAAGCGTCTATTACTTCGGCAGGCGGTTCGGCTTTTAATAATTGTACTTTCTCAATCATAACACCGGCATTGTAACTATCCAGTATCTTCTGTGCTAATTTTTCTATTTTATAAGTAATTTCCTGCTTTTGATCGGATAATACCCACGAAATAGGAGTATTGCCTATTACTTCTCTAACAGCACTTTCTACTGTTGCTTTTACTGTTTCTTCAGGTCTTTGTACGTTAAAAATAAAATCTTCGAGGTTATTAATATGCCACATTACGTCACAATTTAAAGCAACGATATTTTCATCACCTGTAAGCATTATACTTTCACTGGCAATATTTTTAGTATTATCGCTACCGCTACGTGCCGAGCTATTTGTACGATAACCAATCTCAATTCGGCGTGATTGTTTAACTTTCTCAACTATTATCTTTTCAAAAGGGGCAGGCAAATGATAATTAAGCCCGGGGTAGCCCTTACGCACAAAACGTCCAAATCTTATTACCGCTGCTTCTTCACCTTCTTTTATTTCATAAATACCCGAAGCAAGCCATAAAGCAATCACTGCAACAACAGCTAAAATTATTGTTTTGCTATTAAAATTAAACTGGAATTGAAATTTATCAAAATTAAATTGATTTTTACGCGGTCTTGTGAATATGTTATCTTCTTTATCAGAATCAAAATCTTTCCATGGGGATTTTTTTAAAATCGAGCTATATTTTTTACTAAGCATTTGCTTTTTTATATTATTTTAAGGATTAAGTGATTATATATATTATAGTATATAACGTCAAGTTACGAGCTTTAATAGATTTAAAAAGGAAATTTAATTATGGCGGATTTACACCAAAAGCAAATTATCGATAAACTTCAACATATTATATTTAAAGACGGTACTTTTTTAAATAAAGTTATATCGGATATTATAATTAAGGGGAATAATATAGGTTTTTCTATAGATATATCAGGTAAAAACAAGTTAGAAGCCGAAGAACTAAAAGCTAAAGCAATTGATAAGCTTAATGAGATTTCGGAAATAAATAAAATAACAATTGTTTTTACCGAAAGTAAACCGATGGAGAAAAAAGCTCAAAAACCAAAACATTTTGTAGAAAATGTTAAAAAGATTATTTTAGTAGCGTCAGGTAAGGGCGGAGTCGGAAAATCTACAATATCAGCTCTCATTGCTCAGCAATTGAGTCTAGAAAATTACCGTGTCGGAATAGTAGATGCCGATATTTACGGTCCGTCAATTCCCCATATATTCGGCATTAACGAAGTACCGAAAACGAAAGATGGACGAATAATACCGATAACGGTAAAAAGCATCCAAGTTATTTCTATAGGCTTTTTTGTTAAAGACCATTCGGCAATTATTTGGCGCGGTCCTATGGCGAGTAAGACCATTTATCAATTATTATCAGTAACAAAATGGGATAATTTAGATTATCTAATTATCGATATGCCACCGGGAACTGGTGATATTCATTTAAGTATGCTAGAGAATTATCATTTAGACGGCGTAATAATTGTAACTACGCCACAAAAAATATCGGAAATAGATGTAATACGTTCTATAGATTTATATCAAAAACTTAATTTACCTATTTTGGGAATAATTGAGAATATGAGCTATATGTTTGAAAGTAATAGCGGCGGACATTTATCGCAAAAATATAATATACCCTTAATCGCTCAAATTCCGATTATGCCGCAAATAGCCGATGCTTGCGATAAATCACTACCTCTAACAGATTTATTAACATTACCTTTAAAAGAATATTTATAATGAAAATATACGTATTGGCGGATGATAGAACAGGCAACACAAATCAGGCTATTGCACTTGCAGAAAAACTAACGGAAGAATATACAATAATTAGACTGCAGTATAATTGCTTAGCTAAGCTACCGAATTTCTTACTAAAATATTATCCTATTCATATAAAAAGTGAGCTATTGCAAGATATTATGGCGAAACCTTTACCTGATATGATAATTACCGCTGGCAGAAGAACAGCAGTTTTAGCATTTTATTTAAAAAAGAAATTTGAAAGTATACAGTTAATACAAATAATGCAACCCTCTTTGCCTTATTATGCATTTGATGCCGTTATTCTGCCTTATCATGATCAACGTCATTGCAAGGCTCTTAATGTCATTCCTGCGAAAGCAGGAATCCAAAAAAAAGTATTAGAACTACTGGATTCCCGCCTATGCGGGAATGACACCGAGTACAAAAACATCATCCCCATCAATGGAGCTATCAACAACGTAACCGAAAAGTTTGCTGCTGCAAGCTTAGAACTCCAAAAACATTATCCTGATCTTAAACATTTTATTGCCGCGATAATCGGTGGGAATAATAAAAAATTTAACTTCAACGAAGATGAAGCAATTTTATTTTCTTCATTATTAAATAAAATATATACTAATCAACAAATACCTTTTTTCATTAGTTTCAGTAGACGTACACCACAAGCCGTAAAATCAATTATTAAAAATAATATGCCGTCTTCCACAATTATTTATGACCCGAACGAAGACACAGGCTATACCGTAGATACTTCAAAAGTTGGAAGTCAAATAAGCGGCGAGCCTGCGGAGCGTATAATAATACGTGAGCACAGGCGAGTCCCGAAATTTGACGTACCAAATCTTGAAGTATCTACGGTATATAATCCATATATAGCTATGCTTGCTAATGCAAAATATATAATCTCTACAGCCGACTCGATTTCCATGTGCAGCGAGGTAGCTTCAAGCGGCAAGCCTCTTTATATATTCTGCCCATCAAATTTTAATTCCTCAAAGCATAAGATTTTTATAAAGCAGTTAGTAGAGCAGAAAATAGCAAAAACTTTTGATGAGTCAGTAACGATGCTAGAGGAATATAGCTACAAACCCTTAAATGAAGCAGAAAGAGTAGCTGAAATTATTAAATCTTTATTAAAAAATATATGTCAAAAATAAACCTTAAACTTGGAAAATTTCATAAAGCTTTTATAACGCTTGAAGATATCTATTTAAAACCGACAACAGAAGATAGAGCTTATATTGATGCAACGATTAGAAGATTTGAGTTTACTTTTGAACTTGCTTGGAAGTTTTTAAAAGAATATTTTTCTCAAAAAGGCACAGTTCTTCACTATCCTAAAGAAGTGATAAGGGAAGCTTTTATTACCGGTATTATAAATGATGAGAGTTTATTATGCTTACTGATCGTAATATGACATCTCATACTTACGATAAAAAACTTGCCGATGAAATCTATAGCCGGATAAGAAATTATGTTCCTGAACTTAAGAAATTATTAAATATACCTCGAGTAAATGAAGAATCGGTATACGAAGATCAACTTCAAAAAGAGCAAGGAGTTCATAAAGCGAGGAGCGGAGCGTATACTAATACGTGAGCACCACAGCTCTTATAGAACGACGACGCCAATTTTTGAAGTTCATCGAGTATACAAAGACTTTATAATGCCTTGCAGTGTCTGAACTTCAGGGGAAGAGAGGCTATTGATACGTGTAAATATATTAGTGATATTTTGCTGCATAGCGGGCTTTTTGTCAGGAGCTTTGAAGAAGCCGGCTTTATCAAGTTTGCCGAATAAATTTGCTAAAAAATGCTCTATTTCTTCTTTAGTAGCTAATTTTTGAATATTATAAATATCCTCTCTAGGCGTAGAATTACGAAATAATTCATAGCATATAATAATAACGGCTTGAGCAATATTTAATGAGCTAAATTCGGTTGTATTAATAGTGATAATCTTATTGGCAAGTGAGATTTCTTCATTACTAAGCCCGTTATTTTCTCTCCCGAACATTATCCCGACTTTTGCAGAATTTGGATAATCTAAAGGCAAATTTTGTGAAAATACGTAATCTTTATTCATAGCCCTTTTAATGCAAGTAGTAGCATATAAATATTCGAGGTCTTTAATACAATCTTCAAGACTATCATAAACTTTTGCATTATCTATAATATTAACCGCTCCGACTGCATTACTACGTGCTTGCTCATTAGGCCAGCCGTCTCTTGGAGCTACGATTCTAAGCTCATTTAAGCCGAAATTCTTCATCGCTCTTGCAGTAGCACCGATATTCTCACCCATTTGCGGGGCAACTAATATTATAACCGGATTCATTTAAACTCTCATAACATGACAAGTATAAGCGATTGCAACTGCATCAGCTTCATCAGAGTTGGTAATAGCAGAAGTTCCAGGCAGAAGTAACTTTATCATATGCAAAATTTGGTCTTTTTCTGCATGACCATAGCCGGTTACAGTTTTTTTTACCATATTCGGCTTAAACTCCCGCATGTCCAAATTATATCTACCGATCAGCGACATTATTGCACCTCTAGCATAGCCGAGCTTTAACGAAGTCACGCTATTAGTATTAACAAATGTTTCTTCAATCGCTGCCATATTTGGTTGATATTCTAATATTACTTTTTCTAATGTACTGTTAATAAAGGCAAGTCTATTATGAATTTCATCTTTACTATTTGTTTTAATAATACCGCTAGCTAAATATTTCAGCTTTGCGGTATCCTTTGCAACCACCGCCCATCCAAGGCTCCCAAGTGCCGGATCAATCCCAAGTACTATCATTGTTATTATTTTATTTTTCTAAAATCGTCATTGCGAGCATTTGCTCGGAGCGTGGCAATCTCATTAAATATCCTGAGATTGCGGACGTACAATTACTTTGTAATTTCCTCGCAATGACGTTTAAATTGATTATATCTTCATATATTGATAAAATTCTTGATTATTCTCCCACAGTTCACGCACCTTAACAAATAAAAATAAATGAACAGGGAAGCCAAAAAACCGCTCCATTTGCATTCGAGATTTTGCCCCTATCTCTTTGATTTTAGAGCCGTTTTTACCGAGTATTATAGTTTTGTAGCTCTCTCTTGAAACTACTATAACTTGATTAATCTTTATGGATTTGTCTTTAAGCACTTCCCATTTTTCGGTTTGTACGGTTAATTTATAAGGTAGCTCTTGCTGCAAATTAAAAAATAATTGCTCTCTTGTAATTTCTGCCGCAATAAAACGCATTGGTAAATCCGTTATGTCGTCTTCTGCATAAAGCCAAGGAGAAATTTTTGCCTTACCTGTTATATATTCAAGTAATCCATCAATATTTTTGCCCGATAAAGCAGATATAGGAAAAAGCAAACTATCAGGATGATTTTCCGTTAAAAAAGCCTTAATGTCATCTAGATATTTTGATTCGATGTCTATTTTATTCAATAAAAATATCGGAACAATATTAAGTGAGCGAAGTTTATCTAAAATATCGTGCATTACATCATCAAACGGTTTTAAACTATCGATAATTAACATTACTAAATCCGCACTATGCAAACTAGACCATGCACATCTTACCATCGCCTTCTCAAGCGTTCCTTTCGGCTCAAATATTCCCGGCGTATCGTATAAAATTACCTGCGTATCTTTTAAGGTAATAATACCGGTAATAATTGACCTAGTCGTTTGAACTTTTGGGGTAACAATTGAAAGCTTCTCACCGATTATTCTATTTAGCAAAGTCGACTTCCCGCTATTTGGTCGTCCTATTATACAGAAAGATATAGTTTTTTGCTTAGTCATAAAGTTGACATATATTATACGTACCTTAATTTCCTAATTTTTGTATTAATAATCGCTTAACTCGCTGAGCATCAGAATTTTTAGGATCTAACTCAAGAGCTTTATTAATAACTTCAAGAGCTAAGTCATATTTACCTAACTGAGCTAAAGCCATACCTTTATTACTATAAAAACTTAAATCATTGGGATTTAATTCAATAGCTTTATTAAAAGCTTCAAGACCTAAATTAGCGTGATCTGATCTACATAAAATTATACCTTTAAGATTATATAAAAGCGAATTATCAGAATCTAAATGTATAGCTTTATTAACGGCTTCAAGAGCTAAACTATACTGACCGGATTTATATAATTTATTGGCTTCATCAACATAATCTATATAGGAAACAGTGTTACTATTTATTTCAGCTTTACTGATTGGTGCAATGATTGACAAAAAAGCAGCAAATAAAAATCTTAGGTATTTTATCATATTATCCCTCTCGCTGTTATATTACATTTTGATAATTATTTATTTGAGCTTATGCAATAATTTCCTTGCTGCGTTTTTTTCGGCTTCTTTTATAGAATGCCCTGTACCTATTTGTTTATAATCTTTTACTTTCACAAGCACCGTAAAAGTTGATGAATGGGCTGCACCTTCTCTTTTTATCAGACGGTATATAGGTAGGTGATGGCTACTCGCTTGAGCCCATTCTTGTAAAGCAGTTTTTGGATCATAATCCGTTAAATTCTGAATTTTTATAAATTCTGCCCATAATTTCCCGATAATATTACGGGTTGTTTCAATATTACTATCAAGATATATAGCTGCAATTAAAGCTTCCGTAGCATTTTCTATATTATTAGGATTATCCCGCCCGCCTGCTACTTCTTCACCATGAGTCATAATTATATAATCTTTTAAAGTGAGCTTGGTCCCAACCACACATATTGTTTCTTTGCAAACTAAATATGATCTAATTTTAGCTAAATTTCCCTCATTATAATTTGCAAAATTCTTAAATAAAATTTCCGTGACTACTAAATTTAATACAGCATCACCTAAGAACTCTAATCGTTCATAATCTTTATCATCCTTATACTCATGATGTTGTCTTAAAGACGGATGACTCAACGCTTCTATTAAAAGCTCTTTATTTTTGAAACTATAGCCTAGTAATTTTTCTAACTTCTCAAATGCTACCATTACTCATCCGTACTATAAAGGTTTCTGAAAATTCGATTTAACCTAACAGATTCAATCCATGGCTTTAACTTTAGTACTAGATTAATAACTCCTATATCATTATCCCACCAAGTTATTTTTGTTGAGAGCCAAATAAATTGTGCTTTAGCAATAAAATTTTCAAACGGTACAAATCCAAGATTTACTCTACTATCATTTGACTGATCTCTATTATCCCCTAAAAAGAAATATTTTCCTTCAGGTACATAAAAAACATCCGTATTACCGTATCTATCATTATATATAACGCCAAAAATAGGAGCAAGCTTATAAGAAAAATACGTTCTACCGTTTGGCAGCGTTTCTTTAAACTTCAAATATTTTATTCCTTCTTCGCTAATATAAGTTCCAACTTCCGTGCGTTCTATTTTTTTATCGTTAATATATATTACGTCATCAATCAATTGAATTTTATCGCCGGGTAGCCCTATTAAACGCTTTATATATCTAACATTCATATCGTTAGGCGGACGAAAAACTACAATATCGCCACGCTCCGGTTCACGTGCAAATATTCGCCCTTTAAAAAGAGGAATAAAATCAAAAAAAGATAAAGAATAATTACTATAACCATAACTATATTTCGTAGAAAATATATAGTCATTCTCAAGTATGGTTGCTTTCATAGAACCGGTCGGAACGGTAAACGGCTCCATAATAAGTATTCTAATAAGTAAAGCGATACATATTACAAAAGCAAAAGACCCCCACTCTTGCTTAGCTGTTTTATTAGTGTTTGATTTTGTATTATCTGTTTGCATAATTTATTTCTTTTTTATGGGTGGATGTCATTCCTGCGAAAGCAGGAATCTAGTAAAATATATAATTATTGTACTAACATTAAAATTGGTTATTTTGTGGATTCCTGCTTCCGCAGGAATGACATCTTGAACGTTCATATAGCACTGGACCACCCCTTTATCCTCTCCTCAATCTCGCTTCTAAAATGGCGTATCAGCCCTTGGATTGGCCAAGCTGCCGCATCACCTAAGGCACAAATAGTATGCCCCTCTATTTCTTTTGTAACGTTAAGGAGTTCGTCTATCTCGGATTTTTGGGCATTACCTTTAACTAGCCGCATCATAACTCGCCACATCCAGCCCGTACCTTCACGGCAGGGAGTACATTGCCCGCATGATTCATGCATATAAAATTTACTTAAGCGTGCTATTGCATAAATAATATCGGTAGATTTATCCATAACTATAATACCACCTGTACCAAGTCCGGAACCTGCGGTTCTTAAACTATCAAAATCCATATCCACTTCACATAATGACTTAGGAAGTAAAGGCACGGAAGAACCGCCCGGAATTATGGCTTTAAGATTATCCCAACCACCTCGAACACCGCCGGCATATTTCTCAATCAATTCTTTTAACGAAATTCCCATTGCCTCTTCAACATTGCAAGGCTTATTAACATGCCCCGATATGCAGAAAATCTTAGTACCGGTATTGTTAGGCTTACCGATAGAAGCAAACCAACTAGCTCCTCGTCTTAAAATGGTCGGCACTACTGCAATAGACTCAACATTATTTATAGTAGTCGGGCAGCCATATAGCCCAAATCCGGCAGGAAAAGGCGGCTTTAAACGAGGCATGCCTTTTTTACCCTCTAAACTTTCAAGTAATGCAGTTTCCTCACCGCAAATATAAGCCCCCGCCCCACGATGTAAATAAATATTACAATCGAAACCTGAGCCACAAGCATTCTTTCCTATTAACCCGTCTTTATAAGCTTCGTCTAATGCACGCTGAATATTAGAAGCTTCATTATAAAACTCACCTCTAATATAGATGTAGCAATCATTTGCTCCTATCGCAAAGCTTGCAAGCAAGCAACCTTCTATTAATTTGTGCGGCTCAAACCTTAATATATCACGATCCTTACAAGTACCAGGCTCAGACTCGTCGGCATTTACTACTAAATAGCAAGGCTTCGCTGAATTTTTGGGCATAAACGACCATTTCATGCCTGTAGAAAACCCGGCACCGCCTCGCCCTCTAAGCCCTGATTTCTTGACCTCTTCAATAATAAACTCTCTACCTTTATCAAGCAAAGCTTTAGTATTATCCCAATCGCCTCGCTTCTTGCTTGATTTCAAATCATGGCTTTGCTGACCATGTAGGTTAGTAAAAATTTTGTCTTCTTCTTTTAGCATAAAAAATTTTTATAAGTCATGGTGTTATATTAATAATCGTCATTGCGAGGAAAAGTGAAGCCTTGACGTGGCAATCTCGTCAAATATTCCTGAGATTGCTTCGTCAAAACTTACAGTTTTTCCTCGCAATGACGATTTTTACCTTTCTATTACTTTCTTATTAAACTTTCTATTAGCAAACATTGTAAGTATCGGAGCGGAGATAAAAATTGATGAATAAGTACCGGCTATTATCCCAAAAAATACAAGGACGCTAAAACTACGGATTGCCTCACCGCCAAAAAGAATAAGGGCTAAATTGGCAAGTAGTGTAGTAATTACCGTTAAAATAGTTCTTGATAAAGTCTCATTGATACTCAAATTTATAATTTCCGTGATATTTTTTTTATGATATTTACGTAAATTTTCTCTAATCCTATCATATATTACTACCGAATCATTAACGGAATAACCTATAATAGTTAACACTGCGGCAATAGTGCTTAAGTTAAAATCAAGCTTTGTCATACTCATAAACCCAAGAGCGAGTATTACGTCATGCACTAAGGCAATAAGTATACCAAGACCGAAATACCACTCAAAACGCACCCAAATATAAACCATAATAGCTAAGAAAGAGAATAGCATCGCCATAGCCCCCGCTTCTATTAACTGCCTACCGACTTGCGGACCGACAAAATCTACCTTACGATATTCAAACTTATACGGAAAATTACTTTGCAAAGATGCTTTAATTAACTCAATATTTTTCATGAGATTTTCTTCGCTACTACTACCAAACCTAATCGATAAATCACGCTCACTACCAAAATTCTGTAAGACCACCTCGCCTATTCCAAGCTCACCTAGAACCCCCCGCATTTTTGGTAAATCAGGAGCTTGATCAAGCCTTACTTCAATAACTATACCGCCGGCAAAATCAATACCGAAATTAAATTTATATATACCGATCCAAATAAAGCTAATGAGTGATAAAATAATTGAGAAACTGTAACTGACTTTTTTAAAATTCATAAAATCAAAATCGATTTTATTAGGTAAAAGTCTTAAAGGATAAATTTGCATTATTAATATTTCGTTGAATAAAAGTTATATACTGCTTGTATTTCAAGAACCCTCATTTTATTTTGATAGGTGAACACCCGCAGCCTATACTTAATAGGTGAGGATGCGAATCCTTGATAAAATGAAAGAACAATTCTTGAAAGATAAGCAGTATATTTGTATTATATAGTAAATTCAAAAAGGTTAAACGATTTTTTATGTCAGAAGTAGTAGTAAAAGAACAATTAGAGCAATATATAAGCAAAATAGAAAGATTAGAACAAGAAAAAGCTGATTTATCTCAAGAAGTAAAAGATATTTTCCAAGATGCTTCTTCACATGGATTTGATGTTAAAGCTATGAAATCTATATTAAAACTAAAGAAATTGGATAAAGATAAACTTGCCGAGCAAGATGCTATGCTTGAACTTTATAGAGATACTTTAGGGATTTGATATACTCGCTCAATTTCAAAAAGAGCAAGGAGTTCACAAGTCGAGAGTCTTCCCGATTAAGTGTGTAAACTTTTCCAAAAGCCTAGATTCTTTCGTCAAATTTTATTAAAAAATGAGCCATAGCCGCATTCCAATTTGGTATGGGCATGGACCATTTTTTGGTCATGTAATCAATTGCCAAATATAAGCTTTTAAAAACAGCATTATCATTTGGAAAAACACGTTTATTTTTTGTGACTTTTCGGAGTTGACTATTAACAGATTCCACAGCATTTGTTGTATAAATTATTTTCCGTATTTCTTCAGGGTATCCTAAGAAAATCATTAAATTATCCCAGTGAACATACCAAGATTTAGCAATTTGAGGATATTGTTTATTCCATTTAGATTCAAAAGCCTCTAAAGCGGAAAGTGCTTCTTTTTCTGTGCTAGTGTATAAATAGGTTTTAAATCACCAGCAAGCTCTTTCCGGTCCTTATATGATACATATCGTAAACTATTTCTAATTTGATGTACAATACATAATTGATGCTCCGTCTTTGGAAAAACAGCACCTATAGCTTCAGACATACCATTAAGGTTATCGCTACATGCTATCAGTATGTCTTGTATACCTCTATTTTTCATCTCAGTAAAATTTCCAAGCCAAAATTTAGCCCCTTCATTCTCACTGATCCATAATCCCAAAATATCTTTCCGCCCTTCTAAATCAATACCTAATGCAACATATACCGATTTATTGATAATCCGTTTATCCTGACGTACTTTTACTATTAAACAATCAAAAAATACTATAGCATATACTGGATCTAATGGACGGCTTTGCCATAGCTTAACATCCTCTATTATATCATCTGTGATTTGGCTAATTAAACTCTCGCTTACATCAGCTCCATATAACTCCTGAAGCTGTAATTTTATATCTGATAAACTCATACCTTTAGCATACAAAGATAGTACTTTATCATCAAAACCATCAAGCCTTCTTTGACGCTTTGCTACTAATGATGGTGCAAAACTGCTATTTCTATCTCTTGGCACTTCAATCTCAACAGCACCATTCTTTGTAATCAGATTCTTTGTGTTATAACCATTACGTGAATTCTGAGCATCACTTTGATTGTACTTGCTATATCCTAAATGATTATTCATCTCAGACTGTAGAGCTCTCTCTACAAGACGCTTGGTTATTTCTTTTAATAAACCATCTTCCCTGAATAATATTGATACATCTGTATCATTATTGATCAATAAATCTATCGCTTGTTCCATTGCAGCATTTTGTTTCTGTGTCATTGTAATTTCTCTTTTTGTTATATTTTCTTCTATACAACCTTTGAGAAATTTACACACTTATTTGGACAGTGCCAAAAAATCTTATAATTTGCAGCTAAAAAGAGCTATAATTATGATTATTCTATTAAAAGTGTACAGGACCTCAGTTTTATAAACTTTTCTATCATTCTAGTAACGGAACGTTCTAGCTCAATATCTAATTTTGAATAATCAGAAAAGTTAAACCATTTAAGTTCATTCGATTCGTTGTTTTTTATAAAATTATCATTATCTACTGTTTTTAGTAAAAATCGTACATCATAGTGATAATGAGCAGGCTCCTTATGAGTTTGCGGAATATAATGGGTGTCTATATCAAAAATCTCCCTATTTATCGTTTTAATCTCATTAATTCCGGATTCTTCTATAGCTTCTTTAACCGCTACATTTAATATATTACTATCTCCATCACAATGACCGCCTGGTTGAAGCCATTTATCAAGCTTTCTATGGTGCATCAATAAAAATTTCGTTTTATCATTATTAAGTAAAAAAGCTGAAGCAGTGAAATGCCCTATTTGTAAATCTCGGCTAAAAGGGTTGTCATATTCATTTAAAAATTCAAGCATTTTTGTTTTTGTAACAATTTCTTCAGGATATGTGCTACTGTAATTTTGTAGTTTAATATGTAATTCATTCATAACGACAATTTTTTATGTATAGAGCTTCGATATTTAACTCAAATTTCTCTGCTAAGTCAAATAAAAATAATGTTATAAAATTATATTTTACCATGTTTCGTGGTAATTATCATTGACAATCAATTAATACTTAGTTATATATTATGCTTCTAAAATTTAATATTAATTAATAGATTTATATTTATGCTTAAAGAAATAATCAATGAAATAGTAAACGATAATACAAACCCTTGGTACGGTAAGCTTGCAGTAGTAGGAGCGTGTGCTGTTGGAATTTATGTAGTAGTAATTGATCCACCTTTAAAAATTGCTATGGCATGTGCTGCCGGCATAATGGGAACATTAGCTGCAATTAAAGTAGGAGAAGCCTGTTATAATTATTATATGGAAACAAATACCCAAGAAGAAAGATTAATTGGAGAAGTAGAATATAATACTGAAATATAATAACAAAATATTTTTAACGAATTTATAGGACAAACCGACTCTAAATTCGTATTCATTTACTATTCAAGCCGTTTTTTAATCTAATTTTGACTTGTTTTAAAGAACGAGGAGTTGCGTCCGTAACTTCAATTTCAATATTTTCTGAAATATCTATTCTAGTACCGATAGCCGGAACACTACCGACTCTAGTCAATACGAGTCCTCCTATCGTATCAAACTCATCATCATCATTTTTTAGCTTTTCTCCTATTATTTCTTCAAGCACTTCTACTTCAACACGTGCATTTGAAATAATTGTTGAGTTATTAATAACCTTGAAATTATCGCTATCTAATTGCTGATCATGCTCATCATCAATTCGCCCTACTATTTCTTCTATAAGATCTTCAATAGTAACTAAACCGTCAGTACCGCCATACTCATCAACAACTATTGCAATATGCGTTCTCTCACGACGCATTTTTGCTAGCAAATCTAATAATTTCATAGAAGGAGCTGCAATTATATGCTTACGTATAAGCTTTTTTAAACGACCATTTTGCTTTGTAGCCAATGCTTTAAACAAATCCTTGATATGAATGAACCCTACTACGTTGTCTAAAGTACCGTCATATATAAGAGTTCGTGTATGTGGAACTTCTAACTTAATAGACTCACTTAATTCTTCTAGATTCGTAGTTAATTTTATTGCCGCAATATCGGAACGCGGTACCATTATATCTTCAATAGTTTTATCTTCTAGCTCCAATAAATTAGCTAAAATATTACGCTCGTCTAAAGTCATTTTTTGGCTATTAATTTTAAGGCGTTTTATGACACCAAAAAAATTATCAGGCGTTTTTGTTTTTCTAAAAAAATTTTTTATCGGAGAGAATAATTTTCGTACAGTAAAAATTAACTTATTATTTTGATTTTTTTTACTAGAATCTTCTTTTTTTGAAGATTTTAACATAAATTTTTTTATTTAGTTAATAAGGGGAAGAAATACCGAAATATGATAATATTTCAATTTCTAGATTTTCCATAATATTTGCTTCTGTGTCATTTTGATGATCAAACCCAATTAAGTGTAAAATACTATGTATTAAAAGATGAATAAAATGATTCTCAAAATTTTTTTGCTGCTCGCACGATTCATTATATATTACCTCATAACAAAATGCTATATCACCTAAATGTATATAATCAGAGTCGCCTAAAAATTCAAGTTTAGAATATAAATCCTGCCAATTTAATTCGTTGCTTGGAAAAGAAAGAACGTTAGTAGCTTTTTCTATATTACGAAATTGTTTGTTTAAGGTCAATATTTCTGCAGTATTTGTTAGTAAAATTGATAATTCAAATTGTTTTATTTTACTAAAATTATCAAACCGCAATAAAACATTTTGAGTTATTTTTTTGATTAAACTCTTATTTATCTGCTTATGCTCACGCCATTTGTCGTAATTTTTTATGATTTCTACGTTTATCATTTCTTAATCCTATCACATCAATGTCATTCCCGCAAAAGCGGGAATCCAGTACTTTTCACTGTCACCCCGTGGCTTGACCTATAGTACCGGACAATTTTCACTTTATGTCATTCCTGGGGAAGCAGGAATCCAAAATAAAGCGAGATAAATCGAGCTTTAAAAAAGCTTTATTTGAAAAAAAATTATCTAATAAAAAAATCTTTGAAATCAAGGTTTTTTTAGCATGGATCCCTGCTTTCGCAGGGATGACATCGAGAGCTTTTTAAAAATTGTCCGGTACTATAGGTCAAGCCACAGGATGACAAAGGTGAAATTGATTCACGCAGGCCATGCCTCCTCGCAATGACGCTGCTGGTAATTCTCTTTTAATTTTTGAAAATCCTCATCGGCATGGTATGAAGAACGGGTTAGCGGGGTTGCCGAAACCATCAAGAATCCTTTTGTTCTTGCTATTCGCTCTAAATATTTAAACTCTTCGGGAGTAACATATTTTGCGACCTCAGCATGATTTTTAGTAGGTTGCAGATACTGCCCTATAGTTAGAAAATCAACCTTTGCTTCTCTTAAATCATCCATAACCTGTATTACTTCACTTATTTCTTCTCCAAGCCCTACCATCATACCGGATTTTGTAAAAATTTCAGGAGATAATTTTTTGATATTGTGAAGTAAGCTTAAAGAATTATAATATCTAGCTCCTGGTCTAATCGTTTTGTATAAAGACGGGACTGTTTCGACATTATGGTTAAAGACGTCAGGTTTTGCATTTGCTATTATTTCAGCTGCTCCTTCTTTTCTTAAAAAATCAGGAGTTAGAATCTCAATAGTAGTATTTGGCGATGATTTTCTAATTTCGCTAATACACTCCGCAAAATGCGTAGCTCCGCCATCATCAAGATCATCACGATCGACGGAAGTAATTACTACATGCTTAAGATTTAACTTTTGTACCGCTTCCGCTAACCTTTGCGGTTCGTGCGGGTCAAGCAAATCCGGTCTACCAGTTTTGACATTACAAAACCTACAGGCTCTAGTACAAACCGAACCTAAAATCATCACGGTTGCATGTTTTTTCGACCAGCACTCACCGATATTAGGACAAGCAGCTTCCTCGCACACAGTATTTAATCTCAGATTCTTTATTAAATCTTTTGTATTATAATATTCTGCGGAATTCGGAGCTTTTACTTTTATCCAATCCGGTCTTTTGTTTAAATTAGACATATACTCCTGTGAAATGAATAGTTGTATACGAAGGTCAATTTCAAAAAGAGCGAGGAGTTCACAAGGCAAGGAGCGGAGCGTATAATAATACGTGGCTACCTGCACTCTTATAGAACGACAACGCCAATTTTTGAAATTCACCGAGTATAAAACGGAAATAATTTAATTAGTTTTGTTACTTCAGTTAGTACTTTTTGCTCGGCTTTACCATTATCTTCATTATTTTTTAAGCCGTCTAAAATATCTGCTACCATATGACCGACTAATACAAAATCCTTTTCTTTAAATCCTCTAGTAGTGCATGCCGGAGTGCCAAGACGAATACCTGAAGTGATAAAAGGCGAAGTTTCATCAAAGGGGATAGCATTCTTATTACATGTAATCCCTGCTCTATCCAAAGAATTAGCAGCAAGCTTTCCGGTAATCCCGTCTTTACACAAATCCACTAAAACAATATGATTATCGGTACCGCCTGTTAATATATCATATCCTCTTTCTTGCAAGCTACTTGCTAAAGCTTTAGCATTACTTATTACCTGCTTAATATAGCTTTTATATTCAGGCTGCAAATTTTCTAAAAAAGCTACGGCTTTTGCGGCGATTATATGCATTAACGGACCGCCTTGTAGTCCTGGAAATAATGCAGAATTTATCTTTTTGCCTATCTCTTCGTCGTTAGATAAAATTAAACCGCCTCGCGGTCCTCGGAGCGTTTTGTGAGTGGTAGAGGTAACAGCATGAGTGTAAGGAATAGGGCTTTGATGCTCGCCTGTGGCAACAAGTC
The DNA here is from genome assembly GCA_000012145.1 of Rickettsia felis URRWXCal2. Taxonomy (GTDB): domain Bacteria; phylum Pseudomonadota; class Alphaproteobacteria; order Rickettsiales; family Rickettsiaceae; genus Rickettsia; species Rickettsia felis. Next base: position 1,256,879 of record CP000053.1, read on the forward strand.
CGGCAATATGAGCAATATCTGCCATAAAGTAAGCTCCTACTTTATCCGCTATTTCTCTAAATCTTGCAAAATCAATATTACGAGGATAAGCAGAAAAACCGGCTATAAGTAATTTTGGTTTATGCAAATCCGCTAAGCGTTCAATCTCATCATAATCGATTAAATAAGTCTCTTTATTTACGCTATAAGAAACGGCGTTAAACCATTTACCGGACATATTCGGGGCTGCACCGTGCGTTAGATGCCCGCCGCTATCTAAAGACATACCAAGAATTGTATCACCAGGCTGTAATAAAGCAAGATACACAGCTTGATTTGCTTGTGAACCGGAATGAGACTGCACATTTGCATATTTACAGTTAAAGAGTTTTTTTACTCGCTCTATAGCTAAATTCTCAGCTTTATCGACTTCCTCACAACCGTTATAGAAACGCTTACCTGAATACCCTTCCGCATATTTATTAGTCAGAATCGATCCTTGAGCTTCAAGCACTGCGGGACTTACGAAATTCTCTGATGCAATAAGCTCAATTACGCTATTTTGACGCAGCTTTTCATGCTTGATTATTTCATCAATTTCTTTATCCGTTTCGTGTAAGTGATTATTAAAAATATTCATTCATCCTCGTATTTTTTGGTGTTTATGTCATTCCAGCAACAGTGCATGGGTGTCGACTTAAAGATCGATGTCATTCCTGCGAAAGCAGGAATCTACGTGTCATACCGTGGCTTGACCACGGTATCCAGTTAAAAATACTAAAATTATTAGTATTTTTTATTGTTTTTATGGACCCCGTGGTCAAGCCACGGGGTGACGCTAAAAGTAATGGATTCTTGCTTTCGCAGGAATGACATCGAGAACTATGCAACAATTTCTGTCAAACCACGGTATGACATGTGTTTATAAAATTAATCGCAATCTCAAGTCCTCGTCCGTCTATTGAATGAGCAAGAGAAGTTAATTTATGCCCGCTATGCTCTATATGCAGCTTAGATAAATAGTTTGAAGCATTATACATCTCACTAACACCGACCACCTCATCTAATTCTCCATGAATCAAGCATATAGGGGTGAGTTTATTATTAACTTCCATAGGCGGAATTAATGCACCCGAAAAACCTATAGTACAGAAAAACGGTTCTCGCTGAATCAGAGTTAAATATAAACCAATCATTGTACCTTGAGAAAAACCTATAATAATCGTATCTTTATTGGTAAGATTTAACTCTTCCTGCTTTTGCTTTATTATGTCTTCAAGCTTAGAAATATTATTCGCAATCAGCTTTGCTATTATATGTGGACTGCGATCTTGCAAACTAAACCATTGTCTACCGTAAGGCATCATATCGTAAGCCTCAATGCCGTGCGGTGAAATAAAATGACAATCGGGCAAATCATTTTTGATATAAGGGACTAATCCTATTAAATCATGTCCGTCTGAGCCGACACCGTGCAGTAACACTACTAGCTTCTTTGCCGGCTGCCGGTTGCTTTCTACTTCTGGGTATTCTAAATATTTGTTCATGTTTTTTACAAAATTGTTATTTTTCCGTCATTGCAACGAGCGGATGACTCGTTTATGTCATTCCCGCGTAGGCGGGAATCCAGTACTTAAAAGCTTTATTTGAAAAGCTCGATTTATCTCGCTTTATGATGGATTCCCGCCTACGCGGGAATGACATATAGTGACGCCTCAACCTTTCAACATCTTCTCAAGCTCGCCATTATTGTATAGCTCCGTTGCAATATCACAACCGCCGACTAATTCCCCTTTAATGTATAATTGTGGGAATGTTGGCCAATCGCTAAATTTTTTTAAATCTTCACGAAATTCCGGATTAACAAATACATTAATATCACGAAACTCTACACCTAATTTATTCAAAATAGCTACTACTTTAGCAGAAAAGCCGCACATTGTAGCTTCCTTAGTACCTTTCATGAACAGCACTACTTTATTATTTTTTATTTCATTTTCTATAAATTCAAAATTTTTATTTTCCGTCATTCAAAACCTGATATAAATATTATTCTCTAAAATATACTCTTCATAATACATCATGCAAGCACAAATAGTTAATAAAATTTTTGAGATTTTTAGCAAGAATAATCCAAGTCCGAAAACCGAATTAATATATAAGAATGATTTCACCTTATTAGTAGCGGTAATGTTATCTGCTCAAGCCACCGATATATCAGTAAATTTAGCGACTAAATCTTTATTTGAAACTTATGATACAACGGAAAAAATTTTAGAACTCGGCGAAGACGGGCTTAAAAAATATATAAAATCTATCGGACTATTTAACAGCAAAGCAAAAAATATTATTGCATTATGTAAAATATTGATAAGTAATTATCAATCTTCAGTACCAAATGATTTTAAGGAATTAATTAAACTGCCCGGTGTCGGCAGAAAAACTGCCAATGTTGTACTAAACTGCTTATTTGGTATGCCGACAATGGCGGTTGATACACATGTCTTTAGAGTAGCCAAAAGGATTGGACTTGCTAGAGGTAATAGTCCTGAAATAGTAGAAAAAGAGCTACTGCAAATTATTAATGAGAAATGGTTAACTCATGCCCATCACTGGCTAATTCTGCACGGTAGATATATTTGCAAAGCTAGAAAACCCGATTGCGACATCTGCCCTATTAAAGAGTATTGTGAGTATTATAATTCACCAATTATTTCTAAATAATATTCATGTTCTATAGGATTAGGTTTAGGATCAAGCGTTGCTAATGTTTCTAAATCACAAGTAACTAACGGTACACCTTTATCTTGATCCTTGAATAGATGCGGATGTGTACAAAACCAAGCAAATTCTCCTTTCATTTGCTCAGCTGTCAATTCATGTAATATGTTACCGTTTTTATCGTAAAGACTAAATAAAGTTTTGTCATTATCGTTGATCAGTTTTATAGGAGTTTGTTTATTACCTAAATTTTCTTGCCGATGTCCTATATATATCTTATCTAAAACTCCTTTTTTCTCATATTCTTTAAGCAAAATTTGCGTCATTTCTTTTACCGGTACAGTAATCATATATTCTTTTTTATTAGAATAAATATCCTTGGCACAGGCGGCAATAGAACTATGAAGTTTAACTGCAAGATTTGGATGTTTAGGGGCAGATTCTAGTGTATATATTGGAGTTCTTGCTATACCGGAATGCGAAATAAAGCTTGCATTTTTAGAAGTCAGCATGGTTATAAACATTTCTATAGATGAAGTATCAGGCAAGTCGCCTTTTTGTCGTATTTTATTAGAAACAAAGGCTGCATATACATCCGTTAAATCTTGATCATGATAACTTAAGCTAGCGGAAAAAGCATATTTCCCCATATCAAAATTTTTTATCACCGGATCCTTACCTTGATAAGATTTTTGAGCATTACTTTGCTGATTTACGAAACCTTGCCAAGCAGACATATTCGCTCCATTGACTTTTGTCATGTAAAAATGTAAATCATCTTCCTGCTTATAATGATGAATTTCTGATTTTACCTCTTGTGCTTTATATAATTTTGTAAAATGAGGTCGTAGATCAGAATATTTTTTATCTATCTTACTGAAATTAAACTCGGAACAAATTCGCAAAGCCTGAATATACTGCATTTCCATATCATCGGGGCTTTTTGCTTCTTTACAGGCAGCTTTTATAAATTGACTTAACTGTTCTTCATTTTTAGTAAAATTATTTTTTTAAATTCCTGTAAGAATTTTTTTAATAAAACCTCTTTTCTGTGATCTACCGTCTTAACATAAGTATCATTAGTAATATTTATTCCTGCTTTGAGTCTTAAATTAAAAATATCTTCCATATATCTATAGAAAGTATAAACTTTTATAGTTTGAGGCTTAAAAGATGAATTATCATTTAATTGTAAAATAAAATCATTTACTTCTTTCCAATTTTCATAAGTTGATATATCAAGAGAAACAACTTTATCCTTTACTATATCAGGGCTTTGAAGAAAATTAAAAATCTCTTGTAAGCTTATTCCCTCTAAATTTGTGCAATCTAAAACACCGTCTTTCATAGGAGATACTAATTCTATCATATTATAGCTTTTTTAAATATCAATTCTTAAAAAAATACCAAAAAATTAATTTTTTGTCAATGAACCACTTTAACTCTTAATATATTTCCAAGTTGACAATTTTTTGCTTACTTCATAATATCTAAGCTCAATTTGATAAAGGTAAAATTTTATGCGTTAAGCACTTATAACTTCTATATTAGTAGCTATAGCTTTCTTGACAAGTGCTTGTAATACAATGCAAGGTGCGGGTCAAGATATGCAAGCGGCAGGTAAAAAACTTGAAAATTCAGCAGAAAACAATAAACCTAAAAAAGGTTGCGGCTGTCACTAAAATATACTTGCCATATAATGTCATTCCTGCGAAAGCAGGAATCCAGCATAAAGCGAGATATATCGAGCTTTTAATTTTAAAAATTTGCTGTATTTATACTTTTTTTTTGGATTCCTGCTTTCGCAGGAATGACATAAGAATCATACCACAACGCCTACATCTGCTTACTCTCATTCACCAATTTATATATTTCTTTCTTACTATAAACATCCTTGAATTTATCATAAGCAAGTTCGGTAGCGGTTTTGCTACTTAAGTTTTTACTTAAGCAAAGTTCTATAAATTTTTCTAATTTTTTTTGTTGGTTTTGTTCTTGTATATTTCCTGAAATCAACAATACTATCTCACCTTTTAAAATATTATTTTGATAGAACTTTATTATTTCATCTATATCCCCTGTTTTTATTTCCTGATACAGTTTAGTTAACTCACGAGCTACACATATTTCTCGATTTCCTAATATTTCCTTAGCTACCGATAAGGTGTTTATCAAACGAGGAGCGGTTTCAAAAAAAATCAACGTAGCCTTAAGATTTACTAGCTCAGAAAAAATCTTTTTCTTACTTTCTATAGTTTTAGGTAAAAACCCGTGAAATAAAAATCGATCAGTAGGAAGAGCTGATAAAGTTAGAGCAGTAACCGGTGCAGATACCCCTGGTACTACGTCTATATGACAATTAAGAATACGCAAATCTCTAACTAACTTATAGCCGGGATCGGAAATTAAAGGAGTCCCTGCATCAGAAATTAAGCTTATTATATTGCCCGATTTTATTAAACTTATGATATTTTCTCTATCTTTCTCGTCACTATGATCATTATAAATTTGTAATTTTGTATGAATGTCATGTTTTGCTAGCAATTTTTGTGATATTCTAGTATCCTCGCATAAGATAATATCCGAATTTTTTAAAGTCGATATAGCACGAAGCGTTATATCTTCAAAATTACCGATCGGTGTTGAAACAATATATAATCCTGACTTCAAAATCATAATTTTTAAATTTTAAGTAATATTATGGCTAGTATAAAACATAAACTACGAATCTTTCTATCATTTTTTTGCTTGATATATTTAACATCCTGTCAAACTCCTAAAGAAGAACCTATAAGTTTTCCTAAAAAAGAACAAAAAGAAATTGAGATTGCAATTTTAATGCCAAATCAGGGTCCTGATAATATTGTCGGGAAACAATATAAAGATTTAATTAAAATGGGACTTAACGACGGGATTAAATCTTACATACATGTTACTTCTTACGACGGTTCAGATGAAAAAAATGTTTTAGCCGCTATGGATAAAATAGTAGCACGTAAAACTAAGATTATTTTAGGTCCTCTATATTCTAACTTTACCTCTCTAATAGCCGAAAAAGCAAAGGCAAATGATATTATTATAATAACCATGTCAAATAACCCAGCTCTTGCAGAAGATAAATTATTTGTATTCGGTCATGCACCTTTAAAACAACTGATACGCATCATCAATTATTACGCAAGTAACGACCATAAAGATTTTATGGCATTGTTACCTAAAGGGAAACATTCACAGACTATTAGTCAAGTAATGCAAAATATACTGATTCAGAAAAATGCATCATTATCACGCACCGAATTCTATGAGGATAATCCTGAATCTATAGCAAAAGCCGCAAGAAATATTTCAGACAATACCGATATTATAAATGAGCGTAGCGATACAACAAAACCGGTTATTTATCTATCAGATGATCCAAAAAATTTAAACATACTTGCCGATAGCATTCGTAAATATAATTTAGATAAAAAAGCTATTTTAATCGGTGATAATCGTATTGATATCGATTACCCTGAAAATATCGATATTAGCTTTACCGGTTCTTTAAATTTACTCAATAGCAACGTTCCCGATAGGGCAAAAGACTTAGGTATTAACCATATGGGCTTCATACATCTTCTTTCTTATGATTTAGGACGTATAACTGCAAACTATATAGGCAATGAATTTGCATCTGAAAGGTTTTTAAATAGAATGAACAGTAGACAACCTTATATAGGTTTATCCGGTAATATTCATTTCATCGATGGAGTAGCACAGAGACGGTATGACATTATCAGGAAAGAGAATGGTGTATATTCTACTGTTTCAGGGAATTAGGACGTTGTTGTGTGGCGGAATCGTCATTGCGGGGAGCGAAGCGACGCAGCAATCTCGTCAAATGTCCTGAGATTGCCACGCTCCCTACGGTCGCTCGCAATGACGACTCGGGTATCCGCAGGAGAGTTACCTCGAATCAATTATTTTTCTTATCATTATCACTACCTTCGTCTTTCATGCCGTCTTTAAAAGCTTTAAGACCTTTGGCTAAATCAGACATAACTTGAGGTAATTTACCGGCACCGAATAATACAAAAATAATTAATAAAACTATTAATAAATGGCTAAAGCTCATTCCCATGATATTTTTGCTGTATAAGTTAAAATTTTATTATATAAGATATTATAGCTCTAATCTAGGATAAAATAATTAAAGAAATGTTTACTAAAAAACAATTTTCAGAATTTTTTGCTACTTTTTTTTATATCGGGAAAATAAAATACTGTCCAGGCACTTTTGGATCAATTGCCGCTTTTCCTCTAACTTACTTCTTAATATATTTTATTGTTAATAACAAAATAATCATTCCTTTTTCAAGTCTTACTCTCGGTGAAGCTCAACTTGTCAGTATATTTATTATAAGCTTTAGTATATGTTTGATACTCTTAATACTCGGCACTTATTTTACTAAAATATATTTAAACTATACAAATTCAGAAGACCCTAAAGAAGTAGTAATAGACGAAGTAGTCGGACAAATGCTAACTATCGTTTTAGTATTTTTTTCGGCTTTATTTGCTAATGAATCGCATTTAGTAAAATATTTTAGCCCGCTAACAATAAATATTATATTACTTTTCATATTACCTTTTTGTCTATTCCGATTTTTTGATATAGTAAAGCCCTGGCCTATTAATTGGTTTGACAAAAATATTAAGGGCAGTATCGGCGTTATGCTTGATGATTTGCTAGCCGCAATATTTGCTGCAGTAACTCAATACGCAATTATATTTGTGTTAATAGACATAACATAATATTATCATTGACTAATTTCTAATATAATAATATGATACGACAAATATTTATAAATTTTTAAAGAGATAGTTTTCATGTTCGCAGTTATAAAAGCAGGTGGAAAACAATATAAAGTAGACAGAAATAGTATTATTAAAGTCGAAAAAATTGATGGAGAACTTGGCTCTAAAATTCAGTTTGATCAAATTTTAATGATTGGCGAATACTCAAAGCCTTCTTTTATTGGTACTCCAATAGTTAAAGGGGCTGTCGTTACGGCTGAAATTACTAACCAACTTAAAGATAATAAAATTATAGTCTTTAAGAAAAAGCGTAGAAAAAATTATCGTCGTAAAGCCGGTCATCGTCAAGAACTGACGGAATTAAAAATATTAGATATTACCAAACAATAATAATAACTTAAAAGGAATTATAAAATGGCAACCAAAAAAGCCGGTGGTAGTTCTAGGAACGGAAGAGACTCGGCCGGTCGAAGGCTGGGAGTTAAAAAAGCCGATGGACAATATGTAATACCCGGTAATATTATAGTCAGACAACGCGGCACAAAAATTCATCCTGGAACGAATGTAGGGCTTGGCAAAGATCATACAATATTCGCTTTGATAGAAGGTAGAGTAGAATTTTTAACTAAGCGAAATCATAAAATCGTTAATGTTAAAGAAATTGCAAGTGCTTAAGTATTTTTTGTAGGCATTGCTCAATAAGTATAGATTTTGTCATTGCGAGTAGTCGTAGACTGCACGGTAATCCAGAAAATAATTAAAAAAATTCTATAAATCAGAGTTTTTGACTGGATTGCTTCGTCAAAACTTGCAGTTTTTCCTCGCAATGACAGAAGCTTTGAAAAATATCAATAGTTATTGAGCAGTGCCTTTTTGCAGTTTGATCTACTAGTGTTAAATGGAACAAAAAATGCTTTTTATGCATTGTTGCGTAGGTATCACTTCGTCATTGCGAGCGAACATAAGCGTTGTTGTATGGTTAAAGTATTCGATGTCATTTCTGCGAAAGCAGGAATCTAGAATAAAGTGAGATAAATCGAGCTTTTAATTTCAAGCATTTGCTGTATTTATATTTTTTTGGATTCCTGCTTTCGCAGGAATGACATAAAACAAACCACGCTGGCAATGTCAGTAATCTAGATAACAACAAGCAGAAAATTAATTATATAATATTAGGCTTCCTTTAGTTATGGCCTTAATAATTCAAAAGTTTGGTGGTACTTCCGTTGCAAATATTGATAGAATAAAAAAAATCGCTCCTATCATAAAAGCCGAAATAGCTAAAAATAACCAAGTAATTGTAGTAGTTTCGGCTATGGCAGGTGTTACTAATCAACTTGTCACATTGTGTAATGAAGTATCAAGCCTTAACAACATTTCTCAATTTGCAGAATATGATGTAGCACTTTCTAGCGGCGAAATAGTCACTGCTTCATTACTAGCACTCGCTCTTCAAGAAGAAGACATAAAGGCACAATCATTTCTAGCTTGGCAATTACCGATTCTCACCGATAATAATCATAGCAAAGCTTTAGTAGAATCAATTACTACAGATTTACTAGAAAAATATTTACAGTTAAATACCGTACCTATAATAGCCGGTTTTCAAGGAACTAACAAATCCAATAGGTTAACCACTTTGGGCAGAGGAGGATCCGATACTACTGCCGCCTTAATCGCTGCAGCTATGAAAGCCAAGAGATGTGATATTTATACCGATGTAGAGGGAATATTTACTGCTGATCCAAGAATTATTCCAAATGCCAAGAAGATAAAAGAAATAGATTTTTTAGAAATGTTAGAACTAGCATCAAGCGGAGCAAAAGTATTACACCCTAGAGCCGTAGAGCTAGTAATGCGGTATAAAATAGATATGCGTGTTCTTTCAACATTTTCACCGAATACAGAAGGTACGTTAATTACTTCAAAGGATAAAAATATGGAGAATGGAATTATTAACAGCATTACTTCTAATAAAAATTTATTAAAAATATCTGTAAAGAGCATTTCTTTAAGTTTTTTGCAAGTTGCAAATATGATTACACAAAATAATAATCATATTGAATTTATGCAAGAGATAAAAAATAATGAAGAATATAGTTTTATTACAAATTTAACTGATGAAAATAATTTACAAGCTTTACTTACTAATTTAAAAAATGATAAGCAGATACAAGATTTTACTTTTGATGCCGAAATTGCTACAATCTCTCTTATTGGTTATGGGATTAAAAATGATTGTAAAGTACTTGAAATGATATTATCAAAGTTAACGAAAGATAATATAAATGTTAACATGATACAATTATCAGAAGTTAAAATTACCTTATTAATAAATGATCAAGATGCAGAAAAAACAATTTTTAATTTATATAATCTTTTTAAAATATCTTAGATTTTGCATCTGAAATTTAATTTATATCTTAAGTTATTTTATATTAAAATTATAAGATTTTGAAAAGGCATGGTTTCTATTTCAGAAAATTTTATAATTTGTGACAAAAAAAGTTAAAATAGATTAATTTAAATTTCATATATAAGACCTAAATACTTAATTAAATAGCTTAAATTTATTATTTTCATTATAATTATCTTCTATTTACTATTTATTAGTTATATATTAATAAATAAGTCTAATAGGCTATCTATAAAGTTATTTTAAAGCTAGTTAAATTCTTTTTTGCTATAAAATCTCTTTAATTATCAATTAAAATAATTTCGTAGATAGCCTCTTAAAAATCATAAATTCTTATCATTTAAAAAAATTATTTTAACTCTCAATTTTTAGGAGCAAATTTTACAGGAAAAAATAATGAGCGAAGATATAAGGTCAAAAGAAAGATTTAATCGGATTAACGATATATCAGTGACAAATACAGATGGTCCAGAAGAAATTAGAAATAATTTTAAAAAATTTGTACTGAATATATTAGAAACAGACAATATAACCCCGTATAAGTTAAGTGAAAAAACAGGTACCCATGAAACAGCGTGGAAAAATTTCCTAGATGGTCGTACAAAAATGCCTGATATGGGAGCAATTGTTGCTCTTGCCGATTATAAAAATGTTCCGCTAGATGAAGTAATAGGCAGAGATATAAATAAAGAAAAAAAGATAACGGTAGAAATAAAACAAACTCCGGAAATATCCGCATCTATAGCTAAACTACCAAAAGACATACTTCAAGAAGCCATGCTGATAGGAGAAAAAACTAGAGGATTTATACATAAACCGACAACTAAAGAAACAAAATCTTTTGCTGAACAAGTTAAAAACTCTAATAAACCGAAAGGAAGATCTATCTAAATAAAAATATGTTTTTCAATATTGATCCTAATATAAAACCTAAAACCTTACTTGATATTCTAAAATGGAAAATAACTTCAAAACGACCAAAATGGCCGACGCTACTTCCTCTTACTTCCACTGATATTCCACCACAAAAAATAACTGATAATGAGACTATAAGGGTAACTTATGTAAGACATGTAACCTTTTTAATTCAAATAGACGGTTTAAATATCTTAACTGATCCAGTATGGTCGGAGCGGGTTAGTCCTTTTACTTTTGCAGGACCAAAGAGAGTAGTAAAACCCGGCATTAATTTTACCGATTTACCTAAAATAGATATTATATTAGTAAGTCATAATCACTATGACCATTTAGATATCAGAACAATTAAAGATTTATGGATAAGGGATAACCTAAGATTATTACACCGCTAATGAATGACGTAATAATCAAAAAACATATTCCTAATGCAGAAATTATTACCTTAGGATGGGGAGAATCATATAAAGAACAAAATATTTATCTAGAACCGGCACAGCATTGGTCGGCTAGAGGAATATTTGATAAAAATAAAGCATTATGGGGAACTTTTATCATTAAAACTAATATAGGAGATATTTGTTTTATAGGTGATTCGGGTTATAACGATACACTTTTTAAAGAGATCGGAAAAAAACATAATATTTTAATAAGCCTTATTCCGATAGGAGCTTATGAACCAAGATGGTTTATGAAACCGGTACATATGAATCCTGAAGAAGCCGTATTTACTCATTTGGACTTAAATTCTAAATATTCTATAGCTAGTCATTTTGATGTCTTTCAATTAGCTGATGAAGCCTTTGATGCGGCTCCTTTGGAACTCCGACAAGCTATGAAAAAACATAATATTGATGAAAATAAGTTTATTATCCCTGAAATAGGTAAATTTTTCCTATTTGATTAAAGCATATATAGTCAATTCAGTTGGATTTGCATACAAGGAGCGAGGAGCGAAGCCTATAACTAATAGGAGAGCGACGAGTGACGATGTAGGCGAGTCCAAATAAGTGTGTAAATTTCTCAAAGGTTGTATAAAAGAAAATATAACAAAAAGAGAAATTACAATGACACAGAAACAAAATGCTGCAATGGAACAAGCGATAGATTTATTGATCAATAATGATACAGATGTATCAATATTATTCAGGGAAGATGGTTTATTAAAAGAAATAACCAAGCGTCTTGTAGAGAGAGCTCTACAGTCTGAGATGAATAATCATTTAGGATATAGCAAGTACAATCAAAGTGATGCTCAGAATTCACGTAATGGTTATAACACAAAGAATCTGATTACAAAGAATGGTGCTGTTGAGATTGAAGTGCCAAGAGATAGAAATAGCAGTTTTGCACCATCATTAGTAGCAAAGCGTCAAAGAAGACTTGATGGTTTTGATGATAAAGTACTATCTTTGTATGCTAAAGGTATGAGTTTATCAGATATAAAATTACAGCTTCAGGAGTTATATGGAGCTGATGTAAGCGAGAGTTTAATTAGCCAAATCACAGATGATATAATAGAGGATGTTAAGCTATGGCAAAGCCGTCCATTAGATCCAGTATATGCTATAGTATTTTTTGATTGTTTAATAGTAAAAGTACGTCAGGATAAACGGATTATCAATAAATCGGTATATGTTGCATTAGGTATTGATTTAGAAGGGCGGAAAGATATTTTGGGATTATGGATCAGTGAGAATGAAGGGGCTAAATTTTGGCTTGGAAATTTTACTGAGATGAAAAATAGAGGTATACAAGACATACTGATAGCATGTAGCGATAACCTTAATGGTATGTCTGAAGCTATAGGTGCTGTTTTTCCAAAGACGGAGCATCAATTATGTATTGTACATCAAATTAGAAATAGTTTACGATATGTATCATATAAGGACCGGAAAGAGCTTGCTGGTGATTTAAAACCTATTTATACACTAGCACAGAAAAAGAAGCACTTTCCGCTTTAGAGGCTTTTGAATCTAAATGGAATAAACAATATCCTCAAATTGCTAAATCTTGGTATGTTCACTGGGATAATTTAATGATTTTCTTAGGATACCCTGAAGAAATACGGAAAATAATTTATACAACAAATGCTGTGGAATCTGTTAATAGTCAACTCCGAAAAGTCACAAAAAATAAACGTGTTTTTCCAAATGATAATGCTGTTTTTAAAAGCTTATATTTGGCAATTGATTACATGACCAAAAAATGGTCCATGCCCATACCAAACTGGAACAAGGCTATGGCTCATTTTTTAATAAAATTTGACGAAAGAATCTAGGCTTTTGGAAAAGTTTACACACTTAATCGGGAAGACTCAAATCAATTGACTATAAAATAATTATCGTGCCATAATAAACTTAATACCTAAATCTAATTTTTGCCAAATTTTATCGCAAGTAAGAATAGGATAATTTTTAAAGATAGCCAGAGCTATACATGCTCTATCTCCAAGTGATAAACCATAAATTTTAGTTTTATTAATTATATTTGCACTAATTAGTGCTTGCTCAGGACAAAAGTCTATAATTTTGATATCTAATAATTTAATAAGAATTTTTGCAGTTTCTTCCGTTAAGCCTTGTTTTTCTATACAATATTTATAAACTTCAGCAATATTTACGCTTGAAATAACTCCATCTCTCATGTATTTCTTAATCAATTGGTAATCATCTTCTTTAGCAAATAAGGCAATTAGTGCAGAGGCATCAAATATTATTTTGGACATCTTTTACTTCTTTTTTCTTCAATTAAATATTCCTGACGTCTTTCAGCAATAAAATCATCTACTATAGAAATATTTTTATCAATTTGATTTTTGGTGAAAATCTTATGCATCTCATCAATTATACTATCAACGCTAACGATTTTAATTTCACTATTTTCAATTTCTATGGTGATTTTTTCACCCGGATGTATATTAAATCTTTCTCTAATTGATACCGGTATAAGCACTCTACCATGCTGATCCATGTTGGTCACTATTCTTTCCATATTATAACTCTAAATTAACATTTGTTATAATATGTCATTTTTAAGATAATTACAATTTATTACTTATGTTTATTTGTCATTTTTTAGATCTTTATTTAATATAGTATCCTTGCTAAACAACATAGTCATAGAATAAGCAAGTATGGCAAACATGCAAAGATATAGAATCGGGAATAGATTGAAATCAAATGATTTTATTACCTTTGCACAAATATAATTAGCAGTACCGGACATTAACATTGAGCCGATATTATGCCCTAAACTTATAACACGATAGCGTTCTTTAACTACAAAAGACTTAATAACTATACTATGAGCAAGAGCATTAAAAGGTGCAACTGATGCAGCTAACATTAAACTAGCTGCAAGCCCTAAATTAGTCATTTGATATTTTACTGCTATCACAAAAAATACACTTGCTGTAATAGTACATATAAATGCAATTTTTAATACTGAATTAACTCCTAAGCGGTCGGCAATAAAGCCGGCAATCGGCATGCAAACAGCAAAACATATTACTATTAAGACTGAAAAAGAACTCATAATAATACCGACTGAAGGTAATACAATCGGTAAATATTGCTTCATAAAGATGATCGCAATTTGATATGTTGCTCCAAAACCTCCGGCTAAAAATATTAACCGTGCAATATTTTTCCATTGCTTTTTAATTATAGAGCTAAGTTTTTCAATAGAATCTTGACTGTGATGTGCTTTTTTAAACTCCGGTGTTTCATCAAATTTCCGGCGATAATAAAGAGTTATTAATGCAAGCGGTAAACTTAGTAAAAACGGAATACGCCAACCCCACTCCAGAAAAATATGAGAATTGAAGAAATTAGTTGCACCAATCCCGCATAATAAACCCATTACTCCTGTACATCTAGTTATTGCCGAGGCAGTAAATCGGTATTTTGCTCCTAAATGTTCAATAACATAAATCGCTGCACCGTCATATTCCCCTCCAATAAAAATACCTTGCATAAAGCGACATAAAACTAAAATTATCGTACTCCAAACTCCTATCGAAGAATAATCAGGCAATAAACCTATTATTAAGGTAGGTATTACAATACCGATAATCGTAAAACTTAAGGCTTTTTTTCGACCGTATATATCCCCTATACGTCCAAAAATATAAGCACCCATAGGTTTTGATAAATATGCCGCTGCATAAACGGCAAAAACATTTACAAGCTTTGTTAACGGATCAGTACCGGCTGAAAAGAATTTATCGGCGATAATTGCCGCTGAAAAACCATATAAACTATAGTCGTAATATTCAATGATAGTGCCTAAAAAAGCACCAAGAACTTTATTGCTTGATTTTGTTTGTTTCATTTTAAAGGTATACTGTGAGTAAACGAAAAGTAGGTAGACGAAGTTTAATTTGGAAAAGAGCAAGGCGTCTTGAAGCTGATAACCGCAGCGTACACTAGTACGTGAGGATTATCAGCAAAAGACAACGTAGCCAATTTTTCAAATTAAACGAGTATACATGACCGCTTTAGCCGTTACTTAAAATCCTTCAAAGACCTTTATGTAAAGGTGGACTTCATATATCTAAACTGAATTAGTATTAGACAGGGACGATGTCCTAAAAGTTAGTGGTAGTCCTAGGTTAATATTAAGCTCACGAACCAAGCAGCCAAGAGCTAATATATCACTTTCCCATTTTACGTGCAAGGTTTTCTAGGTAACCTGCTATAGTAGTTAAGGTTTCTGCGAATTTTTCTTCGTCGGGATGATTTTTTTGAAAGCCGTTTTTATTAAGTTTTTCTGTTAGATTAGCTATTTCAGCTTGAGCATTAAGAGATGCCATAACTAATAATAGCTCAAAAGAGGCTGTGGGACTACCAAGTTTAATTTCCGCTATTTTATCATTCAATTTATTCGCTAAAGATAGTAATTCTTCCTCATCTCCATTATTACAATATAATTGAAAGCTCTTGTTATTTAATGTTACCGTAACAATTGACATAATTATTTTTGCTGTTTTTTTATTTCTTCAAGTTCATTAATATAAATGTTAATTTGATCTAGCATTTTTATATAATTATCTTTTAATTCTTTATTTTCGTTTTGTAATTTTTTAACTTCATTTTGATTATTCGCTTGTGCATGCAATAACTCGTCAAGTTTATGCTCAACTTCTTCCATTAATCTCTTTAATATTTCATTATCCATTTTCTTCTAAGCATTAATTATGAATGGATGACTTACAATAATAATCGATAACATTATAATAGATATAAGTACTAATTGTTTTTTACGTTTATAATTTATCAATGCCGTAGCTCTTTTATTACTTAATAATTTTTCGGTTTCGTTCTATTTAGTAGCTTCTATCTGCTCTGCATTTCGATCTTTTACATTAAGATAATCCAAGTATAATTTTAAGTAACCTTTTACGTATACTTCTCCCGGTAAAATATCAAAATCACCCTCTTCTAAAGCTACTAAATATTTTTTTCTAATTTTTAAATCACTAGATACCTGATTTAAAGTTTTACCTGAATCTAACCTAATTTGCTTAAGCATTGACGACATAATTTACTCAAGTTTTTGTAAGAATATTTCAAATTTCTTATTTGCTAAAATAATTATATTTAAGTCTATAGTTTCTTGAGATTTAATTTCTTTAATAAAATCAAGAAAATTTCTAACTAAATTATTATTATTATCAATCCATAAATCTAAATCAATAGTTGTTTTAGATTTATTAATTATTTTTATTAATAATCTACGTTGTTTGTCATATAAATCATCTTTTAGCGATTGAATACCGAGGCGACGCCAAAATGAATCGTTCAATTGCTTATCACAAGCTTTACGTAACCAATCAAGACTAAACATATCGCTTATAGCAAAATAAGCTTTTGCTATCTCTTTATTATTTCCTGAAGTCTGTTTTGTTACATATATAGTGTCAAATACTGAAATTAAATTATCAAATGTAGCGATAGTAGCAGCAAATGATTCCTCTACCCCGCTAGTTGTATAATAATTTAATTTTTCTTCAAATCTTATTTTAGTTTCCCCGACTAATAAAGTACCTACCGTTTTTCTTAAGTTTTGTGCAGGAACTCTAAACTCTTCTATAGTTTCACTAATATTAATAGGATGCTTTAAATTTTTAATAAACCACGAAATACCCCGACGCATTAATTTTGTTATTTCGGTAAACATATCGATTTTTACATTGTAATCAATATTAGTAGGTAGCTTACTTATCGTTTCCCATATATCATCAAGATCAAAAATTTCACAAATAATGGTATATGACCTTATTATATCACAAAGAGGAGACCCAATCTCACGCTTTACAATACTAATAAGCGGTCCTCCAAGTTGATTAATTATTTTATTTATAGTAACGGTTTTAATAATCTCATGTTTAAGAGGATGAGATAAAATTTCATTACGAAACTTTTTTTGCATCATTTCAGGAAAATAATCTATAAGATATGAGTCAAAATATTTATCATGCGAAAAAGTAGAATTAAGTAACTCGTGATAAGCCGACCTTTTACTATATGATAGCAACACGCAAAGCTCAGGACGAGTTAGTACTTCACCGCTGATAGCTCTTCTATTCAATTCTTCCGCACTAGGCAAGAATTCATTTTCCCGTTCTAATACTTTTTCTTCTTCTAAAATATCTATAAATTGACTAAGTATATTAACGGTTAAAGTAGGAGATAGTTGCATAATTGTTATTGCTTCGGTTTGCTTATAATTATCAAGCAATACTAACTCTTCAACTTGCTTTGTCATATCATTTAGGAGTTTATTACGTTCTTCTAAAGTAATTTTTCCTGAGGTTACTGCACTACTTAAAGCAATCTTGATATTTACCTCATGATCGGAACAATCAACCCCTGCTGAATTATCAATAAAATCGGCATTTATGCGTCCGCCTTTTTTAGCATATTCAACTCTACCTCTCTGCGATACCCCGACATTACCGCCTTCTGCTATAACTTTTGCTCTAATTTCTTCCCCGTTACATCTAAGATTATCATTTGCTTTATCACCGATTTCTAAATTATTTTCCGTTTTAGCTTTGATATAAGTGCCTATTCCACCATTCCACAATAAATCAACATCTGCTTTTAAAATAGCTTTAATTAATTCTTCCGGTGATAATTCATTATCATTTATATCAAGTAATTTTTTAATTTCCGGTGATAATTTTATTAATTTACTACTACGTTCAAATACTTTGCCTCCTTTAGAGATAAGCTTAGAATCATAATCGCACCAATTAGAACCCTTTAAATTAAATAAACGCAAACGCTCATTAAAACTTGATACAGGATCAGGGGTAGGATCAATAAATATATGTTTATGATTAAAGGCAGCAACTAACTTAATAGCCTCTGATCTTAGCATACCGTTACCGAACACGTCTCCCGACATATCTCCTATACCTACGACGGTAATAGGGTCTATTTGGACATCTAACCCTAAAGTTTTAAAGTGATTAGTTACGGAAATCCAAGCTCCTTTAGAGGTAATAGCCATTTTTTTATGATCGTAACCTGCAGAGCCACCGGAAGCAAAAGCATCATCAAGCCAGTAATTATATTCTCTTGACACACTATTAGCATAATCCGAAAATGAGGCGGTACCTTTATCGGCAGCAACCACTAAATAAGGATCTTCTTTATCATAAATAATAACGTCTTTTGGATGTACTACTTTACCGTCAACGATATTATCGGTTATGTCCAGTAAACCTCTTAGGAAATTCTTATAGCATTCTACCACTTTTTCCATATATTCATCACGAGTAAGTCCTTCCTCAGTAAAATGAACATAAAAACCGCCTTTAGAGCCGACAGGGACAATAACGGAGTTCTTCGTCATCTGTGCTTTCATAAGTCCAAGGACCTCAAGCCTATAATCTTCTGCTCTATCCGACCATCTAAGTCCTCCGCGTGATACGGGACCGCCTCTTAAATGAACAGCTTCAAAATCCTTAGAGTAAACAAATGCTTCGGCAAACGGAACAGGTTTAGGTAAACCAGGTACTTTTGAAGAATCAAACTTAAATGAAAAAACATGTTTATGCGGTTGATAGTAATTTGTTCTAGTAATAGCATTAATTATACCAAGCATACTACGTAGTACTTTATCTTCACTACTCATCTCAACGGTTACTAAGTAATTATTCAGTTTATCTTGAATTACACCACAATTATTATCAGGATGTTTAGGATTAAATTTTATATCAAACAGATTTACCAACATTTTTGTATATTCAGGATGTTTAAGTAGTGTTAGTTGCACATAACCTTTACCGTAACTAAATCCCGTTTGATGTAAATATCTTGTTAAAGCTTTGACGAGTTTAACTTGCTTCCAATTAAAACCGGCTAGCACTATCAATTTACTTAAAGAATCATTAGCAAGCATCCCAAGTGCCATTTGATCTAAAGCTTCTTCAACATTTATTTTCAATTCGGTAATATTACCCTTTACCGGTATGATAGAAGTTAAGATAAAATTATATATCCAGCTTTCTTTAATTTCGAGAGCCTCCTTAATTGCGAAAGTTTGTTCATCAATTGCTTTAAAACCTAAATTTTCAATTGGCGGCAATATGTTAGAAAGTGCAAGTTTTACTTTTGGACTATATATTTTTAAGTAAAATTCCGTTTCATTTACAGAAACTAGATTAAACATACATTCTTGTGACTTGCTTGCTTCGGTTAAATATTCAATATCTACTAAAGCTATTTCCGGAGAAAATTTTTGTCTATAATCTGCTGGAAAAACATTATCAAAAAGCTTTAAATTAATACCTGCTTGATATTCACCGAATTTTTTAGAAAGCTTAAAATAAAAATCTTCACTCCAACGTGTAGAGATACGATCTAAATCTTGCTGTATTATTTCTGCTTCAAAATTTATTTTATGTTCCCCTTGTGCTTCAAGCGTTACAAAAAGATAAGAAAAATTACCAACTACTTCGGTTATATAGTTGGATAAAATTTTACTACCGAATTTTTCCGCTAAATAACAATCTATCATATTATGTATTTCAGCCGTTAAACGTTCTCGTGGCAGAAAAATTATGATATTAAGAAAAGAACTCGACCAATCATATTGAATAAATAATTTAAGCTTCTTACTCATCATACTTGAGAGCATATGTAAACACATACAATATAAATCGCCTTGATCAATTTGTATTAAAGCTTCTCTCGGTAACGACTCCATTAAGATTCTTAACTTATCAGCATTATAACCGGATAATGCAAAACCGGCTTTCTCAATTACAAAATTAAATTTTTGTCGTAGGATTGGAATATCACTTATTGAATGGTAATACATATTTGAATTATATATGCCGAAAATTATACTTCCCGAAATATATTCACCCGAAGAGCTAAATTTTTTCACTAAGATATAGTCGATTAAATTATCTGAATGGATAAGCGACGCACTATTTATTTTACCGAGTATTATTAATTGATTTTGATATAAAGGATTAGCAGAACATTTTATAATATCATCAATCTCGTCTTTTACTTCTTGCCATATTTTTGCTGCTCCTATTTCATTGCTTAATTTTATAGATTTTACCTCAAAATCAAGAGTCCCTAATAAAACCAAATTATCGTTTTGTAACCAATTTAAAAATTCTTTAGCCTCTTCAAAATTTAATTTATCATTATCAATTATATTTTTAGACAAACCTTGTAATTTTGTGAGTAATTGCGGTAAATGGCTATAGCTTTGCTCTAACTCTTCTAATCTTTCATTTATAGCTTCAGTTAAAAATGTAGTAGTTTTATCGTCAAAATTTCCTAAAATGGTTAAATGCAGTATCGATTCTGATTTTTCATCCGAGACAGAATTTTCTAATATTTTTTCTAATTCTCCTTTACTATTTCGGACGCAGTTTATTACCGGATGGAGTAAAAACTTAGTTTGCAAATTCATGTTTTTAAGCAGACATATAATAAAATCAACAATATGCGGTTTATTATCAAGTAATATCAAGACATTTATTGCCGGATCATTTTCTATAACCGTCTTTGTTATTGCTATTTTTCTTGCTCTTTCTACCCTTTGCTTAAAAAACTTAAAGGCTTCATCTGCAAAATTTTGAAATAGTTTTTCTCTATTCTCAAAATCATAATCTATCGGAATATAATTTAAAAACTTTTGAACAAAATCTATATATATGGAACTTGACTCACGTTCCTTGCTAAGTTCTAGAATTTTAGTTTTATAATTCGGGATTTGACAATTTAAACGACTAAAATTTAAAGAGGTTGTTTTTGGGGGCATGATTTTCTCAAGAATAATATTATATGCTATCATGTACTATCATATGCTATGCTATTATATTATATATTATTTAATAAACAAGAGTGTATAAAATAAATGGAAACGATATTTGCACAAAGCTCTGCATTCGGTAAAGCAGGCGTAGCAGTTTTTAGGATTTCCGGTCCTAAAAGTTTAGAAGTTTTACAGCTACTTACCGGCAGAGCGGACTTTAAACCACGTATCATGTATTATCAACAAATTACAGTTCCTAAGACTATAGTCAATTCAGCCTCCTTTGCATACAAGGAGCCAAGGGTAGAGCCTATAACTAATAGGAGAGCGACGAGTGACATCGTCAGCGAGGGGGGATCAATTGACTATAAAGAGCTAATTGATAATGCTATGGTAGTTTATTTTAAATCACCTAATAGCTTTACCGGTGAAGACGTAGTTGAGATTCATACGCACGGCAGTAAAGCTATCTCCATAATGCTTATTAACGCATTGTTAAATATAGCTGATATTCGTTTAGCAGAAGCAGGAGAATTTACCAAAAGAGCTTTTTTAAACAATAAGTTTGATTTAACGGCAGCAGAAGGGATAGCCGATTTAATTAATGCTGAAACTATTATGCAGCATAGGCAAGCAATTAGACAGGCAAGCGGTGGGCTTGAAGAATTATATAATAACTGGCGCACTCAGCTTTTAAAAATTATCTCTCTGCTTGAAGCTTATATAGATTTCCCTGATGAAGATATACCGGATAGCGTCCTTAATGATGTTAACAATACTCATAAAAACCTTGTAAACGAAATATCTAATTATCTTAATGATAATAGACGAGGAGAATTACTAAATAGTGGTCTTAAGCTTGCAATTATCGGTCCACCGAATGTCGGTAAGTCTAGCTTATTAAATTTTTTAATGCAGAGAGATATAGCAATTGTCTCAAATATTGCAGGAACTACTAGAGATATAATTGAGGGGCATTTAGACATTGGCGGCTATCCTATTATTTTACAGGATACGGCAGGTATAAGAGAAGAAAGTAGTGACATTATAGAGCAAGAAGGTATAAAAAGAGCTATTCATTCGGCTAAAACAGCGGATATTAAAATTATTATGTTTGATGCCGAAAAATTAGATTCCTCTATAAATGAAGATATTATGAATTTAATTAATGAAAATACCATCACAATAATTAATAAGATTGATCTTATTGAACCAAATAAAATCTTTTCTATTGAAAATAAATATAAATGCTTAAGAGTTTCAGTAAAAAATAATATTGCTCTTTCAAGTATATTAAAAAATATCGAAAATATTGCCGAAAATATGGCAGGTTTTACCGAAACTCCTTATATAACAAATCAACGTCATCGTCATTATTTAAAACAAGCTCTCTCACATTTAACGGCTTTTAGCTTAGATAATGATTTAGTTCTAGCAACTGAAGATATTAGAATGACGGCACGCTGCATTGGTGCTATTACGGGCGTTATTAACATAGAAGAAATACTAGGCGAGATCTTTAAAAATTTCTGCATAGGTAAGTGATTTTACCGCTGTCACATGGGTATAAATATCGTCATTGCGAGCAGCCATAGGCTGCGTGGCAATCTCAGGATTTTGGTACGAGATTGCTTCGTCAATTACTTCGTAATTTTCCTCGCAATAACGAGATTTGTATCCCTAACCCATCTCAAACCTTTTCTCTATATATTAATTTATTTTAACTTTATCTTGACAAAAACATTAAAATACTCTAGAAACCACGTTTTATGGTTTTATTAATTAAAGGAGTAATAATTATGGCACCTGTATTAAATATAAATTTTAAATGCGTTATGCCTATATTTGGAAATGAAATGGTAAGTAGTTTACCGGGTAATGTAAGCCACATCATTCATAAATTAAGCGGTACTATATTTTCATCAGTATATAGTACTGTTGAAGGAACTTTTAAAAAAGGTTATATGGTGAATAATGCACAGTGTAATTGGAAAAACATTGAACAATCTTTCAGTGAGTCCCCAAATGATTTTTCAATACTACACCAAGAGTGCAATAATGGTTTAAATACTCCAATAAATAACATTTTTACCGATGCAGAAAGTAATCCGCATATACTTTTACAACAAACCGTAACACCTCATCAAAACGGTACGGCTAATATTCTTGGTCAGCTCTATAAAGTAACGAATGATTATATGTTCTCGCAAGGCGATATTACCGAAACTAATGGAGCTGATTTCTTAGGTTTAAATGAATGCACTAAGAAAGAGGCTATAAGTGCTTTACAAAACTACAATACCTATAAGAAACAGCTAACATCTATCGAAACGCTTACTAATATTCTTCAGGATACTCTAAATCATTTAGGCATATCTCAGGATAATGCTCAAGAAGTAGGGGTAAAAATTTTTGATGTATTGAAGATACCCGTCAAATTTACTACTGATAATCTTAGGGTTATTCTAAACGCTTTCAAAATAACTTTAGATAATGCTCAAGAAGCAGGGGTAAAAACTTTTGATGTATTGAAGATACCCGTTAAATTCACTACTGATAATCTTAAGATTATTCTAGAGGCTTTTAACGTAACTTTGGACGATATATCCCCTACAGAAATAGGTAAAAATATTTTAGATTTACTAAGTAAACCTTTCACTGAGACAACCACTTCCACTACAGAAAGAACTAACGATGATACAAATGACGGTGGATATAGCGGTGCTTATATAGCCGGAGTAGCATTAGGAACATTAGCTATAGGCACCCTCTTAGGGTATGCAGCTAAATATGGATGGGATTGGTATAAGGGAAGAAATATAAAAAACGAAAATTTAGGGATAGAGGGTGAAAACATAAAGTTAGAGGGTGAAAACATAAAGTTAGAGGGTGAAAACATAAAGTTACAAAAGGATAATTTAAATTTTAAAACACTAATTGAATTTCAAGCTATATTAGATGAAATTATAGAAATTGGAAATTTAACAGATATACTTGCAATACTAAGCAAAACTAATCAAGATACGATAAATTTGCATGATCAAGATTATAATATTTCTCCATTAAAATTAAAAATACAAGGTCTAGATAAAGCAATTACAAAGTTAAATTCTGTCTCTAACATATGTACTAATATAAATTCTTTAGGTAACACATTACATAAAATATGTGAACTTCTTAATGGAAAGGATACTTTTATTTCTATTAAATCCTTTGTAAATTTAATAAAAGAATTGAGGAAAACGGATATTAAATCCGAAGAACACAAAAACTGTCTTGAGAAAATATTCGAGACGCTACTTGGAATTGATGAAACCTCAAGCGGAGAATATACTTATATTCCAGAAGAAGAGTTACAAAATCATGAAATGCCATTATTAGCCGATGTATCATCTAACTCTTCAGGCATAGGAGTATAGAACATTGTTAGTATCATAACAAACCATCATTGACTTTTTAAAAGTTATATATAAAATGATACTTGGAGTAGCAAAGTGCTATTTCGGGGTGTCGAAACCTCTGCCAAAAGTGAGAACATTTCTCACAAAACCGATGTAATCCTCGACTTCACGGTCGGGGAGATATTAGGTATGTCCAGAGCTTAAGGGTTACTATAAGCTTAAAACCTAGTGTGGCTGACTTTTGGCAGTTTTCGACCTCCCCGACCACCAAAAATTATGCTCATTGGTGGTTAAAAAACTTAAAATATTTCAAATTAAACCTAGGCTGTGTAAAGGAAAATTAATTTAATCTATTTTTGCTTTTTTTGGCTATAAATTATAAGTTTTTTTGAAATATGGACAACTATTACTGAAAAAATCTTATTAATTTTCGCTTAAAAATTAATTTTCTTTCAAATATCCTAGTTACTTTGTAAGTTTAGGCGGTAAATAATTCTCTGTTGAACTTACTTTTTTACCGGTTTTATTTTCTTGGACCGTTTTAGTGTTTTTAGCTATACTTCCTCTTATCTTACTTGCAACCTTATTTTCTTCCATTCCTGTTGTATTATTAGTTTCTGCTACTTAACTAGTAGATAATTCAGCAAGATTCGTATGTATAAATTTTATAACTAATATTAGAAATAAAAAACCTCTAGATAAATAAATTATTAGTTAAGAAATTAATTTACCGATTGACTTTTTGAAAGTTATATATAAAATGATACTTGAAATAGCAAAATGCTATTTCGGGGCGTAAGAACCTCTTAATCAACGTGGTATTTGTGTCGACCATAAAAATGATACAATCCTCGGCTTTATTCCGGTCGGGGTTATAATAGTTATGTCCAAGGTTTAAAGCTTAAGCTTAGAACCTAAAGGCTATTATGGCTATCGTTGATGGTTTTCTTACTTCCCCGACCACCAAAGTTAAACTTCGGTGGTTGAAACTTGAGCAATTTAAGTTTAATCAATCGGGAGTAAATATGTCTGACCAAGATACTAAAACCATCTCAAAACTCATCATAGAATTTACTTTAAATAAAAATAAAAAAAATCTAAGAGCCGAGATAGCAGATTTACTAGAGAGACCTATAACAAAAAGCGATATCGAAAGAATAGAACAACGCTTAGCAGAACTAGAAAAAATATTTAGTAATGATTTATAGCCTTGAAAATATCATCATCCCATTTTATTAACTACCTACTACAAAAATAAGCACTAAGATAATTTATTATGATAAATACGGTAAGGTTTCTATACTCGTTTCATCGTGTAATAAAGTCATTAATGTAGAGAGGTAGATGCTTTAAAAGGAGGAAGAACATACATCACCACACCCGCTAATATTAGCATGATCATTCCTAGAATAATACCTACTATATGAAAGCATTTGTAAAAGCAATATTAACCTCCTTAATTAAATCGTGAGCAAATGAAGGCGGTAGTTGTTGAGCAATAATTATTCCTTCACCGATTGAGTCACGAGCTATTTCTGCCATTGATACAGAAACACCGTTAGGGATTACTAGATCGTTACTATATATAAAAGACGTAATACTCACGATAACAGCTATACCTAATACATTACCTAATTCATATGCTGTTTCTTGTAGTGCTGCTGCACCTCCGGATCTCTCTGCCGGCACTGCATTCATCATAACTGTTACGGTGGTAGAGAGGCATAGACTACTTCCTATACCAAGCAATCCAAGATATATAGTATTCGATAGTAAATCTCTATAGTCTAATATACTAGGTAAAATCAATGATATAGTAGTAAAGATAAGCCCGCTAAATATTATTATACGTGCAGTAAATCGTGTGAGTAAATATGGCATAACTACAGATGCAATTAAAGCAAAAATTGCTGCAGGCAACATATAAAGACCTGCATACAAAGGACTTAACCCTTTGATAAACTGTAACCATAAGGACATAAGATACATTATGGATCCTAAGACACAAGTAATCAGTAAATAAACTATTACTCCTACACTAAAATTGCTAATTAAGAATAAACGAATATCCACTAACGGATCATCGCTTTTAAGTTGGCGTAAGGTAAATATTATTAGTAACACAATACCAATTTAAGAGTATTCCGCCAGATGCTAGATTCATAATACCGTATTTAGCCAACATCTTAATGCCTTGAACTAAAGCTGCCATCCCAAAAAATGATTGAAATACTCCTATCCAGTCCCATGGTTCATTACTAGGATTAGATGATTCAGGAATCCAAACTATACCAAAAGCAATAATTACTAATGCAATAGGTGCGTTTATAAAAAATGCAAATTGCCAACTTAAAAGCTCAACCAATACTCCCCTAGTACGGGTCCTATAGCTGCTCCTACGGTTGCCATTATTCCCCACACGGATATTGCGATCATACGTTCATGTGTATTAGTAAAAATGTTAATATCGATAAAGTGGAAGGCATAATCATTGATCCTCCTAACCCAAGTAAAGCACGACATAATACTAATCCCCATGAGCTATCAAATACTATAGACTAACATTGAAGCGATAGAAAAAACTAAAAGCCCCCAAAGTAATAATCTTTTACGACCAAATCTATCTCCTAATGTACCTGCGGTAATTAAAAGACCTGATAATACTAAGGCATATGCATTGATTATCCATAATTGTTGTAAATTAGATGGTTTTAAATCAAGTATTATAGTAGGCATAACAGCATGCAAAATTGTAGCATCCGTCGATACTAAAAGTAAGCAAATGCTTAAAATAATTAAAATATGCCATCTAAATTTATAAGATTGAGATGATGAATTATCTTTAGTGATATATTCAGTTTGTGAGAATTGTGATATCATATATAATAAGCTATTTAACCAAGGGCTTTACTAAATCTATCTTTTTCGGAAACTATAGGACTGTTAACAAGTAATTTAATTAGCTTGAAAATTTATAACACAAGTAAATTTAACATCTAAGCATCACCTAGTATGGAAGTCAAGATTTAATCTTACAAGCATAATAGCATAAATAAAATTTGATTTTTCTTTCTCAAGCTTATACTTTAATTGGTAAGAGCCTGTTCACAATCTTATTTTAATTAATAATTAAACAGGTTTTTAAACGAAAATTAATAAGATTTTTGTAGGAGTAGTTATTCATATTTCAAAAAAATCTTATAATTTGCAGCCAAAAAGACCTGAAATATAGGTAAATTAATTTACTTTCATACAGCCTAAGCTACGTACGAAAATTTTTATTTTCATATATTTTTTTTGTCTGTAATACTATTTCACCGATTTTTTTCTGAAAAATCTCTATAGGCGGTAATTCTGTCCAATAACGTGCAACGTGAATACCACTTGCTGACATTTCTAAAAGTTCTACTTGAGCATCTGATTTTTCGGAACAGAGAATAATACCTATCGGGGAATTTTCAGCTTCAAAACATTCATTCTTCTTTAGCCAATTTAAATATAACTCCATTTGACCTTTATATTCCGCTTTAAACTTGCCTGTTTTTAATTCAACTGCTACTAATCTTTTTAATTTTCTATTAAAAAACAGTAAATCTAAATAAAAATGTTCATTATCTATAGTCATACGCTTTTGCCTTGCTACAAAGGAAAAGCCAATGCCGAGTTCTAAAATAAATTGTTCGATTTGCTGCAATATTGCATTTTCCAAATCACTTTCATAATGTTCATCCGGAAGTTCTAAGAAATCAAGTATGTACGGGTCTTTAAGGATTAAATCAGGCTCTAACTGAGAATTCATTTTTAATAATGATAACACTTGTTCGTTGTTAGGTTTCTGCGATAACTTAGTTCTTTCATATAGCATTTTATCGATATTGCTACGCAAATGTCTAACACTCCAATTTTCTTGTATAGACATATAAGCATAAAAATCTCTTTGATTCTGTTCTTTTAAAGGCAATAACTCAACGATATGACTCCAACTCAATTGTTGCGACACTGTCGCAACAATTTGTTGACCTTGAAAAGATTGATAAAACTGGTTCATCCGCACTAGTGCTGTATAAGTAAATCCTTTACCATATAAAGATGAAAGACCGTTAGCTAAGGTTCTAACAATTTCCTGCCCATACTCAGCTCTAGTACTTTTAAGTATTTCTTCCTGAATTCTTTTGCCGATATTCCAATATAACATCGTCATTTCAGAATTAACTTTAATGGCAACTCGTACTTTAGCATTATCAATAAGAACACTAATATCTTTTATTAATTCAGTAGTATTTGCTGTTATTTCATTCATAATGGATTTTCTATTAATATATTTTTTGATACTTTTAGTATATTTTAAATAGATTTTCAATACTAAAAGTAGTATTTTTGGCTTTTTTATAATAGAATTACTAATCGTAGAATATACATTTCGATACAAAATAAATAAAATTTGCTTTTTTTTCTCAAGCTTATATTTTAATTGGTAAGTTTATAATATGGAAATTTATGTCAAATACAGATAAGGAAAGAGCCATTGCCGCAGCACTCGCACAAATCGAAAAAAGCTACGGTAAAGGTTCGGTAATGAAACTAGGGCAGCGTCCGAACATTGATATAGAAGCCGTATCAACCGGTTCACTTGGGCTTGATATAGCTCTTGGAATCGGCGGTGTTCCTAAAGGTAGAATCATTGAAATTTTTGGTCCTGAAAGCTCAGGTAAAACCACTTTAACGCTACATTTAATTGCCGAAGCACAGAAAAAGGGCGGTACATGTGCCTTTATTGATGCCGAGCATGCCCTTGACCCTGCTTATGCTAAAAAATTAGGCGTAAATATTGATGAGCTTATTATTTCACAACCAGATACAGGTGAACAAGCTCTAGAAATTGCCGATACGTTAATTCGTTCCGGCGGTATTGATATGATAATAATAGATAGTGTTGCGGCTTTAGTACCGAAATCAGAGATTGAGGGCGAGATGGGTGATGCCCAAATGGCTTCTCAAGCAAGATTAATGAGCCAGGCTTTACGTAAACTTACCGCATCAATTAATCGTACCAATTGTATTACTGTTTTCATCAACCAAATCAGAATGAAAATAGGCGTAATGTTCGGTAATCCCGAAACTACGACAGGCGGTAATGCTTTGAAATTCTATGCTTCTGTTAGGATCGATATAAGAAGAATAGGCTCCATTAAAGATAAAGAAGAAGTAATAGGCAGCCAAACTAAAGTAAAAGTAGTCAAGAACAAAGTATCTCCTCCGTTTAAAACTGCAGATTTTGATATAATGTACGGTTCAGGTATTTCAAAAGAAGGCGAGATAATCGACCTTGGAGTTAAGCTTGATATTGTTGAGAAATCCGGCTCTTGGTTTTCCTATAATAACGTACGAATCGGTCAAGGGCGTGAAAACGTCAAACAATATTTAAAAGAACATCCACAAATTTCCAATGAAATTGAGAAAATCATACGCGAAAAATCGTCAAAAATTACTAATATAAATCTTGATCAAACGGAGGAAGAAAATGATTGATTTAACAGGTAAAACTTCTTTAATTACGGGAGCTTCAGGAGGCATAGGCGGAGCTATAGCGAGATTACTGCACAAACTAGGAAGCCATGTAATTATTAGCGGTAGTAATGAGGAAAAATTAAAATCCCTTGGAAATGTTTTAAAAGATAATTATACGATAGAAATATGCAACCTTGCAAATAAGGAAGAATGTAGCAATTTAATATCTAAAGCACCAAAGCTAGATATTTTAGTATGTAATGCCGGTATTACTAGTGATACGCTAGCAATTAGAATGAAAGATGAAGATTTTGACAAAGTTATTGATATTAATTTGAAAGCAAATTTTATTTTAAATCGTGAAGCAATAAAAAAAATGATGCAAAACAGGTATGGACGCATTATTAATATATCTTCAATAGTAGGAATTTCAGGTAACCCTGGGCAGGCTAATTATTGTGCTTCTAAAGCAGGTTTAATAGGCATGACCAAATCGCTCTCTTACGAAGTTGCAACCAGAGGAATTACGGTTAATGCAGTAGCTCCAGGATTTATTAAATCAGATATGACAGATAAACTAAACGAAAAGCAAAGAGAAGCCATAGTACAAAAAATTCCGCTAGGCACTTACGGTATGCCGGAAGACGTGGCAAACGCAGTTGCATTTTTAGCAAGCGATCAGGCATCATATATTACCGGTCAAACTATCCACGTAAACGGGGGAATGTTAATGGTGTAAAATTTTGTGCTAGCATAAAATAATTTTTTGTGCTAGAAGTTCTTTTAAAGATAAAATGCTATGAATATTTTAAATAAATATTCATACAGTTAAAATAAAGTCTAATAGCTGAATAACTGCTATTATACGGCATATAAAATTAAATGATTTATGGAGTTCAAAATTATGAGTACAACGGACAAGATCGAACAGAAAGTTATTGAAATGGTTGCTGAAAAGCTAAATAAAGATAAATCGATAATAACTACGGATTCAAGATTTATAGAAGATTTGAAAGCCGATAGTCTTGATACCGTAGAGTTAATGATGGCAATAGAAGTTGAATACGGTATTGATATCCCTGATGATGAAGCCACTAAAATTAAAACTGTATCCGATGTTATAAAATATATCAAAGAACGCCAATCTTAATCTGCATAAATTAAATCCCTAATAGATAATTAAAAATGTCGAACCAAAGAGTAAATAAAAGAGTAGTTATTACTGGACTTGGACTTGTTACTCCTGTTGGGCTTAATGTTAGCTCATCTTGGAAAAATATTGTAAATGGGATAAGCGGTATAAAAACTATTACGGAATTTGACACTTCTAAACTTGCGTGTAAAATTGCCGGACTTATAGATAACTCTGAGAAAGATGGATTTAAACTTGAAAACTTCACACAAGCAGATGACGTTAATAGACTAAGTAAAATGGATAAATTTATCCATTACGGAGTAGCAGCCGCAACCGAAGCAGTTGAAGATAGCGGCTGGTTACCCGAAGATGAAGAATCTCGTGATAGAACCGGTTTGATATTAGGCTCAGGAATCGGTGGGCTTAAAATGATCGAAGATACCTCTATCAAACTTTATCAAGAAAATAACGGCAAAGTTAGCCCTTTCTTTATCCCCGCTTCATTAATTAATCTTTTATCCGGTCTTGTTTCTATAAAATACGGTTTTAGCGGTCCAAATCAAGCAGCAGTAACGGCTTGCTCTACAGGAGCACATGCTATAGGCGATGCTATGCGTATGATAAAGCACGGCTATGCAGATGTTATGGTCGCAGGCGGTGCAGAAGCCCCTGTTACACCTGTTGGAGTTGCAGGTTTCGTTGCTGCTAGAGCATTATGTACTAAATATAACGATAATCCTGAAAAAGCCTCAAGACCTTGGGATAAAGACCGCAGCGGTTTTGTTATGGGTGAAGGAGCAGGCGTTGTAGTCTTGGAAGAATATGAGCATGCCTTAAATCGAGGGGCTAAAATTTACGGTGAAGTTATAGGATACGGCTCTACAGGTGATGCGTACCATATGACAGCACCGCATCCTGAAGGTAGAGGAGCTTATAGAGCGATGAGAGATGCAGTGCTAGATGCAGCTATCACTCCCGATATGATTGATTACATTAATGCACATGGCACTTCTACTAATCTCGGTGATGGAATAGAATTAGCAGCGGTACAAAAATTATTTTTAGAAGCGAATCCCCAAATTTTAATGTCTTCTACTAAATCATCAATAGGACATTTGCTTGGTGCGGCAGGAAGCGTTGAGTTTATCTTTTCAGCTCTTGCAATTCGAGATCAGATTGCACCGCCAACTTTAAATTTAGATAACCCTATGGATGAGGTTAAGATAGATTTAGTAAAATTAAAAGCTAGAGAAACTAAAATAGACTACGTGCTTTCCAACTCATTCGGGTTCGGCGGTACTAATGCTAGCTTAGTCATTAGGAAGATTTGAGCTTACTCTTATTACCCCCGCAACAACTTCTCTTGAACGCAAAAATAACATAACACATACCTCAAGTAAATGAAAGTAGGTAGACGAAGTTTAATTTGGAAAAGAGCAAGGAGTTTATAAGGCGAGGAGCGGAGCGTACATTTAGTACGTGAGCACCGCAGAACTTATAAAACGACGTAGCCAATTTTGCAAATTAAACGAGTATACCATTATGCCCCCAATTTATTACATAAAAGACGGTAATCTAAGCTTTGCAGATAAAGTAATCTTATCTGATTTAGAACTTTATTTATACAAAGGTGATAAGATTTGTCTTATAGGACGTAACGGCTGCGGAAAATCAAGCTTAATGAAAGTAATATCAGGGGATTATGAACTAGATAACGGCGAACTATTTCAAGATCCTGCAATTACAACCGGCTATTTAAGACAAGATATTTCTATAAAAACTAATCTAACTGTTTACGATTTTATCTTACAACAAACAGATAGTACAAAAGAAATAGATAAATACCAAATCGATATAATTCTAGAAAAATTACAAATCAACGGAACAGATAACTTATCAACCTATTCAGGCGGTCAGCTTAGAAGAGCAAGCCTTGCTAAAGCTTTAATATTAGAGCCGGAAATATTACTACTTGATGAACCTACCAATCATCTAGATATTGAAACGATTGAGTGGCTAGAAGAATTTGTTAAATCTTATAACGGTGCTATTATTTGCGTTAGTCATGATAGAACATTTCTCTCAAATGTTACTAATAAAATTTGGTGGCTTGATAGAGGGATTTTGCGTAAATCCGATAAAGGATTTAAATTTTTTGATGAATGGCAAAATGTTATAATAGAGCAAGAAGAAGCAGCTCTTCGGAAATTAAATAAAAAACTATCTCAAGAGAATGAATGGTTAAATGCCGGTGTTACGGCTAGACGTAAGCGGAATCAAAAGAGACTTGCGGAGTTGAAAGCTTTAAGAGTAATAACAAGAGAACAGACTGAAAAACTAGCTAGTTCAAAACAAAGAGTTAGGGCAGAGCTTGCCGAAAATATAGCTAAAAGTAAATTCATTATTGAAGCAGATAATATTAGTTTCAGCTATAAAAATACTAAAATCATTGATAATTTCAGTTTTCGTGTAAAAAAAGGCGAAAAAATCGGCATAATTGGTGCAAATGGCTCAGGCAAATCTACTTTTATCAAATTACTGACAAAACAACTTACACCTGACTTAGGTAAAATTATATATGGCGGTAATTTAGATATTTCATATTTTGATCAACATAGAGAAAAACTAAACTTTAATCATACATTACAACAAACTTTATGTCCTACAGGCGGTGATCAAGTATTTTTACCAAATGGTCAAACCATGCATGTTGCCGGTTATTTAAAACAATTCATGTTTAATCCTAAACTACTTAATGCAAAAACCGCTATTCTATCAGGCGGCGAAGCTAATAGATTATTACTTGCAAAAATTCTAATTAACCCTGGAAATCTGTTAATTTTAGATGAACCAACCAATGATCTTGATATGGATAGTTTAGAAATTTTACTAGATATACTTGCAGATTATTCAGGCACTTTAATCGTAGTTAGCCATGATCGTGACTTCTTAGATAGGTTAGTTACTAGAACTTTAGTTTTCGCTCAAGGTAAAATTCATGATTTAACAAGAGGTTATGAAGATTATAAACAGTATTTTACCACGACTCCTATAGTGAAAAAACTTTCAAAACCCTTCCCCTTAATTCCTCAAAAACCTATAAATAAAAAGCTATCTTATAAATATCAGCGTTTACTTGAAACATTGCCCAACGATATTGAAAAGCTAGAAATATCCATCAAACACTTAGAAAAAGAACTTGAAGATGTTAATCTGTATTTAGATAATCCTACAAAATATAATCACATTACTAATCAATTAATTAATGATAAAAAGAAACTAGACGAGTTATTAAATCAATGGCTAGAAATACAAAATTAATTTTTGTTAAAATTTTCTTGACTTAATTATTAATTTTTGTTAACGTTTCGTGGATGATGGTACACACATAAAAGGTTATTGTGAGTAAAATTACGAATAAAGAATACCCACAAAAAGAAAAAACAGCTGATCTTCAAGCACTTAATGATATCAAAGCTATTCTTGCTCAAATTACCGCTACTAATAATC
This sequence comes from Rickettsia felis URRWXCal2, assembly GCA_000012145.1. Classification (GTDB taxonomy): domain Bacteria; phylum Pseudomonadota; class Alphaproteobacteria; order Rickettsiales; family Rickettsiaceae; genus Rickettsia; species Rickettsia felis. The sequence continues at coordinate 1,291,554 of CP000053.1, forward strand.
CTGCAGAGTTAAGTAGATTAGTAAGTGCAGCTCGAAATATTAAATCTGATAGTTCTTTTATTAATGATATAGCAGAAAAAGTAGAGGCTATAGCATTAAAAAAGCAAGAACTAGTAGAAAGCCAACTTAATTCTGACATTACTCAAAAAGAGCTAGAACAGTTAGAAAAACAAAGAGAACGGGAAGAAGCAATAATACAATATAAAATGGAAGCTGCAAGACAAATTCAGGAACTTAATGCTATTCACGATAGATTTACGAGCAAATTAGAAGAATATAAAAAATTATCTCCTCCTATAGAAACAATGGTTAAAACAAACGAAAAGGGAGAAGAGATAATCGATGAACAGGAGATTAATAAAAATATTTTAACTAAAGAAGAAATAGAAGAGCGTAGGCAAAAACTTGCAGAACTTAAAGAGGAGCAAGAAGAAGTAAATATAATAGTTAAAAAAACTAATGAAGAAAAAGAGATTATAGAAAAAGAGATTAATGATTTAACTGAGAAATTAAAAGATAAAAATTTATTACCTGAACAAATTAAAGAATTAGAAGAGAATTTAAAAGTAAAGAAAGAAAATCTAGCAGTTAAAAACACTGTAGTAAAAGAAGCTAGAAAAGTTCAAAAACACGTTCAAGAAAAAATAGAAAGTGTTAAGGTATTTCATCAAGAAAACCAAGAAAAAATAAATAAGCTTGGAGATGCTATAGAGAAATCAAAAAATACTCTAGATCCTAACAAATATCAAGAATTTAAACAGAAGCATTCTTTACTCAATAACCAACAGGAAGCAATAGTCAATAATAAAAATTTAAGCAGTGAAGATCAAGATATACGTAAAAATATATGTAGTAAAATTAATAGTCAACGTGAAGCAAATAGTATAAAAGATTCTTTAAATAACCCAATAGCTACCACAAAAAATCACCAAGTTGAGCAAAGTAATCAAGTTCAACAAAAAAAACAAAATAACGTGTGGATAAGATAAAATTTAACAAATAAAATATAGGAGAAAATATGAGTAAACAAAGTAATGATATGGAGACATTAGCAGCATTACAAAGAATTAAAGCTAAAGCAACAACTTTATCAAAGGAAATAAAATCTAAACCTATTACAAGTATGGTAACTACCGGAACACCACATTTAACAGTCGATCAGACCTCTAATCAAATGAATAATGATTATGAAGATCAGCAAACAAAACTTGCCGGCAAAAGTGCTAAAAAAGGTGGATGTGAAATAATGTAACATTCTAAGAGCTGTAACTATATAGTTGCAGCTTTTGTATCATTTTGAATTAAGCTTGAAAGACCTATTGCCTGTATTTTTTCTGACAATTTAAAGCTAATATCACCTGGGAATATTATATTAATTTGATCAAGTTTTAAATCTTCTAAGGATATTTGCATTGATTTTGTAATACTCGGCGTATTTGTATATTTAATTTCAAAACCTAAACGTTTACCATTTTTAAAAATTAAAAGATCTATTTCTGCTCCGTTATGAGATGACCAAAAATAGCATTCCTCAGCCTCAGCTTTATAGTATCTAATAATTTGTTCTAAAGCAAACCCCTCCCATGATGCACCGATTTTAGGATTAGTATTTAATGCTTCATAACTATGTAACCCTAATAAAGTGTGATATATTCCGCTATCTCTAAAAAAAATTTTAGGAGTTTTAACCTGTCTTTTCTTAAGATTTTCATACCAAGGCTGCAAAACACGGATCATAAAAGTTCCTTCTAAAATATCTAAATAATGCTTTGCGGTATGATATGAGATAGATAAAGAATTTCCAAGTTCTGAAGCATTAAATATATTAGCGTGATAATGGCAAAGCATTAACCAGAACCTACGTAACCGCATAGACGGAATTGTAAAACCTAAATTTGGTATATCTCTTTCTAAAAATGTTTTAATATAATTTTGACGCCATAAAGTACTTAACTCTTCATCATCTGCAAGATATGATAAAGGAAATCCGCCGCGTACCTATAATTTTTGAGTGTCTAACACCTCAGATAAGGCAAACGGTGTCATTTCAATATAGCCTATCCTACCGGCCAGCGTTTCAGAACCTTGTTTAATTAAGTCTCTCGATGCACTGCCTAGTACTAAAATTTAATATCAGTTGTATCAACAAGAAATCTTAAAATAGGAAATAGATTCGGTTTATACTGAATTTCATCGATAATAACAAATCCTTTTAGATCAGATAAAGCAAGCATCGGTTCATTTAATCTTGCTAAATCTAAGGGATTTTCAAGGTCAAAAATATTGATTTTAGAAATATTATAAGCTTCTGCGAATTGTTTAGAAAGGGTAGTTTTTCCGCACTGTCTTGGTCCTAACAAAGCACAAACTTTATGAGTTTTAAAATGTTTTATTATTGATGAAAGGAATTGTTTTCTAAGCATTTAAACTAGTATACTCCGAAGTAAGATGAAGTAGACGAAGGTCAATTTCAAAAAGAGCAAGGAGTTCACAAGGCGAGGATCGGAGCGTATACTTTATACGTGAGAACCGTAACTCTTGTAGAACGAAAACGCCAATTTTTGAAATTCACCGAGTATACCATGAAAATTAGAAATTAAGCTTCTAATTTTCAGTATAAAAAGAAAAAGTGATAAAGTCAAAAAGCTTTTTCTCGTTCTGCAACTATAATCTCATGTATTTTTTTAAGCGTCTGGTCGAAATCATCGTTAGTAATTACATAATCATACTCATTAGCATGTGACATTTCGTTTTGTGCCGACTGCATACGTAATTTTATTGCTTCTTCATTATCGGTCGCTCTATTTCTTAAGCGTTGTTCCAGTATTTCAATACTAGGAGGCAATATAAATATAGCAACAACATTAGTAGCATTTTTCTTAATGCTCTTTGCTCCTTGCCAATCAATATCAAACAAAACGTCCAAGCCTTGATTTAATAACATTTCGACATATTCTTTAGGCGTACCGTAATAATTATCGTATATTTTAGCATATTCAAGAAATTTATTCTGCTTAACTAATTCTTCAAATTCTAGCTTGGTCTTAAAGTAATAGTTTATGCCCTCTACTTCTCCTAAACGTGGTTTTCTTGTAGTTGCCGAAATAGATAAACGCAAATTATTATCTATTTTCAATAATGCTTTAGCTAAACTTGACTTACCCGTACCTGAAGGGGAAGATAAAATTATAATCAGTCCTTTATTTTTTATTGTCATATTTTATGTTTTATTTCGTAGGTACAGCATATTTCAGAAATATTCAGACAAGATGAATTTAAATGCAAGCCTGCAAAAGCAGTAGATAAACTACGTGAGTACAGCCAAATCCTACAAAATTCGCTTGCATCAAGCTTTACGAATTATGTCGTACTTTTCTTTTTATTACCTCATCCATAGTACAATTAAAGTATTTTGCTATTTTTAAGATTGTATCTATTTCAGGATTGAATTCACGATTAGCTTCCGCTCTCATAATTCTACTAACAGTCGTATAAGGGATATTAGTGACTTCGGCAAGATATTTACGATCTATCTTTTCTTGTTTTAATTTTTCTTCTAAAAATTCTTTCACTTTAGTCGCAAGTGCCATATTAATAACCTCTGAATAAATAAAGGATAGATATATACAAAGTTTGACGAGTATTACCAACCTTGTTACATAAAGCCTACTCAATGTCATCCCCGCATAGGTGGAGCTTTGTTGTATGGCTCAAAAAACGCCCTCGACGTCATACCGTGGCTTGTCCACGGTATCCAGAAAAATAACTAAAAATATCAATAATATTGATATTTTTAACTGGATCCCGTGAATAAATCACGGGATGACAGGAAGAAATCGAGCCATGCAATAACACGGGTATTACCAAACATTTTTTATAATTATAGGTAATTTATAAGACCTTATAATTACCAAATCAAATCTAATATTATAATTTCTATATTTAGAATTGCTACTTAAAAACATTTCAGCAGCCCTAGTAATTCTTCTTTGCTGATTGAAAGATACAAATCTATCATCAATTTTAGAGCTTCTTGCTTTGACTTCAATAAAAACAATTTCTTTATTACGTAACGCAATAATATCTATTTCACCAACATAATAACGTTTTCTATGATGCAGTATTTGATAAAATTTTAATTTATAGATTATTTACAAATATATTCGGCAATAATACCGAAATAACCCTTTTTCATTATTCCTTAGGCAATAATATTTGTACAAATTCCGTTTTAGATAGATCAGCTGCTACATTTACCATAACATCATGTTCCGTAACTTTAGACACATAACCCACTAAAATACCTGCAGGATAAATATTACCGTGTCCGGAGGTTACTATCTCCTCATCTTTTTGTACTAAATGATTGTTAGGCAAGTATAAAATTTTACTATTATTATTATTACCTGCTAAAATACCTTGTTCTCTTGAAGAATTAGCTTTAATAGGTATTCTAGAATTAACATCGCTAATTAACATTACTTTAGCATAATTATTACTCACTTCTATTACTTTTCCTATTAATTTTCCTGAATTAACAACGATTTGATCAGGTTCAATGCCTTGCTTTTTACCTGCCGAAATCAAAGCGGTTCTAGAAAAGGGATTAAAAGAAACACTAAGTAATTTAGTAGTAATGTATTCAAATTCTTCTTCCTCAGCAATCGTTAACAAATCTTTTAATGCAATATTTTCGGCTCTTACCGATTCTACCTCACTTTGCAAATGTTGTAATCTTGCTATCTCAAGTTTAAGTTCTATATTTTTTCGTTCTAAATCTTGAAAATAAACAAATTTTTGTGTTATTGAATTTATATATTCAAATATATCTTCATAAACTGCTAAACCGGTTGATACTATACTACCGGTTACCTCAAGTGATATACTAGATATTTTTTTAGGCGTAGTAAAAAACAAATATACAGACAATCCAAGCCCAAATATAACAAAAAAACGCTTAAGAGTATTTGATATTATTCTTATTAATTCTAATGAATTTGAAGAATTTTTTACTCTATTTGCAAGTATTGCCATTTTTAATCCTGTTTAAATAGTACATGTTTTAGCTTTGTAAAATCTTCAAGTATTTTTCCTGTTCCAAGTGCCACGCAAGAGAGGGCGTCATCTGCAACTATCACAGGCAATTTAGTGGCTTCACTAAGAACAAAATCAAGATTTCGTAATAATGAGCCGCCGCCTGTTAAAACAATTCCCTTATCAACTATATCCGAAGATAACTCAGGAGGGGTTGCTTCTAGTGCTACTTTTACCGCTTCAACAATTTGACTTACCGGTTCAATTAGACTATCAGCAATTTGTCTTTCGTTCAATATCATTTCTTTAGGAATACCGTAAATTAAATCACGTCCTTTAATTTCCATTTTTCTCGGTTCAGCGTTTTCATCTACATAAGCCGTACCTATTTCTTGCTTTATCTTTTCAGCAGTAGCCTCACCTATCAATAGGTTATAGTGCCTCCTTATATATGAGATAATAGCTTCATCCATCTTATCACCGCCGACTCTTACCGACCTTGCATATACTATGCCCCCTAGTGATAAAACTGCAACTTCCGTAGTGCCTCCTCCAATATCAACAATCATCGAACCGGTCGCTTCCGTTACGGGTAGCCCTGCTCCGATCGCTGCCGCCATAGGTTCTTCAATTAAATAGACATCCCTACCCCCTGCACTTTCTGCTGCTTCTTGAATAGCACGACGCTCAACCGGCGTAGAACCGGAAGGTACACAAATAACAATTGTCGGGCCAAAAAAAGAGCGACGATTATGCACCATTCTAATAAAATACTTTATCATTTCCTCTGCACCCTTAAAATCAGCAATAACACCGTCTTTTAAAGGTCTTTTTGCTTCAATATCCGTAGGAGTACGCCCAAGCATCATTTTTGCTTCATGACCATAAGCATAAGGCACAAAAGCACCGTCTTTTTTTATTAAAGCAATAACAGAAGGTTCTCTTAGAACAATTCCACGACTTTTTTGATAGACAATAGTATTTGCCGTACCAAGATCTATGGCCATACCGGAAGAAAACCCTTCCAAAAATTTCATTATCATTTTATTTTTTCTCTCTAAATTCTAAAAACGCTTCTATGGAGCTGTTAATAAAATAAACAGTTCCATAGTAAATAAAAATTTAATTATAGACGAAGTCTAATTTGGAAAAAAGCAAGAAGCCTCGGAATTTTTGACCGCAGCGTAGGATACTACGTGAGGATCAAAAATGAGAAGCGACGCAGCCAATTTTTCAAATTAAACGAGTATATATTAAATCTCCTTATAATGTAAAATAATAAAGTTACTAATAAAAAATATTAGCATACTAGGCAATAAAATAGCAGCAATTAAAGATAAATTATTATAAGTAAGTATTTTTAATAATATTTCTGATAACGAATATGCTATAAAACCTGAAAATAAACCTAATATCAGTATTTTTTCTTGGGAATTATCACGCTGTTTAAGACTAATAAAACAACTTGCTAAAATTACGGTTGCCATCATCATTATAGGCTTAAATAATTGCTTGTAATAATAAATTTGATAATTAATAGCCGGTAAACCTGAATTTAATAATTCATTAATTAATTTAGGTAAAGCCCAAATAGAAACCATTTCAGGACGAATAAATTTATTTACTAAACTATTAATTGATAAATTTGTCTGTATAGTTAAATTGTTATAAGTCTTAGTTTCCTCTTTTGTAAAAACCTTAACTCTATTTAAATGTAACATTTTATTTTCAATAATACCGTATAAGGCATCAATTCTCTTTAAAAAAGAATTATTACTATCAACAAATAAAATTGTAATATTATTTAATTTTTTCTCAGCAATATTAATAAATTGTGTTTGAATAATTTGATTTTCATCTTTTAAAGATTCAAAAAATAATAAACCTGATTTAGATATTATCCCCTCACTCAAAGTTTTTTTAGTTAGTTTTGCCTCTAATAACTCATATTTTTGTAAGCCTATAGTACCGATAGGATTCAATATAGTCGTAAAAACTATACCTAAAATTAAAGTTACAATACATGGAATAACAAGCACTTGCCAAATATGAATACCGCTAGATAACATAGCCGTTAATTCATTATTTTTTGTTAGATTTCTAAGAAAAAATAACATAGAGGTAAAACTAATTAACGAAGATACTTGACCTAGTAAATAAGGAATCTTATATAAAATAAGTCGCCAAAAAAAACTAAAAGGAACATAAATATTTTTGAATTTTTGTAAAAGATCAAAAATATTTGAGATGATTAATAGCCCAATTAAAAGAAATAATATAATAAAGAAACACTTAGAATATAATTTAGTAAGATACCAAGAAAGTGTTTTTAGATTAATCATTATAAATTCAGTGCTAATACGAATTTAAACAAGAATTTGTGTGGTGGGGCTGGTAGGACTTGAACCTACGACCACACCGTTATGAGCGGCGTGCTCTAACCAACTGAGCTACAGCCCCTTTTCATTTGAAATTTATATAATTATTATGCAATTAAGTCTAGTAAAATTTTTATATTTTTGAGGTATTGTCTAAAAAACAGGGCAATGTGGATCAGTTTTTTCGTCATTGCGAGCAACTAAAGGCATTGTTGCATGGCTCACTTATGTCATTCCCGCGTGGCATTGTTGCGTGGATATCTAATCGTCATTGCGAGGAGCGAAGCTTTGCTGCAATCCAGAAAAAATAATAAAAAAATTCTGTAAATCAGAATTTTTAACTGGATTGCTTCGTCGAATTACTACGTAATTCTTCTCGCAATGAGGGAAAAGCAGATCCACGCAACCAATGCTTTCCCGCCGTTGCTGGAATGACATAAAGAGTATTTACCGGCCTACACAGGACAGGAATGACATAACAGGTTATAAATAAAAAAAGACCGAGTAGTAAACTCGACCTTTTAAACTACTAAATAATAAATTTAGTAAATAATTTTAGTGATGTACAACTGTTACAGCTCTACGATTATAAGCAAAAGCTTCTTCAGTATTACCCATCATAGCAGGTCTATCTTTACCGTAAGAGATTGTATTTAATCTGCTATGGTCGATTCCTTTATGAGCTAAGAATTTTTTCGCTGCTGCTGCTCTTCTTTCACCTAAACCTAAGTTATATTCTCTAGTACCTCTTTCATCGCAATGTCCTTCAACAGTAGCTTTTACTTCAGGATGCTTTGATAACCAGCAAGCTTGTCTCTCTAGTTCTTCTTTAGCCTTTGGTGATAAAGCAGAGCTATCAAAAGCAAACCATACTGCATTTCCTGCATGCTTCTCGAAATCTTTCATTAATGATGTTTCTTCGCCTTGATTCATCATACCGTCCATTTGAGGGACTCTTTTTTTTGTATTACAACCTGCAAGCACAAATAATGCAAGAAAAGCTAATGTAATTTTTGTTATTTTCATAATTAAACTCCTTGAGATTATAATTTATTAATATTGAATTCATTTTAGCTAGTTATAAAACTAACCAAAAGCTTATGTAAGTTAGTATATATCATTATTTTATTAGTTTAAAGGCTAAAATATTATAAAATGCAATTACTTCTGTATAAATGTGGTAAAAATATCATTTTTATAATATGAGTAGATATTTTGGATAAATAGTTAAATAAAGTTTAATGTAGAAAAGAGGAATCGATTTTGAAGCTTATAAACGGCAGCGTATATATAAATATATAATATGTGAGGATCAAGAAATATTAAACAACGAACGTAGCCAATTTTTGAAATTCTACCTAAGTATATTCACCATCTAATTAATGCACTGCCCCAAGTGAGCCCTGCACCGATAGCCGAGAATAGTAGAATATCGCCCTTTTTTATTTTACCTGATGCTTTGAGAGTACTCAAAGCAAGCGGAATAGAAGCCGCAGAGCAGTTAGCATGTTTTTCTACGGTTTTCACTACTTTATGCTCTTCTATATTTAATAGTTCAGCAAGTTTATTTATAATACGGATATTTGCTTGATGAGGTATGAAATAATCAATATCGCTTACACTGAATTGATTAGCATGTAGTAAATCTTCTATAGATTGTTGCATTTTTTCTATTGCATGACGAAATAATTTTTGCCCCTGCATAACTATCTTGCCACTAATACCATTCATACTTACACCACCGTTCGTGTATAATATTTCATAATCAGCCCCGCTTGAGAAGATATTACTATCTATTAAACCGGAATCATCACTACTACGCTGTAATATTACGCTACCGGCCCCATCACCGAATAAAACGCAAGTAGACCGATCACTCCAGTCTAATAATGACGTCATTTTCTCGGCTCCTATAAGCAAAACAGTTTTATATTTACCGGATGCAATAAGAGAATTCGCTACTTGTAAACCATAAACAAAGCCGGCACACACTGCTTGTAAATCAAAAGACGGTATATTAGTTAAACCAAGATAACCTTGAAGCTTAGAGGCGACTGAAGGGAAGCTATTATCCGGAGTAGTAGTACATGTAATAATTAAATCAATATCATTTACCGACACCCTCGCATCTGCTATAGCTTTTTCAGCTGATTTTAAAGCAAGATGGGAAGTATATTCTGTATCACCTGCTATATGACGCTGCGTAATACCCGTTCTTGTTCTAATCCATTCATCGTTAGTATCTACAAATTTTGCAAGCTCGTCATTACTAACTATTTTTGAAGGAAGATACCCGCCGGAGCCGATAATTTTACAGGTCATAAATTTTAGGTACTTAAGCTACTTCTTCTTCAGTTTCAATTTTCTTTGTTACTACTTGACGATTATTATAAGTACCGTCGACTAAAGAAACGTGATGCGGAAGTTTATATTCACCGGTTTGCGAGTCAACTATTACGTTAACTTTGCCAAGTGCTAAGTGCGAACGTCTCATATTACGTCTTGATTTTGATGTTTTCTTCTTTGGAACTGCCATTATTAGCCTCTCTAAATATAAATTAAAAAGTATTTGTCAAATTAGTGAAGCAGTATATTATAATCTTGTAATAAAATCTAGATAAAATTAAACTTATGAAAATTTTTATAACATACATTTTTAGTATATTAGCCTTTTTTTCCTTAAGCGGCTGCAAAACTATCGAAAATAGAGGACAATCCATAGATGAGTCGGCACTTGTAAAATTAGAGTCTAAAAAACTAAATAAAACAGAAGTCGTAGAGTTAATAGGTACACCTACTATGGTACCGGAATATTCCCAAAATACCTGGTATTATGTTGAAAGAGTTATGTCTCAAAGAGCTTGGCTCAATCCAAAAATTGAAAAGCAGAAGATAGTAAAAATTACGTTTGATGCTAATAATTTTATGCAGGAAGTAGTAGTAATCGACGATTCTCATAAACAAGATATAGAAATAGTCCGTGAATATACTAGGACATACGGAACGGAACTTAACGGACTACAAAAATTTGTTAAAAATTTAGGTAGATTCAATAAAACTACCGACGGAAATAAAAACAAAAGCAAGAATAAGAAGAAGAGATAAATACCTAAGTGTCATTGTGGTGGATCAAAAATCGTCATTGCGAGGAGCGGAGCGACGCGGCAATCTCATGAAATAAACTCCTGAGATTGCGGGCGTACAATTACTTACGTAATTTCCTCGCAACGACGGCTTTGGTATCCACGCAAGAACAACACCAACACCCATAAAACAAAAACTATCTAATATGATTTCGATATTTAGTAAATTAAAACAAAGTTTATCTAAAACTTCTAATAAAATATCGAAAGGTATCGACAAAATATTTTACAAGAAAAAATTAGATACAGAAACTCTAGAAGAGCTTGAAGAGCTGCTTATTGCAAGTGATATGAGCGTTTCGGTAGTAACTAATATTATTGAAGAGTTTAAAAAGGTAAAATTTGACAAAGAAATAGATAGTGATACAGTAAAAGAAGCCCTAGCTGAATTAATAGAGCAGCAGTTATCAAAATCAGAAATTCCTTTTACACTAAACGAAAATAAATTAAACGTAATTTTAGTTTGCGGTGTTAACGGAGCAGGTAAAACCACCACTATAGGTAAGCTTGCTGCAATGTACGGGATGCAAGGGAAAAAAGTAGCAGTTGCGGCCTGCGATACTTTTAGAGCGGCTGCCGTGAATCAGCTAAGCACTTGGGTAGATAGAGCAAATGCACTACTTATTACCGGTGAAGAATCGGCTGACCCTGCGAGTGTTGCTTACCGTGCTATGGAAGAGTCGATAAAACAAAATATCGATATACTTTTTATCGATACGGCAGGCAGGCTTCATAATAAGAAAAATTTGATGGATGAACTGTCTAAGATTGTAAAGGTTATAAAAAAACTAGACGAGAATGCTCCTACTCATAGCGTTTTAGTAATTGATGCTATTACAGGACAAAATACTTATAACCAAGTAGAACATTTTAATGATGCTACTAATTTGACGGGACTTATCGTGACTAAATTAGACGGTAGTGCTAAAGCCGGAGTGCTTGTCGGAGTGGTACAGAAATTTAATCTACCCGTATATTTTATCGGTATAGGCGAGAAGATAGAGGACTTAAAAATATTCAACCGACATGATTTTGCTAAAAGTTTGGTCGGGTTGTGAGGTTTTGCTGTGTGGATCGTTTTTTTCGTCTGAGCTACGGAAAAATTGAAAATTTTGACGAAGCAATCTCATGCCAAAGTCCTGAGATTGCCACGCACCTTTCAGTCGCTCACAATGACGATAGAATTAAAAATAAAATCTCGAAATGACTCAAAAAAATACTTTATTGCTCATAGACGGATATGGATTTGTTTTCAGAGCCTATTATGCACAACAGCCTTTAACTTCACCGAAAGGCGAGCCTGTCGGTGCTCTTTACGGCTTCGCTTCAATGCTCCTAAAATTGCTGAGCGACTTTAAGCCTAAACATGTCGCTGTAGTATTTGACAGCGGCGGGAAAAATTTCCGCCATCATATTTATCCTGAATATAAAGCTAACCGCCCGCCTCCACCTGAGGATTTAGTCGTACAATTACCTTTAGTTCGTGATGTTGCTAGTAACTTAAACTTTCCTATTCTAGAGAAAAACGGTTATGAAGCCGATGACATTATTGCAACCTTTGCCGCTAAAACAGCTGCACTCGGCGAAGATGTAGTTGTCATCTCTTCCGATAAAGATTTATTGCAGTTAATGGGTGAAAACATCAAAATATATGATCCGTTAAAAGGAAAATATATTACGGAAGATGATGTGGTTAAAAAGTTCGGTACTACTTCTGATAAATTACGTGAAGTGATGGCTTTAATCGGCGATAGATCGGATAATATCCCGGGCGTACCGTCTATTGGACCAAAAACGGCAAGTAGCCTTATAACGCAATTTGGTTCTGTAGAGAATATATTTAACTCTTTAGAACAAGTCTCAAGCCTAAAACAACGTGAAACTTTACAAAATTCTAAAGAAGCGGCGTTAATTTCATGGCAATTAATCGGGCTTGATTCTAATGTTGATTTAGATTTTCAGCTGAATAATTTAGAATGGTCACCTCCAAATAGCGATAAATTAACAGGATTTTTACAGGAATACGGTTTTAAATCTTTATATAAAAGAGCAGAAAATTTATTTGATATTAAAATTAATGACCATAAAGAGATAGTAGAAAATAAAGTAACCGAAGCAAAAGAAATCAGTAACGCTAGCGAGTTAGCGGATTTTGCTAAAAAAGCTGAGAAAATAGGAATATTCGGGATATATTTACTGCAGCATAAAGGGGATAATGTTGCTCTTATTTTATCATTGCAAAACCAAAGCTATATTATTAAAATTTCTAACACTTCCCATGATCTATTTTCCTATAATACTAAAAATAATAACGACTGGTTTTCGGATATAATCTTCAATTTACTAACCGATAAATCTATAAGAAAAATTACCTACTCTCTAAAGCCTCTACTTAAATTCTATGCAGAACAATCTCATGAAATTACGGCTATAGAGGATTTAGAACTAATGCAATATGCGTTATCTGCCGGTTTATCACAGAAAAATTTATTTGAAGAGGCTTTGAAAGAGGATAATAGACATCTTTCTAAACCAGCTTATAGAGAGGAATTTAAAGGAGACACGGAAGCACTTGCCACCGCAGCGTACAAAAGCGTACGTGAGGATGCGAGTACCGGATCGACGTCTAAATTACCTCTAGAAACGAAGTTTGGGAAAATGTCTAATGTAATTAATGAATCGGCAAGAATAGTCGCCGAATTTACTTCACTTTATAAACAAAATATACTGGAGCTTAAAGATAATAAAGCCTTTAGACTTTACAGCAATATTGATTTACCTATTTGTTTTATTTTAGATAAAATGGAAAAAATTGGGATTAAAGTAGACGCAAATTATCTAAATCAGTTATCTGCTGAATTTGGAGCAGAAATTCTAAAACTTGAAGAAGAAATTTTTGCTCTTAGCGGAACTAAATTTAATATCGGTTCACCAAAACAACTAGGTGAGATTTTATTTGAAAAAATGCAGTTACCTTTCGGTAAAGCTTCGGCTAAAGCGAGCTCTTACTCAACAGGAGCGGAAATATTAGAAAAGCTTAGCGAGCATGGATATAATATTGCCGACTTGTTATTAAGATGGCGGCAACTTACAAAATTAAAGAATACCTACACCGATAGTTTACCGAAACAGATAGATAATATAACACATAGAGTACATACGACATTTTTACAAACTTCTACCACTACAGGGAGACTTAGCTCACAAGAACCTAATTTGCAAAATGTACCTATTCGCTCTAGTGAGGGGAATAAAATCAGACAAGCTTTTATCGCTGAAGAAGGCTATAAATTAATATCTGCCGATTATTCCCAAATTGAGCTTAGAATATTAAGCCATATCGCAAATATAGATGCACTAAAACAAGCGTTTATCAATAAAGACGATATCCATACTCAAACGGCTTGTCAAATCTTTAACTTGCAAAAACATGAACTAACTAGCGAACATAGACGTAAAGCAAAAGCCATAAATTTTGGTATCATTTACGGTATAAGTGCTTTTGGGCTTGCTAAACAATTAAACGTTAGTAACGGCGAAGCATCCGAATATATCAAGAAATATTTTGCCGAATATAAAGGAGTGCAGGAATATATGGAGCAAACGAAAGCTTTTGCAAGTAGCAACGGCTATGTCATAAATTTCTTTGGCAGAAAATGTTTTGTACCTCTAATTCATGATAAAAAGCTTAAACAATTTGCAGAACGTGCAGCTATTAATGCTCCTATTCAAGGAACTAATGCCGATATAATTAAAATTGCTATGATCAATCTAGATCAAGAAATAGAAAAAAATAATCTTAAAACCAGATTAGTACTGCAAATTCATGATGAATTACTATTTGAAGTGCCGGAGGATGAAGTAGAACTCGTAACGCCTATTATCAAAAAAATTATGGAAAACTCTACTAATATGGATGTACCGATTATAACCGAAATTAGAGTAGGTAATAACTGGATGGAAATTCATTGAATATACTCGTTTAATTTGAAAAATTGGCGTCGTTGTCTTTTGCTGATAATCCTCACGTTACTCGTATGTACGCTGCGGTTATCAGCTTCAAGACCGATTCCTCTTTTCCAAATTAAACTTCGTCTATATGGCATTGCTTAAGTAACGGGAGATAATAATAAAAAACTCGATGTCATTCCCGCGAAAGCGGGAATCCATTACTTTAAAACTTTTTAAAAGCTCGATTTATCTCGCTTTATAGTGGATTCCCGCTTTCGCGGGAATGACATCAAAATCATGAAGTAAACTAAAATTATAAAAAGTATGATAAAAAATGATTTGATGAACTATAAAGGTTATTTAGGATCAGTACATTTTAATGCTTCTGAAGAACTATTTTTCGGTAAAGTAGAATTTATAAGAGATTTGATAAGCTATGAAGCATCCGACGCTAAAACTTTAATAAAGTCATTTCAAGAAGCTATAGATAGTTATCTAGAAGATTGTAATATAGTAGGTAAAATACCCGATAAACCTTTTAAAGGTAGTTTTAATGTAAGAATTGAGCCTGAACTACATAAAGAAGTAAGCTTATATGCGATGCAACACGGCTATACTTTAAACGGTATAGTTAAAAAAGCTTTAAACGAATTTATAAAAATATAAGAGGTTGTTTGCATCAATTATTTTAAAAGGAGCATAATGTATGAAAAATTTTATATTCACATCCGAATCGGTTTCTGAAGGGCATCCGGACAAAATTGCCGATCAAATTTCAGATACGGTACTTGATGAAATTCTAAAGCATGACCCTAGTGGTCGTGTTGCCTGTGAAACATTTGTAACAACCAGTCTAGTTTTAGTCGGCGGCGAAATTACTACTAGTACCTACGTGGATATTGAGCAAATAGTACGAAGCAAGATACAAGAAACCGGCTATAATAATCCAAATTATGGATTTGACGGTAGCTGTTGTGCCGTAATCTCGTCTATAATTAAACAATCGCCCGATATAGCTATGGGTGTTGACAATTCAAATGACGATGAAATAGGTGCAGGAGACCAAGGTATGGTTTTCGGTTATGCCTGTAATGAAACGGATAGTTTAATGCCCGCACCGATTTACTACGCTCATTTATTAATGAAAAGGCAAGCATATTTACGTAAAAAAATATACTGTCTTGGCTTAGACCTGATGCAAAGTCACAAGTCACGTTACGATATGAAAATAACAAACCGATTGCCATTGATGCAGTAGTTTTATCAACTCAGCATCATCCGGAAATACAACAAAAAGACCTTATTGAAGCAGTAATGGAAGAAATTATTAAACGGCATTACCAAGCAATTTACTTCACAAAGACACTAAATACCTAATTAACCCAACAGGTAGATTTGTTATAGGCGGTCCTGTTGCCGATTGCGGCTTAACCGGTAGGAAAATTATCGTGGACAGCTATGGAGGGATGGCAAGGCACGGCGGTGGTTGTTTTTCAGGAAAAGATCCAACAAAAATAGATAGGTCGGCTGCTTACATGGCACGTTATATTGCTAAGAATATAGTAGGAGCAGGACTTGCTGATCGCTGTGAAATACAAATATCTTATGCAATAGGCGTTGCTGCTCCCGTATCTATTTATGCTGAAACTTTCGGTACTAGCAAATTAAGCAACGAACAAATTACTAAGCTCATAACACAGCATTTTGATATGCGTCCAGGCAGAATTATTAAACATCTTAAGCTTCGCACTCCATGTTATCAAAAAACAGCTTCTTACGATCATTTCGGTCGAGAAGACGAAAATTTTGCAGGGAGCAACTAGATAAAATAGATATATTGAGAGAGTAATTATAGGGCTTAGAAAGAACTATCTTGATATTTATTTATCCTTAATATAGGATTATTTTCACATCCGCTTATTCAACTAATTAGTTAGAAAGTATGACTGAGAATATAAATAGTGATATAAAGTTCGGCAACTTGGAAAACTCTGAAAACGAGCTTATAAATACTGCTCTAAAAGAGAATAACCAAAATAAGCTGAGAGAGCATTATGAAAATATCACTCAAGCCTTAAATAATATACGGGAATATGAGTATGAAGCGAAAGCAACTCAGTACCGCGAAATGCTTGACGATGCCCGTACCTATGATAAATCCACAAAAGATTATAATTTAGGCTCAGCTCATTTTATAACGGCTAGCGGTTATAAAGCCTTACTTGGAGCTTATAAGGCTTTAAATCCTGACGAAAATACAGATAAAAAATTAGACCATTTTATGAATGGCTTAGATGAGATTTATAAGCAATCCTTTTCAGCACGTAATTTAACTAGCTCAAATAAATTACCACCCGCAGAACAGTTAAAAAAATTTTTAGAAACAACTACAGATGAAATATACGATAAACTGCAAAAAACCGGAGAAGCATATTTATCATATTCTAATGCTCCTACTAATACAGGATTACATGCAAATGTTATAAAATATTCTAAAGAAAACGGAAAAAATTATCGTATTATATATAATGCCGGTGCTGGAGTAAGAGCAGATAATTCAAAGCTAAATCAAACACCAAAAGATCAATTATCTAAAATAAATGAAACAATAGAAGCAAGAAGTAAAGCAAAATTCAGTTCCATTAAGTATGAACTCAAAAATCAAACAGATAAAGAAGTAAAAGATTTAATATATAAAGAAATAAAAGATAGTATATTTTCTATATTATCTATAAATGAACTAGAAGCAATAAAAGCTCATAATAACGAGATTAACAGGTTCAAATCGGAGCAGCTTATTAACCCAAAAGCTGATTCAAGAAGAACAGTTACCGGACAAACTTTAGGGAATTGTAGCAGCAGGTCAATAAGAGAAGCTTTAAGAGACAATGTACCGGATTCAGAATTTCGTGAAATATATGATTTTATTACACAAAATCAAGTATCTCAAATAATATCAAACTTAGAAAGCGAACAAAAAAATTTAGCAAATACTTTAAATATACCTTTAACAAAAGAACAAAGTATCTCAAATACAACTCATCAAAATCAATTCCAAAATGATATTGCCAATTCAGCTACTAATAATTTTGATGCTTTTTTTTATAATGAGGGGCATACACCAAGCACGAAGGAAAAGTTATTTAATAAAGTTGCTGAAGAATCTAATTTAAAGTATGTCAAGATTGATCTAGTAGATTTTTTATCTACCGTGTTTCCCTATAAGGACACTGATTTACCTATTACCGAAGATCTTTTAAAGCCTATCATAAACCATATCCAAACTTGTTTTGAAGAACGCGAAATAGCTCCCTCAAAAACAGTTTTAGAAAATTATAGATTATATAAATCTAACAAAGAACAAATCATTAACGAGCTATCAGAAAAATGCTTAAATGATAAAGATGTAAATATACTTATCAAAGCACAAATACAAGCAAAAATAGAAAACCGCCCTTCTATAGATATTTTCCGGCAAATGAAACAAAGTAATACTAACCCTAAACCGCTAGAGCTATCGGAAGAACATAAGAAATTGGATGATGTCATAAAAGATATGGCACAAAAATACAAAATGACCATACCGGAAGCAAAAGCATCTGAAGAAATCACTCAAGTAGTTAAAGATTACAGTGAAAATAAATTTAATGAAGAAATAACACCTATCAAAGCTCAAAAATTAGTAGATGAATTTACGCAAGCAACGCTAGATATTTTTGAAGAGAATAAATTAATAGACTCACCTATAATTGAAACAAAAAACGAGCATATTAATATACCTCTCCCGAACACAGAAAAACAAGAAACTACTAATCTTAACTTGGATACAATACACTCAAAAAATTCACCTGTATCAAGCTTTTTGAATGACACTGTACTTAAAGAAGAAAAACAAAATTTAGTAAATGAACTAATAACTGAAGCTAATAAAAACCTACCTGATAGTACGAAAGTAGTAGACGATAAAAAACAAGAAGTTAAAACTGATAATATATTCAATAAAAATTCAGAACCTAAAAAACAAACTATCAAACATAAATTTTATAAGTATTTAAGTAAATTAACAGAAAAGTTGGGATTAAAATCCATAAGTAATTACTTTAAAGATTTAATTAAAGAGCCAAATCTTGAACAAAATATTAATTTAGAAAAAGAAGCAAAGTTAATAGCAGACAAACATCGACTAACAAAATATATGGAACTTAGCGATAATAAAAATAATAATGCCGTATTTAGCGGTAAAAAAACATCAAAGAATATTACTCAATTATAGATTCATTTTACCGTCAATTCAGGTACTGCCTATAAAAAGTTAACTCAAGGTTGTCATTCCTGCGAGGCATTGTTGCATGTATACCACCCCGTCATTGCGAGCAGTCGTAGTACTTGCGTGACAATCCAGTAAAATAATAAAAAAAATCTGTAAATCAGAATTTTTTACTGGATACCGTGGTCAAGCCACGGTATGACAACCGAGCGTTTTTCAAGAGCCACACAACAATGCCTCGCAGGAATAACATAGAAAGCCGAGCAACAACCCCACTATTTACTATATCCTTTTAAAATCTCAAAATCCTGCCCTTGTAGAAAAAACTTTTCAGGTAATGTAATTTTTGCTACAAAATTCTTTACACCTTCGCTTTGTAAATAGATTGTAGCTTTAGCATTACTCTGGTCCCTGTTATTAGTGCGAGCTGCAAGCAAGGTTACTATCTGCCGTAATTCTTCATGATTTTGTGGGTAAAGCTGTAACTCAAATTGTTTATTATTAATTGCATCCTCAATTGATGAAAAGCTTTTTGCCGTTAGTTTTATTCCTCCTTCATCTTTAACTATATCACAATTAACGACTACCAAACTTTTAACATCGAGTAAATGTACATAATCTTTTAAAACTTCCTCACTAAAAATACTAAGTTCAAAGATATTCTCAGGATCAGAAAGCACAAGCGTCACGAACCTACCTCTCGCCGACATACGAGAATCCTTTTTTTGTATTACACCGGCAAGATTTACTCGGTTAGTACCGTCAGGTAAGTTATTATGTAAATCTGCCGTATTTAAAATATTTAAACGACTAAATATTTCTTGGTACTGCGTAAGAGGATGATTAGAGATAAATAAACCCATAGATTCAAACTCATAAAAAGCTAAAGTATTGTTATCGGCATAATCACTTGCTATTAATATATTAGGGCTTAAACTAGAAACTTTAATTAAGCTAAATTGATTCGATTCCTGTTCTGCATGGTATGAAGCCGAATAAGCAAGCAATTTTGAAATACTTGAAAATAACTGCAATCGATTATCATGCAGTTCATCAAAACAGCCCGATTTAATTAAATTTTCTAGTAATTTACTATTAATAGATTTTAGAGGTAATCGTTCAATAAAATCGGTAATTGATTTAAACGCTCCTCTTGCTTTTCGCTCGTCCGTCACTAACTTACCGAAATTCGGCGTAACTCCCTTAATAGCCCCTAAGGCGAAGATTATTGTGCTTTTTTCTTTGTCATATCCGGTATCCTCTATGTCATTTCTGCTACCCTTTATGTCATTCCCGCAAAAGCGGGAATCCATTTTCATACTTTCATGATTCAGAACAGTTTTTACCTTTTCTGGATACCCGCCTACGCGGGGATGACATAGAGGGCCTTGGGGATGACAAGTCGCAGCTTGCGGTATGACAGACTTTACACTAAAATACCCTTCAGAAATATTAATATTAGGAGCAATAATTTTTATACCGCTATCTTTTGCTTCTTGTAAAAATAAATTAATTTTATCATGATTATTTAATTCAAGATTTAAGCATGCTACTAAAAACTCTGCCGGATAATTAGCTTTAAGATATGCGGTTTGGTATGAAATAACGCCGTAAGCCGCAGCATGTGCCTTATTAAAACCGTAACCCGCAAATTTAGCCACGGTTGCAAAAATGGATTTAGCTTGAGATTCCGAAATATTATTAGCAATTGCTCCTTTAACGAAGATTTCTTCCTGCTCCTCCATTTCTTTCTTTATCTTCTTACCCATTGCTCTACGAAGCAAATCAGCAGCTCCTAGCGTATAACCTGCAAGAATCTGAGCAATTCTTTGTACCTGCTCCTGATATATCACCACTCCATAAGTTTCTTCTAAGATTGGCTTTAATAGCTCATGTAAATAATCAGGCTGTTGTAATTTATGCTTACAAGCTATATAGGTAGGAATATTTTCCATAGGACCCGGACGATATAAAGCCCCAAGAGCTATCAAATCGTGTATAGAATCAGGTTTAAGGCGTCTAAGTGCATCTTTCATCCCGATACTTTCAAATTGGAAAACGCCGACTCCTTTACCTTTACACAACATTTGATAAGTCTTATTATCATCAAAGGTCATATTGTTAAAATCTACTTCTATCCCTTGCTCTTTAAGCAGTTTCTTACAATCGGTAATAACTGTTAGGGTTTGAAGCCCTAAAAAATCAAATTTAATTAAACCGGCAATTTCGGAATATTTCATAGAATAACCGACTACCAGCATATCGGAATTAGCATCTTTATATACCGGTACTATATCGACTAAATCAGTACCTGCTATTACGATTCCTGCAGCATGAGTTGAGGAATGCCTATGCAATCCCTCAAGAATTAACGAAGTATCAAGTACTAGCTTAATTAACTCCGCTTCACCCTCCAAATTATACAGCCCATTACCTTTAGCAGCATTTGCAAGCTCCGGAACTTCACGCATCGCCTGTTCTAGGCTAACGGGATTAACCGCACTAAAAGGTACAAGCTCCGTTAGATAATCAGCAAATTTATAAGGTAAGCTAAGTACGCGAGCAACATCCTTAATTACGGCCTTTGCCTGCATTTTACCGAAAGTTATAATCTGTCCTACTCTATTATTACCGTATTTAGAGCGTACGTAATTGATTACTTCTTCACGCCTTTCTTGACAAAAATCAATATCAAAATCAGGCATTGAAATACGTTCAGGATTTAAAAATCTTTCAAATAATAAGCCGAATTTAATCGGATCGAGATCAGTAATAAGCAAGCTCCAAGCAACAACCGAGCCTGCTCCCGAACCTCTACCCGGTCCAACTAAAATCCCCTCTTTTTTACTCCATTTAATAAAATCGGACACAATTAAAAAATAACCGGCAAAATTCATATTACAGATAATATCCAGCTCATAATTAAGACGAGCAAAATATTCGGTTTTCAATTCTTCTTGATTCTGCAGCGGAATATTTTCAGATTTAAACTTTGTAGCAAGCCTTGCAAGCAACCCTTCTTTAGCATCTTTTCTAATTAAATCCGTTTCACTAATATCTTTGGTGGCAAAATTAGGCAGCATCGGCGGGTTTGCATGTGCAGCAAAATAACAACGCTCTCTTAAATTCACGGTATTTTGTATGGCACTAGGTAAATCAGAAAAAAGCTCTATCATCTCATGCGGTGATCTAAAATAACAATTTTCACTAACTGTTTTACGATCAGGATATTCTTTAGTAACACCGGCTGATATACATAATAATACATCATGTGCATCATGCATGGTTTTTTCGCTAAACAAAACTTTATTAGTAGCAACAAGCGGAATAGCAAGCTCGGCAGCAATTCTAATATAACTATCTTCAATAAACTGTTCTTCCGGTAGATCGTGTCTCATAATCTCAAAATAAAAACGATCTCCTAAAATGTCCTGTAATTTACGTGCAAATAGCATCGCTTGCTCTTCGCTCCGAGCTAGCAAGCATTTTCCGACAATACCGTCGGTATAACAGCATAACGCTATTAATCCCTCTTGATATTCAATTAAATCTTCAAAATCAATGTGATCGCATAGCTTACGATCATTTTTAGTAAAAGTAAGGCTTGATAGTTTGAGTAAATTTTTATAGCCGGTTTCATCTTTAGCTATAAGTAAAATTTGAGCAAAAATATCTATATCGTATTTTATATTTAGAATAACTCCGTGTATCGGCTGCAGTCCTTTTTTTACTGCATATAATGCAAATTCTAACGAGCCGAATAAATTTCCCTTATCTGCCAAACAAATAGCAGGCATTTTATTTGATGAAGCAAGCTCTACTACTTTCTCGATCGTTAATGCACTTTCTAAAAAAGAATAAGAGCTTTGAGTTCTTAAATGAATAAATTCAGGTCGCATTTTTTATTAATTTTATAAGTGTATAAATCGTCATTGCGAGCGAACGTAGGCGTTGTTGCATGGATCGTTTTATGTCATTCCTGCGAAAGCAGGAATCCAAAAAAAGTATAAATATAACAAGTTTTTAAAACTAAAAGCTCGATTTATCTCGCTTTATAGTGGATTCCTGCTTTCGCAGGAATGACATCGAGCTTACTTCCGACTGCATAATATCTAAAACCGATTTTTTTCATTGCTTCATTATCTATTATATTTCTAAGATCAATGACTATCGGGAATTTTACTAAATCATAAATTCCTTGCCAATTAAGTTCTTTGAATTCTAACCATTCAGTTGCAATAACTATAATATCTACTGATTTACAGGCTTCAGCTACCGAATCTAAATATAGCAAATTTTTATGTTCTAAATTCTTTTTAGCATTTTCAAGACCGATAGGATCAAATGCTTTAACATATACATCTTTATTTAATAAGATCTTTACAATTTCGATGGCAGGACTTGCCCTAACATCATCTGTTCCTGCTTTGTATGTTAAGCCTAAAACTGCTATATTTTTACCTTTTAAATCTCCGTCTAACAAAGTAGCTATCTTATCTACCATATTACTTGGACGCTGCTTATTACTTTTAATTACTGCCTTAAGAATCTTACAATCGATATGATGATTTTCTACAAGATTATTTAATGCTAGAATATCTTTTGGAAAACATGAACCACCAAAACCCGGTCCTGCATTTAAAAAATTTTGACCGATTCTTTGATCAAGTCCTACACCTTTAGATAAATCTTCAATATTACCGCCGATTTTTTCACATAAATCAGCCATCTCATTAATAAAAGCAATTTTGGTAGCTAAAAAGCTATTGGAAGCATATTTAATAAGCTCGCTCGTCACTAAATCGGTAACCACGAACTTTGCACCTTGTTCTATTAAAGGTGCATAAATTTTTCGTAATATTTCCTCTGATTCTTTATTATTTACACCGACAACTATACGATCAGGATATAAAAAATCTTCTACCGCACTGCCCTCTCTTAAAAACTCAGGATTAGAAGCAACATTAAATGAAAAGCCTTTTGATTTTAAATAAGCTATAATATTACTGCAACTATCAGGCGGAACAGTAGATTTTATGACTATTAAACAATCTTTATTTATATGCTCGGAAACTTTATCAATAGCATCATAGACATATTTTAAATCTGCTTCTCCCGACTCTTTTGAAGGCGTACCGACCGTAATAAATATTGCCTCGGCATTTTGAAGTTCATTATTATAAATATTTGTAAATTTTAACCTATTAGCTTCTAAAGCTTGCTTAAGATATTCATCAAGTTTAGCTTCATAAATCGGTAATATTTGCTTATTTAATTTGGATATTTTAACCTCATCATTATCAAGACAAGTAACATTATGACCTAAATAGCCCATAATAATACCTGAGACTAATCCCACATATCCGCTACCGATAAATGTAATATTCATAATTTTTTGTGATTTTTATATTAAATTTTTAAATTATACGTTATATTCCAAGTGTATACCTCAAATAAATGAAGAGTAGTATAGACGAAGAGCAACTTCAAAAAGAGCAAGGAATTCCGAATACGAGGAGCGAAAGCCGTTACTTAAACGTTCAGTACCGCAGTACTTGTAGGATGACTTAGACAATTTTTGAAGTTCTATCCGAGTATATAAAGCTTTTATCATATTTCAATAGATTTACAAGCTCAAATGAATTTTATTAAAAAAACCTTTATTAGTATTTTTATAATTCTAATTTCATTATCTTTGGCTATAACTCTAACTGTTTATAGTGCAAATAAAGGACACTTAAATGAACCTTTGAAAAAAATAATTGAATTTTATTTAAGTAAAAATGATATAAAGGCTATACTACATAATTTAGAATTTAAAGAAAACAGATTATCCATAGATAAAATTTCCTTAAGTCTTATAGATAATGCTAGAGGAGAAATTAGCGATTTTAATCTTTTCTTTAATTTCAAAAATTTCTTCTCTAATTCGTTAATAGAGGCTAATTTTAATATCGATAAAATTTCCGTAATTTCAAATAACGATGAAGAGATTATAAATACTTCAACAACCGGTGATTATTCGTTAAATATAATTAAAAAAGATTTCCTAACCGACATACGACTAACTTCAATAAAAAGTGATATCTTAACTGATGAGCAAGGAACAGACTTACCTCTAGGAAATGCTTTATGCTCATATAAAACCGCCTATTCTAAAGATCATCCAAAGACCGTTAATTGCAAACTTACCTTTGGAGACAAAGCTTTTTTATCACTAAGCGGTATAATAACCGATAAAAATATCGATGCAAGTGCAGCTGCCGCAAATATGCCTTTAATAATTTATCAAACAGTCGAAAAAATTATTCCGGATAACCCTATAATCTCATATTTACGAGAACATATAAAACAAGGTTACATCCAAAACGGAGAATTAAATATTAAATTAGATAAAAAATTTTTAAAAAAAAATATTTTAGTAGAAGATAATTTAAAAGCAAATTTACATATCTCGAATTTTGAATATAAATATCATACAGATTTACCGCCTTTGACTAAAGTTGATACTAATATAATCATTTCAGGACCGGAAATAAAATTTCTAATTAATGAAGCATATAGCGGTAAAAGTGTTGTTTCAGACGGCATTATGACTTTCAAATGGGAAGGACCGGATAAATCACAATTTATTTTTAATGCTACTGCTAAAGGTGAAATTAACGACTTAATTGCCTTTGTTCCAAATGATGCCTATCAAAATATTAAAGCTCAAAATATTGATCTTAAAAAAATCAAAGGAACGGCAAATTCAATAATAGAGCTAATAATTCCTATTAGCCCAAATATCCCTAATAGCTATAATGTTTTGTCGACATTAACAAATATCTCTTTTAACACCTTAGACAATAATATCCTATTACAAAACGGTGAAGCCAAAGGTAGCTTTAAAGACAACAAACTAAATATTAACGGTAAGGGTAAAATTAATAATTATGCAAGCAGCTTTACTTATGATCACGATATATCAGATAAAAATAATGAGTGTTTACTTAAAATAAAAAGTAATATTACGGCAAATAATCAAAGATTTGGAGTATTTAAATTAATTTCAGGCAGCAGCATTTTAAATTTTGAGTATAAAAAACAGCATAATAATGAGAGTTTTATTACCGTTAATTCTAATCTTGATAATTTAGAATTCTATATAGATAAAGTATCTATTCATAAAAAATTATATAAAAAAGCTAATTTATATTTATATACTAAATTAAATGATAAAAATTTCGATAGAAATCTTGAATTTAACCTATCGGGGCAGGATAATCTAAAAATTAACGGTAATGCCCTAATTAAGAAAAATATTTATAATATTAATCTAGCCTCTGTTAAACATAATCATACGGATTTAAAAGGAAAAATAATCATAGATAACCATAATCTTAATACGGAACTTTATGGAAGCGGATTAGATTTATCAAATGCTAATATGATGCAGTTTTTAGAAAAAGAGGGAGATTCTACACGTAATATTAATTTAAAAACTAATATATCAAAAATATTTTTAAAAAATAATATAATTCTAGGTAATCTTGATTTAGCAATTAAATGTGATAAAGTACGGTGTTTTTCCGGTTTTCTAAATGCTAATATCGATAATAAAAAAGTTAAGATGTCGCTTACCGCTAAAGACACTTTTGAACAATGGCTAATTGAATCCGATAATGCCGGAGCATTACTTAAGGGACTTGGAATGTATACCACTATGCAAAACGGTCAGATTAACATCAACTTAAATACAAGAAGATATGAAGTAAAAAAAGGGGAAATAGTGCCGATATTAGACGGCAAATTTTCTATAAAACATTTTACAGTAGTCGATACTCCTTTTTTAACACGGCTTGTTTCCTTTGTTTCGTTGCCGGGTTTTCTTAGTTCAATAACTAATAATAAAAATATTTTATTTGAAGATATGACCGGTAAATTTAATTATAGAGGAAATATAATTACAATTTTCGATACGGAAGCACATGGACCGTTCTTTGATTTTACTATGAAAGGTAATATTGATACCAAACAGCAATTAATTACGGTTAAAGGAAATGTTATTCCTTCCTTTTTCTTAATCAGCACTATTGTAACTAAAATACCGGTAGTCGGTAAAATATTTTCCAAAGTAGCACCTTACTCCTTAAAAATGAACTATAAATAGTTATATTCTGTGTACAAAAAATTATATTTAATCGGTATTTTACTTTTAGGCTTAATTTCCGGTCTTACGTTTAATTTAATTTTTTTCACAGTTCCATATCAATTATCCGAAGCAAAATACACCACTGATATAATAGGCTCGATATCACTAGCTGCTTTTCCGTATTGCTTAAAGGTCATATGGTCACCTTTTATAGATAAATACTCTATACCTTTTTTATGTTCTAAATTCGGTCACAGGCGTGGCTGGGCATTGGTATCACAAATATTTTTAATCCTAGCGATGACGGGGTTCTTAAACGTAAGCCCTTGTAATAATTTATATATTACTGCAATTATCTTATTTATTATTTCATTCTGCAGTTCTACGCAAGATATTGTACTTGACGCATATAGAATTGAGAGACCTACATCTAAAGAAGAGCTTTCAATGGCTTTTACCTTTAGTAGCATAGGGTTTCGTTTAGGTATGTTACTTGGCAGCGTCGGTGCTTTATATTTATCAATTATTTTCGGCTGGAATACAGTATATAAATTTGCTTTATTCATTACTGTAGTTGGTCCTATAGTAATCTTATGTATCAAAGAACCAAAACCTAAAGAAAAACGTCATACGACTACTAATTTAATAGGATTACAACAATATTTTGAAGTTATTAAAAAAAGTATTATATCTTTAAAAAATGAACAGCAATATTTACTGCTAATTATGTTATTTGTATTCTTGTACAAAGCTGCGGATTCTATACCTATGGCTATGAGTTCGCCTTTATTTCTAGATTTAAGTTTTACTACTCATGAAATTGCCGTTATTTACAAAGCTTACGGGTTACTAATCATGATAGTCGGAGGAGCTTTAGGCGGAGTTTTAGCTGCAAAAATGGGTATATTTCATAGCGTCTTAATTGGTGGAGTTATTCAATTATTGTCGCCTCTTATGTTTATGATTCTTGCTACCATCGGCTATGATATAAGGATATTTATAATAACAGTTACAGTACAAAACTTTTGTGCAGGCTTTGCAGGAACTATTATCTCTATCTATTTTGCTAGCCTTTGCAATAGTGAATTTGTTGCCACGCAATATTCTATTATTGCATCTTTTAGCTCTCTTAGCCGTATTATTCTAGCTAGCCTTGGCGGTATTTGTGCAAAATATCTTACTTGGCCTGTATTCTTTTTAGGTAACACTCTGTTTAGCATGTTATTTATACCGATATTTTATAAAATATATAGAAAGAAACTAGACTTTGTGAATATTTCTAAAAAGATATGACAATTATTAAAAAAGGTTTATAATATTGATATATATACTTCTGCGAAATGAAGAGTCAAAATTTTTATGAAATTATATAGTTTTCAAGAACATTTATTAGAATTAAAAATAAGACTTCTTAGAATATTTACTGCTTTTATAATTATATTTGCTATTTGCTATTATTTTAGCGACAATATTTATAGTTTTTTATTAAAACCGCTTGCTAAGCTAAGCGGTGATACGGTACGAAATATAATTTATACAGGGCTTACAGAAGCATTTTTTACCTATATTAAACTTGCAGCTTTTACTGCTTTTACTATTATTATACCTATAATTGCTTTGGAGTGTTATTTATTTATCAGCCCAGGGTTACACCGCCATGAAAGAAAAATTATCGCTTTTATTCTTTTTATGTCGCCTATTTTATTTTGGTGCGGTAGTATTTTTGTTTTTTACTTTGTAATGCCGAAAGCTTGGAATTTTTTTCTTAGTTTTGAAAAGCGTGATATGATAGTACCGATAGTTTTGGAAGCAAGAATTAGCGAGTATCTAAATTTAGTTATTCATTTAATTATTGCTTTTGGAGTTGCTTTTCAACTACCGGTTGTGATAATAATATTAAATATACTAAAAATAGTTAAGGTACAAACACTTAAGCAAAAAAGACGCATTGCCGTGGTAATTAACTTTATTATTGCAGGAATATTAACGCCTCCTGACATTTTAAGCCAGTTTGCTCTTGCAATACCGCTACTTTTATTATATGAAACTTCAATAATGATATGTAATTTTATAGAAAAACCGAGGACACTAAATGTTAAATATCAAATGGATTAGAGAAAATCAAGAATTATTCGATGAAAAGCTTAGCCAAAGATTTATTGAACCTATGTCTAGTAAAATTGCTATGCTCGACGGAGAGAAAAGAAAAATTACGTGTTTAATTCAAGAATTTCAGCATGCACGCAAGGTAAAATCAAAGATTTTAGGTAATATGGCCTCTAAAAGCGGCGAAGAGTTTGAAGGGCTACAAAGAGATGTCAAACATATAAATGAGAAGTTGGAAGAACTTGAACAGGATCTAAATAATAATAACGAATTAAATGAACTATTAAATATGCTTCCTAATATTCCGGACGAAGAAGTACCTTACGGAATGGATGAAAGTATGAATAAATTAGTTCGTACTTACGGAGAGACAAATCCAAATGCTTTGAATAAACAGCATTTTGAACTAGGTACAAAATTAAATTTAATGGATTTTGAACAAACTGCTAAAATTTCTGGAGCTAGATTTGTAACGTTAAAAGGTGATTTAGCAAAGCTAGAACGTGCTTTAATTAACTTTATGATTGATGTCCATACTAAAGAGTTTGACTTCTTTGAGATATCACCTCCGGTACTAGTTCGAGATAATGCTATGTATAATGCAGGACAACTACCTAAATTTGCCGAAGAGTCTTTCGCAACAACAAATGGTTATAGACTAATTCCAACCGCAGAAGTATCTTTAGTAAATATAGTTGCCGATACTATTATACCAAGAGAAAAATTACCGATGCGTTATGTTGCTTACACCCCGTGCTTTAGATCAGAAGCAGGTAGTAGCGGTAGAGATACAAGAGGTATGATTAGATTACATCAATTCGGTAAAGTTGAGCTAGTATCTATTACTACCACTGAAGAATCAAAAAATGAGCATGAATATATAACTAATGCTTCAGAGACTATTTTACAAAAACTGAATCTTCCTTATCGTGTTATGTTACTTTGCACCGGAGATATGGGATTTGCGGCAAAAAAAACCTATGATATAGAAGTATGGCTTCCGGGACAAAAGCAATATCGCGAAATTGCTAGCTGTTCTAATTGTGGAGATTTTCAAGCACGTAGAATGAAAGCAAGATATAAGGAATTCGGCAGTAACGAAACTACCTTAGTTCATACTTTAAATGCTTCAGGATTACCTATCGGAAGAACTATGGTTGCAATACTTGAAAATTATCAGAATGAAGATGGATCAATAACTATACCTGATGTCTTGATAAATTACATGGGAGGGTTACAAAAAATCACTACATATAGTGAATAATTGTTTATTAAATATAAATAATAAGGTAAAGTTTTGTGATATACTCGTTTAATTTGAAAAATTGGCTATGTAGTGTAGAAGATGCGGTTGCATGAGTTGATTTTTCCGTTAGTCACCCCGTGGCTTGACCACGGAGTCCAGTTTATAATACTAAAAATTAGTATTGTAAGTTTTTTGCTGGATACCGTGGTCAAGCCACGGTGTGACACAGTATACAAAACGATAATTTAAATTCAGGTTATTTGTGTTTAGTGATTTACGAAAATTTGACAAAGATATATATAATTATAATGCTCCTAATTTTATACCTATAGCATGTCATTATAATCAAAATACTTTACTTACCAAAGACGGTAAATTACTACAAATTATAAAAATACACGGCATTAACTCAGAGAAAATAAGCGATAACATACAAAATTTACGTGAAATGGTTAGAGTTTCTATAAAAAAGAATATAACCGATTATGATTTTGCTTTTTGGCTACATACAATACGAGAAAAACAAAATTTAGATGATTCCACTCCTTACAAAAAATTATTACCGGCAAATATTCATGCACTATGGCAAAGAAAAAACCATTGGAATGATAAATTCGTTAATACTTTATATATATCTATAGTACATGATTCTGCTAAAGTTGACATCAAAAATTTTAACTCTTTAATAAATTCTTTATCTAATAAATTAATTACTGATTTTGAAAATAACTACTTAGATTCAGCTTTTCAAAAACTAGAAAATATCACTAATAATATTTTAAACGATTTAAACGAATTCGGTGCTGAAAAACTTGGTATAATATTTGAAAATGATAATATTTTTTCTAATCCTTTATTTTTATATAATCGAATAGCTAACCTTAATAATAATGATTGTTTGGTACCTATAATAGATTTATCCGATGCACTAGGTAGAAGTATTTATACAATTAGCGGCGATAAAATGGTAGTTACGGATCATGAGAAAAATAACAAATTCGCTTCTTTACTATCTATAAAAGAATATCAAGAAACTCCTTCTAATACACTGGATAAATTTTTACAGTTACCGATTGAATTAATAATAACTGAAATATTTTACTTTGTTAGCAAAAAACAAGTAATATCCAAATTGCGTGGTCAAGATCATATTCTAAAAATTACTAACGACTCAACTTTACTTAATCATAAAGGGATTAATAAGCTTGATGCAGCTAATTTAGATTTTCAATTTTGTAATCAGCAAATTTCAATTGCCGTTATAGAAGAAGATGAAAATAAACTAGATGCAGCCGTAGCTAAAGCATCAACCGAACTTTTTAAACTTGGTATTATTCATGTAAAAGAAGATCTTAATATTGAACAAATATTTTGGTCGCAATTACCTGCTAACTTTGCCTTTATCCGCAGAATGTCACCATTATCCGTAGAATATATTGCTTCTCTTACCGCTCTTCATAATACTACACTCGGTAATCAATATAATCCTTGGGGTAAGGCTATAACTTTACTGCGAACCGAGAAAGGTACTCCATATTTCATGAATTTTCATGATAAAACGAATAAAGGTAATACTTGCATCTTTGGTACGGAAAAAACCGGCAAAACCGTATTATTGAACTTTCTAATATCAGAATCAACTAAATACGATCCAACAATAATTTATATCTCTAATAATAATGATTCTAAAATTTTTATCGAGTCAATAGAAGGCAAATGGCTAGAACCGGACAAACAAATTATCAATCCATTTTTAGTAGATGATACAGAAAAATCACAAGCTTTCATTTTAGAATTTTTAAAATTAATCAGCGGTCATTATATTTCACCTCTTAGTGAAATAGAGATATCCTTTCTAGAGAAATTAAAAAATAAAATTTTATCAATTGAAAAAGAAAAACGTATTTTTTCCGATATTTTAAAATTAGAAGATTTTAAAGAGGAAGGAGGAATACAAATACTTGATAAACTTAAAGTTTTTACCGAAGGACAATTATATTTCGGATTATTTGACAGACCACCTCTTAACATTGAAGAAGGGAAAGTTATAGGATTCAATTTATATAAACTCTCTGATGAGCCGTTTTCTAAACAATTTTATCCAACGGAGAGGAAATTTTTAGAACAATTTAATAATAATTTAAAGAAACATCAAGCTATTTGTGCAGGAGTAATTTATGCTTTTACTTATCATTTAAGCCTAGTTGGCACAAAACCTAAAATATTTGCTGCCGATAATTTTGATAAACTTTACAGACCTGAAGTTTATTATGATAATATAAATTTAATCTATAATAATTTATCTCAAAATAACGGTATTTTCGTCAGTAATTTCAATTTTATTTATCTTAAGTCATATCCAAAATATACTATAAAACCTTGGCTTGATTTAATTAATACTAAAATTATTCTACCGTCTGACGTTAAAATAGAAGATTTAGATAAAATTTTAGGTTTAAGCGAGCCGGAAATACGAAAATTATCACAGCTAATACTTTCTGCAAGAATGTTCTTAATTAATAAGGATAATGAATCGATAGCTTCTGAATTAAGTATTGCCGCTTTAATAGGAATTGTCCGTATTTTATCAAGCAGACAAGAGGAAATGGATATTTATAACAAAATACTTGAACAACACCAAGGTCCTCCGGATAATTGGATTAATTACCTATATAATGAGTTAAATACGGACTGAGGTGAATAGCTACTAAAACCATTGTCATTGCGAGACGGTGTTGCATGCGTGGATACCCAAATCGTCATTGCGAGAAGGCGTTGTTGCGTGGACCGATAAAACCCAATGTGTCACCCCGCGGCTTGTCCACGGGGTCCATAAAAACGATAAAAAATACTAATAATTTTAGTATTTTTAACTGGATCCCGTGGTCAAGCCACGGGATGACAAAGGTGAAATTGGTCCACGCAACAATGCCTTGTGAGGAGCGAAGCTTTGTTGCAATCTAGTTTTAATTTCATGAGATTGCCACGCTCCTTACAGTCGCTCGCAATGACGGAAAATTGGTCCATGCGGGCGATGCCTTCTCACAATGACAACAAAACAACGAACATAAAGAATACTCAAAGTGTTAAAAAAATATTTATTATTTTTCTTATTTTCATTTTTCTCATTTAATGTGCAGGCTTCTATTTGGGGTGATATAGGTAAATGTATTACTGATCCATGTAATTGCGGACAAAGCGATAGAACGGAAACTTGGAATAGAGGCAGCAAAAATGAAGTAAAAAGAGGACCTTTTAAACCTGGTACATTGTGTCCACCTTGGAATAAAAGCGACGGTCGTGATAGTGATACTTGTTTATTAAAATTTGATTACCCAGGCACATTTATCGGTTTTTTACTCAATAGATGTGCGGAAGAAGCCCCTGATAGTAGTTACTTTACTCCAAAAATTCGTATTAGAGTTCAAAGCTGTAATGCTGCCGCTTGTTGGAATCAAAACTCCACCTTAAATTGGGATGGAGAATGTGTATTATGGCCTACAGGTTACGGTCTGCCTCTAACTAGAGTCTGTGCTAGAATTGCCGTACCGGATATGCCTCCACCTCCCGGAATAAACGCCACACCTTCCCCTGCAGATCCGGGTTATACCGATGGAGTACATCTCAATAAAGTCGGTTATACAGAAACTGATAATAAGATAATAGGTGTAGACGGAAAAATAGTTACTTTAAAATCTCCTAAACTTTGTGCTTATAGCGACCCTGGACTTGTTAATCTTGTTTCAGATTCCGGGGTACATCTTGATCCGATGGACTGGAATCCTAATCGTCAACCTCTTCATCAAACTAACGAACTTAGTCCTATTGCAAAAGTATTAAAATTTTTAGTTGAAACGGTAAAAGGAGCAAGTTTACCAAGTTTATTAGGGCAGCTTCTTGGTATGATAGATCAAGATTCAGAATTTATAAAAGTGCTTCGATCAATACTTGATGCAATAGGAGAGATTTTTAATTTTTTTCCTAGTTTAATAATAACGGTTATTGAAAAACTCGGAGCATTAAACGGTTCTGTAGATAGCTATTCTTTTGGTTGTGTACAATTACCTTTAGGACCTTTTCCACCGCCATATTGCCCAAATTTAGATTATATTAGCATTAATGCTAGTGCTAATAATGTATGTAGCATAAAAGATGCAAGCGGCAATTTTGATCAATCTTCTACTAGTCCGGCGTGTGTAGTGCCGTCTAATATTAATGTTAAAAACAATATTGTTAATAATACCATACGTGTTAGCTTTAGCAATTTTGTTCCGCTTTGCACAGGATCAAACTCTGACCTCAAAACTTGTGTAGAGCCACGTAATACAGATTTTTCTTCAGCAAAAATTACTCATACTAATACGGCTTTTAAAGATTTAATTAAATCGTGTAAGAATACTTCAGGCAGCACCCCATGTATTAATACAGATATATCTACGCCATGTAGTGTTACAGCTAACGGTTGTAATGAGGGATTTAGAATAGTATATTCGCAGAAAATTGGAAATGTAGAAACACCTAGCGATTACTACATAAGCGATATGCCGGACTGTCCAAGTTCTAGTTCAACTACATGCCAAAAAGTATGGGGAGTTAATATAGGCGAATTTAAGGATGTAAGCGTAAAGTTTCCTAAGATACAAGGGCAAGATACAAATAGCTTAATACCTATAAAGACAGATGTCACCCTAAAAGACAATAACGGTAAAGATAGAAAACTTTATGTCTCTATTAGTAATACCGAAGACGATAAGCAAAACCCTAATAATATTTGCTTATTTGAGTCCGGTAATTTAATAGATTGCGTACCGAGAGTAAATCATTCTTATAGTCTAGCTGCTTATGAATGTTCAAGACAATATGCCGGAATTACCTGTACTAATAACAATGCCAACGATGCTTATTATAAACCGCAATTCATTGCTTCAGTGCAAGTAAGAGAGAAACAAACAGATGGGACTATTAACATTATAGATGAAACAAGCACTCTTGTAACACCGTTAGCATATGCCGGACCTCCACCTCCCAACCCTACGGACACAGAAAGTATAGTAATGCTTGCCGGTTATAAGTATAGTTCTTCCGTTGCGTTTATACCTAAAGATCCACCAAAAGATCCGACAAATGATAAATATATTGCTATGCCGTTTTCAGGAGAAAATGCTCTAAATCAGTTGACTATTCACGGTAAATATAAAGACGATAAAGAACCTTATGATAGCAATGGAAAACCTGACTCAAGTGCGGTATATTTAAAATATTTAGAATATATAAACGGTAAATATATCCAAGGTGGAACGCATGCCTGCTTGATGCCGAAAAATTTCCAACATTGTAATCCTATGCCGATTCCTACTTTACCTGATGGATCACCTATTCCCGGTTACAATAATAACTCGATAAATTGTGTACTTGCTAAACTAAACAACAACAATACTATAAATTGTAAGAATTTTAAAAATATATATAGCCTTAAATATCCAAACCTTGGTTTATGCAGCAAAAATATAAATACAAGTAGCTGTACTCTAAAAGAAACAGTGGAAGGTATTACTATTTATGCTTGCAATATAAATAATATTCCAAGTAACTGCTATACTAATAATAATAGCCCTAATACTCCAGTATGTGTTTTAAGTAGGGATTATAAAGATAGAGTCGAGCCAGGACCTGACAAAGGACCAAAATTAGTACCGTTAGATGATAAATCAAAATATTATACAGTGACATATACAGCAGGAGATGAGAACACTCCTCCTAAACCGACATATAAAGCTGAGACTGAGGATGTAAGAGATAAAACTTGGCAAGAGCTAGATCTTTGTGCTCCTATATTAGTACCTACTTGTGCTAAAATTCCTAGCACAGCTGATGCTCCTTCCGGTAGCACCCACGGTAATGCAGAATGGGATGAAAGCGATATAGGAGAACTTGCAATAGGAAGATGCCCGACGAATTGGATAGTTATTGATCCTAGTAAACCTTTAGAACGCCATTGTTTATCATACTTTGATAGAAAAGTTGTTGAATTTGAACCTTTAGGTCAAAATGTCGGTTGTAGAGAATCTACAGGATTGCCTATAAAAGTCGGTTATAACGACTTTCCATCAAGCCAATTACCTGAGACTCCTTATAACCCGGTAACTAAAATAGGTGACTATATCTTAAACAAAAAACCGGTGCCGCAGGGAAGCATTATGGCATTTCCAAAGGATGGGGCATTTATAGATGCAACAAATAGACTGGACAATACAATATTGCATACTGTAGAATTCAAAGTAACTTTAGATGCAATAATGGACGATATTGAGTATTTTGAAGTAAAAGATTTATGGTATGATGATTGCACATTAATATATGTCAACGGTCAAAAGCTACTTAGCCTCCCTACTGACGTTAATTCTCTAGGTGAAAAAAGGTACTGTAACAATGGAAATGACCAAGGTCAAGCATTACAAGCTAAGAATTTACCGATTGATATAAAGCGTTATTTAAAACAAGGAGAAAATACTATCAGATTCCAGCTAAGAGTTATGTTTGGTGGAGGACTATATTTCCACATGCAATATAAAATGAAGAGATAAATAAATGAGTTGGATTATTTTTTATACGGTAATCGCTGCTTTACTGGTTCTCGATTTGGGAATAGTACACAAAAAAAATACCGTAATGAGCTTTAAAGAAAGCGTACTTTTTAGTCTTTTCTATTTTGTAATAGCTTGTTTATTCGGTATCTATTTTACTATAATACGGGAGCAGAACATGCTCGTGAATATTATACTTGCTTTCTCATTGAGAAAGCTATGTCCCTTGATAATATTTTTGTTATCTCTATTATTTTTCAATTTTTTAAAATTCCCGGGAAATATCAACATCGTGTTTTATTTTTTGGTATAATAGGCGTAATAATATTCAGAGCCATAATGATTTACGGCGGTACTATTCTTATAAATAAATTTGCCTGGTTATTATATATTTTTGCCGTAATACTTATTGCTACCGGTATAAAAACTTTTTATGTATCACATAAAACTTTTGATATACAGAATTCTTATATTTACAAGTCAATAGTAAAAAATCTAAATATTACTCCTAATCTTGAAGGGGATAAATTTGTTGTTAAACGTAACAATAAACTATATTTTACCCCCCTTTTTATATCTCTAGTACTGATAGAGGCAATAGATTTAGTCTTTGCCATAGATAGTATACCGGCAATATTTGCAATTACTAATGATGTTTATATAATTTATACTTCAAATATTTTTGCTATTTTAGGGCTTAGAGCGTTATTCTTTTGTTTAGCAGAAATTGTAGAACGTTTCAGTTATATAAAATATTCTTTGGCTTTAATTTTAATATTTATCGGATTTAAAATATTTATTCATCATTATATAGCAATTCCGGCATATGTTTCGCTCATTGTAACTATTACTTTATTACTATTTGGTATAATTGCTTCCATAATTAGAAAAAATATGATTGACCATTAATAAAGGGGGTATATAATATTTTTTTATTTTTTAAGCAATTATAATGACTAAATTACTAAAATTATTTTTTATTACTATCATCATTTTTAATAACATTGCTTTTGCAAAAGAAACAGGGTTCTACATAGGAGCAGAAGGCGGAATAGTTGAACCGGTCGTTAGTAAATTCCGACATAAACACTCAAATACCGAAATAATTTTAAAAAAATCAAGCATGTATAGCGGGAAAATAGGCTATATAATATATCCACAGATAGCTATTGAATTCTCAGCAACTTATCAACCTAAATATCGTCTGCATTACGTATTACCTCAGCAAAATTTAAGTAATGGTCTCACTATTCCTAAAACCCCGGGTAATACTAAAGTATTATCAAATATATATATGCTAAATCTTATTTATGATTTAGAAAAAATAAAAACTTTCACGCCTTTTGTAATACTTGGAGGTGGAATAGCACAAGTAAAAGTTAAGCCTACCTCCTCTAAGTGGAGTGTTATAAATGGTGATTATTTTAAAGTAAGAAGAACTCATAAAAATTGTGTTGCGTGGCAAGCAGGTCTTGGAGTTTCACAAGATGTAACTTCAAATTTAAGTATTGATGCAACCGCAAAATTACAAACGGCATATAGAGTAAGAATTAATTATGATACGCTTGATATGAAAACAGGACAATTCGTGCCGGCAATTCCTATCAAAAAAACTATAGCCGTTGGAGAATTTGGTGTAGGATTTACTTATAGATTGCCATTTTAAGAATTCTGTGAAATATTTATATGAAAGCATCGTCAACGTCATTGCGAGAAAATTGCATAGCAATTGTACGTCCGCAATCTCAGGATATTTGACGAGATTGCAACAATGCTTCGCTCCTCGCAATGATGTTATGATACATACGAAAATCAACTATATAAGGAAAAAATATGTCCTCAAAAGCTACTAACTCTTCTTCTACCCCTAACGGTCATGATAAGACAGTAAAAACTACCAAGCCTGTTCTGAATGGTGCGGTTTCAAATCATAATACTTATGATGAAGTGCCGTATGAAAGCTACCCATATGCTCTTACAAATCCTTATCACTTAAGTACACTTGCAACTCTTTTCGGTGTGAATGCTCCTGAAGTCGAGAATGCAAAAATATTAGAGCTTGGTTGTGCAGCGGGCGGTAATTTAATACCACATGCAGTTCTTTATCCAAAAGCTCATTTTGTTGGGGTTGATTTGTCTAAGGTACAAGTTGACGAAGCAAATAAAAATGTTAAAGAACTAGGATTAAAAAATATAGAGTTCCATCATTGTTCGATAACCGATATTGATGATTCTTTCGGTAAGTTTGATTATATAATTTGCCATGGCGTAATTTCTTGGGTACCAAAAACCGTTAGAGATAAAATTTTTGAAGTTTGTAATAAAAATCTTAGTCCAAACGGAATAGCATATATTAGCTATAATACCCTCCCTGGCTGGAATATGGTCCGTACTATTAGAGATATGATGATGTATCATTCTAGCTCATTTGCAAATGTACGTGATAGAATAGCTCAATCTAGATTGTTACTAGAATTTGTTAAGGATAGCTTAGAAAATTCTAAAACTCCTTATGCAGAAGTATTAAAAACCGAAGCAGGGCTGCTTGCTAAACAAACCGATCATTATTTACGTCATGATCATCTAGAAGAAGAAAATGCTCAATTCTACTTCCATGAATTTATGAATGAAGCAAGAAAGCACAATTTACAATATTTAGCCGATTGTAATCTTTCGACTATGTATCTTGGTAATATGCCGCTAAAAGTAGTAGAGCAGTTAAAAGCGGTGAACGATATAGTTAGAACTGAACAATATATGGATTTCATTACGAATCGTCGTTTTAGAACCACTTTACTATGTCATAGTGATATGAAAATTAATAGAAATATTAATAATGATGATATAACGAAATTTAATATGATCTTTAATATAGTGCCTGAAAAGCCGATTAAAGAAGTAGATCTTAATAATGCTTCCGAAGCCTTAAAATTCTTCTTAAACGGTAATAAAGATTCTAATTTAACAACTAGTTCGCCTTACATGAAAGCTATTTTATACACTTTCAGCGAGAATCTAAATAATCCGTTAAGCTTTGAGAAAATAACCTCTGAAGCCAATAAAAAGCTACATAGTACTAAATTAAACGAAATTAAAGCTGAGCTTTTAAATAATGCAATGAAGCTAGTACTACAAGGTTATATTAGTATTACAAATCAGAAGCATCGAAATAACCCTGAGCTTGATAAGCCTAAAACAACAAAAATGGTGATACATCAAGCAACTCATACACCTTCTATGTGGGTTACAAATTTAAAACATGAACCTATCGGCGTTAATTTCTTTGAGAAGTTTGCACTTAGATATATGGATGGTAAACATGATAAAAAAGCAATTATTGAGGGGCCGTACTTGGTCATGTAGAAAAAGGCGAGCTAACTTTAAGTAAAGAAGGTCAAAAAGTAGAAAACAAGGAAGAAATACGCAAAGAACTAGAAAGCTTATTTACTCCAATGATCGAGAAATTTTCTTCTAACGCTTTGTTGGTGTAATATATATTTCGTCATTGCGAGCGACTGAAAGGAGCGTGGCAATCTCATGAAATAATAACAAACTCTTGAGATTGCTTCGTCAATTACTACGTAATTTCCTCGCAATGACAAGGAAATTCTAAAGCATAATAACTCATGTTCATATTTTTTTATTTATTTGCAACATTAATAACTATCAGCAGCTTATGCGTTGTTTTAAGCAAAAATTCCGTATATTCGGTATTATGGTTAATTTTTGCATTTATCAACGGTGCAGGACTTATGATTTTGCTTGGAGCAGAATTTTTAGCTATGATGCTGATAGTGATTTATGTTGGAGCTGTAGCAGTATTATTCTTATTTGTGATAATGATGCTAGATATGCATTTTAATAAGACAATAACACAGTTAAAAGAAAATCTTGCTTTAAGTAGTTTTATAGCTCTAATAATGTTTGCTGATTTAGTAACAATTATTTTACTTGGTACTAAAAATATTAATTTCATTTCAGATGTATCGTTTACCATAACAAATGATATCTCAAATACTAAAGCAATAGGTAAGGTGCTTTACACTGATTTTATGCTACCGTTTCAAATGGCGGGGCTTATTTTATTTGTCGCTATGATTGCATGTATTACATTAACGCTAAAGAAGCGTGAAGGAGTAAAACATCAAGATATTACAAAGCAACTCTCCCATAATAAAAGTAATGTTGTATTGATGACAAAGCCTACTCTAAATAAAGGTGTCGAGAATATTAAATATGAATGAATATATTTCGCTTAATCATTATTTAATCTTAAGCAGCTTAGTTTTTACTATTGGGATGTTTGGATTATTTATGCATCGCAAAAATATTATCAATATATTAATGTCCATTGAGTTAATGCTGCTTGCAGTTAACATAAATTTTGTTGCATTTTCCATATATATGCAAGAATTATCAGGACAAATTTTTAGCATTATAATCTTAACCGTAGCAGCTGCCGAAACCTCAATAGGTCTTGCGATATTACTAATATATTTCCGTAATAAAGGCTCAATTGAAATCACTGACATTAATCAGATGAGGGGATAAGATGTATCAAAATCTTGCCATAATGA
Organism: Rickettsia felis URRWXCal2; assembly: GCA_000012145.1. Taxonomy (GTDB): domain Bacteria; phylum Pseudomonadota; class Alphaproteobacteria; order Rickettsiales; family Rickettsiaceae; genus Rickettsia; species Rickettsia felis. Next base: position 1,332,974 of record CP000053.1, read on the forward strand.
TTATCATGTTACCGCTTGCATCTAGCGTAATAAACGGGTTATTCTTAAAAGTAATAGATACAAAATTAGCTCAAATAATTGCAACCGGCTTCTTATCTTTATCTGCCTTATTCTCATTAGTAATATTTTGTGATGCGGGTCTAGACGGGAATATAATCCATATTAAATTATTACCATGGATTGAGGTTGGAAATTTTAAAGTAAATTGGTCGATTTATATCGATCAGCTCACTAGCATAATGTTTATAGCCGTAACATGGGTGTCAAGCGTCGTGCATATTTACTCGCTTGGCTATATGGCGGAGGATAAGGGGATTATACGTTTCTTGTCTTTTCTTTCGTTATTCACGTTCTTTATGTTAATGCTAGTATCCGCAGATAATTTTTTACAATTATTTTTCGGCTGGGAGGGCGTCGGGGTTTGTTCATATTTACTAATCGGATTTTGGTATTCAAAAGAATCCGCCAATAAAGCAGCGATTAAAGCTTTTATAACTAATAGAGCCAGCGATTTTGCCTTTATCTTAGGCATAATAACGATTATTGTTTATTGTGGTTCGGCAAATTACAAAGATGTATTTTCATCTGCAGAGTTATTATCTAATACAAAAATATTTTTACAATTTTCTATTCTAGATGTTATTTGCTTGTTATTATTCATCGGCTGTATGGGTAAATCTGCACAGATTGGTTTACATGTATGGCTGCCTGATGCGATGGAAGGACCGACTCCGGTATCTGCACTTATTCATGCGGCAACCATGGTAACGGCAGGAGTATTCTTAGTAGCACGCTGCTCGTATTTGTTTGAATATAGCCCTTTAGTTCTACAGTTTATTACAATAATAGGTGGTGTTACTTGTCTTTTTGCCGCAAGCATTGCTATTATGCAAAGCGATATCAAAAAGATTATTGCTTATTCTACCTGTAGCCAGCTTGGTTATATGTTTATGGCTTGCGGGGTATCTGCCTATAATAGCGGGATATTTCACTTAGTAACTCATGCCTTTTTTAAAGCCTTATTATTCTTATCAGCCGGCAGTATAATACATGCAGTTCATGAGCAGGATATTTTTAAAATGGGTGATTTAAGAAATAAAATGCCGGTAACTTACGGAAATTCCTTAATCGGCTCACTTGCATTGATAGGTATTTATCCTTTGGCAGGGTTTTACTCTAAAGATTCGATTTTAGAAGCAGCCTATAGTAGCGGCTCGTTTATGTTCATTTTTGGGATAGCGGCAGCAATACTTACTGCTATTTATTCAATGAAGATTATTATGCTTGTGTTCTATGGTAAAACTAAGCTAGAAAAAGATGTTTTTGAGCATGCCCATGAACCGGCTAAAATAATGAATACCCCCCTTATATTGCTTGTCGCTGGGAGCTTTTTTAGCGGTATGATCGGTTATTATTTACTTTCTATGGACAAACCAAACGGCTATTTCCATGAAAGTCTATTTAATTTACATATTTATAAACTACTAATTAGCCACCCGCCTTTATATATTAAGCTACTACCTATGGCAGTTGGCATAATGGGGATTGTTATCGGGATTTGCGTATATAACTCAAGTACTATTATGTCATTCCGGCCTTCTTCTATGTCATTCCCGCGAAAGCGGGAATCCAGTAAACCGTTTAATTTAGTTTACAATATATTACACAATAAATATTACTTCGACGAAATATATAATTTCTTAATTGTAAAACCTATTAACTGTTTAGCTTCTTTATTTTATCTTGGCGATCAGAAAATAATCGATCGTTTTGGACCAAACGGTTTTTCACGAGTCGTTAATTGCTTTAGCGTTCTTACCGGTAAAACACAAACAGGATATGTTTTTAATTATGCTTTGTATATTGTATCGTTTATTGTTGTTGTAATTAGCGTCTTCGTTTGGAAAGGTTAGTATACTTGGCATTAAAAACTAAAACCGTCATTGCGAGGAAAATTACGAAGTAATTGACGAAGCAATCTCAGAAGTATTATTTCATGAGATTGCCGTGCGGTCTTCGACCGCTCGCAATGACGGAAGAAACCCATAAAATCTTAAAATAACATGTTAGAATTACCTATTATATCTATCAGTATTTTCCTGCCGCTAATAAGCGTGTTATATATTTTGCTGTTTATTAGTCAAAGTAAAAAGGCAGATAAAGCGATATATGTAATGTATGTTGCAGTACTTAGTTCTGTTTTAACATTCATCTCAACTATTTATATTTTAATAGAGTTTGACTCCTCAAACCCCGCTTATCAATTTATTGAACGCTACGCTTGGCTTGATAAAATCGGGCTTGAATTTCATGTTGGTGTTGACGGTATATCGATATTTTTTGTGGCTCTAACTTCTTTTCTTACTCTTATTTGTATAATCGGAAGCTTATTTACCGTTAAAAAATATATTAAAGAATATTTAGTATGTTTTTTATTAATGGAGTCTTTTTGTATAGGAGCATTTACCTCAGTAAATTTATTATTATTCTATCTCTTTTTTGAAGCAATATTAGTGCCGATGTATATTATTATCGGTGTATGGGGCGGCGAAAATAGAATATATGCAGCTCTTAAATTCTTCTTATATACTTTCTTCGGCTCGGTATTTTTTCTACTTTCATTAATATATATTTATAGCAAAATTCATAATTTTGATTTAACCTATATTCCTGAACTTACCGGTAATATTCCATTATTTACTCAGCAAATTTTATGGTGGGCTATCTTTATTGCTTTTGCCGTTAAAATTCCTATAATTCCGTTTCATACTTGGTTACCCGATGCACACGTACAAGCTCCAACCAGCGGCTCTGTTATACTTGCCGGTATCTTGCTAAAATTCGGCGGCTACGGTTTTTTAAGAGTATTACTACCGCTATTTTCGAGTGTATCACAAGAATTTGCAATTTACGTAATTTACCTTAGCGTTATTGCAATAATATATGCGTCCCTTGTTGCTCTTGCTCAAAAAGATATGAAGAAGATGATAGCATATTCATCAATTGCACATATGGGATATGTTACGATAGGTATTTTTAGCTTTACTGAAGCCGGAGTTAGCGGAGCAATATTTCAGATGCTTAGCCACGGTGTGATTTCTTCATGCTTATTCTTAATAGTCGGTACTTTGTACGAAAGATTACACACTAAAGAAATAGCCAAATACGGCGGTGTAGCAAGTAAAATGCCTGTGCTTGCCACATTTTTTATGATTGCAATGCTTGGTTCTGTTGGGCTACCCGGAACTAGCGGATTTATCGGAGAATTTTTAAGCTTGCTTGGGATTTATAAGGTGAACGTAATAGCAACCTTTATAGCGGCTCTCGGCATAATCCTTGGGGCAGTTTATATGCTGAAATTATATAAAGAAGTTATGCTTGGTGAAATTACCAATAAAGAAATTATGCATTTCAGAGATTTATATAAATATGAAATAATCTCAATAGCCCCTTTAATATTATTGATTATTTACTTTGGTCTAATGCCCAGTTCTATTTTAAACGTATTTCGTTTATCGGTAGAAAGTTTGTTGGTAAAATTTTGATAACCTATATAATAATCGTCATTGCGAGGAAATTACGAAGTAATTGACGAAGCAATCTCAGAAGTTTGTTATTATTTCATGAGATTGCCACGCAGCCCTACGGCTGCTCGCAATGACGATCTTCAGTATCCGCACGACGGGAAAACATGGCAAAAGAAAATGCTATCACTTCATCAATTACAATTTAATATAGAACAAAGAAATTTATTTAATCTAAATATTACTTTTCTTCCTTCTTCTATCACCTATATAAAAGGAGCTAATGGCTCTGGTAAAAGCTCGCTACTGCGAATGATATCAGGAATTATGCAACCAAATAGCGGTAATATCTACTATAAAAATAATAATATCAACAATATCCCTAAACCTTACTGCACTTATATCGGTCATAATTTGGGACTAAAACTTGAAATGACTGTTTTGGAGAATCTAAAATTTTGGTCGGAAATTTATAATTCTAGCGAAACTCTATACGCCGCTATTCATTACTTTAAATTACAAGATTTATTAGATGAAAAATGCTATAGTTTATCTAGCGGAATGCAGAAAGTCGTAGCCGCAGCAAGACTTATTGCCTGCCAATCTGACTTATGGCTACTTGATGAAGTTGAAACTAATTTAAGCAAAGAAAATAGAGATTTGCTAAATAATTTAATTGTTATGAAAGCAAATAGCGGAGGTATTGTCCTTCTATCCTCTCATCTAGAAAGTTCTATAAAATCCGCACAGATATTGCAGCTTGTTTAATTATTATTGTTTTGCGTATTTTTATAAATCTTCCAATGTACAATAAAAAATATAAGACTAACTATAATCCAAATTGAACAATTAATTATTGTACTTACAGCACGTGCTTTAGTAACTTCTATATATTCATTTCTATAACTAATTCTCTTTTCTTCTAGCTCTTTTAGAGGCAAAACTCTTAATTGTTCATATAAAAATCCTTATCATATGATTTTAGCTTTAAATATTGCTCATTAGTACTATATTTTATGAGTTCTTCTTTATTAGTATATTCCGGTAGGAATAATGTAATGAATGCATTAAATGTAATAGAGAGCGTTATCAATAAAACTATAGTAGTAACAAAGCAAACTACCATACTATAAATCTGTTTTATAAACATAATTTCTCAGTATAAATGAACAGTCGATAAGCGAGTATATTACCTATACTCGTAATCCTTATGTAATTTACTAGCTAGTGCCTGCTCCCATCTATCGCCATTTTGCAGTAATCTTTCTTTATCATAAATAAGTGCCGTATGAGTTAGGCTTGCAAACTCGAAATTAGGACCTTCAACTATCGCATCTACAGGGCAAGCTTCTTGGCATAACCCGCAATAAATACATTTTGTCATGTCTATATCATAACGAGTGGTACGTCTACTGCCGTCATCTCGTTCGTCCGCTTCAATCACTATCGCTTGTGCCGGACAAATTGCCTCACAAAGCTTGCAAGCAATACAACGTTCTTCACCGTTTTCATAGCGACGCAGTGCATGCTCGCCCTTAAATCTAGGGCTAACAGGGCTTTTTTCATAAGGATAATTTATGGTAACTTTGGGCTTAAAGAAATACTTTAAAGTCAAAGCCATTCCCCTTACTATCTCATATAGAAAAAATGATTTTAAATAGTTTATCATAAAAATTATATATTAAAGGTCGATGGCATTATTGCAGCTTCTATGTCATTCCTGCGAAAGCAGGAATCCACAAAAATAACATATAGTGGCGGTACAAAAATTATATATTTAACAAAATAAACATATAAAAACTTGTTTTTATATGTTTTGCTGGATTCCTGCTTTCGCAGGAATGACAAGGATATCTAAACATTCGACAAATTATCTGTATAAACAAGCACGCTCGACACTAACACCACCCAAAATAAAGTTAGAGGTAAAAATACTTTCCACCCCAAACGCATTAGTTGGTCATAACGATATCTCGGCAAAGTCGCTCTAATCCATAAAAAGCAGAATAATAAGAATCCGACCTTAAATACAAACCAAAAGAACCCTGGAATAAAATCTAACCACGATATATTAAAGGGCGGTAAGTAACCTCCTAAAAAGAAAGTCGTAGTCATTGCACTAACTAATATCATATTAGCATATTCACCTAGAAAAAATAAAGCAAATCCCATAGAGGAATATTCAACATTATAGCCGGCTACTAATTCCGATTCTGCTTCAGGTAAATCAAAAGGCAATCTATTTGTTTCGGCAAGCACCGAGATAAAAAATACGACACCCATAGGTAGTAGCATTAAATCAATCCACCATGGCATCGTTCTTTGGGCTTCAATAATCCCACTTAAATTGAGAGTACCGGTAGTAAGTAGCACGGTAATAATAACCAGCCCCATCGATACTTCATAAGAAATCATTTGAGCAGATGAACGTATAGCTCCTAAAAAAGCATATTTTGAATTACTTGCCCAGCCGGCAATAATAATGCCGTAAACGCTTAAAGAGGATATAGCAAGAATATATAAAACACCGACATTAATATCTGCAAGAACTACACCCTTTGCAAAAGGTATAACTGCCCAGCCGATTAAACTTAATATAAAAGTTATCATCGGTGCTAAAATAAATAATATTTTATCGGAATTGGTTGGAATTATCGGCTCTTTGAATAAAAGCTTAACCGCATCAGCAATAGGTTGCAAAAGCCCGAACGGTCCAACGACATTCGGTCCACGTCGTAGCTGCATTAATCCAATAACACGACGTTCTGCATATGTTAAATACGCAACGCATAAAATTAAAGGTATAGTGATCGCCACCACCTTTAGAGCGATGATAATTAACGGAAAAATATATTCAAAAAAGAGTTCTGTCATAATGTTATTTAATTGTCATACAACCGTCATTGCGAGGAGATGCGAAGCATCGACGCGGCAATCTCAGGACTTTGGCACGAGATTGCTTCGTCGAATTACTTTGTAATTCTTCTCGCAATGACGGTTTAGGTATCCACGCTCTTTGCGTTTGCTTGCAATGACGACTCTTCATGCCGCCCTCTCATTTCTCTTTTCCTTAGCCTCTACACACTTAGCCATAGTAACCGAGTTTTTACTAATTACATCAGTCATATAATAATTAATAGGTCCCATAGTTATAGGCTCTTTTGATAACTTATCTTTAAAGCTAAATTTAGCAAATTTACTCTCTACAATTTTATCAATATTAGCAAATATCTTATATTCTTTAGCAAGCCTTACTCTTACTTCTTGCAAATTATCCATCCCGATATCTATTTTTAGAGAACCGGCAAGCTCTTTAATAATTTCTATATCTTCTTTAGCTACGCCCACAGGTGCTACTGCTTTTTCTGCTATTTGAGGTCTTCCTTCTAAATTTACGTAAATTCCGCTCTGCTCGGTATAAGCTGCCGCAGGTAAAATTACATCAGCATTCGCAGCACCTGAATCCCCATGATGTCCTTGATATATTATAAAAGCCGATTTTAGCTTATCAAATGGGAGTTCATCAGCTCCAAGTAGGTAAGTGAGTTCTAACTCTTCAAGCTTAATAGGAGTATTAAAACCGATGTCAAGACCGCCGACTATAGAAGCGTGATTATGCAGCATATTAAAGCCTTGAAAGTCATCACGCATAATATTATATTCAGCCACTATCTTATGAATAAGCGACAATATAGCATATCCGTCATCTCTTGCATATACGCCGTCACCTACTATAATCATCGGATATTTTGCTGCTTTTAAGGCTTTCGTAAACTCATGAGTACCAATAGCTAGCTCCTCAATAATCTTAATATCACTTCCTAAATCCTGAATTCTATAAGTTTGGTTATGTCCTTCACCTATTCTTGCCACTTTTAATGAGCCTGCACGCACTCTTTGCCCTATTCGGCTATTTAATACTGGAGCTATCTGCCTTAGATTTGCTCCGATTAGTAAACATAAATCAGCCTTTTCTACACCGGCAATAGTTGTATTAAATAAGTAGTTTCCTCGCTGCGTGGTATCAAATTTATAATCAAACTGATTAACGCTATAATTATTAGAACCAAGCTTTTGCAGTAATGTTTTTAGCATGAACATTGCTTCAACAGACACAAGAGAACCGGCAATAGCAGCAATTTTCTCTGGTTTTACGGATTTAATTTTATCTGCTATCGTCTTTAAAGCTTCGCTCCAACTAGCCTCTACTAACTTACCGTTTTTTCTGATATAAGGGAGATCTAAGCGTTGATATTTCAAACCGTCATAACTAAAACGATTTTTATCAGAAAGCCATTCCTCATTTATTTCTTCATTAACACGAGGTAATATTCTCATTACCTCATCGCCTCTACTATCTATACGAATATTAGAGCCTTCCGCATCATGCACACCAATACTAGCGGTATGTTTTAATTCCCATTTACGTGCTTTAAAGGCATAAGGCTTAGAATTCAAAGCACCAACCGGACAAATATCGATCATATTACCGGACATCTCGGAATCGAGTGTTTGCTCTAAATATGAAGTTACCTCCATATGCTCACCTCGATGGATAGCTCCCATTTCCTCTATCCCGGCTATATCATTGGCGAACCTAATACATCTAGTGCATTGTATGCATCTAGTCATCGCTGTTTTAATCAACGGCCCCATATATTTATCTTTGATAGATCTCTTATTTTCATGAAATCTATTAGTACCTTTACCGTATCTAAAAGCCTGATCCTGTAAATCACACTCACCGCCCTGATCACAAATAGGGCAATCTAGAGGATGATTAATAAGTAAAAACTCCATCACCCCTTCACGTGCTTTTTTCACCATAGGCGTATCAGTGTGAATAACCATACCGTTACTTACCGGCATTGCACAAGAAGCTATAGGCTTTGGTGATTTTTCCATTTCAACCAAACACATACGGCAATTACCGGCGATTTTTAGACGCTCATGATAACAAAAATGCGGGATTTCTTTGCCTGCTTGTGTGCAAGCTTGATAAACGGTGCTACCTTCTGATACTTCTATTTCAGAGCCGTCTATATTCAGCTTTATCATTTTTACTTTATCCAATAAGTCATAGGGTTTGGGTATGCCTGATCCTCTATCATATATTTAAAACCGATGACAATACGAAGTATATACCAAATAGCTAAGGCAAAATCTAATACTATCCAAATATCTGTAAAACATATAACCCATCCAATCGCTGCAAAGCAAAAAGTACGGAATAGAAATACGTAATGGCTAGCAGCAAAATTATCGGCTTTGTCTTTATTAATATAAGCAAAAACTACCCCAATTAGAGGCAATGGCGGTGCTACTACCCCGCATAAATATAATATATATACTACAATTAAGTTTTTCTTACCGCTCTCGGTATATTCTTTAAGATGTTTGTCCATATTTTTATTTACCTCTTTATGTCGTGCCACGTAGCATTGTTGCATGGATACCAAGTCATCATTGCGAGCAGTCGTAGGCTGCGTGGCAATCTCGTCAAATATCCTGAGATTGCTTCGTCAATTACTTCGTAATTTCCTCGCAATGACGATATGACAAAACTACCCCTTCAAATTCTCTACCACAAAATGCATAATACTGCCGTGCTTTATATAATTTATCTCATTATCCGTAAATATTTGCAATATTAAATCGATTGTTCTTGTTTCGCCAGTTTGTTTTTTTATCATGCATTTAACAGGATTATAAGGCTTTATTTGTTCACTTAAGCCTATAATATCAATAGTTTCTGAACCGTCTAGCTTTAAATCTAATCTTGTATTATTGCCGGTAAAAGTTAGCGGTAAAATACCCATACCAACTAAATTTGAACGATGTATTCGCTCAAAGCTCTCGGCAATCACTGCCTTTACTCCAAGCAGTTGCGGACCTTTTGCCGCCCAATCTCTAGACGAACCGCTACCATATTCTTTACCGGCAAAAATCACTACAGGTACATCATTAGCTTTATAGTCCATAGCCGCATCGTAAATAGTTTGCTGCGTACTACTTAATTGGTTTATAGTAAAGCCGCCTTCTACTCCCTTACACATTTCGTTTTTTATACGGATATTAGCAAATGTGCCACGCATCATCACTTCATGATTCCCTCTACGTGACCCGTAAGAGTTGAAATCTAGAGGCTCTATATGATTGTCCGTTAAATATTTAGCAGCAGGGCTGGTTTTACTAATACTTCCTGCAGGCGAAATATGATCGGTAGTAATAGAATCACCGAAAATTGCTAGAATTTTTGCAGATTTTATATCTTTTATATTATTCTTGCTGCCTATATCCTCAAAATAAGGCGGATTATTAATATAGGTACTGTTCTTATTCCAGTTATAAGTAGAGCTAGTTGTAATCTGTAAATCTTTCCACTCTTTCGTTCCACTAAATATATCAGAATATTTTTCTATAAACATAGAGGAATTAATTGAATTTGCAATAACTTCATCTATCTCTTCTTTGCTTGGCCAAATATCTTTTAAATAAATATTTTTTCCTATAGGCTGATTATTTAAATCTATATTAAGAGTGCCACTAAGTGCATATGCTACAACTAAAATAGGCGAGCCGAGATAGCTTGCTTTAGTAAGTGGATTAATTCGCCCTTCAAAATTCCTATTACCGGATAAAACAGAAGCAACAACTAGCCCGTTTTTGTTAATAGTTTCCTCTATTTCCGGATTTAGAGGTCCGGAATTACCGATGCAAGTAGTGCAGCCGTAACCTACTAGATTAAACCCTAATTCATCTAAATATTTATCAAGACCGCTAAGCTTCAAATATTCTGTTACGACTTTTGAGCCAGGAGCAAGAGAAGTTTTAACCCAAGGCTTTACCTTTAACCCATGTTCTAGTGCTTTTTTAGCAAGAAGTGCTGCACCAATCATCACGCTAGGATTAGAAGTATTAGTACAGCTAGTAATTGCTGCAATTACCACATCGCCGTTACCGATTTCATAATTCTGATTTGCTACGGCATATTTTTTATCAATGTCTTTATTTTCTATACCGAAATTCGGTAATTCATGTTTAAAATTATTTGCTACATCGTTTAAATCTACCCTATCTTGCGGACGTCTTGGCCCGGCAAGCGAGCTATGTACCATAGATAAATCTAGCTCTAAAATTTCGGTATATTCTGCCTCATGCTCAAAATCATACCAAAGATTCTGCTCGTTTGCGTATTTTTCTACTAATTTGATTTGCGTTTTTTCTCTACCTGTTAGCTCTAAATATTTTATAGTTTCTTGGTCAATCGGGAAAAAGCCACAAGTAGCACCGTATTCAGGCGACATATTAGAAATGGTAGCACGATCGGCAATCGTTAGATTTTTTAGTCCCTCACCGAAAAACTCAACAAATTTACCTACTACTTTCTTTTTCCGCAACATCTCGGTAACGGTTAACACTAAATCGGTTGCGGTAGCTATACCTGTTAATTTTCCTGTTAGTTTTACACCGATTACTTCCGGTAGAATCATAGTAAGAGGTTGTCCAAGCATTGCAGCTTCTGCTTCTATTCCGCCAACTCCCCAACCAAGCACCGATAATCCATTTACCATGGTTGTATGGCTATCAGTTCCAACTAAACTATCAGGGTAAGCAAGTCCGTCTTTATGCCACACGACTTTTGCTAAATATTCTAAATTTACCTGATGACAAATACCCGTACCAGGCGGCACTACTTTAAAATTATTAAATGCCTGCTGCCCCCATTTAAGAAACTGATAACGCTCAATATTGCGTTTCATTTCCATTTGCACGTTTTTATCGAATGAATCTTTAGCTGCATAAGAATCAACGCTTACGGAATGGTCTATTACCAAATCAACAGGAATAAGCGGATTAATTTTTAACGGATCGCCTCCTATTTTCTTCATCGCATCACGCATAGCAGCTAGGTCCACAATAGCAGGCACACCGGTAAAATCCTGCATCAAAACTCTTGCCGGCATAAAATCTATTTCCGCATCAGATTCTTTAGTTTTTAGCCATTCTTTAAAAACAAGTAAGTTTTGCTTTGAACCATTAGAACGTAATACATTCTCAAATAACACTCTTAAACTATATGGAAGCTTTTTTAAGGGAAGTTCGATATCGCTTGCCGCTTTATTTATATCGTAAATTTTGTAGGAAGTATTATCGACTGATAACTCTTTTATATATTCTGAATTATGCACTTTTGACATTTGTTTCTCACTTGATTATGTGGAATGAACATCGTCATCTCGAGCAACCGTAGGTTGCGTGGGCTAAACCGTCATTGCGAGGAAGTTACGAAGTAATTGACGAAGCAATCTCAGGATGTTTGACGAGATTGCCGCGTCGCTTCGCTCCTCGCAAGGACGGGAAAAAGCCTCACAATGACATTAAAATAACCTTATCCCAAAACGTAGATTTTTAAAACAAATTAATGTTGTTCTGATAAAGGTTTTTGAAGTTCTAGAAGCTTAGTTGCTATTTCTGCTTCATTTAAATTTGTAACGTTAATAGCAGTTTCCGTTGCTATATTAACATAACTTCCCGTTACTTCGGTTACACCGCTGGAAACAAGATAAGTAATTTGTGGGTTGTATATATCATCTATATAAACCTGTACTAAACCGGCTTTTAAACTAACGATCATCGGAGCGTGATTCGGCAGCACTCCAAACATACCCTCCTCACCCGGCATTGTTACCATTTTAGCTTGCTTTTCAAATGCAATACTTAAAGGAGTAATTATTTTGACTAAAATTGTTTCGTTCATGGGCTTATTGTATTTTTCGTCATTGCGAGGAAATTATGAAATAATTGACGAAGCAATCTCAGGAATTCGTTATTATTTCATGAGATTGCCACGCAGCCTACGGCTGCTCGCAATGACGATTATGGTTACATTTATCCTTTCAAAATCTTCGCTTTCTCAATAGCCTCGTCCATAGTTCCGACCATATAAAAAGCAGCTTCTGGTAAATCATCGTATTTACCCTCTACAAGCCCTTTAAAGCCTGCTATAGTATCGGCTAAATTAACAAATTTGCCTTCAGCTCCGGTAAATACTTCAGCGACATGGAAAGGCTGTGATAAGAAACGCTGTATTTTTCTAGCACGCGACACGGTTAGCTTATCTTCTTCGGATAGCTCATCCATACCTAAAATAGCGATGATATCCTGCAACGATTTATAAGTTTGTAAAATCTGCTGCACTTGTCTTGCTACGCTATAATGCTCTTCACCGACAATCATCGGGTCAAGTACCTGAGAATTACTATCTAACGGGTCAACTGCCGGATAAATTCCAAGCTCGGCTATCTGACGGCTAAGTACTGTTGTAGCATCTAAATGTGCAAAAGAAGTAGCAGGAGCAGGATCGGTTAAATCATCTGCCGGTACATATATAGCCTGCACGGAAGTTATTGAGCCGTTCTTAGTAGAGGTGATACGCTCCTGTAGCTCTCCCATATCAGTAGCAAGAGTAGGCTGATACCCTACCGCTGACGGAATTCTACCAAGCAACGCCGATACTTCAGAACCTGCTTGAGTAAAACGGAAAATATTATCTACAAAGAATAAAACATCTTGCCCCTCATTCATATCTCTAAAACTTTCCGCAATGGTCAGACCGCTTAATGCAACTCTTGCCCTTGCTCCCGGCGGCTCGTTCATTTGTCCATAAACAAGAGCTACTTTTGAATTTTCCGGTTTCTCAAGGTCAATCACACCGGAGTCAATCATTTCATGGTAAAGATCATTACCCTCTCTAGTTCTCTCACCGACTCCTGCAAATACGGTATAACCGCCATGTGCCTTAGCTACGTTATTAATAAGCTCCATAATTAACACGGTTTTACCTACACCTGCACCACCGAATAATCCTATCTTACCGCCCTTAGTATAAGGAGCAAGTAAATCAACAACTTTAATACCGGTTACTAATATATTACGCTCGGTTGACTGGTTGGTAAAATCAGGAGCAGACTTATATATAGAAGAAATATTTGAGCTTTTAATGTCTCCTTTACCGTCAATCGGCTCACCTACAACATTCATAATACGCCCAAGCGTCTCAGTACCTACGGGAATCCGAATAGGACTGCCTGTATCTATTACTTCTACACCCCGCACTAATCCTTCGGTAGAATCCATAGCAATACAACGCACCGTATCATCGCCTATATGTTGTGCTACTTCCAGCACTATCCTTTGTTTATCGTTATAGCACTCTAGAGCATTTAAAATTTCCGGTAACTCACCGTTATTCGTAAATTTTACATCCACCACCGCTGAAATAATCTGAGTAATTTTACCGATATTTTTTGTCATAATTTTTTCTTTTAAGATAATGTTTCTTATAAAAAACGTCATTGCGAAAAGAAACTGCAAGTTTCGACGAAGCAATCTCAGGAGATTTGACGAGATTGCCACGTCGCTTCGCTCCTCGCAATGACGGAAACTAGACTGCCTCAGAGCCGGCTATAATCTCTATCAACTCCGTAGTAATAATAGCTTGTCTTGATCTATTTAGCTTTAAAACTAATTTACTTATTAAATCATTAGCATTATTTGTTGCATTTTCCATAGCGGTCATTCTAGCTCCCTCTTCACTTGCTCTACTTTGTAGTAAAGCATAATTTATTTGGGAATTAACATATAAATTAATCAAGTTAGAAATTAGATTTTCTCCTTCGTATTCATAATAATCATCATCTACCTTAGAATCATCATGATATTTTTCTATCGGTAAAATCTGTTGTCTAGTCATAATTTGAGTCATTGCGTTCTTAAATTTATTAAAATATATAACACAATTACTAACTTCCAAATTTTCTACCGCCGACATAATTTTTTGTTTTACTTGCAGCATCAGGTTTTCATCATGAATTTTAGGTAACTCAAAATAACTATCAATATAATTTGCATATTGCCTTTTTAATGCTTCGTAACCTTTTTTTCCTATAATGATAAGCTTTATTTGTTCGCCTTTATTTTCTAACTCTTTAATATCATTCTTAACTTGCTTAATTATACTGTAATTAAACGTTCCGCATAAACCACGCTGTGATGCCATAACTATCAATAAATTTGCTTTATTCGGTATAGTATTAAAAAATTTCTGCTCTTCTATGGATAGCTCATACATATCAATTGATAATATATCGGACATCATTTTACTAATAGCCTCAATATAAAAATTTGAATTGGCTATTTGACTTTTTATTTTTGCCATTTTAGAAGCTGATACTAGTTGCATTGCTTTAGTAATCTTTTGTGTAGATTTAACGCTTTTAATTCTAGTTCTTAATTGCTTTAAATTTGACATAGTAGTTTTTTGGTTTTTATGTCATTCTTGTGTACTCTCGTCATTGCGAGGAAAAATTGAAAATTTTGACGAAGCAATCCAGTTAAAAATGCGTAGCATTTTTTTATTATTTTCTGGATTGCCACGTCGCTTCGCTCCTCGCAATGACGATTTAGTATCCACACAAAAACAACATCATATTATTTAACAAATTCCTTAACGAAATTTTCTAAAAATGCTTTTAGTTTCTGCTCGGTTTCTTCGGTTATACGTTGCTCGTTTTTTATTGATTCTAAAATATCTTTTTTATTTAACCTTATCTCCGTAAGCATTTTATCTTCAAATTCTTTTACTTTCTGAAGCGGCACATCATTTAAATATTTCTTAGTTCCGACATAAATACTTACTATTTGCTCTTCTACCGGAAAGGGATGATATTGTGCTTGTTTTAATATCTCAACTAATCTTTTACCGTGATCGATTTGTGCTTTAGTGGCAGGGTCTAGATCTGATCCAAATTGCGAGAAAGACTCCAGCTCTCTAAATTGAGCAAGTTCTAGCTTTACCGAACCTGCTACCTGCTTCATAGCCTTTATTTGTGCTGCAGAACCAACACGGCTTACTGAAATACCGACATTAACGGCAGGTCTTACACCTTTATAAAATAACTCACTTTCTAAGAAAATTTGACCGTCGGTAATTGAAATAACATTTGTTGGGATATATGCGGATACATCACCTGCCTGCGTCTCAATTATAGGAAGAGCAGTAAGTGAGCCGCTACCTTTTTCCTCCGACATTTTAGCAGCACGCTCAAGCAATCTTGAATGCAGGTAGAACACGTCACCGGGATATGCTTCTCGCCCGGGAGGTCTTCTAAGAAGTAATGAGATTTGTCTATATGCGACGGCATGCTTACTTAAATCATCATAAATAATAAGTGCGTGCATGCCGTTATCACGAAAATATTCTCCCATACTACAGGCAGAATAAGGGGCAATGAATTGAAGAGCTGCAGCTTCCGATGCGGTAGCCGAAACAACGATTGTATAGTCCATTGCTCCGGCATCTTCTAGTTTTTTTACTATCTGTGCAACGCTTGATCTTTTCTGCCCAATAGCTACATAAATACAATAAATTTTATCGCTTTCATTAGTAAGTGAATGAGCTTGTTTTTGATTAATAATAGTATCAACCGCTATCGCCGTTTTTCCGGTTTGTCTATCACCGATTATTAATTCTCTTTGCCCTCTACCTATCGGAATTAACGAATCTATAGCCTTTATTCCGGTTTGTACAGGTTCGCTTACGCTCGTTCTTTCTATTATTCCCGGAGCTTTCATCTCGATATGTCTGTACTCTTTACTTGCAATATCGCCTTTGCCGTCAATAGGATTACCTAGAGCATCAACAACACGACCAAGCAGAGCTTTTCCTATCGGTACTTCTAAAACTTCTTTAGTTCTTTTGACATTATCGCCTTGCTGTACTTGGTTATCATCTCCCATAATTACAGCACCGACGCTATCATTCTCCAAATTTAAAACAAGCCCCTTAACACCGGATTTAAATTCTACTACCTCACCGGATTTTACATTAGCAAGACCGTAAATTTTGGCTATACCGTCACCGACCGAAATTACCTGCCCTACTTCCTCAAGCTCACTCAAGCAATTAATATTAGCTATTTCCTTTTGTAATATTTCAGCTACTTCAATAGGCTTTAGTTTCATGGGTTTTATGTCTCCTACTAATATTTGTATGTTATTCCCGCATAGGTGTTAGTTTAAGGATCGATGTCATTCCTGCGAAAGCAGGAATCCATGAAAAAAAGTATAAATACAACAAATTTTTGAAACTAAAAGCTCGATTTATCTCGCTTTATGCTGGATTCCTGCTTTCGCAGGAATGACATCGATCCTACGCAGCAATCCTAACTTTCTTTAAAGCTTTCGTTATTTTATCTAAACTACCCTTAATCGAGTAATCTTGCAACATACTATCATATTTAATTATAATGCCGCCGATAATAGTACTATCAATATCAAATAATATTTCTGTTTTTTGATTTAATTCTTTTTCTATACGAGATTTAATCCACTCTTGCTCTTTAGGTTGTAACTTATTTGCAGAAATAACCTGAACTATCTTTATGTTTTTACTTTCATATAGTAAAGTATTATAAGCATCTACTATATTAGATAAAATAGCAGTACGAGAATTTTTTACCAATAACAATAAAAAATTATTCACTATTTTGTTAAATTTAGTATTTTTTACTAACGAATTAACCACATTAATTTTATCATCCTTATTTACTATAGGAGAAAATAGAAACTCTCTAATATCAAAATTATCGATAATTATACGATTTATAGCAGTAATTTCTTCAAAGATTTTATCTTGTATATTATCAACCATAGCGTTATTAAATAACGCTACCGCATAATTCTCGATTAAATTATCTTTGTTCATACATGTATTGCCCTATCATAAGCAGCGAGTACTGACTCGTGCATCATTTCCGATAAAGTCGGATGCGGGAAGATAGTATTAATTAAATCCAACTCCGTTCCTTCTAAATTTTTTGAAACCACATATCCTTGTATTAATTCCGTAACTTCTGAACCTATCATATGAGCACCGAGCAACTCACCTGTCTTAGCATCAAATATAGTTTTAATTAAGCCATCGCTATCACCGCTTACTAAAGCTTTGCCATTAGCTATAAAAGGGAATCTGCCTATTTTAAGCTCATAACCTAAGGTTTTTGCTGCTTCTTCAGTCAAACCAACACTTGCTATTTGCGGTGAAGAATAAGTGCAACCCGGTATATTATGTTTATTAATAGCATGCGGCTTTAAGCCCGCTATGCTTTCCGCTGCAATAATACCTTCATGGCTTGCTTTATGAGCTAAACAAGGCACTCCTGCTACATCGCCTATAGCATAAATTCCTGATTCCGCAGTTTGCATTAGTCCGTTAGTAACTATATAGCCATTTTCTATTTTAATTTTGGTCTTTTCAAGTCCTAAATTTTCTGTATTCGCTGTAATACCTACTGCCATAAGTAAGATTTCAGCTTGTAATTTTTGTGTTTTACCGGATAACTCTAGCTCAACTTCTATCTTATCTTTTGATTTTGTTTGCTTAATTAATTTAGCATTTGTAATAATTTTTATTCCCTTTTTCTCAAAATTCTTATGAGTGATTCCGGCAATTTCCGTATCTTCAGCAGGTAATATTCTATTATGTGCCTCAATTACGGTAACATCCACACCAATACTATTATAAAATGAAGCGAATTCTATACCTATTGCACCTGAGCCGACAATAATCATAGATTTCGGCACATGCTGCGGTATCATAGCTTCTTTTGAAGTCCATATTTGCTTGCCGTCAGGCTCAAAGCCTTTTAAAACTCTAGATCTTGCTCCGGTAGCTATAATAATATTATCTGCTTTTACTATAGGTTTATCATTTATATTTATTATCTTATTTCCTGCAAGGCTTGCTACTCCGTCTATCACGGTAACTTTGTTTTTGTTCAGTAGTAACTTAACGCCGCCTGCAAGTTTATTTGAAATCTCTCTTGAGCGTTCGACTATTTTCTTAATGTTGATTTCAGCACCTTTAGAATCAATTCCATAATCTTTAGCATGTTTTATATATTCAAAAACCTCAGCAGATTTAAGCAGGGATTTAGTCGGTATACACCCCCAATTAAGGCACACCCCTCCTAAATGTTCTTTTTCTATTAATACAACTTTTTTCTTTAATTGTGCTGCTCTAATTGCCGCAACATATCCACCAGGACCACCGCCTATAACGGCCACATCGTATTGTTCCATTTTATTTTTATTTTGTTGGTTTTGTTATTATAAGTATCAACGTCATTGCGAGGAGATGCGTAGCATCGACGCGGCAATCTCAGCAATCCTAATACTGCTTCATGAGATTGCCACGCTCCTTGCAGTCGCTCGCAATAACGATTAGAGTATACTACTCTTCAGCATCCATCTGTTTTTTTCATGTACTTTAATCCGTCCAATAATCATATCGGCTGTCCCCTCATCGCCCTCTACTTGTGCTACTTTGAGTCCTTTATATAATGTATCTCTAATAATATCTTGATCTTTTGTTAGACTTTTAAGCATTTCGTTTGCTGTTACGTTTGGATTTGCCTCATCTATAGATGCAAGCTTTATTAAATTTGATAATGCGGGGACTTTAGCACCTAAACTTCTCACTCTTTCAGCAAGTTCATCTAAGCTTTCAGCTAAATCTTCATATTGTCCTTCAAATAATAAATGTAGACTTCTAAACTCTGCTCCTTCTACATTCCAGTGATAATTCTGTGTTTTAAAATATAAAGCATAACTATCTGCTAAAATTTGTTCTAAAGCTTTTACTACTTGCATAATATCCTCAAATTTTTATGAACTTTTTGACTTTATAACATTTCTTTAGATACTTCAAGAGATAACAGGGTTTATATAAATTCCTGATATATTTCTTTTCTGTGTTTGATTGCAATAATAATTACCGTAGATGTTTCTTGTTCAATACGGTATATAATACGATAATCACTTATTCGGAATCTTCTATGACCTTTCAAACTATAGCGTAACGGTTTGCCAAAAGCTATGGGATCAAACATTAATCGTTCTTCAATTGCACATTTGATAAGAGTTTTTGCATTGGAGGAAAGCATTGGGATATGCTTATTTGTTACTTCTTCTAGATAACATATTTTATAATTCATTTCCACGCTTCTTCGTGAGAGTAAGTTTTAGCATTCTCTTTATCAAGCTTTTTAGCAACTTTTGACAGAAATAAATCTTCTCTCATTTCAAGAGCTTCAAGTGTTAATTCTCTGACTAAACTCGATAAAGATTTATTTTCTTGAACTGCTAAATTACTAAGCAAAGTGGAAATTACCGGCTCAAAAGTAACATTAACTCTTGGACTTTTAGGCATATAGACTTATTTTTTTTGATTAGTATTATTGTTGTAACACTTTTACATCACTCAAACAATAAAATTATCAATTAAGAATAAAATTGCAATGATTATATATTAAATATTAATTTTTATTAGTAATTTCTTGACTAATCTATTAGTTTTATCTATTGTGCCATCTTATATTTAAAACTTAAGGATAGAACGGCATGAATTACATATTACATTTTTCTTTAACTACCGCAGCAAGACTTACTAATACAATAAAAACAATTGGTAGTCAAGGATACCACATGCTTAAAATAGGGCATAATGTGGCCAGTTACTATCTAACTACTCCTACCCTTAGTTTAATTGAACCGACTTGCCATAAAGAGAATATATTAACAACTCTGTGTAATAAAGGAATTGAATTATTAAATACTGAAACAAGCAATTTTGTATTTGAAGGAATGTTCAAAATAAAGAAAGTATTAACTGCAAATAAAGCTATTATTACAGCGATTAATGATAATGGAAAGACTATACGGGATTATATATTGCAAAAACAAGGTGATAAGACTTATATATATGAGGAACGCTTGCTTAAAATATGTCAAGAAAATCTTCAAGGAAATCCTACCATTGAGGATATACTTAATATCGCAGGGGATAATAACCCTATTATAGGAGATATTAAAGGGTGCGAAATATTTGAAGTAGAGAAAGAAAATGCTCTACAGGCGATTCTCTCAGAAATAAAGGATTTAATAGCTAACCCGATATCTAGCACTACTCAAGCAATTGATATTAATACAACCGAGAGATGGACAGAATATTTATCTGAAATGGCGACTAATGCAGTTAATAATACAATAACAAATTCTACTGCTGAAATTTCTGAATTAATCTTTTCCGATAACACTGAAAGTTGGACTGAAACGGGAATAAATTTAATTAATAACACCGTAGCAAACCTTACTAATACTGCTTTCAATTCAACTTATAACCCTCAAGAAAATATGTTTGATGAGAGTGATAACGATAATTCCTTAGCTACATATATAGGCATTGGTATAGCTGTAGCTGCCTCCATAGTTGTTGCAATAGGTGCAGGAGTAACTTGGTATTGCGTTAGAAGTAAAAACGCAAAAAAAGCTAAATTAAAACAATATATTGATGAAATTGAAGCTGAAAGAGCTGCTGAAGATAAACTTGCTGCTAACGATACTGAAGAGCATAACGCTCCTCTACTTAACAACAGCACAGAGCATAATGATCATACTACGGTAGATATGACCGGAGTCTCCTATGAAGACGAAGGTACTCCTGTATAGATAACTTAGAGTTTTGATTTTTAATCAACAACCAATAGCAAATTCACTGTTGGTTGTTCCTCAAAAATAAAAATTGAAATTTATTTCAATTCTTTATTTATCAATTCTTTTAGCTTTTCTTTTGCTGCTTCTTTAGAACGTAGACTTGCATAAGAGTCATGGTGTTTTTTATCTTCAATAAAATGTACAAAGAAAATTTTTCTGTCATTTTTTTGTAACCAACCTATAAACCAACCTATTTGACGATCTTTGAGCTTTACAGTTCTATCTTCATTAAGGCGATTTCCACTACCTGTTTTGCCGTAGAGCTTCCACCCATCTGCAAAATCTTCAATAAACATAATATTTTTAGTCATTTCTTGAGCTTGAACGCTTACAGGTAATTGATTTACAACAAGTTTTTGAAGAAAAGCTAATTGTTCTTCAGGAGAAATTTCTAAAGAGCTAGAAAGCCATGCATTGGTTAAGCCGTTATTCTTTCCTTTATCACCGGAAATATCTTGGTTACCGTAATCAAATTTTGTTATATAATCACGGAATTTTTCATAACCTAATTCTTTAGTAATAAGACGTGAATACCAAAGACAGCTGTTTTTTATCCAGTCTTTAGGCGTATGCGGCTGCTTCCAAACTTCAAGATAATCGTCATATCCTTCTTTAAAAGGTAACTTCGGGTGAGTTTCATCAATTAAAAACCCATCATCGTAACCCATCAAGCTTAAGACAATTTTAAATGTTGAACATGGAGCATAACGAGACTCACAATTACCTTCTTGTTTAATAAATTTATAATTTTCTTTAACTAGAAAACAATCTGCTCTAGTTATAAAAGGTATAGTAAGTGATATTAGGGCAGTTATATATAAAATAATTTTTTTCATATGTTAAAATAAAAATGTTCATATGGTCTGTTTTCCGTCATTGCGAGGAAAAACTGTAAGTTTTGACGAAGCAATCCAGCAAAAAATTCTGATTTACAAAATTTTTTTATTATTTTT
This sequence comes from Rickettsia felis URRWXCal2, assembly GCA_000012145.1. GTDB lineage: Bacteria > Pseudomonadota > Alphaproteobacteria > Rickettsiales > Rickettsiaceae > Rickettsia > Rickettsia felis. The sequence continues at coordinate 1,355,067 of CP000053.1, forward strand.
CTAGATTGCCACGTCGCTTCGCTCCTCGCAATGACGATTTTAACACGTTTCGTATAATACTAATAAATCTCCTGCGATTGGTCCTCTTTGCTCGGCACATAATCAAAAATATCGTTATTATCACGATTATCGATCATATCTTCGTTCTCAAGCATCTGAATGTTATTGACTTTAAATGCTTCTATAACAGTGCCACTTGGCGTAATTTTACCGGTTGCTCTATCTACGGCGATTAGCTTAATTGAATCTGGAACTTTAAAAGGCAGTGATGGCTCATCCTTATAAGCATTACTCATAAAATCAATAAAAATCGGCAATACTACGTTTGAACCTGTTGCTCTTTTTCCAAGCTCTTTCGGTGTATCATAACCCACATAACTGCCGACTACTATTTTTGGCGTAAAGCCTACAAACCATGTATCTTTACTATCGTTACTAGTACCGGTTTTTCCACCGATAATTTTCCCTAACTTCTTCGCAGCATAGCCGGTACTTCTATCTATTGCTCCGGTTAAAAACGAAGTAATTTGATAATCGCTAGCTTCATCCGTAACTCTATAAATATCTTCTTTCGGTATTTCTAATATTGCGATATCTAAATTGCTATCCGAAACATTACAAGAAAGACATTCTCTATTATCTCGCCTATAAATAATTTTACCGTTACGGTCTTTAATTAATTCTACAAAATGAGGTTCAACTTTTTTACCGCCGTTAGCAATAATTGCATAGGCATTAGTCATTCTGCTAAGTGTGGTTTCAATTGAACCAAGTACCATAGAGTAAACTTTTTTTGGTTCATTATTAATACCGAATCGCTTAATTATATCAACGATTTTTGTAAGTCCTACGGCAGTTGCAACCCTTACGGTTATAAGATTACAAGATTTTTCAAGACCGGTACGCATAGTGATTTCGCCTAAAAACTTACCCTCATAATTTTTAGGACGCCAGCTAGGCATACCCGGACCTTGCGAAATCTCAATAGGTCCATCATTAAAAATCTGATTCGGCTTAATACCGTTTTCAAGAGCTGCTAAATAAACAAAGGTTTTACTCAAAGAACCCGGTTGACGAAGTGCTTGAGTTACTCTATCAAATTTACTTGTAGAAAAATCATATCCCCCAACACTTGCAAGTACCTGTCCGGTATTCGGGTTCATAACCATAATAGCCCCGTTTACTTCAGGAATTTGACGAAGAGCATAGCCGTCTTTTATAGGCTCAACCACTATCACATCACCTTTTTTAAGCAAAGTCTTCACTGATTTAAGATTACTTCTTGCCCATTTCATTTCAGCAATAAGAATCTTAGATTTACTGCCGTCTATAAGACCAATCTCTGCATGATTATCGGCCACATCCAGAACTACAGCTAATTTATATTCTAAAAGCGATGGAGGGGACGGTAGTTTTTTTATCTCCTCTTGCCAATTATCAAGAGGAATATTAGCTATAGGCTTTCTAAAACCACGTCTTCTATCAAATTCCCTTAGACCTTTCCTTAGAGAATTTTCGGCTAATTGCTGCATCTTTGCATCCAAAGAAGTGATAATAGTAAGACCTCCGGTATAAAATTCTTCCTTACTATTTAACATCCTAATTACTTCTTCTCTAACCTGTGCAGCATAATAATCTGCCGTAACAGTTTCTTCTTTAGCTCGTTTACGTAAAACTATCGGGCTATCCATAGCTTCTTTCGCAGCATCTTTTGTTATGTAACCATCTTCAAACATACGTGCTATTACATAATCACGACGAGCTTTTACCCTAGCGTAGTTTCTCTCTGGATTAAGTTCGGAAGGGGCTTTAGGCAGTGCCGCAATAAAAGCTGATTCTGCAATAGTAAGTTCCTCTACGGATTTATTAAAATAATTTTGTGCAGCTGCCGCAACACCGTAAGCACCACGACCAAAGAATGTTTGATTAAGATATAATTCTAAGATTTGTTCCTTAGTAAATACTCTTGAAATCATATAAGAAAGAATCGCTTCTTTAATCTTACGTTCAAGAGAAACTTCGTTAGTTAGCAGAAAATTTTTAACCACTTGCTGAGTAATTGTAGACGCTCCTTCCATACGCCTATGATGTAAATAATTAGATATATTTAAAAATGCCGCTCTAACTATTCCAAGTAAATCGACGCCCGGATGGTTATAAAAATTCTTATCCTCGGCTGCAATAAAACTTTCTATTAATGAACTAGGTATGCTATTAATCGGTACAAATACACGACGTTCAAAAGCGTACTCCTCCATTAATTTACCGTCATGAGAATAGATACGTGTTACCGACGGAGGATAATAACGTGCAAGCTGCGAGTAATCAGGTAAATCACGTGAATAGTGATATATTATATAAGCAGTAATACCGCAACCTACTAAAATAAGTACGGCAAAAATTTTTAAACAAAAAAATAGAGATTTATACATTTAATAGATAATATTTTAAATTATACACTTTAAAGGCAGTGCAAGAAATTTATCGGAAAAACTTATTATTTCATTACCGTTATAAAGTATAATGCCATGCATAATTCGTGGGGCTAATGCTTCTGATAAATCTTTAAGACCCATAAAATGTCGACTTTGAATAGTTTCTGTGGCTTTACACTCTATGCCGCAAAATACATCGCCTTTATATAAAAGAAAATCAACTTCTTTTCCTAGATGCGTACGATAAAATGCTTGCTCTATACCCGTAGTTAAGGTTAATATTTTCCTAAGTTCCGCCCATAACCATGTTTCAAATATTGTTCCGTAATAAGGACTATTTAACAATAAGTTTGGAGTTGTTATACCGTTTAAATACGATGCATAACCTGAATCATTCATATAAATTTTAGAAGTTTTTACTAATCTTTTACGTGTATTACTAAACCAAGGCACTAATTGATTTACTTGAAAAGTTGTTTCTAAAATCTCTAAATATCTTGATATTGTTCTTTGATCTAGCCCTATTTCAATACTTAAATTCTTTTGATTTAATAAATTACCGCTTTGTAAGCCAGCCAAGCGAAAAAGCTTAGCAAAGGAAACAACGTCTAAAAATTTATTTATGTTTCGTACATCTCGCTCAATATAGGCTGATTGATAAGACGAAAACCAACGTTCACGAAATCTTTCTTGCTTTTTTAATATAACTTCTGGAAATCCGCCATAGAAAATATATTCATTTAAAGATTGGTTAGTTATTGTTGGTTTATATTCTAACTCTTTAGTCCATTTGTTTTTTAATTCAGGAATAGTTGCCCCTGAAAAAATATCTAATATAAAAGAAGAAGGTTTATTTTGATTTAAAATTTCTCCTAAACTTAACCCTTCAAGATGTATTACGTCTACACGTCCTGCTAAACTTTCAGATACTCCCGGGTAAGAAAAAATATTAGCCGATCCGGTTAAGAGGAAACGTCCCGGCCTCTTATCTTCATCAATTGACTTTTTTATAGCTTTTAAAAGATCCGGGGCTCTTTGAATCTCATCAATAGCAAGAGGATAACTTGCATTTTTTATAAATCCGTGAGGATCATGAGTTACTGCTTCTAATTGCGAAATATCATCTAAAGTAATATATGACTTAAAAATTCCTTCGTCATATAATTGTTTTACTACCGTAGACTTACCGACTTGCCTAGCTCCAATAATAAGAACTGCAGAAAAATCTTTTAACGATTGCTTTACAAATGATGTTATATGTCTATTTATCATGTTGTAAGTTATAACATAAGTATGCTATTATTTACAACTGTTATTTTTGTAATACGTAAATTACATAATCAAATTACCTCACCCGTTAAACTATTACTTGCAGCCTTAGTAATTTTTACATCAGTAATTTTACCAAGCAAAGATTTATTAGGATTTTGGATATATACGGACTGCATATAAGGAGTTTTACCTATTATTTGATCATCGAATTTACCGTTACGGTCGAATAGAACTTTCATAATACTACCAACGCAACTTTCATTAAAAGCTAGTTGTTGAGCTGTGAGTTCTTGTTGCAATATGGTTAATCTCTCTGATTTTATGTGTTCCGGAACTTGATCCGTTCTAGTCGCTCCCGGCGTACCGGGACGAGGGCTATATTTAAACGAATAGCACTGACCGTATTTTACTCGGCGTACCAAATCTAAAGTATCTTCAAAATCTTCATCCGTTTCACCGGGAAAACCGACAATAAAATCAGAGGATAAAACTATATCGGGTCTTGTCTCTCTTAAGCGATTAATTATATCAAAATAATAATCCCGATCATGCTTACGGTTCATGGCTTTTAATATTTTATTTGAACCTGATTGCACCGGAAGATGTAAAAACGGCATTAATTTAGGTTCAGTGCCGTGCAGTTTTATTAGATCATCAGTCATATCTATCGGGTGCGACGTCATATAACGCAATCTCTCTAAATTTGGGATTTGTGCTAGATGTCCCAGTAAATCGGCTAGAGTAAATATCTTATCATCAGGTCCTTTACCGTGATAAGCATTAACATTTTGCCCAAGTAGTGTAATTTCTTTAGCACCGCTGCTAACTACTTTTAACGCTTCTCTATAGACCTGCTCTACGTTCCTTGAAAATTCAGCTCCTCTTGTATAAGGCACCACACAGAAAGTACAAAATTTATCGCATCCTTCTTGCACCGATATAAAGCTACTAGCACCTTGCGGATATAATTGTTCCGGTAAATTATCAAATTTCGCTTCTTCAACAAAATCAAGATCGATTAAATGTTTTTCGTGTCTAACGACTTTTGAGATTAATTCCGGTAGGTTATAATAAGATTGCGGACCGACAACAATATCGACATAAGGAGCTCTTGAGAAAATCTCTTCACCTTCCGCCTGAGCAACACAACCGGCTACAACTATTATTGCAGAATTTAAACCTTGTTTTTTTCTAGTATCTTGTAGTTTCTTAATACGACCGAGTTCAGAATAAGTTTTCTCGGCTGCTTTCTCTCTGATATGACAGGTAATTAGGATAATAACATCAGCATCTTCTATATTTTCCGTAGGTTCATAACCGAAAGGATAAAGCAAATCTTGCATCTTAACGGAGTCATAAACATTCATCTGACAGCCGTAGGTCTTAATATAAAGCTTCTTACTCATAAAATTTTATATATATATCTTTAAACTACAATACTATACGAAGATCAACTTCAAAAAGAGCTAGAAGTTCTCAAGGCGAGGATCGCAGCGTATACTTAATACGTGAGAACCGGAGCTCTTGTAGAACGACGCAGCCAATTTTTGAAGTTCATCGAGTATATTATAAAAAGTTTTATATCATACTATATTTAGATAATTTTATCAAATTTTAAATAAACCGAAAACACTATCCATCTGCTCTTCTTAACTTAATTAATTCATCTACCAGAGAAATTTTTTCTCCTGTAGTATCTATATAATCTTGCACTTTTGTTTGTAATTTTGCTAAAGCTTGATTTGGAGTAGTAATATAAATCATACTTTCTTTTTTATGGGCTTTATCTTTTATTTTCTTTTTTGCCATATTAGTAATACTTTATAATGAATAGTATTTTTATCAAATAAGGATAAACATACCATATTATTTTTTATTTATAAATTCAGCTAAGCTTTAAACTAACTTCTTGACGTATTAATCTTATCCATATAAATTTACATGGATAATGACTAAGTGGATATGTGATTGAGCGTTTTTTAGCAAAAGAAATTGAATTTAAAATATTATTATTTATTAATCCTTGCTGTACAGATTCTTTCGGTGATTTCTTTAAGTTTTTCTATTCTCTCAATAAGATAAAGCAGCTGTTCTTTAGTAATTTTATAGTTTTTATCATATCTTGCATCAACATAAGCTTTTTCAAGAAGCTCAAAACACTCTTTTTGTTCAGCAGTTGCTTTAGGGGAATACTTCCCATAATTCACTGTCATAATTTCCTACCATACTACCTAATTTTTGCAAATTATGTAATTTAGGTTTGTAATTTGAGAAAACTAATAAAATAGTACTGTACAGACTTTCCGTAGCTTGATGAAGCGAAAAGGCTGACAACGCATATTCCGAATCGTTTAAATAAGTAGTTGCACCTTTTAAAAAACCTTTACCTCTGCCAAACCAATATTCATAATAATCTTTAGCGATTTCTTTCATCTCGCTCCAAGGTAAATCTTTAGCTTCACTAAGTGTAAATTCCCCACTATCATATAAAAGAATACCTTCTTTCTTAATATCAGTAAAAAAATAACGCCCTATCTCTAACTGCCTGTTTACTTCGTCTATTGACTCAAGAATTATTGATATTAATGAATCATAAGGGATAATTTGCTTAGGATTTATTACTCCTGTTTTTTCTAATCTCTTATATATATTATCTACTAACCTTAAAGCAGTATACCCTTTATATTTACCTTTTTTCAGAATTATCAAAATATCGGTATCGCTATGATAGCCGTTAGGTAGATCACGCACCCAATCACCTCTAGCAAAAGAGCCGTACAAAATAATCATAGCAATTTTATCCTGTGCAATATCTAAAATTTGCTGCACTATAAAATTAAGCCTAGCTTGGATCTTAAGAGAACGTTCAGGTAAGGTGGTTTTCATTTAAATCTATATTTTATATTTCTGCTTTTAGCTTTTTTATTTCTTCTATGGATATTCCTGTCATCTCGTGTATTTCTTCTATAGGTATTTTTTTAGTTAGCATTTTCTTTATTATTTCAATTTTTCCCTTTTCTATCCCCTTTTTCATACCGGCATTAAACTTTTCCTCAAACTTGTCTATTTCTTGTTGTATAGCCATTTCAGCTCTAAAGTAATCATCATGCTCTTGGTCCGTCCATTTATATTGCTCTAAACTTGCATATGCCGATAACACAATTTCATTTTTAATCTCTTTTGGCGGTTCTTGTTCTTGCGAAGCATATTTTAATAAATGTAACCATTCATCGGTATCATCTTTAAGATCATTTTTTTTAAATTTTCCTAGTTCAATAAATACATAAGTTAATGAAAACAAATATTGTTTATGGGTATTGCTTTCTTTTATATGATGATAGCTAACATACGGCAATTCATCAGGCAAAGCTTTTGTTCCTATGATAGAAATTATTACTACCGGCAATAAATCCCTATGTTTCATACCTTTCTTAATTTGACTAACATAGGTATAACAACCGTAAAGCTGCGTTCTATTAAGATAATCTTTCTCCATTTTACGCTGCATTTCGATTATATACCATCTACCGGTTTCATCTTTAACTTTTAGATCGAATAAACTTCTTTTCCCTTCAAGAAATAAAGGCAATTGTTCAGTAGTTATATAGCTTAAATCTATGATTCTATCTCCTTTCGATAACCTAAGAAGAGAGTTCAATAAATTTATTAATTTTACTTTATCGCTAAATAATTTTTTAAATGCGACATCATTTGTACCGTCTAAATATCTTTGCATAAATAATTATATTTTAGTAAGTTTGCATATATAGCAAATTAACCTCAGATAGTAAACTACTTTTACAATTTATTATAAGTATTAGACTTCTTGCATAACTTATCTTATAAAGAGGAATCCCCCTGGAAACACGGAAGCACTTGCCACCGCAGCGTATATAAATACATGAGGATGCTAGTTACCTTCTTGATGTACAAATTACCTTTAGAAGGAGGTTAGGCAAAAAGTCTATTAATACCTATCATTATCATCATATACCCCCCAAATTACTTTCTTAGAAATCCAACCTGTGTAATTCTTACATGTAATTTGGCAGAATTGTTCTTTGCATTTTTTTAAACCGCAGCGAACCTTGGGCATTAATTTTGCTATAACTCGGCTTTTATGGTCTGCGGATTTGGTAAGCTCTATTTCCTTGTCGGAGGTAATAACTACTGATCTTTTACCTGATAAAACGCTTGAATGTATCCAACCGCCTTCGCCGTTAATGTCACGTACTTGTCGCCATTGTTCGTACTCTGCAGTTATTTCTACCGGTTCGCCTTTTTTAACAAAAAGCCATTCTACGGCAGATTTAGTGGTTGGTCCGCTCCTTGCATTTACTTCATTAGATTTTATTGAAACAAATCTAGGAATAGGTAATTTTTTATTATCGGCGTTAATTGTTGTTGATAATATTATCGTAATTAAAATGATAAAAACTTTAATCATTATCTTCCACTTCAGATAAGGCATCCTCTTTTTTTGCTATTATATAATTACCAAGCCTAAATTGTACTTTTATTCTATTAATTTCCTGCTCGCTAATACCTATATTTTTTAGGACTGTTCCACCGATTTGTAATCCAGTCTCATAACTTTCCGGAATAATAGTTGTGGCACCTAAATCATAAAACTCTCTAGCATTTTTTAAGTTTTTTAACTTAACGACAATCGGTATATCCTGATAATTACCGCTAATTGTTTTAAGCGATTTCTTGATAGTTACTTGATTATTCATAGTAAGTATTATAGCAAATGCTCTTTCCGTACCTAATGCCTTTAGAGTATCGGCTTGCGATACGTCACCTTTAAAAACCGGTAAACCGTTTGATAGCTCTTCTTTGACTCTATCATCATCTAAATCAAGTATTACGTAACTTATACCTTCCGCTTCCAAAACTCTTGCTACCATTTTACCGGTATTACCAAGTCCGGCAATAATAATATGGTTTGTTAAATCTCTTGCCCCAAGCTCAATCATTTGAGTCGGAGTTTTACCAAGTCCTTTATCAACTTTCTCGGCAATCTTTTTCCCTAAAGCTGCGAGTAATGGAGTAAGTGCCATAGTAAAAGTAACTACGAGTAATAATATATCGGCAGTACTTTCTTCTAATACTCCACTATCTTTACCTAAACTGAATAATATAAAACCAAACTCTCCACCTTGCGATAATAATAAGCCTGAATAAAAAGCAACTCCTTTATTAAAACCAAATAAAATACAAAAAGCTGTTATGATTAAGGTTTTTATACCTATTAAAGCAATAGATAAAGTAAGAATATGAGATATTTTTTCATACATTTCTAGTGCGTCGATATTCATACCGACGGTCATGAAAAACAATCCTAAAAATAAACTTTTGAAAGGATAAATACTTTCTTCTGCCTGCAATCTAAATTCAGTTTCCGCCACTAATACTCCGGCAACAAATGCTCCTAGAGCTAAAGACAAACCAAATGTTTCGGTAGCCCAAGCAGCAGAAAGTACTATTAACAAAGTCATTGAAATAGGTAACTCGCTTGCATTATTACTTTCTGATGAAATGAAAGAAAATACAGGACGAAGAAAAACACGACCGACAATAAATATTGTAAGTAAGGCCGTTACGGCTTTTAAGAGTGCAATACCAAGAGCCGCTGCAAGCGAAGCTTTATTACTATCAGCAAGTAGCGGCACTACCACAAGCAATGGAACTACAGCCAAATCTTGCAGTAACAGAATAGCTAAAGAAACTCTTCCTATTTGGGTTGATTGACTACGATTTTCCTCAATAACCTGCATAACAAGTGCCGTAGATGAAAGGGCAAGGCCACCGCCAGTAATAATAGCCGCACTACTATTACCGTCTATAAGTACCATTGCACCGGCAATTACTATAGCAGTCGTTAAAACTTGCAAACTACCGAGACCAAAGACATATCGTCTCATAGCTTTTAATCGCTCGAAGGATAACTCAAGACCTATCGCAAATAATAGAAATACTACACCAAGTTCACCTAGTAACTTAGTTTGGTCATATGTTACGATTTTTAAACCGTGATCACCTATTGCAGCTCCTGCAATTAAGTAACCAAGTACCGGACTTAATCTAAGACGCTTAAGTATAGCCACGATAAAAACCGCAGTACCGAGTAAAATTATAACGTTAATAAGAATATGATCGTTCATCTTTTCCAAATTTCTTCTAGCTTAAAATGCTCCCGTGCTTCAGGATAAAAAATATTAATTAAAATAGTACCTGCATCTATTAGTACCCACTCTGATTTACCAAGCCCCTCAATATTACTATTTATACCGGCATTATTTTTTAATTCTAAAGCTACATATTCAGCAATTGCTCCAACATTTTTAGTCGAACGACCGCTAGCAAATATAATATAATCGGCTAATTTATGTTTTCCTGTTAAATCAATTACCTCAATATCTTCTGCTTTTTTCTCATTCAAACATTCTAAGATAAATAATTTTAATTCTTCAGCTTCTTTTTTCATAATAATTAATAAATGACATAATAATATTAATTATTATATGCATAAGAGTAGAGTTTATCAATGAATGTTTAAAATTCTATAATAAAAATTCATATAAAGCTTTACTTTAACTAAAAAAAACTTTAATTAATATTTAGGCTTTTATATCTAAAAAGTGATAAAATAATGGCAATATCTGCAGAAGAGTTAGAAAAAATACTTAAGAAATCCTTTCCAAACAGTATAATAAAAATTACTGATTTAGTAGGAGATCAAGACCATTATGCATTAGAAATATCAGATGTTCAATTTAATGGACTTTCTTTAATTAATCAACATAAATTAGTAAAAAACGCCCTGTCTGAAATATTAAATAAAAAACTACATGCAATTACCATAAAAACTATCGCAGTTCCTGAAAAATAATTACAAATATTAATATAATAAATCTTGTACAAATTCAACTTATTATTTAATTAACCTTATACTTACTTAGTTTCTATGAAGCTTTCTAATTGATTCGCTATTTTGAGGTATTTTTTAGCGAAAATTAATAAGATTTTTGAAAGAATAGTTATTCATATTTCAAAAAAATCTTATAATTTGCAGTAAAAAATAACCAAAATTAAATCTTTTTTAGAAAGCTTCATAGAGCCTAGTATTAAGATTATAATTTTTCTGATTGCATCAGTCAACAATATGTTGACTTCTATTCTTACATAGAGTATATTATAATTTAATCTATTCTCATCTCTAAATGCAATATAAACTCAGCTTTTCTAAAACAGCTTTAAAAAACTTACTCAAAATTTCTACAAACAAAAGAAAAGCTATATTAGAAAAATTAGAACAACTAAAATTAAATCCTTATAAGGAAAATAATAATATCAAGAAATTAATAGGATACGATGGGTATAGATTAAGGATTGGAGATTATAGAGTTATATATAGAATAAATAAAGGAAAGTTAGAAATTCTAGTAATTAATGTTGATGTTAGAGGATAGGTATATAAATGAGTAATAAACATATAATAGAATATCAAGGGAAGCCTGCTTTTGTTGTTATACCTTTTAATGAATATCAGGAACTTATCAATAAGAAACAATGTATTACCGATGAAACATTATACGCCGAAGCTATAGCCAAAAATGAGGAATATTTTCCTGAAGATTTGGTACAAAAAATTCTAAACGGCGAAAATCCTATTAAAGTTTATCGTGAATATAGAGGATTATCTCAAGAACAATTAGCTATTAAAATTGGTAAAACTAAGCAATATATATCATTTATTGAGAAAGGATTACGAAAAGGCACAATAGACACGCTAAAAAAACTAAGTACTGTTTTAAATGTTGATTTAGATATGTTATGATTTGCAGCAAAAAATAACCAGAATTAAATCTTTATTAGAAATATTCACAGAGCTAATATTTATAACGCTTAGATTATATAAGGAGTAAAATTTAATTTTACCCCCCACCAATTATATATAGATTTACTCTTCAAGTTGTTTTTCTATCCATTTCTTATGTTTTTGTTCATCTAAAAGACCTTGTTTTAAAGTTTTTGATGCATCATGCCATTTATTACTATGCTCATTTAATCTTTCATAAGCAGTATTAGTATCTTCTTCATTTGTATGCATAGCATATAATATAGCTTTATCATCAACTAAATCAGCAAGTATCACTTTACCTTTTGTCAGCCATTGCTTACTACTTGGTCCTTTTATTGTTTTCTCGTTATGTTTTGATAAAAGCTTATTTAACTCTTTTACATGTCTTTCATGGTCCGTTTTAAAGGCATCTAACTGTTTTTTGTAATCTTCATTAGTAATTCTATTAATAGCAGTTTTATATGCTTCGATAGCATCGTAATCAAGCTCTATAAGTTCTTTTATTGCATCGGCAAAATTATTTTGGGTTCCTACTAAAGTTGTCATGTTAGCCTCCTTAATTTTTGATTGCAATTATAAGCCTACTCCTTAAATTTTTTCAGGTCAAGGTTAAAAAAACAACAATAAAAATAAATTTTTTATAAGTAAACAGTAATTAACTTTATTGTTAAAAATAATAGTTTATAATATTTTTAATTTAGGTTGACTTACCCTATAAATTTTTCTACCATCATATATGGAGCTACTGAAAACGAAAAAAAGTGGTTCTGTATTATTAACTAACCCGAATATTTAGGAGGGAATTATGACTAATAATAACAAAGGCTTCGCCTCTATGGACAAAGAAAAAGTAAGAGAAATAGCTGCTAAAGGAGGACATGCTTCTCATGGAGGGCATCATGGTCATAACGATCATGATCACGGATCAGGAAAACAGGGCTTTGCCTCTATGGATAAAGAAAAAGTAAAGGAAATAGCTGCTAAAGAAGGACATGCTTCTCACGGAGGACATCATGGTCATAACGATCATGATCACGGATCAGGAAAACAGGGCTTTGCCTCTATGGATAAAGAAAAGGTAAGAGAAATAGCTGCTAAAGAAGGACATGCTTCTCACGGAGGACATCATGGTCATAACGATCATGATCACGGATCAGGAAAACAGGGCTTTGCCTCTATGGATAAAGAAAAGGTAAGAGAAATAGCTGCTAAAGGAGGGCATGCTTCTCATAAAGGCAGCCATTAGGATAATAGATAGAAAATATTAAATAGCGAGCTATTCAGGATAAAAACTTATCCTGAATAGTGATAAGGTAACCAAAGACATTATTAAGCTTCATCTTTGATTATAAAATAAAATTTACTACTCAGTTAAGGATAGAAATTTTATAGTTCTTATCCTTAACTGATGCGGATTTTTAGAAATTTACTTTAAGTCTTAGCGTACCGGATTGAGCATGGTATTTTTTAGCTAAGTTCAGCCCGTAATGCACTCCATACTCCGTTCTACCTTTCTTAACTACTACCCCTGCTCCTAAATCATACAGCATTTTAGTAGGTTTAGGCGTCGGTACCGGTAAAGGCTCATTAAGACCGTTAAGATCTGCGATGATTGCCGGTGTCTTACCTTTAAAGTCGTAATTAATAAAGGCATGAACTTGCGGTCTAATTATGAACTCATCCTTATAGAAAGTTGTTTTAATTTCACCGCCGAGTATACCCTCAACCTTATTATATTGACGCTTCTGAATAGTTAGATTTTGGAAAGAAGTACCGTATTCCTGATAACCGGAATCTTTAATCTTAGTAAATCTTAAACCTGCCATCGGTGCGAATGAAGTTTCTTTCCATAGATAATTATAACCCCCAACTACTTGACCGCTATAAGAAGTTGAATGATACTTACCGTGTGCCGTTTCATAACCGCCTATAATATTACGTAGTTCATTAGTTTTAATATCGCTTCGTGAATAGGTAGTTACTCCTTCTACAAACCAGTTATTTACAAAGTAATATAAACCGTATATAGAACCCATATTAGTTCCGACCTTAGTAGTATTGCCGGATTTGGCATTTTGGTAACGTAACTTCGTATCGACTCTAGTATAAGCAGCACCAAGAACTATATTATCGTTTATAACGGTATCGACCCCGATTGAGCCACCGGTAGATTTAGCTTTATAACCGCTAAGACCGTTAAAGGCTTTTTGTACCGCTTTGCCGTAATATGGGCTAACCCATACTCCGTAAACGGAATTATTAGCATTACCTTCATCGAGTTCACAGTCACCGCCTCCGACAGCCGCCGCACCTCTCTTACGTGAGGTAGCATCTTCTGCTGCAGGATTTGCACCATCCTCTGCCGCATCTTTAAGAGTCTTAAGTCTCTTACCTACTTCTTGAGTACCGGTACTAGTATTATCATGAGCAGCATTAAAGCCGTCATTCGCATTAGAACGACTTATTCCGCTACCTGAATTTCCACCGCTACCTGTACCTGAAGAATTATCTCGGCTACTACCTATAGCAGGCATACCGCTCTCAGAACTGCCTCCTATATTGTTACTATTATTAGCAGGAGAAATACTTGTTGTTGTAGGATTACCACTATTACCGTATGGACTGCTTCCACCATTGGTAACACCACCGTTAGAACCTGCACCACCATAGCTTGTGCCGCCTGTGCCTACACTACCACCTGTTACCGAACCGTTAGAACTTGTACCACCCTGACCAACTGAAGGAGTATACCCACCGACATTATTACGAGTACTACCTGTTGATGGGCTGTATACACTATTACCGCCGGCAGGTGAGTTACTGCCTGTACCAACATTAGAACCTGTACCACTTGGAGTAGTTCCACTGTTGCCAACGCCACCGGTTGAAGCTGGACCATTATAGCTTGTACCGCCTGTACCTACACTGCCACCTGAAGTAGCGGAAGTAGATGGAACATAGCCAGCAGGACTGCCGCCTGATGCTGGACCATTGTAGCTTGTACCGCCTGTACCTACATTACTTCCTGAAGCTCCACCTGTACCAACTGACGGACTGCCGCCTCCTGTACCGATATTACCTCCTGTAGTGCCGCCAGTGCCGGGACCATTAGGACCAAATCCACCGGTGCCGACTGATGGGCTACCACCTCCTGTGCCAATATTTCCTCCTGTAGTTCCACCTGTGCCGGGACCGTTAGGACCAAAGCCACCAACGCTACCGCCTGTAGCCGGACCGCTTGGAGCCACAACACTTGGACCATTCGGAGTAAATACTCCGCCGGTTACAGAACCGCTAGGAGCATTTCCTCCTGTACCGGGACCATTAGGTCCAAAGCCACCGGTGCCTGTAACCGGAGTAGTCGGAGTATTATATCCTGCCGGATTGCTAGGTGTTACGTCATAGCCGCCCGGAGTGGTAGGCGGAACATATATATTGTTAACTACACTACCGCTAGTTGGTGGCGGCTGTATAGGATTGAAACCACCACCAACACTTGGACCGACCAAAGGACCCATAGGAGTAAGCGGAGTAGTTACTCTGTGTATTTCATTTGAAGGACGCTCGATTAGAGGTAATAAATGCTTAATTACCGCCGCCCTTTGATCTATCGGTGTATTTACTAAAACATTTGCAACTTTTGCCGCATCACTACCCGGAGGAGCTTTTATTATCTTACCTATAATATTATCTACGGTAACATCTCCTGTTGGTTCTATCGGTAAAAGTACAAAGGAATTACCTGTAATTTGCCATCTGACGAAGCCGCCTTCATTAGCCGTTACGTTAAACGGTAGATTTGCAGCATTACCGACTATTATACTACCTCCTGCTGCACTAATGACAGGATAAGCACTACCTTCTCCAATAGCAGACGGGTTATTTTGAGCAGTTAAAAATACTTTAATAGAAGAAACATTTGATAAATCAAAGGTACTACCGCTTGCGAGTACTATATTACCGCTATTTGCGTTACCTGTTTGACCTGCATTTATAGTATCATAGAAGACATTAATAATAAGCTCGCCGGTAGGAGTAGCAGAGCCTGTATAAGTAACTTGATTATTACCAAGGTCAAAAGTAATATTACTACCTGATATATTACCCCCGACATTTACTTTAGTATTATCACCGGTAAACATCATTGTCGCCTGATCGGCAACTATAGTATTTGCTCCTAAATTCGACGCAATGAAAGCTGTTTTTTTCGGTGCAAACGTAATAACATTCGCACCCGTTACCGCTTTTTGTAGCCATACGTCATCATCGAATTTATGACTACCGCCGTTAATCGGTGCTTGTACAAGTGCAGCATTAGTATATTCTGCTGAAGAATCGCTACTGCTTCCTTTGAAGTTCTCTGAAACGATTTTTGTTTTGTAATTAAATTTCGTGGTTGCTCTAGGAACTTTAACACCGCCAACAGTTGCCGCAGCTATATCTAAGCTCCTACTGTTATAACCGGTAAATACAGCTGATTTACCGGCATCAATAGTAATATCTTTAGCATAGGTATCCCCTTTTACCGTGCCTTTATTACTACTGAACTGAACTAGTTTAAGGTTTAAATTCTCACCGCCTAAATCATCGGTAAAACCGTTATCGGCATTAAATATCGCCGTACCCTCGTTATTAGTTTTGGTTGTGACACTAGAGTAAACATCTTGGCTATCAATGGTGAATTTACCGTCACTATTAAGCTGAATGGTTTTAAGGTGGTTTGAGTCTGAACCGAACGGCGAAGTACCTGTTGTTAAATCGCCCGTTATTGCTAGAGTATGAATTTTATTGCCGGTAGTAGTAGCTCCGCCAACTACACTAGTATTAGCAAGAGTTAAAGTTGCAGACTGAGTAGTAGTAAATGAAACCGAGCCTGTTTTCACGGTACCTTGAATTGTAACATCACCCCCGTCTATTTGAACTACATCAACCATTCCTTTAGTACCTATACTACCGGAATAAGTAATTGCATTAGAGTCATCAAAAATTACTAAGCTATCCTCAGGGTTTATAGCTAAAGCAAAAGGAAAAAAGCTTGATCCTTCAGAAATATCTAAAATATTTATTGCTCCATTAAATTTTATGTCACCGCCGTTTATTAATATTACATATGCTGCATTAACACCTCCGGCACAATTCAGCAAATCAGTGCTAACGGTTATATCACCAACTTTTGAAGTGCTGCTACCTATATCCCCGCTAACGCTACTTGGACCGGTAAACATTAAATTAACGCCATTCCCCGTAATGGTACCAGTTAAAGTAGTCGGTTGGGTAAATAATATATTACCCGTACCCGTTCCTTGAACTTCAGTAATAGACATGTTACCGCCGGAATTAATCGTGACGGTGCTGTTGTCAGCCCCTGCTTGTAGCATTGCAAGGTTTGTAATTGTATTGTTACCGCCAACAGTACCTATAGTACCGTTATCCATAAAGACTACAGTACCGTTAGGTTGACCGCCGGTACTCGTTATATTACCGGTAATAAGTGCCGGTATATTATTTTTTGTATCACTAGCAAATATTGCAGTACCGGCATTATTTTGGAAATCCATATTACCGCTAATCTGTACAACTCCAAGCTTAGTAGCACCTGAGAAGAAAGCATCTGCATTGACGACTCCTATAGCAAGCTGTGGCACCGAGACGTCAATACTCTTGGTATTAATCGCAGTTACTTCTATTGTACCTAACCCAGAAAATTTTATTTGTTGTAGTGGATGATTAGCAGTACCAAGTGAAAGAATAGGATTAACTCCCTTATTTTTAACACCGTTTATTACTAATGTAGTATTGGCATTTTCAGCATTTAACTCAACTATACCGAAATTTGCAGCACCGGGATCTATATTACCGGTTAGATATATGGTACTTGGGGTATTGACATCTGTCGAAGTAGTCATTAATTTTAAAACAGATGAATCGTTTTTAAATGCAACACCCGGTGCATCTAAGTCAAAATCAACATTTATTGCATCAAGTGCATAAACGGCCGGTCCAGCTTTAGCATCACCAATGTTAATTGCATTAATGCTTGCCGAGGTAAGTGATGCATCGACAAAAACCCCGCCGGCAGCAATATTAAGCACTGCAGTATTACTCACATCAAGTCCATTTGTACCTAACTTAGCATTAGTACCAACAACTCCGACATTACCACTAACATTTATAACAGCAAGGGGATTTGCCTTTGTACCAAGAGTTTCATTACCAACATTACCCTGCAAAGTTAACACATTTTTATTTGGCGGAGCATTAGAAGTGCTACTTAAATTAACAATACCGCCCGCATTGCCAACATTGACAAAACCATCGACATTATTCGTAAAGGTAACTTGTTGATTTTTGCTAGTAGTTAAACCAAATATGGAGTTAGTATTATTCAAATTAATAGCACTTTCTAGAGTTAAAGCCTTGTTAGATACGTCTACCGTAAATGCTGCGGCTGCATTTCCCTGTCCGATATTAATTGTTTGTACCGTACCTATACTTGAATCAGTAGCCGTTAAAGTAGTACCGGTAGTATAAACGTTTAATGTTCCTGTGTTCCCGTTTGTAATTGGGCTGTTAAGTAAATAGCCTGCAGAATTTGTACCTGAAAACTCTAAAACACCTCCACCTGCTCCAAAATCTACCGCAACTGCATTATTAGCCGTTCCAAGCGACCCACTTAAATTTGCCGTAGCACCGTTAGTGAAAGTGAGGCTTGCTGCCGATACATTCTGCGTAAAGTTTACTATATTTCCAGCAACTCCTTTAATACTTATTGTATTGATATTACTTATAGCACCGTTTACGTTACCGCCTCCTAAAAATACTAAATTACCGTTAACTGCGTTACTACTTGTAACAACACCTAAATTACCGCTGTCATTAACGTTAACCGTACCTGCCTTACCGGCAAAATCAGTCTGCCCACCAATCTGATCAGTTGTAATGACACCGGCATCAGTAAAAGTTGCCGTACCTGTAATATCCCCGGTATATGTTCCTGTCCCGACAGTAACGTTACCCGTAGTATCCGTAGTCAATTGACCAGCTCCGACTGCAGCATTACCGGTAAAGCCACCAGCAGCCGTAGCTACTACACCTGCATTATTTATTGTCAGATTAGTTGCACTAGATGCTCCGTTTATCGTAACAGCTCCTGCTCCATTAAGATTTAAAGCTGTAATACCCGTCACAGGTCCGAGTGTACCTGCTCCTAACACATTAACGGTACCGCTAACACCTCCGGTACTTGTTACTGCTCCTAATTGTCCATTAGAAGCAAGATTTATTGTACCGGCGTTATTTACAAAATCTGCTTTCCCTCCAACTTGAGTTGTATTAAGAATACCTGTCCCACTAAAAGTTACCGTACCTGAAATATCTCCTGTGTATGTTCCCGTTCCAATAGTTACATTCCCGATAGTATTTGTAGTCAATTGACCGGCTCCAACTGCAGCATTACCGGTAAAGCCACCGGCAGCCTTAGCTACTACACCTGCATTATTTATTGTCAGATTAGTTGCACTAGATGCTCCGTTTATCGTAACAACCCCTGCTCCGTTAAGGTTTAAAGCCGTAATACCCGTCACAGGTCCAAGTGTAGCTGCTCCTAACACATTAACGGTACCGTTATTGTTAAGTTTTATTATACCGGCATTATTTACAAAATCCGTTTTTCCGGTAATATTAGTCACTGCAAGCGTAGTAGTATTCGTAAAATTGACCGGACCGTTAACAGTAGTAAGAGTTAAATTACCTGCTATACCTGTAGAAAGAGGAGTTGCTATATTAATTGCCGGCGTAATCGTGATATCACCGTTGCCAGCTAATATCATAGAATTTAAAGTATTCCCGCCGTTAATACCTAAATTATTCCCACCGGTTATCGTTAAAAGACCGCCGGTTGAGCTTAACTGAATTATACCGCTAGCCGCCGCACCGGGATCTAAATCCCCATTCATTGTAGCCGTTACGTTTCCGTTACTTGTAATATTTAATATTGAACCGGCATTATTGAATTTCATATTAGCAGTACTAATATTAAAATTTGCATTATTAGGTGTTAATATATATGTCCCGATTCCGTTCCCATCGCCGATATTTATATTAGTAGCACTTGCCGAGGTAGCGGTTTGATCGGTAAAGTTACTATTTCCCGTAACGTTAAGAGTCGTAATACCGCTAAGGTTAATCCCTCCCTGTGCCTGAACGTTTCCTATAGTGCTAACCGAAGCTAGCTTATTAACGGCACCGAACGATCCTCCCTGAACGGTTAAAGCATTAGTGCCGTTTAAGGTTACATTACCGCCGCCGTCTGCGAAACCGTCTAAGTTACCGCCGAACGTTACGGCTTGTACGACAGGTGAAGCAACAACTAAACCGACCTTAGCACTTTCAAAATTAATTTGATTTCCTCCCGCTATAAAGATTTAAATTCGGATTATTGACCGCTAAAGTAAGAGCCGCTGTAGAGAAATTTGCTCCTATTTGAATAGCTTTAGCCGTAGCAATACTAGCATCAGTAGCCTTAAGAGTAGTATCTACCATGACACCACCATTGCCTGCTTGTAAAATAGGGCTTGAAAAAATATAAGAACCTACCGGATTAGAAAATGCTAACGTTGCCTCAAGATCATTATACTGCACTCCTGCTGTTGCAGTTAATGTTCCTCCTACTGCAGCTATCCCGTCAGCAGTAAAATTAAACTGATCAACCGTAACATTTCCCTGTAAATTAACAGGGTTATTCCCTTTAACATTCAATGTATTAATCGCATGGTTGGCTCCTACATCACCGGTAACAGTACTACCACCAACAAAATTTAAGGTTGCCAGATTTCCCCCTATAATATCGTCTATATCCCCGGTTACTGTAACACCGTCATCCAATATAGCAGTCGCAGATTTACCGTTAAAATCCATATTGGAAGTTATGTTAGCGTTAAATTGTGATATAGAATTTGAATTAAATTGTACTAAACCACCGGCACCCGTATTAAGCTGTGTTGTCCAAATAAGTTGTGTCTGACCGCCTAGCTTTGTCGGATCCTGCTGAATTATAATTTTTTGTGCAAAAATATTACTGCTAATAGTTGTTACATTTTCACCATCCGTAATAAAGGTATTAAATCTTTGGGTAGGGCTAGTCCCGACAGGTACAGTAATATTCGTTGCAGAGGTTGATACGTGAAACGCTACTATACCTGCCGCATCATTCTTACTAGTTAGGGCTTCAGTAGCAAAAAACTGTGTACTTGCTCCATTTTCATTACTAAAGTCAGCTCGAGAAGTAGGATCTAAAAATACTAAATTTCCTATAGGGTTTACATCAATTGGATTGGGAAGATTATTTACATAATTATATATAGCATTAGCACCAATATTGATTTTTCCAAGCCCTGTTGCCCAACTAATATCTTTTACTTGAAGATTTGAATTAACATTTACAATAGCTTTTAGTCCGTTTGTAATCGTGGTATCAGTAGTTTCAGCAGCAAAAACTATATCTCCATTATCTGCAGCTTGAATAGTTAATTGTCCGTTAGTACCCTGAAAATCTATATCATTAATAAAATAAGTATCCGCAGGAACGTTGTTGCCGAGTCCAGGAGCAAACGGGTTAGCACCGCCCGCTGCATTTACGGCAGCTGCAGCTGCTGCTTGACTTGGAGCAACGCCGTTTAAAGTAACATTTGCTCCGGCAGGGATAGTCATATTTAATGAGTGATTTGCTAGAAGTAAATCCGGTGGAACGATACAGCCGACTACTGTATTCTGCAGAAAAGTCATCGATAGACCGATAGCATTTACATATATACCGGCAATTGCATTCACATCGGCAGTAACGCTATCTGCATTATTAAACGTAAGCAGAGAACCGGGAGCAAAAGGAATGTTACCGCCGTTTTGATCCAAATTAACCCCGCTAGATAAAACCGCATCATCTGCTATCACGTCCCGGTTGTCTAGAGCTAAAGAGCTAGTACTCACAAGTATCATTGCCGCCGCCGAGGCTGTCGTAAACATGCCTTTTTTTATTAAATTTTTTAAAATATTTTTTCGTTGAGTTGACATAACATCTCCTAAATTTGGGCTTAATTTTCTAAATTATCAATTCGAGACTAGTATTCATTAAACAAATATAAATTTTCTGTATTTTGGAAGATTTTTAAAAATCTTTGGTAAATGAGATTAAGATAAAAATTCTTAATATTTTCGCTAGGTTCTGTGAACATTTCTAATTAATTTGCTATTTTTTAGAGATGTTCACAGAACCTATGTTGCACTTTTAAAAAAAGTTAATAATAAAATTAATTTTTTATTCAGAGCTTTAATTAGTATTAATAATAAAAGAGGATAAGATGAAATGATTAATAATTATTAAAAGAATAAAAATTTTTCTAACTTATAATTTTGTTATATAAATAACACATTACTTTTAGTTGAAAAACATTAATTAAATACTAAAATATCTATAAAGATACTTACAAAATAAAGTATTTCCTAAATATAAAAAGTAATTATAAGTTACTTTTTCTTGTTTAAAATAAATTAAACTTTATGGATTTTTTATAGAAATTCGGTAAATCGTATATAAAACTTAAGAAATACCCAAACCGTCATTGCGAGAAGAAACTGCAAGTTTTGACGAAGCAATCTCAGGATATTTGACAAGATTGCCACGCTCATTTACGTTCGCTCGCAATGACGATATGAGCAAAATCTATAAATTTTTGCATAAAAAAATTGATTTGCTACGAATAATAGAGTATATAGTATAGACATAATTAATTCTCGGGGCGTAGCGCAGCCTGGTAGCGCATCTGGTTTGGGACCAGAGGGTCGGGAGTTCGAATCTCTCCGCCCCGACCATAAAAACATAAATTATAATGTCAAAAGACGACCTCATTCAGTTTACAGGTACAGTACTTGAACTTTTACCTAATGCTACTTTTAGAGTAAAGCTTGAGAATGATTATGTAATTATTGCTCATACTTCCGGTAGGATGCGTAAAAATCGTATCAGAATATTACTAGGAGATAAAGTTACGGTAGAAATGACTCCTTATGATTTAACTAAGGGGCGTGTGATTCATCGTCACTAGTCTTTATAAGTATGAAGCAGAACAAAAAAAACCTACCGATTATATTAGCATCAAGCTCTCCTGCAAGAATTGAGTTACTAAACAGAATTAAAATTATCCCTTCACAAATTATTCCGGCAGATATAGACGAAACACCTAATTTGCGTGAATTACCCGCTCCCTTAGCCATAAGACTTGCTTACGAAAAAGCTATAAAAGTTGCATCTCAAATAGAGGAATCAGCTATAATTATAGCTGCCGATACGGTAGCGGCAGTAGGTAGAAGAATATTGCCGAAAGCTACTACTTATGAAGAAGTCAAGAATTGTATTAAGATGGTATCCGGACGTCGTCATCGTGTCTATACCGGTTTATGTATTATCAAAAAAGAGAATGATCAGCTTACAGTTAGGCAAAAAATAGTTCAGACTATTGTTAAGTTCAAAAAATTAAGTGATGAAGAGATTAATTTTTATTGTTCTTTGGATGAGGGAATAGATAAAGCCGGCGGCTGTAAAATTTCCGGTTATGCAGAAGCTTTTATCTCATTTATTTCCGGCTCATATTCAAATGTTATGGGATTACCTTTATTTGAAACGGTAAATGCTCTAACTTCTTTAGGTTTTAAGGTATATAATCGCTAATAGTCGGGACATTTTGCCCGCGTGGATACCCGAATCGTCATTGCGAGGAGTTGCGTTAGCAACGACGCGGCAATCTCATAAGATAATATTAAAAAAACTCCTGAGATTGCCGCACCGGCATAAATGCCGGCTCGCAATGACGACTCATATCCAACCGCTTAGTTTCCAGGCTCATCCAAATGACTTCTTTCATAATTTTCATGACGCTCTTGAGCTTCAATACATAATGCAGCAATAGGTCGTGCTTCTAATCTTTTTATACCTATTGGGTCGCCTGTTTCTTCACAGTAACCGTATTCCCCATTTTCAATACGTGATAATGCTTCTTCTATTTTACTCATTAATTTACAATATCTATTTCTACTACGAAGCTCAAAGGCTCTTTCTGTTTCATGAGTAGCACAATCGTTAAGATCTGATTCTTTTAAATTTTCTTCCTTTAAATGATTTAAAGTCTCTTGAGATTCATTTAATAAATCCTCTTTCCATCTTAAAAGTTTTTGTCTAAAATATTCTAGGTGATTAGGACACATATATTCTTCATCTTTAGAAGGTTTATATCCTGTAGGCAATTTAGGTGTTTCTAGCATATTAATATCTCAATATTAGCTTTAGTATATTATGTTTATAAGGTTTTTAAAATAAAATAATATATAACTTAAAACTAACGCAAGAAGATTATGAATATTAATATATTTTATTTTTTAATTGGATATGCGGTAGTATATACAGCCTCTAAATGCTTTATACTTGTTTTAGTATAGTTTTGTGTAGTAGATAGACTTTTATGACCTAATAGCTCTTGAATAGAGCGTAAATCTGCACCATGCTCAAGCAAATGCGAAGCAAAACTATGCCTAAATGAATGAGCAGTTAAATGCTGCGGTAAACCATAAAAATGCTTTAATTTAATTAATTCACGATTAAATACCGGTGGCTGCAATTTCTTACCCTGCTTTCCTCTAAATATCGGTTCATTATCACCTAGCTTATACGGCAATATTTCTAAATATTGGGTAATTAAATTTTTAGCAATCGGTAACCACGGAATTATTCTTTCTTTACTACCTTTACCTATTATTCTTATAAATTCTAGATTTTGTAGATGAAGTTTCGTAATTGATAATGCCTCCGATATACGTAAACCTGAAGCATATATAAGAACAAGTAGGGCTTTATTTCTAAGCTCTACCCACTTAACATTCCCGTATTCTTCAATATGTTCAAGTGATATTACTACATCATCCTCCGATAAAGCTTTTGGTAATAATTTAGTTTTTTTAGGAGATTTTATAGAAAAAATTATATGACTATTTAACTGTGTTGTTTTCTCTAAAAACCTATAAAAATTTTTTACTGCAGATAAACCACGTGAAATTGAAGAAGTGGTAAAATTATCACAGTTACGTTTTGCAAGCCAACTTCGGATTAATCTTATATCTGCGGTTTTAATATGATTTATCGTTACAAGCTCTGAATTATAATAATTCATAAACTCAAGGAAATGCTTAAGGTCATTATTATAGGAAATTACTGTATGATTAGAGTAATTTCTTTGCAAATCGAGGTATTTTTGCCACTTATCTATTAATTCTTGAATTGATGTATCTAACATTTATAAAAACTTAACTATTTTTAATATTATTCTTAATGCTAACAATTATTGACTCATAATTTTATAAATGTTAGCATGAATTGAGGGTTTATGTTTACATATACGTAACCTATAAAAAACACAAAAAATTTTTTAAGTAAAAAATTTAATTTATTTTAGGAGAATGAATAATGTTAAATAATACACAATTTTTAGATTTAATGAAATCCTATATGAATCCGGAATTTTATATGAGTTCTATGAAAAATATCCCTAGTGTAGATCTTTCATCTATCACAAATACAATGCAAAGAGCTATGAATATTCTTTTAACAACTAATCAAATTGCTACAGAAAGCATGCAATCTTTGCTTAAGAAAAATTCCGAGATTATACAAAATAATGTTAATACTATTTTGAATACTACTAAAGAAGCAGCAAATTCTAAAGATTTCAAACAAGCTAGTGAATGTCATCAAAAATGTTTAAAATCTATTTATGAAACATCTATGGATAATGCTAAGGAATTAGCAAGTATTGCTTATGAGTCTTCAAACAAAATATTAGAAGCTGCAAATAAGCATATTGCCAAGAATGTTCATCATGCTTCTAATAATATGCAAAATATGGCAGAACAAGTACAAAAAAAACTTTAATAAGAAATCTGCGTAATTTTTAACTATTTTTTTATGTCATTCCTGCGAAAGCAGGAATCCATAATAAAGCGAGATAAATCGAGCTTTTAATTTCAGAAATTTGCTGTATTTATACTTTTTTCTGGATTCCCGCTTTCGCGGGAATGACATAAAGGAGCCATATGGCTGCTCGCAATGACGGCTCGGTATCGCACACAATAACGGCTTTCCCCTCAATTACTCGCTTTTCTGTTTAACCAATTTTGTAAATAAGACTCTGCTAGTTCCCGATCTTCTATAATAATTACATTTTCAGCATTACGTTTATCAGCAGCAGCCGTGAAATTAAACGAGCCTGTTATTACTTTCTTTCTATCGATAATGATAACTTTATTATGAGCGATTCCCGGTACTTTATCTATGCCCACATCAATTTTTGCTCGTTGTAATTCATGCAATTTAGAAAATTTTTGCTTAAGATTACTACGATCAAGCAATATTCTAACTTTTACTCCTCGCATCTGTGCATTAATAAGTGCAGTAGTAATCAGTGCATCGCTCATACCGTATGCTTGCATATAAATAGATTCTTCAGCTCTATCTATCTGATTTGCTATAAACTTAGTACAACCGGCAGGAGGAGTAAAACATGTACTAACTTTACTTCTTAAAAGCTCTGAAATATTGTAATGCTTTATTTTCGGTGCAGATGAAGCTAATGATTTTTGATTTATTAGATTAGTAAAATAATCCGGATTCTGTCCATAAATACCTAAAGCAACTCCTAAGATAAAGGCAATAGATATTTCTATAAATTTATTATTTTTTCTCTTCATAACTTATTTATATTTTAGGCGTTGTTTGCAAATCGTCATTGCGAGGAAATTACAAAGTAATTAACGAAGCAATCTCAGGAGTATTATTTCATGAGATTGCCACGCAGCCTACGGCTGCTCGCAATGACGAAATACGCCATAACACCTATCTTTTTACATAACTGCCCGGGGCTTCTTCAATAGTCTCTAGATTCTGATAATCTAAAGAATCTATTAGCTTATTATCATTATTTTTTATAAGCCAATCAAGCCAATAGTTCCACCATGAGCCTTCATATTCCGTAGCTTTCATAAGCCACTCATGACTACTTAAACTTAAGTCGTCATTAAGCCGATAATTATATTTAGCAATCTCAGGAGGATTAACTACACCTGCTACATGCCCTGAATCCGTGAGACAAAAAATCTTATGTCCGTTTAATAATTTTACTCCATCATATATTGAACGCCATGGAGCTATATGATCTTCTTTTGCGGCTACGAAAAAAGTGTTGCAATCAACTTTTCCAAGATCTATTTTTGTTTCGAGTACCTCTAAATTATTAGACTCTTTTAGCAAGTTATTACAATATGTATTTTGTAAATATTCCTCATACATTTTTGCCGGCAAGTTAGTAGAATCCGCATTCCAATATAGCAAATCAAAAGGCATAGGTTTTTTACCAAGCAAATAATTATTGACAAAAAACGTCCAAATTAGATCATTTGCCCTTAGCACACTAAAACTATTTGATAAATATTGTCCGTCAAAATAGCCCTTTAGCTTTATATCTTCTTTAATGTAATTAATCGTAGCTTCATTAAAAAATATTCCAAGCTCACCCGGGTGAGTATAATCAAGCAAAGTAGTAAAGAAAGTGCTACTGTGAACAGAGTCTATTTTTTTTACTTTAAAGTAGGCGATAATTATAGCAAGGAACGTACCACCCATGCAATAGCCGACAAAATCAATTTTTTTAAAACCAAGATTTCTAACATACTCAAAAGGGGCTAAAATACCGTCTTTTAAGTAATCCTCGAAGCCTTTTTCCGATAGAGAGATATCAGGATTAACCCATGAAATAAGAAAAACTTGAAAATTATTTTCTACTAAGAAAGATATTAAAGAATTATGCGGAGATAAATCGAGTATATAATATTTATTTATACAGGGCGGAATAATAAATATCGGAATCTTATGAACTTTCTCTTTCGGTTCATAGCATATTAATTGCATTAAATCATTTTGGAATATAACTTTTCCTTTTGTTGCCGCAATATTTTGACCGAGTTTAAAGGCGGATTTATCGGTAGTTTTAATATTTAATATATCACCAGAGCTTTTTATATCTCTTAAGAAATTTTCTAATCCCTGTACTAGATTTTGACCGCCGCTTTCTAACGTCTCACGTAAAACCTTAGGATTACAAAAAGCAAAATTTGAAGGTGAAAAAGCATCAATAAAATGTTTAGTTACAAACTCTAAATGTTGCTTGAGATCATTTGACAGCTCATACTGTTCTATATTCTTCTTAAGCCACTCACTAGATAATAAATAATATTGTTTAACAAAGTCAAAATAAGCATTATCCTCCCATGAAGAATCTTTAAATCTTTTATCTCGATTATCCGGAGAAAATACAGCTTTTGCCGGACTACCGACAAATTTTGCAAAGCTATTCGTTGTAAGCTCTCTTAACTTATCAATATATTCAATATTAAGCTGACAAAATTTTTCTGGATTTGCCCAAAATTGTTCTACCATTAAAGAAGCTATAATCCTGTTTTTATCACTATCAATTAGGCTCCTAGGTATCATACTCCCCCTACCTTGCATGAAATGCAAAATAAGCTCTTGATATTTATCGGCTATTTCTTTGAAATTATTAATTATCGTCTCGTGCGGGATGTTATACATGTTTAGTTCCAAGATGTTTCTAAAAAATTAACAATTAATATAAATAGTAAACGAAGTTTAATTTGGAAAAGAGCAAGGCGTTTCACATTTTTTGACCGCAGCGTACATATTAGTACGTGAGGATCAAAAAATATGAAACAACGACGCCAATTTTTCAAATTAAACGAGTATACTCTTGGTAAATGAAGAGTTGGTATACGAAGCTCAATTTGGAAAAGAGCAAGGAGTCTGTAAGCCGAGGAGCGGAGCGTATAATAAACGTTCAGCATCCGAGGTCTTACAAAGACGACGTAGCCAATTTTTCAAATTCAGCGAGTATATACTTTATATCTTTAAACCATCCCACATACTATCAACCTTGTCGATAACTTCCTGACTCATTTCTATTTTTTTACCCCATTTTCTATTTGTCTCAGGGTATATTTTATCGGTTGCATCTATTCCCATTTTACTACCAAGCCCTGAATCAGGTGATGCAAAATCTAAATAATCTATAGGAGAATTATCTATAAAGCTCGTATCACGCCTTGGATCGCTTCTTGTTGCTATTGCCCAAATTACTTCTTGCCAATTACGAACATCAATATCATCATCTACAACTATAATAAACTTACTATACATAAATTGCCGTAAGTACGACCAAATCCCAAGCATTATTCTTTTAGCATGACCGGGATAAGATTTTTTAATCGATACTACCGCAATTCTATATGAACAACCTTCAGGTGGAAGCCAAAAATCGACTATTTCCGGAAATTGCTGCTGCAAGATAGGAATAAAGATTTCATTTAATGCTTCACCTAAGATTGACGGCTCATCAGGCGGTTTTCCGGTATAGGTACTTAAATATACTGGATTTTTCTTCATCGTTATTGCAGTTACGGTAAAGACCGGAAACTCCTCAACATCATTATAATATCCGGTATGATCCCCAAAAGGGCCTTCAGGTAAATATTCCTCTAAACTTACATAACCTTCTAGCACTATTTCACTATGTGCAGGTACTTTTAAGTCAATAGTTTTGCATTGCACCAGCTCTATTTTTTCATTACCGAGTAAACCTGCAAAATTATACTCCGAGATATTCTCAGGTATCGGCGTAACCGCTGCCAAAGTTACCGCGGGATTTGCCCCAATAACGATAGCGGCGGGAAACGGCTCTTTTTTTGCTTCTTTCCAACGTTTATGATGCTCTGCTCCGCCCCGTAACTTTAACCAACGCATTAATAATTTATTTTCCGAAATAACCTGCATTCTATATATGCCAAGGTTGTAATTATCCACCTTATCTTTTGTTGGACCTTTAGTAACTACTATACCCCAAGTAATTAAAGGTGAAATATCATCAGGCCAACATTTTTGAATCGGTAATATATTGATATTCGGTTTATCAACAACGACTTCATGACAAGCTGCTTTTGATATAGTTTTAGGAGACATAGCAAAAATACGCTTTGCTAGCGGTAACATCGACAATGTTTCTTTAAAAGATGCGGGAGGTTGTGGCTGCTTAAGAAATGCTAGTAAAACGCCAAGTTCTCTTAATTCTTTGGGTGACTTAAGTTTAAGTCCCATACAAATACGATTTATACTAGCATAAAGATTAGTTAGAACAGGTATATCGGATTTAGTGCCGTCGGCTTTTATAACATTTTCAAAAAGTAATGCAGGTCCGCCTTGTGCTAATACTCTTCTACTAATTTCAGTAATTTCTAGGTCAGTTTTAACTGGGGTAGAAATACGCTTTAGCTCACCGTTTTTTTCTAAAAATTTTAAAAACTCCGGTAAATCTTTAAAGCTCATAGTTCTATTTTTTTGTTTATAATGCGTGGCTTATTTTATCGTCATTGCGAGCGACTGCAAGGAGCGTGGCAATCTCAGGATGCTTGACAAGATTGCCACGTCGCTTCGCTCCTCGCAATGACGGTGCGGGGTGACAGCTCCCTACTTACTAAAATTAGCTTTTACCTGCATATCATTCTGAATAATTGTGTAGTTAATTAGCTCGTCAATTACAGAATTTTTAATATTATATATTATATTTTTTTCTGAATTGATATGAATATTTTTAGCTGTTAATTCATCTATACTTCTAGATTTAATATATGCAAAATATACTTCATCACCTACTTGGAATATAGGTGTATTACTTCCTATTTTAGTATTAAAAATTGATAATAATATCTCTGGAGTTAATGTTAGATCATTTTCCATTTCCGCTCTAATATAGCTTTTTTTGCTTATTTTTATTCCTGCTGCTTTAAGCTCTTTTATGTTCTCTTGATCTGAATTATATTCCTTTGCTAAATCCTTGATAATTTTTAAGTTTACATCAGCGATATTCTGCTTTATCCAAACTTTATTTACCTGCTCTTTAATAGCGTCAAATTCAGGTATTTTTGCCGGCTGAATCGACTTTAATTCTACCAATATAAGATAACTTTTATCTTCTGCTTCTATAGGATAAGATAATTCTCCTTCCGAAAGTTCAAAAATACTATCAACATTTTCGGCAATTATTTTATCTTCAATAAGCTCTGCATAACTTATATAGTTAACGTTTTGTATCGGTAGCTTATATTTTTCGGCAATTTCAACTAAGCTAGAACCGGCTGCCGTCTCATCTTCCAGTTTTTTAGCAAACTCCATATTAAGTATGTCGATTTTTTGAGCCTTTAATAAATCATGTAATTGTTTCTGTACTGCTTCAAAACTTTGATCACCGAATTCATCTTTATTTTCATTATAAAATTCTAACAACTCATCTTGAGTAATTGAGACTTTTAAATCCTTAATATTAGCTTTAATATAAGAAAAGCTGCGTTTCTCAGGTACCTCAAACACGGTTTTATTATCTTGGTAAAAAACCTTTAATTGCTGGTCGGTAGGGGTAGAGATTTGTAAATCTTTCGGTTTATTTTGTAAATCTATCTGCACTAATTCTACTTCTCTTTTTTCAGCCATATAATCTACTATATTGTCAGTCATAGCTTTAGGAACATAGAAACTTTCTACAAAACTACCGACAAAAATATTTTTTAGAGCTTTTTCTTTGAAGTTTAATAAATATTTTTCTTCATCCATATAAGAATTTCTAAAATAAGTTTTAAAAATTTTTATATCGAAAATACCTTGCTCATTTTTAAAAACCGGTGATTCTTTGACTAAAATTTTAACTGTATCATCACTTAGATCTAAGTCGTAATAGCCAACTAAATAATCTAAAACATTATCGTAAACAAGCCTTTTTAGAATTCGGTTATCAATATTTAACTGTGCTATTTCTTCATCCGTTAAACTTGTTCCTGTTTGCTTACTTATAGCATTAATTTCTAAAGATTTCGCTCTCAAAAAATCTTCTTGGGAGATATTTTTCACATGAGAAAAAGTAACAATATCGCCGCTTCTTCTTCCGTTTAATACATCTTTAAAACCAAAGCCGACAAAAGCAAAAGCTATCATTGCGAATAAAACTCGCATTATAAAACTATCGGCGGTTTTTCTAATATTATCTAACATAATTTTTTATTTAAATTTTATCGTCATTGCGAGGAGCGAAGCGACGCGGTAATCTCAAGATGTTTGACGAGATTGCCACGCAGCCTATGGCTGCTCGCAATGACGGCTCTCAAGACTACATTATAAAGCAAAAAAGCCTATATAGTCAAACTATATAGGCTTTTATATTGTTTTTGTAGATGTTCGATGTCATTTCTGCGTGATTTGGCTTTCCGTCATTGCGAGGAAAGGCGAAGCCTTGACGTGGCAACCTCAGGAGTTCGTTATTATTTCATGAGATTGCCACGCAGCCTATGGCTGCTCGCAATGACGAGCTAGAGTATATTAGAAGTTTACACGAACTTTTACACTACCTTGCTGAGCGAAATACTTACTTCCGATATTTGTATCGTAGTTAATACCGTATTCCATCATTTTGTGCTTAGCAGTAACACCGACGCCGACATCAAAGCTTGTTTTGCTTTGCTTAAAGCTGTTGGTAAAGGAGCAGTCATACCTTGTAATCTTGCATCAATCGCCGGAACTTTATTCTTGAATGCATAATCAACCATTGCGTAAAGCTCAGGTGTTAGCACTACTTCTTCATTGACATTGATATTACTTGATACTTTACCGCCGAGTAAACCATCGAAGCTATTATAGTTCTTGCCTTTAACTATAAGGTTTTGGTTAGTAGTCAGTTTCCTTATAGCCCTTATCTTTGATAGCCGAATATCTAAGCCCTGCAAGCGGTGTTAAGTTAATATTCTCAGGCATCATATAGGTATAACCAGCCATTAACTGACCTGTATAGCTTTCAGATTTATACTTACCGCTTGCGGTTTGATAGCCGACAGTCTCTAGTGCCGTTGCAATAACACGTCTTGATTTGCTTTTTATCCTATTATCCGAGTAAGATGCTATAGCTTCAACGAAAAGATTTTCATAAGGTACATTATATAAACCGTATACGGAATAGATGTTACTCTCTACCTTATTCTTATCGCCCGTCTTATTATTTTTCAGCTTAATATCGGTATCGGCTCTT
Organism: Rickettsia felis URRWXCal2; assembly: GCA_000012145.1. Classification (GTDB taxonomy): domain Bacteria; phylum Pseudomonadota; class Alphaproteobacteria; order Rickettsiales; family Rickettsiaceae; genus Rickettsia; species Rickettsia felis. The sequence continues at coordinate 1,387,871 of CP000053.1, forward strand.
GTATATGCAAGCCCGAGTGCTAAATCATCGTTAACTAAGCCGTCAAAACCTATAGTGCCACCGGTTGTATCAGACTTATAACCGCTTATATTGTTACGCATCTTCTGCGTTGCATTACCGACAAACGGACTTATCCATGCACCAAACTTAGCATCTCTGTCCTCATCACCGGCAGCTACGGCAGCCGGGCTGTATTGCATCCATTCTAGCATTTAGATTAATTAAGCTACTTGAGATATTACTTAGTATAACTTGATTATTAATAGCAGCTATAGTATCGCTAGGTTTTACAACATCTTGTATAAGGTGAGTTACAGCATCTGCTTCTTGTTGCGGCGTCATAAAGCCGAAATTATTGAAAGCTTGACGTACATCCGAACCGTTTGGAGCATCTTCCATTAACTCAAGCGATTTCTTTATATTTGCAGCATTCGGGATATTTGCAAGCGGTCCGCCTGGTTCAAAATCTTCATCTATAACATCTTCAGCTATATCTTCAGCAAATAACGTTAAAGTCGATGCATCAAAAGTAAAGTCAACAAAACGGTTATCATTGTTAATAGTTATTTTAACATTCTCTTCGGGAGTAGGCTTTAAACCGCCTTCCGTTTCTGCAGATATTACCGTATATTTTGTATCCGGGCTTATATTATTAATGTCAAAATTAGTAGCAGTAACAACAAGTGCTAAAGTTGAAACCCCTGATAAATCAAGAGTACTACCTGATTTAATTAAGATATTACCGCCTGACTTAGCTGCTCCGTCAAAAGTAGTATTTAAGGTTAGCGTATCAGTAAAGCTACCGGTGCCGGTATATGTTACTTGGCTTGCACCTAAAGTAAGTGTAGTACCGCTACCTGTTATATTACTATTAAAGGCTAGGCTATTACCGAAATTAATAGTAGCATTGTTAGCTGCAAAGCTGGTAGCCGTTACGTTTTTAGCAAAATTAGTGATAGAAGCTTTAGCTAAAGTAACTGCACCGGTGTTAGTAAATATATCGGCAAAACTTGTAGTATCGCCGAGCGTCGCCGCACCTTTTGCATTAACACTGCTTGCAAAGTTTGTTGTGCCTGCCGTTGTGATATCACCAACCGAATTAGCCGCAGTCCCTACAACACCGCTAACACTACCGCCATTCGTGAAGTTTAACTTCAGAGCCTGACCGCCGGTTTTATTTATGCTGCCTGTTAAGTTAAAGTTTGCAGGTAATGTTTAAGAGTGCAGTACCGTTACCTTGGATTTCGGTGATACTAGTATTACCGCCTTTGGTTATGCTTACAGTCCCGGCACCTACTTTTAACATAGCGAGATTCGTAATAGGTCCATTAATAATACTTGCACCAGTTGCAATGATTGTACCGTTAACACCGCCGGTACTTGTAACACTATCGGTGATATTTTTATTTGCACCAAGTGTTATAACTGCTGCTTGATTATTGAAATCTACATTACCTTTAATATTACCGTTTTGAGTTAAAGCAGTAGCAACACCGAATGATAAATTAGAATTAATATCCTTATTATAGGTAATTGCCGGCACTAATAATTCTAAATCGTTAGCAAATATCTCAGTATCTATTTGGAATGTTCCGTTTCCTCTAAATTCTAATTCTTTTAATTTATTTACTGCAGTACCGTAAGTAGCATTTCCGACACTTGCAAGAATTACTTTCCCGCCCGCAGCTCCTGAATCTACAGCAAGCTTACCTTTACTTGGAGCTAGTGGATCAAGTACAGCATTTAATGTTATCGTACCGTTACCGGCTGCACTATTTTGTAATACTAAAGTTGCATCTTCAAGAGCAAAATTAATATTCTGACCGTTGGCTAAAATTCCTACATTACCGCCATTTGCATCAATCGTATAAGAACCGGCAGCGGCAGGAATCGCTCCACCTGTAGGCCCTACGCCTGCAGCACCGTTATTTATTACATTAATTTGATTAGTAATACCACCTACATCAACAAAGTTTGTAACATTTAGGATATTAAATACAGGAACATTTGTAGCATCTATATTATTCAATGCTACATTACCTAAAACACTTAATGATGCTAATTCATTTCCTGCCGTACCTATTGTTTTAGCTCCAACGTCACCTTGTACGGTCATAAGTTTTGTTGGACTCAAAAGAATTAACTCACCACCACCGTTAGCAAGACCGGGTAAATGATTTTTAAGAGTGATAACTCTATCATCTGTAGACTAACGTTAGCTAAGAAAAGACGTGAAGCTGCTCCTTTAAAACTAATCGCCTGAGCGTCTAATATATCAACATCAGCGTTCTTAGCATTTATTACAAAAATCTTATTATTTTGAATGTTAATTTGTGCAACTGTGCCTATACTAACATCATTTGCAATCACTGTACCAGCAGCATTAATATTAAGTGTAGCATTATTACCGTTTGCTATAGTTCCGATTAAGTTATAATTCTTACCGGCAGGACCGTTAAACTCTAAATTACTCGCAGCTCCAAAATCTATATTATTCGCAGCTAGGCTTCCTCCGGCTCGTAATGTTATTCCTGCTCCTATATTCACTGTTGCGAAGAGTTCTGTACCACCTATACTACCTGTTACCGTACTATCACCGGTAAATGTTACTACTGACGCATTATCCGTTAAGTTTATTGCATTCGCTTTTACTACTCCGCCTTGTATTTGCAGCAAACCTGCTCCTACGCTTACCTCTGCTAATACTGCCGTGTTACCTATATTATCGGTTACCGTACTTGCTCCGGTAAAGATTACCACACCTTTATTGGCATTACCGGTATTATCTATTGCTCCGGTTACTACTACAGGATTCGTAAATATTAATACTGACGCATCATCTGTTAACTTAGTCGTAGTAGCTTTAATAACCGCTCCATCCAAGGTAGCCACACCTGCTCCTATATTTATCGTGGCTAATGAATTTGTATTACCTATATTCCCGGTTACTTGACTCAATGCTCCATTTAGATTTACGACACCTACATTATCACCGCCTGTGGTGTTATCAACAGCACCTGTTAATACTGCATTTGTAAGTGTTAATACCGACGCTGCATTCGTTAACTTAGTCGTAGTGGCTTTAATAACCGCTCCCCCTAACGTAGCCGTACCTGCTCCTACACTTATTGTCGCTAATGAATTTGTATTACCTATATTTCCAGTTACTTGACTCAACGCTCCGTTTAAATTTAAGACACCTACATCATCACCGCCTGTGGTGTTATCAACAGCACCTGTTAATACTGCATTTGCATTTGTAAGTGTTAATACCGACGCTGCATTTGTTAACTTAGTCGTAGTGGCTTTAATAACTGCCCCTCCAAGAGAAAGCGTACTTGCTCCAATGCTTATTTGAGCTGCCGGATTAGTATTACCTATTGTTCCGTTAATGGCAGCATCTGTATTGTCAGTTATTATACCTCCTCCATCTATATTTCCTGCAAGCGTTATTGGTCCTAATACATCTGGATCTGAAGCAATAGTCAAACCGGCATTCGCTCCACCTAGAGTTATATTACCTAAAGCAGTATATGTATTATTAGCAGCAGCTTGTCCACCTTGGAATAACAACGCAGGATTTGCACCGTAGGCTGCAGTACCGGTACCTGTTAAAGTTAAGGTTAAACCATCATCAATATTAACTGCAAGTTTATTAGCTCCTCCCGTATCTACCACTGAACCTAATGAAATATCACCAGTTACTGAAAAAAGACCTGCTGCAAAATTATTTAAATCTAATGCACGAACACTTACGTCAGCATCAGTAACCGTAAAAGCACCGGTATATTGTAAAGTAGAACCCGCTACAAAAGCACCGGCTCCAGGACCTATATTTGTTCCGGCTGCAAGCTCTGCACCATCAGCAGTTACGGTTCTTGCAGCACCAAGGACTCCACTACCGGTTAGCATTATCGCTGCGGTTGAGGTGGTGAATAAAGCAGTTTTAAGACCTTTTTGAATTGCTTTTTGAAATAATTTTAGAGAAGATATTCGCCATATATACCTTAATAAAAATTAAATAACTTAGTAATTGTTACAATTTTAATACAATTTTTTTAATATGTCTATTATAATTAATAATTATATATAATACTTTACAAATTTAGTATGAATATGTGGCATTTGCATTCTGCAGGGGCGGTAGCTTTGTTGTATGGCTCGTTTTTTCGTCATTGCGAGAAGAATTACATAGTAATTCGACGAAGCAATCCAGTTAAAAATTCTGATTTACAGAATTTTTTTATTATTTTTTCTAGATTGCCACGTCGCTTCGCTCCTCGCAAGGCATTGTTGTGTAGACCGGTAAATGCTCTTTATGTCATTCCTGCGAAAGCAGGAATCCAGAAAAAAAGTATAAATACATAAAATTTTTGAAATTAAAAGCTCAATTTATCTCGCTTTATGCTGGATTCCTGCTTTCGCAGGAATGACATCGGTATCCACGCGGGGATGACATCGAGATTTTTTAAAAAATGTCCGGTACTATAGGTCAAGCCACGGAATGACAGGAAGGGAATCGCTCCACGCAGGCAACGCCCGCTCACAATGACTATTTAGTATCCGTATTCTCCTAACACCTTAATAACATCATCATACATATAACTTTCATAAGCACCGGCTTCGAGTAATAATTTTGTAGCTACGGTACAATTATTACTCTTTGCTAAGCCTAAAGGATTTAAGCCCGATTTATCACGATAATTAATATCCGTAGTGTGTTCAATCAAAAACTGGATTAATTCTTCACCGCAATTAGCTTTTATAGCATGATGTAAGCCGCTACGTCCTAATTGGTCTTTATACTGGGCATCAACACCCTTACTATATAAAGTTTCTACTAACTCCAAATCATCAGCATATATTGCTTTTTGTAAAAGCTTTTGTCCTAAAGCTTTATCAAATCCTGCATTATCTTTAATCAAAACTTTTACTAGTTTCGAGAGATTTATATTCTTATCGTAAATTTGAGCTACTTTTTCTAGAAGAGTTTGCTGCCCCGTGTTTTTACCGACTAGCGTATGATTTACTAGATACTCTATTAATTTCATATCTTCAGAATCAATAGCAAGTTCAAAAATCTTATAACCGAGTTCGCTTTTAATATCAAATTTAGCACCTTTGATAATTAATGCTTTTACTGATGAAATGTTCTTCGATTCTACGGCTAACTCTAAAGGGGTTTTATTATTATGATTTTTATCATGAAAAAACCGTACTATTTCTCCACGCCCCATTGCTTCTGCCCAATCATGTAAAGTATATCCATATTTATCGTACTTTTGAAATTCCGTATTTTCATATAAATATTCTACCATTTCTACATTATCGATTTTTATTGCTAAATGAATAGCAGACCAACCATACATGTTAGGAGCAATTTTTCCTCCCATCTGAACTAAGAATTTTACTGTTTCTAAATCATTGCCAAGTATTGCTAGCTCCAAAGGAGTTCTGCATTTAGCATCTGTAGCATTAATATTTTTTTCATTACATAAAGCTTTTACTAACTTTAGTTCTTTAGCTCCTACCGCTATATGTAAATCCGACCATTTATTATCTCTTATAGCCATCGGGTTTACTTTCGCTATCTTAGCTTTTAAAGCTTTAAGACGTGATATTATATAATCTTTAGGGGCAATTTTTGTATATGAGGTATAGTAATTTGGGTGTCTAGTGACAGTATTAAAGGTAGTCATTGAATTATTTCCATTATTTAATATATTGCGGCGGCAATTATTAAAATATATTAATAATAATGTCAATGATAAATGTAAGCCGAGCCGTCATTGCGAGGAAAATTACGGAGTAATTGACGAAGCAATCTCAGGAATTTTATACTACTTCATGAGATTGCAGCAAAGCTTCGCTCCGGCGTTGTTGCATGGCTCATTTTATGTCATTCCCGCGCAGGCGGGAATCCAGAGAAAAAGTATAAATACAGCAAATTTTTAAAATTAAAAGCTCGATTTATCTCGCTTTATGCTGGATTTCCGCCTGCGCGGGAATGACATAGCCGAATTTGCAACAATTTTCGATCCATGCAACAAGACTCTTCGCTCCTCGCAATGACGGTTCAGGCAATACCTGCTCGCAATGACGAAAAACCACTCCTACCTCTCGGGCAATAATATCTCTCTTTTACCTGTATGATTCGGCGGTGAGACTATTCCCTCTTTCTCCATCTTCTCAACCAAATTAGCAGCTTTGTTATAGCCGATTCTAAGCGACCTTTGGATATAGCTAATAGAGGATTTACGTTCGTCACGCACTATCTGCACGGCTTTTTTGTAAAGCACTTCATCAGATGTGCCGTCACCGATATCAATGCTACTATCGTCTTCTTCAGGCTGCTCGGTAACGGCAGAGATATATTCAGGCGTACCGGTCTCTTTCAAATACTCCGTAATTTTTTCGATTTCTGCTTCATTAACAAACGGTCCGTGTACCCTACTTATCTTTGAAGTGTTCCCCATAAATAGCATATCACCCATACCTAGTAACTGCTCGGAGCCTTGTTCGCCTAAAATCGTTCGGCTATCGATTTTAGAGGTAACTTTAAAGCTAATACGGCTTGGAAAATTGGCTTTAATGACACCGGTAATAACGTCTACAGAAGGCCTTTGAGTTGCCATAATAATATGGATGCCCGCCGCTCTTGCCATCTGAGCAAGCCTTTGAATCAGCATCTCGATATCCTTACCGGCAACTAGCATTAAATCAGCCATCTCATCGACAATAACCACTATGTAAGGTAGCTTTTCCATATTCATCGTAACGGTTTCGTAAATAGGCTTACCTGTTTCAGGGTCAAAACCCGTTTGAATCGAACGCTCAATTACCCTATTCTCTTTAACCGCTTCTAAGATTTTTGCATTGTAACCCGCAATATTCTTAACGCCGATATTACTCATCATTCTATAACGGTTTTCCATTTCCTTAACCGCCCATTTAAGAGCAACTACCGCTTTAGAAGGCTCGGTTACCACAGGAGTTAGCAAATGCGGTATTCCGTCATAAGCCGATAATTCAAGCATTTTCGGGTCAATCATGATAAAGCGGCATTCTTCGGGAGTATAGCGGTATAAGAGCGACACAATCATCGCATTAATCCCAACCGATTTACCTGAGCCTGTAGTTCCTGCTACGAGCAAGTGAGGCATCTTAGCAAGGTCAGCAATCAGCGGCTTACCGGCTAAATCTTTACCCAAGACTAACGGCAATAAGGTTGATTTGTCTTGGTATTCGGGAGTCTCTATCAACTCCTTTAAACAAAAGAATTCTCGTTGTTTATTAGGAAGCTCAATGCCAAGCACATTTTTCCCAGGTATGACTGCTATCCTTGTCGATAGAGCCGAAAGCGAGCGTGCTATATCGTCGGATAATCCTACTACCCTTGATGTTTTCGTACCTGCTGCCGGCTCAAATTCATATTGAGTTACAACAGGTCCTTGATTGATATTAATTATATGCCCTTTAACTCCAAAATCATTCAGCACGGTTAACAGCTCCTCGGCTTTTTGCTTAAGCTCTGAGGAAGAAGCCCCTTTTACATTATGGTTTTCAGGATCACGTAATAACGAAATAGGCGGCAATTCTGCTATTTCACTTTGAGATATTTTAGGAACTGCTGGGGGTTTGCTAAAGAATTTTATAGGATTTGCAGGTACGGGTTTTGCTTCTTCAGTGAATTTTACTTTTTCACTTACAGGCTTTTGGTAAGAAGAAGTTATATTTATCTTATCATTGTTTTTAGTAGGGAATAATCTTACTGAAGATAATTGTGAAAATATATTATGTAAAAAAGATTGTACCCGATAGATTAAAAATTTACCTAGCTTAATAATAAAATTACTTAAAGAAGTAAATTTAATTTCAAGTAAAACAACTAATATAATAAAGGTAAAAAATATTAATAATAAGTATAGTTGATTTGTAAATCGCTCAAAAAAATTAGAAGCTATTATTCCAACAGCTCCGCCTGCATTTGCAGGTATGAATTCTAGCTTAATCTTAGATAATAATGTGCTACTGCTAATGAGAGCAAGCAACATTACAAATATACGGATAAATGAGCCGCGATATCTTCCATACCAACAATTTCTACTCCAAACAAAGCAAGCAAGCGGTATGATAAAAGCAGCCAGCCCAAAAAATTGATATAAAAAATCCGATAAATAGGAGCCAAAAACTCCGACTAAATTACTAGGATACTCTGTTGTAACCGAATTAAAAGACGGATCGTCTATATTATATGACGTGAGAACAGTAACAATAGCAAACCCGATTATCCCTAAGATAACGGCTTGTACTTTATTGTTTGAAAGAATTTTATTTATGTAATATAGCATAGTGTTTATATAACTAATTTACTAAAATGATACAAGAGTAATTTATAACTTATCTTTAATCTCATTTATTGTTAGTCTTTGTTTTTTTAGTTGCTGGATTTTCTTACATTGCTGCAGTGCCTCTATGGAATAAAGCTGATAATTTGACCTAGTAATATCCGCAATCTCAAGCAATCCGGCCTTAGTCCAAAAACGAATCGTAGAAACAGTTTCCCCGATAGCTTTAGCTAGTTCTCCAATTTTCATTAATTTTTCCGGCTTTTTAATATCTGATGCTTCTTGTCCTGTTACTGCTTTCAAATAAATATCAAATGAGCGATTAACGGCGTTGTAAATAATTTTTTGATACTTCTCTTTTGATCCTCCAAGTTGTGCAGTTTCAAGAGATGTAATATACGCTAACCGTTCTTGCGGTCTTATAATTGCGGGAGGATAACCCTTCATAATTAAAATTAAATTCATTAAAAGACGGGCAGTACGACCGTTCCCGTCGGAAAATGGATGAATTGTTACAAGTCTATAGTGAGATTCTGCCGCAAGCTCTATCGGGTGAATTTTTTCTACTGAACTTAACCAAGATATAAAATCTGCCATCAAAGCAGGTACTTTCATAGGGTTAGGCATTACTATGGTAGATCCTGAAATACGTACCGGTACATGTCTATAATGTCCTGCGTTATAGTCATCAATGCCATGAAGAATTGTATGATGAATTGCTAAGATGTCTTTTTCCGTAATTTGACTATATTTCTTCTTAGCAAGCTTGTATACTACATCTAAAGCTTTTGCATGGTTTGTAGCTTCAAGATGTTCTACTAACGTTTTACCTCCTATAGTTAATCCTTTTTCAATAACTATAGCAGTTTCTCCGCGTGATAAGGTATTGCCTTCAATAGCATTACTGGTATAAGTTAGCTCTACTTTAAACCATTCGTCTAAATTCTTAGCCAATTCAGGGCTTAATGGACGGAACTCATCTAATTGCTTTTTTTTCTTATCTATAATATTATATTGCATGTAGTAAAATATAAAGTGTTACCTAATACTTTATACTAAATTTATTCAAACATCAAGCTTAATTAGTTAGTGTTTTAAAAGAACTTATAGTATAATGATTTTTTAAAAGAATTTAAATTAAACATGACCATAAAAATCCACACGGAAAAAGATTTCATAAAGATGCGGCTAGCTGGAAAATTAGCTGCAGAGACGCTCGATTTTATTACTGATTACGTAAAACCGAACGTCACTACTAATAGTTTAAATGACCTTTGTCATAATTTTATTACTTCTCATAATGCCATTCCTGCACCGTTAAATTATAAAGGCTTTCCGAAATCGATTTGTACTTCTATAAATCATGTGGTTTGTCACGGCATTCCAAACGATAAACCATTAAAAAACGGTGATATAGTAAATATTGATGTTACAGTAATTTTAGACGGTTGGTACGGTGATACTAGCCGTATGTATTATGTCGGTGACGTAGCAATTAAGCCAAAGCGTCTTATTCAAGTAACTTATGATGCAATGATGAAAGGGATTGAAGTAGTTAGACCAGGGGCTAAACTCGGTGATATTGGGTATGCTATTCAACGCTATGCCGAAAAACATAATTATTCTGTGGTTAGAGATTATACCGGTCACGGTATCGGAAGAGTTTTTCATGACGAACCGTCAATATTAAATTACGGTCGCAGCGGCACGGGTCTAACGTTAGAAGAAGGGATGTTTTTCACCGTTGAACCTATGATAAATGCCGGTAATTATGATACTATATTAAGTAAATTAGATGGATGGACGGTTACTACACGTGATAAATCACTATCGGCTCAATTTGAGCATACTATAGGCGTGACTAAAGACGGTTTTGAAATATTTACGTTATCACCTAAAAAACTTGATTATCCTCCATACTAAACTATAGGATAAAAATTGATTTTGTTGTATGGTTTGGTTTTTCCGTCATTACGAGAAGAATTACGTAGTAATTCGACGAAGCAATCCAGTAAAAAATTCTGTAAATAAGAATTTTTTTAATTATTTTTCTGGATTGCCACGTCGCTTCGCTCCTCGCAATGACGGTTCGGGTATTCATGCAACAACTCCCCGGCTCCACGGGGATGACATCAACAACATTTTACTTATTTATAAGAGTAAACATAAAGAATGTTAGAAAATAATTTGATAGAATTTAGTAATGATGATACGCCTCATTTATAGGTCACCGTAAAAGAGTAAAAGAACGCTTCGTCGCTGCCGGAGCAGAACATTTTTCCGATTACGAATTACTTGAAGTAATGTTATTTTCGGCTATCCCTCGTAAAGACGTAAAACCTCTTGCTAAAAAATTACTTGATCATTTTGATATTACGGATTTAATTAACCTTGATAAGGAAAGGCTACTTAGTATTAAAGGCACCAATGAAAATTTATATATCAATTTTGCTTTAATACGTGAGTTGATAAATAGAGTATTGAAACAAAAAATAATAAATAAAAATATTATTGCTTCTTGGAGTTCTTTGATTGATTATTTAAAAGTTAATATGGGTAATATGCGACTAGAGCAATTTCGTATATTATTTTTGAATAAGAAAAATATTTTAATTGCCGATGAGGTTTTAAGTCAAGGAACTATAGACCAAGCTGCAGTATATCCACGTGAGATAATTAAACGAGCTTTATTTAATGAAGCAAGCAGCCTTATACTTGTGCATAATCATCCAAGCGGAGCCCTGAACCTTCAAAAGCCGACATTCATATGACAAATAAGATAGTAGAGACATGCCAAACCGTAAATATTATGGTACATGATCATGTCATTATAAGTAATAACAAATATTATAGTTTTAAATCTAATATGTTACTATGAATATAAATAGCTATAGCATACTGTTGATACTTTCTTTTATAGCAACCGCTATATTAACACATATATTAACTAAATATCTTCCTACTATCGGTTTGGTTGATGTACCGAGTAGCCGTCGCTCTCATGATAAGATAACACCGCGCGGTGGCGGTCTTGCTATTGTAATTGTCGTAATGATTGCTTTGAGCGGGTTTGAATATATAACGAGCAATAACCTTGCTAATTCAATAAAAATATTACCGTTATTATTGGTAATTGCCTCGATTTCCTTTTTAGATGACTTAAAAGCCGTACCTATTCTAATTCGTTTAATATTCCACTTAATTTGTGCAGCTTTTGCTATTTTTCTTTTTTCGCAGGTAAATTCCATTCATATAATAATATATTCTATTTTAGTTATAGCTTTAAGCGGTTTTATTAATATATATAATTTTATGGACGGTATAGACGGTATGAGTTGTGTGGAATCTATCCATCTATCTAGCACCATGCTTATATTATGTTTCTTACAATTTCCTGCTATTGATAATCCGTATTTTATAGCTAGCGTAAATGTGATTATTCTTGGTTGTTCTTGTGGTTTTTTAATATTTAATTGGCATCCGGCAAAAATATTTTTAGGAGATGTGGGAAGTATTAGCCTTGGATTCTTAACAGGCCTTTGCTTACTCTTGCTTGCTCTTACAAGCACTAATTTATTTGTAGCTTGTGCTATTGCTAGCCTATATTACATCACTGATGCAGTGCTAACCATATTAATTCGGCTACTCAATAAAGAAAAAATTTGGCAGCCTCATCTAAAACATTTTTTTCAAAAAGCAGTACAGAAAGGTAAGTCTCATAAACAAGTAGTATCGATTATAGCAGTTTGTAATATATTTTTAATGATTATATCGGTTACATCCCTATATTTTCCCGTAATATCTATAATGCTTGCAATAGCCGTCATAACTTTAACAGTGCAGAGTTTATTAAAATGAAGCTAATTAAAGAGGATATCGATAAAATAGTTAGACGTATATTTGCCAAACAACATCCATTGCTGCCTGAAATCATGATTAACTGGAATAAAATAGTCGGGTTTAATTTCAGCACTAAAGCATTACCTTTAAAAATCACCACATATACTTACAAAAAACAGAAAATTAATACGCTATTTATACAAGCAGAAGATAATGCTACGGCAGCAGAACTACCTTATTATCAAGATATTATTCTAGAACGTATTAAAATTTATTTAGGCTTTGAGGCAATACATCAAATGAACGTAACGTTTTATAAAGAAAAACCTAAGATATGATAACTCTTTAGTATGGGTATCAAATCGTCATTGCGAGGAGCGAAGCGACGTGGCAATCTCTTTTAAATTTCATGAGATTGCTTCGTCGGCATAAATGTCTTCTCGCAATAACGGGTATAGTACCGGACAATTTTTATTCTATGTCATTCCTAGCTAAAAGCGGGAATCTAGTAATCCTTAATGTCACCCCGTGGCTTGCTAACTAGGTCCATAAAAACAATAAAAAATACTAATAATTTTAGTATTTTTAACTGGATACCGTGGACAAGCCACGGATGACACCGAGTGCGTTTTTCGAGCCATGCAACAAGACCTTCAGTTGCTCGCAATGACGATTGAGAATCCATGCAGGCAGGTACACAAACAAAAAAAGGAGTCTTTAATTAAAGACTCCTTTTTCGTGTTAATCGCTTATAAAAAGATTTGAGAATTACATATCAAATCTTAATCCTGCCATTAAGTTATTACCTTTATAACGGGTTCCGCCAAATTTAACCTTATTTCCGACAACATTTTTAGTATTAGTTTTTGATTTACCGTAATCTGTCCAGCTATAAACGAGTTCTGCTTTCACACCTTGTGCAACTTCAAATGAAGTCCCTAAAGATAATTGATAAGCAAAGTTGGTTTTGTTTTTAGTGGTTCCTGAAAAATTAGTACTACTAATAACATTATTATTAGCAACAGTCTTAGTTGAAATATTTACTTTTTCTTTTACTAACGCAGCACCGACACCTGCTCCTGCAAACACTTTAAACATACTTACATCAATAAAATCTACATAACCGTTAAGTAATGCACTTACAATAGTAGGTTTATGTTTTACTGATACTGTAGTAGCAGTGGTGGTAGTGGTAGTGCCACCAGGACCACTTGTAAGCACACCTCCTGGAATCACAACACCATTAATAATAAGTTGTCCACCTGCTGAAATAACTGTTGGTACAGTAGTAACAGTAGAGCTAGAGGTTGAAACATTTGTAGACTTTTTCATGTGGTTATTTGTTACCATTCCAATTGTAAAATCAGTTCTTAAATTATCCATGATATAATAACCTGCTCCAATATTACCGGTAAAACCTGTATTGGATTTTAACTTAACACTGCTATTTGAAGGCTTTGCTTTATCAAAAATCACGCCACCGGCATTAAGTTTTAAATACCATTGATTTTCCATAGATGATGACATCGATGAATTAGTAGATGAATCTACGGAAGAATTCATATCGCAATCAGCGAATGAAAGACCGGAAGTTAAAAGTGCTGTGCTTGCAGCTGCTATTAAAAGTAATTTTTTCATATTGTTAAATTTTTCCTTTAAATTTTATTAGTTGTTAGTAAAAACGATATTAGATAATAATTTTTACCTAGAATTCGATAAAAAATAGTTTTAAATGACATTTCTGAGTTGTCATCCTAGCTAATTGCACGGGTTGACTTCATCGTCATTGCGAGAAGAAACTGCAAGTTTTGACGAAGCAATCCAGTAAAAGATTCTGATTTACAGAATTTTTTTATTATTTTTTCTAGATTGCCACGCAGCCTATGGCTGCTCGCAATGACGACTTACCTAAAACTATTAATATATTCTTGTTAATTATATATCAAACCTTATACCGGCTGTTAAGTTGTGGCTTTGATAACGCATGCCACCGGTTGATACACTTGTTCCTTGGTAAATTACATTCTTACTTTTTGTTCTACCGTCATCTATCCAGCTATAAGCTAGTTCTGCTTTAACACCGTCGGCGATTTGTGCAGAAGTACCTAAAGTTAGCTTGTAAGAGATATTAGTTCTGTTTTTAGTGTTAGATGAAAGACCTGTTATACCATTATATGTAATTTTCTCTTTAACTAATGCAGGACCAACACCGGCACCGGCAAAAACATCAAACATATCAAAATTAGTTAAATCTACATAACCGTTAATAAGTAAACGTGTAATAGTAGGTTTATGGCTTGCTGAAATGTTAGTACCGGTAAAAGGTGCATTAGTTGCAGCTCCAGATTTCTTTAACTTTCCACCTATTATAGTACCTAAAGTTAAATCGGCTCTAAAATTTTCGGAAATATAATAACCGATACCTAAATCAACCGGAACAGTTGTATTAGATTTTAATTTAACACCAGTTGCCTTATCTTTTTCTTTATTAAACATTGCTGCACCGGCATCTATTCTTAAATACCAATCATTACCCATGTCAACGGCAAATGATATACTAGAAGATAAAATTGTTGCACTTGTAGCAGCTATTAAAAGTAACTTTTTCATGGTTAGCACCTCAAATTAAATAATTAAACATTATCTTTAATGGCATATATAACATATTATATTTTTTAGTTCTATATTTTATCGGTAATTAGATTCATATAATAAAGTTTTGTGACAAAATAAACACATGTATTTAATTCATATTATTTATATATTTATTAAACTTATTTTTCTCATCTTTAAATTTATCGGCATCAGGCAAGGCAGGCTTTTTCTTGGTAATATTTTTCCATCCTTTATTTTCTATAAAATCTTTTGCACGTTCTACCCATTCTATTAACTCCGGTGATTCGGGTTTGATAGCATCTATAGGACAATCAGGAACACATACACCGCAATCTATACATTCATCAGGATTGATAACTAGCATAAATTCACCCTCATAGAAACAATCTACAGGGCATACGTCAACGCAATCGGTATATTTACATTTTACGCATTCATCATTTACAACATAGGTCATTTTATACTTCTATTATAGTGAGAGTAGGTATTAGAAAGTATTATTATAACATGCAGCACGTGTTTCGACTTTCAACTGCAACCCTAGAGTATTTAATAAAGAACCGATATTGTCAAAACTTGGATTGCCTTTACTAGATAGCATTTTATAAATATGTTGCCTATTTATATGAGCTTCTTCAGATATTTTCGCTACACCGCCTCTTGCTATAATTGCTTCCTTTAAAGTAGCAAGGAATAACTCCTTATTATGATCTAAGGAATATTGTTCTAAAGCTTCGTTAATATAAGCTACTAATACTTCCTCATTTTGTAATTTTTCTTTTAAATAATCTGTAAATTTTTCCATATAACACCTAATTTATTTATAAACTTTTTCTATTATTTCCAAAGCTTTTTTAATATCCTTATCCTGAGTATCTTTACTACCGGCATTTAGCAGAAGAATAATTTTGTTATCTTTCTCAGTAAAATATATTCTATAACCTTTGCCGAAGAAGAATCTCAGCTCATATAATCTTCCTTTGATCTGTTTATAATCCCCATAAACTCCATATTCTAAACGAACTAATCTATTAATAATTCTGCTATGCGTTTCAACATCTAATTTCTCTAACCAATCTTTAATATAAGATTTACCACTGTCTGTTATAAAAAATTGTATTTGCTTAGTTTTTTGCATATGTTAAGAGTTAGCCTTCAGATAATTATATTGTCGCATAAATACGACTTGCTGTCCAGCAGAAAATTATTTTAAAAACTACGGATCATTAAATTAGAGAAGCAAATAACAACTACTCGCAGCTAGTAGTTTTTGATTTTGTCGATTAATATAGAAGTTCTTAAAAGTAATACTAATAGAAAATATAATATAAAACTGATAAACATGATAATTAAAGGCTTTAGCATTGAAGAGTGAATAGTTGGACTCCCTAGCCTTAAAACACTAGCAGGCTGATGCAGACTATACCAAATATTTACCGAGAATTTTACTATCGGTATGTTAATCAGTCCGATAAGAGCAATAATAGAAGCAGGATTTTGTGCCTTTCTTATATTATCCGCACTATTTACTATGATAATATAGCTTAGATATAATAAAAATAATATGAGCATAGAGGTAAGTCTTGCATCCCAAACCCACCATGTTCCCCATATAGGTTTTCCCCATAAAGAACCTGTTACTAAGCTAATCAAAGTAAAAGTAGCTCCAACGTAACTAGAAGCTACGGCTAGCAAATAGCTAATAGTAGTTTTCCATACTAAATAACTAAAGCTGCATGCTGCCATGAAAATATAAATACCAAGGGCCATCCAAGAAGCAGGAACATGAACATACATAATGCGTACAAACTCACCTTGTTGATAATCTACTGGCGAAACTATTAGAGCTAAATAAAGACCTATAATCATCATGACAAAAGTAGATATAGCTAATATAGGTATTATAACCTTTGATAATTTATTAAAATAATAGGGGGTTAATAGTTTTAACATGTTTTCTTACTTCTTTATATCATTCTTGCGAGAGGCTTGCGTGCGTGGATACCTAAATCGTCATTGCGAGCGGTCAAAGACCGCGTGGCAATCCAGTAAAAATAATAAAAAAATTCTGTAAATTAGAATTTTTTACTGGATTGCTTCGTCAATTACTCCGTAATTTTCCTCGCAATGACGGATAAACCAATCCACGTAAGCAATGCTCTACCATGATTATCGTATCCTCTTAAAAAACTCTTTCATTAATAGCCTCGAATCTTCCGCAAGAATTCCGCTATATATTTCCGGTCTATAAAAACAAACACTGCTGTTAAAATATCGTAAATTACTTTCAACTGCTCCGTGCTTGGAATCAGAAGCTCCATAAAACAAACGCTTTAACCTGCTATGAGCTATAGCTGCCGCACACATAGCACAAGGTTCTAAAGTAACGTAAATATCATAATCATTTAAATTTTTAGAAGATATAAGATTACATGCTTCATTAATAGCAATAATTTCAGCATGATAAAGAGCGTTATTTTTTTCTTCGGTATTATTATGACTACTAACAATGATTTTTTGATTTAACCTATCTACAATCACCGCTCCGACCGGAACTTCATTTTTATCAAAAGCAATCCCTGCTTGTTTTAAAGCTTGCTCCATGAAAAAATTATTAAAATCCGTTTTTTTATCTAACAATATATTCACGGTAATTTACGTGTTCTTCGATTCCAAAAGGATCTTGGTGGATAATTATTTCAGCCTCCGGAAATTCCTGCAATATTTCAAAAGCAATCTCATCGCTAATTTTATGAGCATTATAAAGCGACATATTGCCGTCCATTTCCAAATGACACTGAATAAAAGCTTTTTGAGCCGCATATCTAGTTTTCATTTCGTGCATACCTTTTACGCCTAAATGGTTATTAACTATCGAGATAATTTTTTGTCTATCTTGCTCAGGTAATTCATGATCGACTAAATTTTTAAATGCCTTTTTAAATAAAGAATAAGAAGAGTGAAATATATATAACGAAATAACTACACCAAATAATGGGTCAACAAACCAAAAATAATCACTTAAATTTATAGAGATAATTACTATAACATTAGTTAATAAGTCTGTGAAATAATGAAGCTTATCGGCTTTTACTATCTCCGATCCTGTTTTTTTAATTACATAAGTTTGATAAAGTACTAAAATAATTGTTAAGAATATACATACATACATTACCGTAGTACCGTCACTGATATTCTCCGGTTTTGTTTTTTCAAATAAAGATTTAACCGAAGAAAAGCCTACAAAAAAAGCCGAAGCAAAGAAAAATATCGATTGAGAAAAAATTGTTAAATCCTGCATTTTTTCATGCCCGAACCTGTGATGATGATCGGGCGGTTGCAGGGCAAATCTTAAAGCTATTAGATTAATAAAGGAAGAAGTTATATCAAGCATTGAATCAATTAAAGAAGCAAGAATTGATTGCGAATCGGTAACAACCCAAGCGTATAATTTTATACTTAAAATAATTAATGCCGTAGTAACCGATAAATAAGATGCCGATTTTATTAACCGATTACGGCTATTAGTATCCATAACGAATCTTTCCAATTTATTTTTTGTAGTTTAACAAAGAAAATATAAAATTCAATTATAATTAGGTTCCGTGAACAAAATAAAAAATAATATTTTAAAATACAAATAATTTAAATTTTGTTTACAGAATCTAGTTTTAACTTTACAAAATTCTAAAAACCATATACTTATTAAATTATATATTTAAAAAGAGAGAATTTATATGAAACTATTATCTAAAATTATGATTATAGCTCTTGCAGCTTCTATGTTACAAGCCTGTAACGGACCAGGCGGTATGAATAAACAAGGTACGGGAACACTTCTTGGCGGTGCCGGCGGTGCATTACTTGGTTCTCAATTCGGCAAGGGCAAAGGACAGCTTGTCGGAGTAGGTGTAGGTGCATTACTTGGAGCAGTTCTTGGTGGACAAATAGGTGCAGGTATGGATGAGCAGGATAGAAGACTTGCTGAACTCACTTCACAAAGAGCTTTAGAAGCAACACCTAGCGGCACTAGCGTAGAATGGCGTAATCCGGATAACGGTAATCATGGTTACGTAACACCTAATAAAACTTATAGAAATAGCACTGGTCAATATTGCCGTGAGTACACTCAAACAGTTGTAATAGGCGGAAAACAACAAAAAGCATACGGTAATGCATGCCGCCAACCTGACGGACTATGGCAAGTTGTGAATTGATAGACAAAACGTCATTGTGAGTAGGCATTGCCCGCATGATACCAAATCGTCATTGCGAGGAAATTACGTTAAGTAATTGACGAAGCAATCTCGTACTATAGTCCTGAGATTGCCACGCTCCTTACAGTCGCTCGCAATGACGTTATAATAAAAAGAGCAACCTATGACTTTCATAATAACAAGTACGGCGTTTAAGCATAATGAGCGTATTCCTGATAAATTTACTTGTAAAGGACAGAATGTTTCTCCGCATTTAGAGTGGAGTGATGCTCCTATAGATACTAAATCTTTTGTGCTTATCATGGATGACCCTGATGCACCAATAGAAATAGCACCACCGCACGGTATATGGGATCATTGGATAATATATAATATTCCTGCTTCTATTACTGAGCTTTCAGAAAGACAAATAGATAGCAATATTAAAATTTTAGATAATAGCTGGAAAGAAAAGAAATACGGAGGTCCTTGTCCACCTGCCGGTAAACCTCATCGTTATTTTTTCAAACTATATGCTCTAAATGATTATCTTGAGCTTGATGAAAACGCTAGCAAGCAAGATTTAGTATTAGCTTTGCAAAAACATTTACTAGCTGAAACTGAATTAATCGGCATTTATTCTACATAATGTCATGGCTTACCCGCATTAAACCGTCATTGCGAGCAGGCGTTGTTGCGTAGATATCAAACCGTCATTGCGAGGAGCAAAGCGACGTGGCAATCCAGAAAAAATAATAAAAAAATTCTGATTTACAGAATTTTTTTACTGGATTGCTTCGTCGAAACTTGCAGTTTCTTCTCGCAATGACGGAAAAAACGACCCGTGCAGGAATGACGTAAAACTTTAAACACAAAATATTATCTTGGAAAAACCTATAATCGAGTTTCGTAACGTATCTAAAAAATTCGGTAATAAATTGCCGATAAATAACGTTAGCTTTACCGTCAAAAAAAATAATATAACTACTTTAATCGGACCTAACGGTGCAGGTAAAACTACCATAGTACGGTTAATGCTTGGGCTTGAAAAACCTACAAACGGCGAGATTATAATTGATCCCAAATTAAAAATCGGATATGTACCGCAGAAGTTCGGATTAACCCCTGATCTACCTATTACAGTAAAAAAATTTTTAGATTTGTTAGCACCTAGTAATTTTAATAGCAATATTAAAGAGATTAACTCATTTATTGATTTGGAACATATAAAAGATCAAGAAATTTCTAAACTCTCAGGAGGACAGTTTCAAAAGGTAGTTCTTGCATGTTCAATAGTTAATAAACCCGACTTAATCATTTTAGATGAACCGTTACAGTCTTTAGATGTAACAAGCCAACAAGAATTTTATCAGCTTATTAATTTGATTCGTAAAAAGCTAAATATTACGGTATTTATGATCTCGCACGATTTATTTACCGTAATAAAAAACTCCGATCAAGTGATATGCTTAAACGGTCATATATGTTGCAGCGGCGTGCCAAATGAAATAACTCCTAACTCTGAATTCTCAAATGCACTTTCTTCTCTAGGCTTCTATACCCACCACCACGATCATAGGCATTAGACCTATTCCAAATATTGCTTTAAATATCTGCCGGTATGGCTTTCCGCACAAGCAGCGATATCGGCAGGAGTACCGCATACAACTATCTTACCGCCTTTGTCACCGCCCTCAGGACCGACATCAATAATATAATCTGCCGTTTTTATAACATCTAAATTATGCTCGATAACTAAAACGGTATTACCCATATCAACGAGTTTATGCAAAACTTTCAGCAATTTATTAATATCGTCAATATGTAGCCCCGTAGTCGGTTCATCAAGTATATAAAGCGTTTTACCGGTTGAACGTCTTGATAATTCTTTAGCAAGTTTAACACGTTGTGCTTCACCGCCTGAAAGAGTAGTAGCAGACTGACCGATTTTAATATAGCCTAGACCTACTTCATTTAAAGTAATTAGTTTTTCATAGATTAACGGGATTTTCTCAAAAAATTGCATTGCATCTTCTACCGTCATCATCAAAATATCGGCAATAGATTTGCCTTTATATTTTATTTCAAGTGTTTCTCTATTATATCTGTGACCATTACAAATATCACATTTTACATATACGTCAGGGAGAAAATGCATCTCTATTTTAATTAGCCCGTCACCTTGGCATGCTTCACATCTACCGCCTTTAACGTTAAACGAAAATCTGCCTACTTTATAACCTCTTGCTTTTGATTCAGGTAATTCCACAAACCAATCTCTAATATGGGTAAAGGCACCTGTATAAGTCGCAGGGTTTGAACGAGGAGTTCTACCTATCGGGGATTGATTAATATCGATAATTTTATCAATATATTCAAGTCCTTTTAATTCTCTATATTTTCCCGGAAATACTTTGCTAGTCGTCTCTAAATGCTTTAGAGCCGCTTTATATAGAGTATGAATCATCAAGCTTGATTTACCACTTCCCGATACTCCCGTTATAGCGGTAAACGTACCAAGCGGAATTTTGATATCAACATTATCTAAATTGTTAGAAACCGCCCCAAGTAATTCAATTGACCTATTATCATGCCCTACTCTTGTTTCAGACGGTACTTTGATTGTTTGACGACCACTTAGATACCTACCTGTAATACTTTCTTCAAAATTCTTTATTTCTTCTGCATTGCCTTCTGCAATAACACGACCGCCGTGAATACCGGCTCCCGGCCCTATATCGATAATATGGTCTGCTTCATACATTGTTTCTTCGTCATGCTCGACTACCAAAACGGTATTACCTAGATCTCTAAGCCTTTTTAGGGTTTCGATTAATCTTGTATTATCTCGTTGATGAAGACCGATAGACGGCTCATCAAGTACATATAAAACACCGCTAAGTCCTGAACCTATTTGAGATGCAAGACGAATACGTTGACTTTCCCCTCCCGATAAAGTACCTGCTTCTCGTGATAACGTTAGATAATCAAGCCCGACATTCATAAGAAATTTTAATCTCTCAGTAATTTCTTTGAGTATACGCTCAGCAATAAATAATTGCTTTTTATTTAATTTTTCTTCTAAGTGACTAAACCATTTTTGCAAGGCTGCAATACTCATACCTGCTACTTCGCCTATATGAAAATTCGCTATTTTAACGCATAATGCTTCGTCTTTTAATCTAAACCCTGAGCAGGCAGTACATTTATGTTCTGACTTAAATTTAGCTAGTTCTTCTTTAATTAAAACCGATTCTATAGTACGGTCCTTTTCCTGCAAACTTGGTATTATACCGGCAAAAGGTTGTTTTATTATTTGCGTTTTAGAACCGTCGTGAAATTCAAATTTTATTGCCTCTTCTCCTGAACCTTCAAATAAAATATCCTTAACATTTTGTGATAAACTTGCAAAAGGTACTTCAATAGAAAATTTATAATGATCGGCAAGAGCCTTTAATGTCTCTAAGATAAATTTAGAAGATGTACTACCCCAAGGCACTATTGCACCGTCTTTAATAGAAATTCTTTGATCTGGAACAATTAATTCTCTATCAAAGAAAAACTCCTTACCTATTCCCTCACATTTAGGACATGCTCCAAAAGGGCTATTAAAAGAAAAGATTCGAGGCTCTATTTCAGTAAGCTGAAAACCGGATACCGGACAAGAATATTTTTCGGAAAAAGTAATACGTTGATTTTTTTCAAATTCGGTCTTAACTGCCGGCGGCAATTCTACAATTTCTAAATAAGTAATTCCCTCGGCAAGATTTAACGAACTCTCTAAGCTATCTGCAAGCCTATTACCTAAACTTTCGTCTAGAACTATTCTATCAACGATGACTTCTATATTATGCTTCTTATTTTTATCAAGTTTCGGTAAATCATCAATTTCACAAACTTCACCGTTAACTATTAATTTCTGAAAGCCTTGCTTTTTCAGATTCATAATTTCACGTTTGAACTCCCCCTTATGTCCTCTAACAATAGGAGCAAGTAAATATACTTTCGTGCCTTTAGGTAGTTCATTAATTATATCTACCATCTCAGAAACCGTTTGGCTATGTATCGGAAGACCGGTTGCCGGAGAGTAAGGAATACCAACCCTTGCATATAATAACCTAAGGTAATCGTAAATTTCCGTTATAGTTCCAACTGTAGAACGAGGATTTTTAGAAGTAGTTTTTTGGTCAATTGCGATAGCAGGCGATAATCCGGAAATAGATTCCACATTCGGTTTATTTTGTAAATGCAAGAATTGCCTTGCATACGAAGATAAGCTTTCAACATATCGCCTTTGACCTTCTGCATAAATAGTATCAAAAGCTAAAGAAGACTTGCCTGAACCACTAAGGCCGGTGATAACAACAAATTTATTCCTTGGAATATCAACATTTATATTTTTTAGATTATGCTCTTTAGCACCGCGTACCTTAATATATTCTTGATTCATAATCACTTCACTACAAAATTTTTGAGATATTTTTTAAAAAACCTGTAGTATTATAGGCTCTTTTATTTTATTATTGCAATAATAATATTTTAAAATAGGTAGTATAATCTATGGCAGGTAGTTTAAATAAAGTAATATTAATAGGTAATGTAGGGCGTGATCCGGAAATTAGAACTACGGGCGAAGGGAAAAAAATCATTAATCTTTCCTTAGCAACAACCGAAACTTGGAAAGATCGCATTACCAGCGAACGAAAAGAACGAACTGAATGGCATAGAGTAGTGATATTTAGCGAAGGGTTAGTATCTGTTGTAGAACGCTATGTTACAAAAGGTAGTAAATTATATATTGAAGGTTCATTGCAAACCCGTAAGTGGAATGATAATTCAGGTCAAGAAAAATATACCACGGAAGTTGTGTTACAAAATTTTAATTCACAATTAATATTATTAGATAGTAAAAACTCTAATAATCATACTCAAGATTCAGGGCGTAGCGAATATAAACATCCTGAAGCTAAAAATCATTCCTTTGACCATAGCGACTTAGACGACGAAATACCGTTTTAATCAAAATTGTTATGAAAAATTTTATTTGGGCAATAATATTTTTAATACCAATATTTCTTTCAGGCTGTTCTACTACTCATGATGTCGCTAGCAGAGTAAAACATTCGCAAGATATAGCAACTCAAAATAACTTTCATATGAGGTTAGTAAACGGTGGTGATTTTACTCTTACGACTTATCAGCGTATTACAGACCATAACCTACCTTTCGTATTCTATATTGAGGGAGATGGGCATCTTGCAGATGGCGGCGTTAACTCTGACAACCCTACCCCTGTTAATCCGATGCTCTTAAAGCTTGCTACAATGGATAAAAGACCGAATGTTGTTTATATAGCACGACCTTGTCAATATACTCCTTTAGAAATGAATCCAAAATGCGTTAGCGATTATTGGTTAGATAAAAGAATGGGGCAGGAAGTCGTAGATTCAATTAACAATGTCATAAATATTATCAATAACGGACAAAAATTTAGCTTAGTCGGCTTCTCCGGTGGGGGCGGGCTTACAATATTAATTGCCGCTCAAAATAATAATGTTAAAGATATTATAACGATTGCCGGTAATTTAGATACTGAAAAATTTGATAAATATCATAATTATCGTGGTTACTTAGTTAAATCGTTAAACCCGATAAATTATGCTAAGCAAGTTAATAATATCCCTCAATTACATCTCTCTGGCATGAATGACAAAAGAGTCCCGCCTTTCATAGCAGAACTTTACGTAAAAACAAGTAACTCACCATGTGTAAAAAAGCAAACTTTTCCTAATATTTCTCATGCAAAAGGTTGGGATAAAGTTTGGTCTAATATATTAGATATTCCTCTAATTTGTAATTAAGCATTAGGAAATATTATTAATCTATTTAAACATATAAGACAAAATCCTTTATTGACTTTTATACAAAACAGTATAATTCTTTTTACAATTTAATTTTTTATACAAGAATTATGCTAGGCTACGAAAAAGAACAAAGAAGTTTGACAAAAGAACAAAAACAAGCTGTAGGGTTGTTATCTGTAGGAACCTTATTAGAATATTTTGATCTTATGCTTTATGTCCATATGTCCGTACTTCTTAATGAGCTTTTTTTCCCAAAAGCTGATGCTTATGCTACTTCGCTTTACTCTATAGCAGCTTTATGTGCTACTTTTATCTTTAGACCGCTCGGGGCTCTCGTTTTTGGATATTTAGGCGATACATATGGGCGAAAAACTACAGTAGTTATAACAACTATGATGATGGCTACTTCGTGCATAGTAATGGCATTACTTCCTACTTACAATGAAATTGGTATAACAGCTTCTATTATAATAATATTATGTAGAATTGTTCAAGGTATGTCCTCAATGGGAGAGGTAATAGGAACAGAAGTTTATTTAACCGAGTTTACTAAGCCTCCAATACAATATCCTATTGTAGCCTTAGCTACGGTTTTCGCTACTGTAGGAACTTTCGCAGCTTTAGGGGTTGCTACTATTGTTACTTCTTATGGCTTTAATTGGCATTATGCATTTGGTATCGGTGCAATTATTGCCGTTGTAGGAACATTAGCAAGAACCGCATTACGAGAAACTCCTGAATTTGCTAATGCAAAGCTTAAATTACTTAAAACTTTTGAAAAAGCTAATAGGGATATAAAAGTATTAGAAAATAATCCTATTTGGAAAGAAAAAATTAATAAAAAGACAGCAATAGCTTTATTTATAATGGATTGTGCATGGCCTGTATGTTTTTATTTTGCATATATTTATTGTGGCGATATTCTTGTAACCAAATTTAACTGTACTCCTGAACAAGTTATAAAAACAAAATTTCAAATTATCTATAATAGAACTTATAAGTATAATAATAGTAGCAGCATTAAGTTATAAGATATATCCTTTAAAAATTCTAAAAGCATTATTAAGTATTTTTACTATACAATATTACTATGTCCATATTTATTAAATAAGGCTTCTAATCCAAATCAAATATTCATTATTCAATCACTTATCATGACTTTTGCCCTTAATGTTATGCCGGCTGTACCAAATTGTTTTAGACATTTTCCAATCTTTAAACGCTTTACTTCCGTAACATTTACATATGCTTTATCAGCCGCTTGTATGTATGTTATTAGCTCTTTTGGTTTTCCTCATTTAATAAAAACCTTTGGAAACTGGGGAGTATTAATTATTATGATTCCAACAAGTATTGGATTTGGTATATTTCATTTTGAAAAATTGGAGAAAGAAAGTGGAAATTATCCAACGAAATTTTTCACCCCTTCTCCAGTTATATCTGCTTAATTGATAAATATTTTTGCATTTTATTATTAACCAGCAGCGGGTACAAAAGTATTATCACCACCTAACATGCTAACATCATCATTTATATTTTGGTTTTCAATTATTTCGTTAAGTCGGTGTTCTATAGTTACAATTTCTAATTTTGTAGATTTATTAACTATAAGCTTTTCCATACTAGCCGTTATTTTGTCTATATCGGTTACATTATTAAGGGCTTTAATGTTGTTTACTATATTCTCTATAGTATCTTTTATTATAGCTTTATCTTTAGTATTTATTGCAATATTAGTAGATACTTTATCATTTATTCCATCAGCCAATTTTTGAAAACTCATTAAATTTTTATTTCGCTGTAGATATTTCTCAATTATAACTTTGCTTTTATTATCTATATTATCTTGCTCTAAATCTATATGCGTAATAGTAGTATTTTCTCTTAAAGCTTCAATAATTACTTTTACTACTTCAAGCGTTATCTTATTACCTGAAACATCAAGATGCTTTAAAGTTTTATTATTTGTTAAGAATTAAGCTATTAATTTTACTCCCTCATTACTTATATTGTTGTTGTGTAAATCTAGATGTACAATATTATTATTGAACTTTGAAGCTTCTATAATTGCTTTAATTCCTATAATCCCTATATCATTTTCACCAAGGTAAATATGAGTAAGAGTACTAACCTGTAGAATTTCAGCTAATATAGATATTTTTTGATCGCCTAAATTACTGCAACTAAAATCAAATTTCTCTAGATATTTACTTGTTTTTAGAACTTCAATAATAGCAATTATACCATCAGTACTTATTTGGCTACCTGAAAAATTAATAGTAGTGATTGTCTCAATACCTTTTAATTTATCAGCGATTAATTTTGCTACTTCATCACTTATTGTTTGATAACAAATATTAAGAGAAGTTTTATCGGTATTTAATAAATCATCAATTTGTATATTTAAGTTTTGAACCTTAAAAAGTTCTATTAATTCTACTTTTAATTGCTGTTCATAACCTTTTTCTGCTCTATGTTTATTATTGATATATAAACGCTGTTTATTAAGAGCTATTGCCTCAGTATATTTTCCTATTGCTTTCTTATATTCATTATCATTGTAAAAAACATCGCCTTCAGCATTTAATATTTCTGCTTTTTTATGATTTTCTTCTTCTAGTGCAAGGTTTCTCTCCAAGATCTCTTGAAGTTTAGGGATGGTTTTTATAGAAAGATTACAATAAGTAAGAGAATAATTTTTTTCTAAATCGTCTATTATTGCATTTATACCTTCTTCTGTTGTATTGTTATCCATAAGATTAAGAGATGTAAGGGTAGTATTTTCAATTAAAGCACAAGCAATTCTTTTAATTCCTTCATTTCCTATTTTATTATCCATAAGTTTAAGAGATTGAAGAGTATTATTAATTTTTAAAGCCTCAGCTATCGCTATTGCTCCTTTATCTGTTATTTCATTGTTATTAAGATTAAGAGTAGTTATGCTCTTACTTTTTTTCAAAATCTCAGCAATTTTTATTGCTTTCTCGTCATCAATTTTTTGGTTTGTTAAATAAATATAGGCTTATTATTACTATTCAGTTCTTGTAATGATAAATCAAAGCCAAAATCATTAAATCTAGTAGTAGTAGTGGTGGTAGTTGTGGGACTAAGATTAGTATTAAGAGAAGAGGGCGTTTGTTGTGCTTCTGTATCTTTGTGTGTTGTGTGATGTTTATTATGTTGTTGCCTACCTGTATTATGTGTTTTGTGACCTTGAGATATAGGACGTGTTGAATGACGTGCGGTTTGATTTGCTCCATGATGTACTGCTTGAGTTACTGCATGTTTTGCCCCATGCTGTACTACTGAACTAGCTACTCCTCCCATAATTACCTCCTAAATATTAAATTTTTTGCTTTAAAATTAATTATTAAATAATTAATTAAGAAAATAATAAGGGCCTTTAAAAAAGCAACAGAAATTTAACCAAAAGTATGAATAAATAAATTAAGATTGATTTAAAAGATGTAGTGATATATAGAGGATTAAAGGAAATAATAAGGAGTTTTAATAATTAGTAATAATTATAATCTATAATGTTACCGACGTTTCAATAAGCCTTGCAGCTTAACACCGCCTTTAGCTTTTACCCATCGCAGCAACTCATCGGCGGCGTTCAGGTACTCGCCTCGATTCAGTTTTTGCCGCAATGTTGATGCTTGAAATGCCCCGCTACCACAGTTAAAAATGAACGAGATTAAGGCGACTTGTTGCTTAATTAAATTATTAATATTTCTTTTTATAAGGTAATAAATTTACTATTTAGGAGAAAGAGAAAAGCTGCTTAGTTTAGAGATTTGGTGAAAGACAATTAATAAAAATTAGTTTTATCGAACCTTTCATTAAACGGCAAAAAGCTTGATTTTATGCTGCATCTGCGGTTTGATATTTTTGTAGAAATACCGAAAAATGAAGAATGGTGCACCCTAAAGGATTCGAACCTCTGACCCACAGATTAGAAATCTGTTGCTCTATCCAGCTGAGCTAAGGGTGCTAAACATTTACGGTAAACTTTATATCAGTTTTAATAGTTTTTTCAAGTATTCTTTTATTATCATAAATAAATGTGATAAATAACATAATGAATAAATTCTATAATTACAATTCTTCTTCACATCAGGTTTTACTTAATCTTAAAGTAAAGCCTAATTCTAAACAGAATCTAATTAGCGATTTTGTAATCATCAATAATATCCCATATTTAAAATTATCTATAAAAGCAACACCGGAGCAAGGTAAAGCTAATGAAGAAATCATAAATTATCTAGCAAAAGAATGGAAATTATCACGCAAGGATATAGAAATTATTAAAGGTCATACTAATAGCTTAAAAACGATATTGATAAAAAATATTGACGAAGACTATTTAAATTTGATTATTAATTCCTATATTAAATAAGGTGCAATGGTTGCTAAGCTGTCGATGTCATTCCCGCATAGGCGTATGGGTGTTAACTTAAGGCGAATCTCACTCTATGTCATCCCGGGACGAAGTTCCCGGGATCCAGTTAAAAATACTAAATCTATTAGTATTTTTTATTATTTTCCTGGATACCGTGGACAAGCCACGGTATGACAGAGGTGAAACTGATCCACACGGGAATGACATCAGCAGTTATATGACTAAAAAATAATTCATTAACTGGAATAATTATGACACAAGAAAAAAAGAAATTTGATGCCGAGGTTGGCAAGATTTTAAATTTAATGATTCACTCTCTTTATAGTAATAAAGAAATTTTTATGAGAGAGTTAATTTCCAATGCTTCGGATGCTTGTGATAAATTACGTTATTTATCTCAAAGTAATAGTGAATTAACATCAGGCGATAGCAATTTTAAAATTACGGTTAAAGTCGATAAAGATAAAGGGCAAATCATCATCCGTGATAACGGTATCGGCATGAATAAAGACGATTTAATTGAGAATCTCGGTACTATTGCAAGATCAGGTACGGCAAATTTTCTTAAAAGCCTTTCCGGTGATTCTAAAAAAGACAATATGTTAATCGGTCAGTTTGGTGTTGGATTTTATTCAAGCTTTATGGTAGCTGATAAAGTGACTGTAACTTCAAGAAAAGCCGGGGAAGATAAAGTCCATGTTTGGGAATCGGACGGGCTTGGTGAATATATTGTCTCAGAGTCAGATAAAGAGTTCACAAGAGGTACGGAAATCGTTTTACATATCAAAAAGGAAGAAGATACATTCCTTGATCATTTTAGATTAAAACACATCGTTAAAAGCTATTCCGATCATATAGCAGTACCGATATATTTCTTTGATGAAGCCGGTAATAATGAAATCCAGCTTAATTCAGCTTCTGCATTATGGACAAGATCGAAATCAGAAATTACGGAAGAACAATATAAAGAATTCTATAAAAGCTTATCTTATGCCATAGATGATCCGTGGATTACTCTGCATAATAAAAATGAGGGAGCTATAGAATTTACTAACTTGCTTTTCATTCCATCGAGCAAAACATTCGATTTATTCCATCCTGATCGCAAAAGGCGTGTAAAATTATATATAAAAAGAGTATTTATTTCTGATGAGAATATTGATTTAATTCCGTCATATTTAAGGTTTTTACGAGGTGTGGTTGATTCAGAAGACTTACCGCTGAATATTAGCCGTGAGTCATTGCAACATAATAGTGTACTTGAGAAAATCAAGAATGCTATTACAAAAAGAGTGCTTGGCGAGCTTAAGAAAAAGAAAGAGGAGTCACCTGAGGAATATAATAAGTTTTGGGCTAATTTCGGTGGTGCTTTAAAAGAGGGTTTATGTGAGGCTACAACCGATCATGAAAAATTATTAGAGGTATGTATATTCAGAAGTGCCTTGCATAATAAAATGATTAGCCTTGACGAATATATAGCAGGATTTAAAGAGGGGCAGAATACTATATATTATTTAAGCGGGGATAATCCCGATAAATTACTTTCAAGCCCACAAATCGAAGGACTACTTAGTAAAAATATCGATGTATTACTTTTTACCGATACAGTGGATGATTTTTGGGTAAATGTTAATAGCGAATATAAAGGACATGCTATTAAATCAGCAACAAGAAGCGATATCGATGTAGAGCAAACTACTTCACAATCTGAGGAGAAAAATGCAGATAGTAAAAAATCCGATGACGAATATAAATTGCTAACCGATTATTTTAAAGAAACACTTGGGGAGTTAGTAAAAGAAGTTAAGATCTCTAAAAAACTAACCTCAAGCCCTGCTTGTCTTGCCGTTAGCGACGCTGCTATGGATATTCGTATGGAGAGATTTTTGATTGAGCAGAAACAAATAGCTGCTGCATCTGCCAAAAATTTAGAGCTAAATCCTAAAAATAAAATCATAGAGAAAATCTTTAACGACTTAAAAGCAAATAATAAAAATAATGAAGAATTGGTTAATCTAATATTTGATCAAGCCTGTATTTTAGAGGGCGAACCGGTTGCTGATACCGGTGCATTTTCAAAGAGATTAAACGATATTGTACAAAAAGCTATATTATAACTTTAAACTTTTTAAATTTTAATGTAGAATGGTTGCTTAGATATCGTCATTGCAAGGAGAATTACATAGTAATTCGACGAAGCAATCTCAGGATATTTGACGAGATTGCCACGCAAGTACTACGACTGCTCGCAATGACGGGTATACAATTCACATAAAAAACTTCAAACAAATAATAGTTCTAATGTCTTATTACGATACTATATTTAGCAAACATATAGACAAAATTAAGAGCGAAGGAAGATATCGAGAATTTAAAGCCTTAAAAAGACAAGCCGATAATTTTCCTTTTGCAGAACACGCTAATAAACAAATAGTTATGTGGTGCATTAATGACTATTTGGGTATGAGTAAACATGCAAAAGTAATGCAAGCTTCTATAGATGCCTTGCTAAAATACGGTGTTGGATCAGGCGGAACTCGCAATATCGGCGGTAATAATATTGCCATTCTTGAGCTTGAAAAAGAACTTGCAGATTTACACAAAAAGCAAGCAGCTTTAGTTTTTACATCCGGTTTTGTTGCAAATGATACAACGCTTGCAAGTCTTGCTAAAATCATGCCAGATATAGTATTTTTCTCTGATGAGCTAAATCATGCTTCAATAATTGCAGGAGTTACAAGTTCAAGAGCCGAGAAATATATATATAGACATTTAGACGTTAAGCATCTAGAAGAGCTTTTACAATCAGTCGATATTAATAGACCGAAAATTATTGTTTTTGAATCGGCTTACTCTATGGACGGTTTTTTCTCACCTATCAAAGATATAATCAACTTAGCCAAAAAATATAATGCTTTAACCTTTATCGATGAAGTTCATACGGTCGGTTTATACGGTAAACATGGAGGCGGTATTGCCGAGCTTCTTAATTGTAGCGATCAAATCGATATTATTCAAGGTACACTTGCCAAAGCATATGGCACTATCGGCGGTTATATCACTAGCAACCATAATTTAGTCGATGCTATAAGGCTAACCGCTCCAGGATTTATTTTCACTACTTCATTACCGCCGGTAATTTCTACCGCTGCAACGCATAGTATTAGACATCTTAAAGAATCGAATGAAGAACGAATAAAACATCAAGAAGTAGTTACAAAACTTAAAAATTCTTTTGAAAATTTTAATATACCTTATTTGAAAAATGAAAGTCATATAGTGCCAATAATTATTGGTGATCCGATTAAAGCAGCTAGTGCCTCAAATATGCTCCTTAATAAATATGGTATTTACGTTCAACATATCAATTTTCCAACCGTACCGAGAGGTACGGAACGCCTCCGAATCATCCCAACCCCTGCCCATACCGATAAAATGATCAATGATTTATCTATAGCCTTAGTGCATATATTTGCCGAACTTGATATAGAATTATCTTCTACAAAAGAACTAAACGAAGAAATACGCTTGAATCTTATTGCATAACTTCACGTCATTGTGAGGAATTTGCAACTTTGTTGCATGGTTCGTTTTATGTCATTCCCACATGGCATTGTTGCGTGGATCAATTTCACCTCTATCATCCCGTGGCTTGACCACGGGATCCAGTTAAAAATACTAATAATATTAGTATTTTTTATTATTTTTATGGACCCCGTCGTCAAGCGAACTAGGTAACACAGTAGGTTTTACCGATCCACACAACAAGACCTTCCCGCATAGGCGGGAATGATATAATATCCATGCAATCATGCTTTTAATTGCTTAGCTCATGACAATATCCATATTTATTTAGCAATATCTAAAAAATAAAATGAATTTTAACTTAATATAATTACCGAATATGTCTTTTTTTAACCGCAAAACTGCAATTATTAAACTCCTTAAAACTCATGCCGGCAAAGAGTTTACTGCTTCTAAAATAGCAACTTGGCTAGTTGATACTTATCCTCAAGAAGCAAAGAGAAAAGAGGAAGCAAGCAATGATAAACGATTACTTAATGCTAAAAGCAAAGTAAGAAAGAGAAAAATTATTATCATGATTTATAGAAATGAATTGAATAAACTATTGACCGCTATACAAATAATAGAACCGAACATTAAGATAATAAAAAAGAGAAATAGGGCTAAATATTGTTATATTAATAATACCGATAACACATTTAATACAGCCAAAGTTATTAAAGCCCTTGAACATAATAAGAAGCAAGAGCTTACTGCTATGGAAATTGCTCAATTGCTGTTAAATGCTAAGTCTACATAGTTAGTGATTGCGAAAATATACGACTATATGCCAGCAAAGGTGAGTTTTGCGAAACTCACCTTTAGCAATTCCTAATCCTAATGGGATTTTATAAAAACTATTGCATATTTCGGCTCATTAGTTTATTTTGATTAGCAAACTATAGTACAGAATTAATGGATTATTAAAATGGGAATTACCGTATTAAAAAACGAAGGATTGGATTTTCATGCAAGAATCTCTACTCCTTTAAGTGAGATAGATGACGATATTCAAAAAGAATTACTTGATTTAACCAAAAAAGTTAAAATAGCAGGTTTTAGAGCCGGTAAAGTACCTGTTTCAATTGTTAAGAAAAAATACGGTACTTCCGTCAGGAATGATATAATAGAAAGAAGAATTAACCATTCAGTAAATCACGTTATTAAAGAACATAATCTAAATATAATCGGTAGACCCAAAATTGAAGAATTGCAAAACGAACCCGATAAAGCTTTAGAATTTACCGTAAAAATAGAGCTATTACCTAAAATTACTATTCCGGATTTAAAGAAAATCTCACTAGATCGTCCAAAATTAGAAGTAAACTCTAAAGATGTTGAAGAACAACTAGAAAAACTTGCCGCATTAACAAAAAGCTATACTAAAGAAAGCAAAGCAAAAATAAAAGACGGAGTTCAGGTTACTATTGATGCAATCGGGTACATCAAGGATGAAGCTTTTGAAGGCGGTAAATTAAATGATTTTAAGGTAGTAATAGGTAGTAATGCACTTATTCCAGGTTTTGAGAAACAATTAATAGGTTCTAAAACAGGTAGTGAAGTAGATGTTAATGTTACTTTTCCTGAAAATTACCATGCTAAAGATTTAGCAGGTAAAGATGCTCGTTTTGCAGTACAAATTAAATCAGTACATACTGCAGAACCTACTGTTATTGATGAGGAGTTTGCTAAAAAATTCCAAAGTAATAGCCTTGAAGAATTGCGTACACATTTTGCTAAACAAATAGAAAACGAATCGGAAGAAGCTATTAATACTATAATGAAAATGAACTTATTTGATAAGTTAGAAAAATTGTTAGATTTTGACGTACCGGAATCTTTATTAGAGCAAGAAAAAAATATTCTAAAGTCCGAGACCGATAAAAATGACCAAGATGAATCATTATTAAAAGATAAATCCCCTAAAGAAATAACAGAATATTATAATAAATTAGCCCTACGCCGTGTGCGAATAGGCTTATTACTTGCTGAATACGCAAAATCTAAAAATTTGCAATTAGAGCCCGATGATTTAAGAAAAGTTATTATGCAACAAGCACGTAATTTTCCTGGGCAGGAAAATATGATATTTGATTTTTATAAAAATAATCCTAGAGCAATTGAAGGACTTAAAGGTCCTGCCTTAGAAGATAAAGCTGTACAATATATATTTAATAACGAAATAAAGCTTAAAGAAAAGAAATATACTAAGGAAGAGCTAGAGAAATATCTAGAGGCAGAAGAGCAACGTATTACTTTGATTTAAGGTTTATTAATTGTCATTGCGAGTGGATATATTGCGTGGACCCCTAATCGTCATTGCGAGGAGCGAAGCGACGTGGCAATCCAGAAAAAGATTAAAAAAATTCTGTAAATCAGAATTTTTTACTGGATTGCTTCGTCAATTACTCCGTAATTTTCCTCGCAATGACGGAAAACCGGTCCACGCGGTGAGCAATGCCCGTCTTTCTTAGCTCCGGCAATATATTACTCCTGATTTTTTATAGTCTTTAAAGCTAGTTTAACTATTTTATTTACCCCTAGATTAGTGTAGGTAGAGATAGGAAAAACTTCTTTATTAGTAGCTTTCTGCAACTCATTTATTTTTTCTTGTATTTCCTCATCGGTAAGAACATCACATTTATTAAGACATATGATTTCGATTTTATTTTTTAGATAATCGGAATATGACTCAAGCTCAAGACGTACTGTATTATAATCTGCCATTACATCATTACTAGAGCCGTCTATTAAATGTATTAATACATTACATCTTTCTATATGCTTTAAGAATTTATCGCCAAGTCCGTGACCTTGATGAGCTCCCTCGATCAAGCCTGGAATATCGGCTATGACAAACTCTTCGTCATCAACATATACCACTCCAAGATTCGGCACTAAAGTAGTAAAGGGATAATCGGCAATTTTAGGCTTGGCTGCCGTTACAACAGATAAAAAAGTAGATTTACCGGCATTTGGAAGACCAACAAGCCCAACATCAGAGAGCAATTTTAAGCTTAAATGAATCCACATTTCTTCGGCAATTTCCCCTTCCGTACGCTTTCTTGGAGCCTGATTAACCGACGTTTTGAAATGGCTGTTACCGAGACCGCCGCTTCCTCCTTTAATTATTTCAAAGCTTTGGTCATCCTCAGTGAAGTCATGCAATAATATATTGCCGTCCTCGGAAAAGATTTGAGTACCGATGGGAACATCAAGAGCTAACGATTTTCCTGATTTACCGCTTCTATTTGAACCTTTACCGTTTTCACCGTTTTCTGCGGTAAAATGCTGTTTATATCGATAATTTACTAGCGTATTAAGATGGTGATTACTCCTAAAAATAACACTACCGCCACGTCCACCGTCACCGCCGTCCGGTCCGCCTCTGTCAATAAATTTCTCACGATGGAAACTAACACAACCATTGCCGCCGTTTCCACCTTTTATACATATTTTAACTTCATCAATAAAATTCATACTTGCCTTAATTTTTTTATGTCATTCCCGCATGGCATTGTTGCGTAGAAATGATATATACCTCGAGTAAATGAAGAGTTGGTATACGAAGCTCAATTTGGAAAAGAGCAAGGAGTCTGTAAGCCGAGGAGCGGAGCGTATACTTAATACGTGAGCATCCGAGGTCTTACAAAGACGACGCAGCCAATTTTTCAAATTCAGCGAGTATACTCTACCTCTCCCCGATACCCTTATACTCTCTATGTACATAACCGGTGTAAAGCTGTCTAGGTCTGCTGATTTTTTGTTCAGGGTCTTCGTGCATTTCTTTCCACTGTGCCATCCAGCCTACGGTTCTTGCTATTGCAAAAAGTACCGTAAACATTTGCGACGGTATACCCATAGCTTTATAGATAATACCTGAATAAAAATCAACATTTGGATATAATTTTCTCTCAATAAAATATTCATCTTTAAGAGCGATAGCTTCAAGTTCTATTGCTATTTGCAAAAGCGGATTGTTTTCTAGCTGTCCGAGTTCCTTTAATACTTCTTTGCAAGTTTCTTTAAGTACTGCGGCACGTGGGTCATAGTTTTTATAAACACGATGACCGAAACCCATTAACCTAAACGGATCATTTTTATCCTTAGCTTTAGCTATATATTTAGGAATATTCTCAGAACTACCGATTTCTTTAAGCATATTTATTACCGCTTCATTAGCCCCGCCGTGGGCAGGCCCCCAAAGTGAGGCAATCCCTGTACTTACGCAAGCAAAAGGGTTAGCCCCGGATGAGCCGGCAATTCGGACTGTTGAAGTAGAAGCGTTCTGCTCATGGTCAGCATGCAGAATAAATATTTTATTAAGAGCATTTTTTATTATTGGATTTACTTTATATTTTGTACAAGGCGTTGCAAACATCATATGCAGAAAATTTTCAGTAAAATCTAACGAATTATCAGGATAAATAAACGGTTGTCCTATAGAATATTTATAGGACATTGCGGCGATAGTTGGTATCTTAGCAATCATTCTAATAGCGGTAAGTTCGTAGTCTGCTTCTTTAAAATTCAGTAAATCAGGATAAAATGCCGAAAGAGAACCAACGGCCGCAAGCATAATAGCCATAGGATGAGAAGAGCTACAAAATGTTTGAAATAAATAGTGTAATCTTTCATTCACTAATGAATGATGAGCAACCTGTTTAGTGAAATTATTATACTGCTCGATGCTTGGCAATTCTCCGTAGATTAGCAAATATGCCACTTCTAAAAAATCACTTTTCTCGGCTAAATCTTTAATGTCATATCCTCGATGTCGCAAGATTCCTTTATCACCGTCTATATAAGTGATAGTAGACTGACAAGAAGCAGTAGACATAAAGCCCGGGTCATAAGTAAAACAATCGGCTTCCGAAGATACCCTGCTTATATCGATTACATCCTCACCAATACTTGCTTTAAGTATAGGTAATTTAAATATTTTTCCTCTGATTTTTAATTCGGCAAATTCTGAATCATTACTATTTTCATTGGTCATATGGATATACCCTTTGTTGTTATATATCAATATAACCTTAATTTCAGAAAATTAGAAATGAATTATTATTTATGAGGATTTAAAAATTTTCTATATTGCGATACGAACTTATAATACGTAAAATTTGTAAAGGGCTGGTATTAGGATCATAAATAATATAATAATTATATACAATCCAAAAGCGTAAGGGTTTATTTGTTAAATCTTCACGTTTACTTCCCATGTTAGGATTATTAGCTAATTTATAAAAAGCTTGTTCCAAGCATTCTAGTACGTTATCAGCTGCTCTAATACTATCATTTGTTATATAAAGCCAAATATCTTTGATATCTTGTTTAGCTTGGCTAGTTAAAATTTTTAACCATTGTTTTTTAAATAAGCTTTACGAAAATCACGAATATCTTGTAACGCTTTTTCTCCTGGAATTAATTTACCTTCAGCAGCTTGGTCTAAACCAATCTGTATTTCGTGATTAAGCCATGTTTTATAATTTTCAAACTGAGCATTTTGAGAAATATTTTCAGATTTGACCATTAAACGTAATGCTGCTCTTATAACTTCACTTGAAGAATGGTAAAAGCCGCTTTCTACCTGTCTATTTACATATTTTTCAAGTTCAGGAGTTAAAGAAACATTCATAATATTACCTTTAGAATAGCAATAATTGATATTAGCATAACATTATATGTTATTTCAAGAAGATTTAAGCTTAAATTTTTTAGCTAATGAGCAAACCCGTATTCACCAAATACTCCTTAATCTTTAGTAAATCATACCAAGAGGTACGTTTTTGCATAGGTTGGCGAAGTAAATAAGCAGGATGGAAAATTGCCGTAGTTTGGATAGGAGCGGATAGATATTTATTGGTATAAAAATAATATTCTTGTCTAATTTTAGTAATACCCGAATTTTTTCCAAGTAAGCTAGTTGCAGCCGTGCTACCGACTAGAATAATTAGCTTCGGGTTAATAAGAGCAATATGTTTCTCGACAAACGGTCTACAAATATCGACTTCTTCGAGTGTTGGCTGTCTATTAGCGGGAGGACGCCAAAATACCGTATTAGTAATATAAGCGTTATTTTTCCGTGAAATTCCGATAGCGTACAGCATATTATCAAGTAAATTGCCGCTTTCGCCGCAAAAAGGTATTCCTTTCAAATCCTCAGTACTTCCGGGAGCTTCGCCTATTAACATAATTTTAGCTTCCAAATTACCATCACCGAAAACCGTATTAGTAGCAAATTTCTTAAGTTCACAACCATTAAAATTTAGTAGAGATTCTTTTAGTTCTTCGATATTATTAGCTTTATCGGCAAGAGATCTTGCTAGGGTTATATTATCATGAACTTTATCATTCATATTGAATGCAGTTTCTTTTGTAGACATAAGTTTTACTTGTGGCTTTTCAGTTAGTTCAGTATTATTACATACCTTTAATTTCGGCGGGTGTTCTAGGCAGTAATATTCAACCCCGATTGCACTTAACCATTTAAGCGTATTATTCATTATCTTAAAATAAAATATGTTAACATATAATGTACCAAGCGAACTAAATAATATAAGGCTCGATAAAGCTTTATTACATCTTTTTAAGAATGTACAGGGTAATTCAGAAAATTTCAGACAAGATGAATTTCAAGGCGAGCCTGCGGAGCGTATATTAACACGTGAGTACAGGCGAGACCTGCAAAATTCGCTTGTATCAAGTTTTCTGAATTACCCTGTTTCTAGAAACCAAATCCAAAAAGCTATTAAGAATTCGCAAGTACTAGTTAATGATGTAATTATTTCTGATCCTGATGTTTTGGTCAAGGAGAATGATGTTATATTATTTTCTTTTAAAGAACCTGAAGAGCTAAAAATTGCAGCAGCAAATATAGCACTTGATATAATTTACGAAGATGATGATTTAATAGTAATTAACAAAGCCGCAGGTATGACGGTACACCCAGGGGCAGGACATCATGATGATACGCTTGTTAATGCATTACTTTATCATACGAAGAATCTATCGGATATAGGTTCAGCAGAAAGACCCGGGATAGTGCATCGTTTAGATAAAGACACTACAGGTTTGATGGTGGTTGCTAAAAATAATAAAGCACATATGCTACTTGCAAATCAGATAGAACAAAGGCAGGTAATACGGAAATATAAAGCGTTAGTTTGGGGAGTAATTAATCCGCTAGAAGGAGTCATTAAGAATAATATCGGTCGCAGTAGAGTAGACCGCCAAAAAATGACCATATTAAAATATGGCGGTAAAGAAGCCGTGACACATTATAAAACTCTAGAATTGTTTCACAAGGGTACTATTAGTATGGTGGAGTGCAAACTTAGTACGGGCAGAACTCACCAAATTAGAGTGCAGCTAAGCCATTTAAAGCATTCGGTAGTAGGCGACCAAACTTATGGTAATAATGACCGAAAAATTGCTCATTCCCTGCCTGAACTAAAAGCAAAATTAATTGATTTTAAACGCCAAGCCCTGCATTCTTGGTATTTAAGCTTTACTCATCCGACTAGTAATGAAATTATGAAATTTTCTTGTGAGTTGCCAAGGGATATGGAAGAGATTATAGCCACCGATGCATTGCACAAATTCATTGAACTTAAGAAACAAGCTTCTTTGGATAGTATAGAAGATATTTTAGAGATGAAAAATCTAGGTAGAAAATGAGAACTTGACATAAATTGTATTACAACTATAATTACATCATGTGTTTATAATTGTAATACTTAAGAGTTATGTCTGCACTTACTGTAAGATTACCCGATGATTTAGCCGAGGAAGTAGCTAAAAGGGCTAAAAAACTTCATATTTCACGTAGTCAGTATATTAGAAGATCTATTGAAACTATGAATAAAAGCCTATATGAGCAAGAAAGGAAAGAAAAATTATTTGCAATTAGTATGCGTACAAGAAAAGAAAGCATGAAAATAAATTCTGAATTTTCTAATATAGAGCATGACCCTAAAAATTAATCTCGGAGAAATTTGGCTTGCCGATTTAAATCCTAGAGTTGGTAGTGAGCTTGGTAAAACAAGACCTGTATTGTTTATTCAAGATCAAGTATTATTAGATGCAAATCACCCGTCTACTTTAATCATCCTTTTAACAACTAATTTAATAGATGATGCTTTTCCTTTACGAATTCGTATTAAAGCTCATAATAAATTAGAAAGAGATTCAGATCTTTTAATAGACCAAATACGTAGTATAATAATAAACGGTTAATTTTAGGTCCTCTAACTACTTGCAGCCCCATCATTATGCAAACAATATATAAAGCAATATTAGAAGTTATAGGAGTTGGACCTGTTCCGTGCAATATTCTATAAAACAAGTCTTGAGTAAAGCATCAGATAAATTAAATAAAATAGGTATCAGTTCGTCGCAATTAGAAGCACGAATCTTACTACGGTATGTTATAAATAAACCTATCGAATATTTGCTTATTAATCTTGATGAGCAGTTAAATGAAGTTGAGATAGAAGCTTTTGAAAAACTGTTAGAGAGAAGATTAAAGCATGAACCGATAGCGTATATTATAGGCATTAAAGAATTTTACTCACGTGAATTTATTGTTAATAAACATGTGTTAATCCCCCGTGCGGATACGGAGGTTTTGGTTGATGTATGTGTACATAAATCTTCATTGCGAGCGACTAAAAGGAGCGTGGCAATCTCAGGAATTTTGTCTAAGATTGCTTCGTCTACGCCTATGGCGTCTTCTCGCAATGACGAATACACAAAAATCCTCGAACTCGGTACAGGTAGCGGTTGCATTGCTATCAGCCTATTATGTGAACTACCAAACGCTAGGGTAGTAGCTACTGATATCAGTCTTGATGCTATAGAAGTTGCTAGAAATAATGCTCTAAAATATCACGTAACGGATCGAATTCAGATTATTCACAGTAATTGGTTTGAAAATCTAGGAAAGCAAAAATTTGATGTTATAGTTAGCAACCCGCCATATATCTCTACAGACGAAAAACCAGAAATGGCACTTGAGACACTAAACCACGAGCCGTATATTGCATTATTTGCTGAAGAAGATGGCTTGCAGGCTTACCGCATAATTGCCGAAAATGCAAAAAAATTCTTAAAACCAAACGGTAAGATTGTATTAGAAATAGGCTTTAAACAAGAAGAAGCGGTAACCCAAATTTTCTTAAGTAATGGTTATAATATTGAAAGCGTTTATAAGGATCTACAAGGTCACAGTAGAGTAATATTATTTTCTCCTATTAATCTCAATCGTTCATATGCAAGGCGAATCGGTAAAAGCTTATCAGGGCTGCAACAAAATTTATTAGATAACGAACTACCGAAATATTTATTTTCCAAAGAAAAGCTTATTGATGAAAAACGTAAAATCTTTTTAGAAATAGGTTTTGGTATGGGCGAGCATTTCATTAACCAAGCCAAAATGAATCCTGATGCACTTTTTATCGGGGTAGAGGTATATTTAAACGGCGTTGCAAATGTTTTAAAGCTTGCGAGTGAGCAGAATATCACAAATTTTTTATTATTTCCTAACAATTTAGATTTTATATTAAACGATTTACCAAATAATAGTTTAGATGGAATTTATATTTTATTTCCTGATCCATGGATAAAAAATAAGCAAAAAAAGAAACGTATTTTCAATAAAGAACGGCTTAAGATTTTACAGGATAAACTAAAAGATAACGGTAATTTAGTATTTGCTTCCGATATCGAAAATTATTTTTATGAAGCAATAGAGTTAATAGAGCAGAACAGTAATTTTAAAATTATGAATAAAAATAATTATTTAAAGCCGCATGATAATTATGTAATTACCAAATATCATCAAAAAGCTATTAAGGCGAATAGAATACCGAGATTTATAATTTTGCAGCACGTTTCAGGCGATCATTAATTGCAGCCCCTATATTCACTCGAGGTATAGGAGCAACTGCTATACCTCTTACATCATGAGAGGCAGCATAATCATCAAGTATTCTTAAATAAGCGTAAAGATTTGCAGCAGCTTCTATAAGTTCACCTTTAAGGCTTAAGTTTAATGAAAATTTTCCCGTAAGATTACTATTGCCAAAA
The DNA here is from genome assembly GCA_000012145.1 of Rickettsia felis URRWXCal2. GTDB lineage: Bacteria > Pseudomonadota > Alphaproteobacteria > Rickettsiales > Rickettsiaceae > Rickettsia > Rickettsia felis. The sequence continues at coordinate 1,430,790 of CP000053.1, forward strand.
TTTAATCCAATTTCTCTATCCTCTAAATTTGTAGCATTTAATCTAACCGGCACATTAGGAGAATAGTGCTTTGCAAGCATTCCAGGAGCTTTTACAACGTCATTTGTTACTTTAAAAACTTTTACCCCAAGTACTTCTTCTAAAATTTCAGCAGTTATAAAGCCCTCTCTTAGTATAGTAGGAGTAGCGGTTGTTGTATCGATTATCGTTGACTCTAAACCATATTCAGATTGATAAATTTCAGGTGCTAAAATAAAAATTTCCTGATTATCCTTAAAATGTTTTGTAACATGCTCGGCGTTAGTCGGACTAATATAGTTTGAAGGGTTAGCACTTGGGGCGGCTATAGGTACACCTGATTGTCTGATAAGTTCTAATGCTAGCGGATAAGACGGTATCCGAATCGCTATTGTATTAAGCCCTGCCGTTACACTAGGAGCAATATTTGCATTCTCTTTTAAAGAGACAACTATAGATAATGGTCCAGGCCAAAATTTTTCTGCTATTTTTGTAGCTAAATCATTAAACTCGCCTATTTCTTTTGCTTGCTCTATGGATGATACATGCACAATAAGCGGATTAATAGCAGGACGATTTTTAAACTGAAAAATCTTTAAACACGCCTCATTATTTGTAGCATCTGCTCCAATTCCATAAACTGTTTCGGTTGGAAAAACAACTACCTTGCCGGATTTTATAAATTGAACTGCTTTACTGAACATTAATTTAGTTATTTTGGTTTTTACTAATTCAGTGTCATACCGTGGCCCCTCCACGGTATCCAGAAAAACAACTAAAAATATCAATAATATTGATATTTTAACTGGATCCCGTGAATAAATCACGGGATGACAGAGGTAGAAGTGATTCACACATCAATGCCATACGAGGATAACGAGTCTACAGACGACAAAACTTAGCTACTTTATCAAATAACTCGCAAATATTATGTAATAACGATAAGCGATTTTCTGCGATTTTTGGATCAGGATCATTAACTAGTACATTATCAAAAAAGCTAGTAATTGGAGTTAATAGAAACGATAATAAATTTAAAGCTTTGTTGTAATCTTTATCTGATATACTACTTGTAACCTGTGGAGAAATTTTTTGCATCACTTCAAATAATTCTTTCTCAGGTTGTGTACTAAAGAGGCTCGCATCAACTAAACCGGTAATTTTCTGACCATCAATTATATTACTTGCTCGTTTGTAAGCATTTAATAATTGCTTGCCTGCGTCTTCTACTAAAAATTCTTTTAACGAATCAAGCTTAAATTTTGTATCTACTAAATTTAAGTCAAGAGCTGCATTAATTAATGCAATATCATAGTCATTTTTAAAGTAAAATTTTGCTCTTTCTTCAAAGAAAGATGTTATTAAATCTTTATCTGCTGAATTTCCATATAACTTTAAGGAAAAAATAATTAAATCATTTAAATTTAGCTCTAATTTATTTTCAAGTATTATTCTTATTATGCCAAGAGCTTGACGTCTTAAGGCATATGGATCGCCTGAACCTGTTGGGGCTTCACCCGCTATCATTAGACCGACTAAACTATCCACCTTATCGGCTAAAGCAAGCAGTGCTGCATTTCCACCTGGTACATTATCGCTCAAACCTTGCGGTTTATAATGATCTTTGATTGCAGCGGCTACTTCTTCGCCTAATCCCTCATGTTTTGCATAATAATAGCCCATAATACCTTGCAAATCAGGAAATTCTCCAACCATCTCAGAAACAAGATCGCTTTTGCAAAGTTTAGCTGCTGTAATTAAATCTGTATTGTCTAGAGCTGTATAACTACAAATTTTAGCTACACGCTCAACTTTTTCTCTTAAATTACCAAGTTTTGCATGAAACGTTACAGCTTCTAATTTACCTAATCTTGATTCTAAAGTTTTAGCTATATCTTGTTTATAAAAATATAAAGCATCCGAAAGACGTGCAGATAGCACTTTTTCATTACCTTTAATAACGAGTTCGGCATTTGCAAATCTACCATTACTGACAAAGAGAAAATATTGTGCGAAATTTCCTTCTTTATCGAATAGACAGAAATATTTCTGATGTGTACGCATCGAAGAAATAAGTACTTCTTTAGGTAGCTCTAAGAATTTTTGTGGGATTTTTCCAAGTAGCACAACAGGAAATTCACTAAGCCCTGCTACTTCTTCAATTAAACGATTATCTTCTTTTATGTTTAGATTACGAGAATTTGCCAGTTCCAATAAACCTGTTTTAATTATTTCTTCTCTCTTTGTTCTTTCTAAAATAACGTGATTTTCTGAAAGCTTATTTTTGTAATCCTCAAAATCTGTTACTTCTAATTTTTTATTATCAGTTAAGCGATAGCGATGCCCGTACGCAATATTATTAGCCGTTAAATGCCCAAATTGCAGTGGTAGTACTTCGCCATCAAATATACATAAAATATTTCTCAGAGGTCTAATCCATTTTATTTTGTAATCACCCCAAAACATCGATTTTGCCCAGCTATATTTATTAATAGCCTCTATAATAATCTCCGGCAAAATTTCTTTTATCTCTCTTTCTTCTGTCTTTTTGACAAAGAAATAATATAGCTGATTATTAATTAATTTAGTAGAAAGCTCTAATTTACTAACGTTATGAGCTTTACAAAACCCATTAATTGCAGCTTCCGGAGCATCTATGCTCGGTCCTTTAATTTCCGTTTCTTTTGGTAGAGTTACTTTCGGTAAGTGGGTAGCATACAATGTTATCCTACGAGGTCCTGCAAACGCTTGTACTTTTGCAAATATTTCGTTTTCTTCAAAAATTTTCGTGAATATGTTTAAATAACCCTCTTCAGCATTTTTTTGCATGAATGCAGGTATTTCTTCACTAAATAGCTCTAATAATAATTCACTCACCGCTTAACTCCAACCATTTCATACAACAAATTTTAGCTAAGTGCCGTACTCTTAAAATATAAGAGGCACGCTCAGTAACGCTAATTACCCCAAGTGCATTTAGTTGATTAAATGTATGACTTGCCTTAAGGCATTCATCATAAGCAGCTAACGGCACATCTCCGTCAACCAGTCTTTTGCATTCCTCTTCACTATCTTTGAAATGTCGCAGTAACATTTTACTATTTGCAAGCTCTAAATTATATTTTGAAAATTGTCTTTCAGCCTCAAAATCCACTTCACCGTATTTTAAAGCTTTTTCTCCTATTTGCCCATTCCAATCAAGTTCTTTTACTTCATCGACACCTTGAATATATAACGCAAGTCTCTCTAAGCCATAAGTGATTTCACCGGCAACGGGACGACATTCAATACCGCCGATTTGCTGCATATAAGTAAATTGGGATACTTCCATACCGTTACACCATACTTCCCAGCCAAGCCCTGCAGCACCTAAGGTTGGCGATTCCCAATCATCTTCGACAAAACGAATATCATGTTTTTTTAAATCTATTCCTAAACATTCTAAACTTTTAAGATATAGCTCTTGAATATTATCCGGCGATGGCTTTAAGATAACCTGAAACTGATAGTAATGTTGCATTCTGTTAGGGTGCATGCCGTATCTGCTATCGCCTGGTCTTCTTGATGGCTGAACATATGCAACAGACCAAGGTTTTGAGCCAAGACATCTAAGTACCGTTGCAGGGTGAAACGTACCTGCTCCAACATGTGCATCGTAAGGCTGCAAGATTGCACAGCCGTAATCCTGCCAGTAATTTTGCAAGGCTAGTATAATTTGCTGAAATGATAGTTTTTTCATAAGAAGTTATATATTAGAACTCAAATTCTCTAGCTTTGCCTTTTGCTCTTTGAATATCTAATTCATCACATTTAGCCATACTGAGTAAATGCTCTATGAAACTAAGTTTTGTAGGTTTCTTATCCTCTATCTCTGTAGATGCAATTGTTTTTGTATCGTTTTTATTAGTATCTTGTTCCGAATATTGCATAATTTTAATATTTAATGTTAGTTTAAAATAATGTTGTTGCATAGCTCATATTTTTTCGTCATTGCGAGGAAATTACGTAGTAATTGACGAAGCAATCTCAGGATATTTGACGAGATTGCCACGCAGCCTACGGCTGCTCGCAATGACGAAATAGCATAACACAAAGTTCTTAATAATACTCCTTACCGATCTCGATTTTAGGACGGTTATTAGCTACCCGCCAATCGTTAGTATCACGGAAAGAATAAACACAGCCGCAAAATTCTTGTTTATAAAAATTCTCTTCTTTGGCGATTTCATACATCCTACTAGCACCACCGTCTTTACGCCAATTATAAGTCCAATATGTTATCCCCTCATAATGAGATGCGGCTCTAATTCCTGATTCATTAATTTGGTTCATATCTTTCCATCTAGAAATACCAAGCGAACTAGTTATAACCTTAAAACCGTTTTCATAAGCATATAAAGCCGTACGCTCGAAACGCATATCAAAACACATTGTGCAGCGTTTACCTCTCTCAGGCTCAAACTCCATCCCTTTAGCACGCCTAAACCAATTTTGCGGATCATAATCTGCGTCGATAAATTCTATATTATGCTTCTCAGCAAACTTAATATTTTCATTCTTACGAAGCTCATATTCTTTTTTAGGATGAATATTAGGATTATAGAAAAAAAGCGTAAACTTAATACCGGTATCGATCATTTTCTCCATTAAAGGACTAACGCACGGAGCACAACAACAATGTAGTAAAACCTTACTTTCACCATCCGGTACTTCAAAAATTTCACTCATGATTAGCTGACCAAATTCTTTTTATATGTCTCTTTATAGAATTTTAGGATTATAGAAGATAACAAAGCAAGTGCAATTAAATAATATGCAATAGCATAATTGTCTCCGGTAACTTTCGTTAGTATCATTGCTAACATTGGAGCAGTACCGCCAAATATAGCAGCTGCAAGGTTGTATGAAAGTGCAACACCGGTAAATCTTATGCTAGTTGGAAATATCTCTACTAAAACCGTTGGGATAGGTCCCATATAAATAGCGATAATTCCAGCAAATATTACTTGAGATATTATGGCTAAAGTAAAATTCATTGATCCTAAGGCTAGAAAAATAGGATAGACTGATAAAATTAACAAGATAATCCCCCATATTAGTACAGGACGCCGCCCCACTTTATCCGAAACATACGCAGATATAGGAAATACTATCATCATTACGATTAATATTATACTACTAACAATTGTGCTTTGCTGACTAGTATAACCAAGCGTTTGCATAAAATTACCGATAAAAACCGTAGAAGTATAAAAAGGAGCAGTTACGGTAATATAAAGACCAAGTGCGATAATTAGTTCTTTTGGGTATTTTGTTAATGTTTCTCGTAAAGGAAAACGTGCTAAACGCCCTGTTTCCTTAGCTTTTTTATAAATAGGACTTTCTGCTAGGTTTTTTCTAATATATAAACCTACAGAGCTAATAAATAAACCGGTAATAAAAGGTATTCTCCAACCCCATTCAAATAGCATATCGGCGGGCATAAAATAAGAAAAACCGGCTGCTGTAGCAAGTCCAAGCAGCATACCGCCACACATACTAACGAATGAGCTACTCCCCGCAAGTCCTCGCTGCTCGAACGAAGCATGTTCTACAATATACGAAATACAACCGCTAAACTCCCCTCCTAAAGAAAAACCTTGTATGAGTCTTATAACAGTTAAAATAATAGGAGCGGCAATACCTATAGTTTTATAGCCTGGTAAGAGACCTATCCCGGCAGTCGGTATTGCCATAGTTATAATACCCATTACCAAAGCGGTACGTCTGCCGAATCTATCACCGATATTACCGAAAATAATACCGCCGAGCGGTCGTACTATAAAGCCTGCAGCAAATACCGCAAAAGTTAAAGTCTCTCGTATTTCTGAATCCGGAAAAAAATGCTGCCCTATAATATAAGCAAATTGAGCATATAATGCATAATCATACCATTCTAAAGCATTGCCGATCATGCCGGATATTACTACTTTTCTCATTAAGTTATTTTATTGATTTTAAAAAAGATAATAAGAGGAATATTTTATATTCTCAAGTAAAAACATAATCCGAACAAAATAAGAGAGTAGTTATACGAAGATCAAATTTAAAAAGAGCAAGGAGTCTGTAAGCCGAGGAGCGGAGCGTATATTAAACATTCAGCATCCGAGGACTTACAAAGACGACGTAGCCAATTTTTTAAGTGGGGCAAGTATACCCTATCTATGTTTTTCATTAACCACTTTCTTAGTTAATTTAGCATTTATTTGAGAAGGAGAAACTTTAATATTTTGTTTGATGTTTTTTGTTTTTTCTTGAGATAGAAGACTTTCTTTATCATTTTGTAATGTTTTCATAAACTTATCTATATTGCTTTGTTCTAGTTTTATTGCATTATCATTATTTAAAATTAATCCTCCAATTTTTTCACCAAGTTCAGGTGCATATCTGACTGCAAAAATCGATGCCGGTACAACTATGATAGAAAAAGCCGCTCCCGCAGTCGCAACACTAATTGCTCCGACTAATAAAGCACAAACAGCACCAGCGATTTTTCCGGTTGCTTGTTTAAATATATTACTTTTTTGTGTAAATGCTAAAGACATTTCTAATATTTTATTAAATTCTTTCTTTATATAGATTGTTGCTTCATCAATATTATTATATTTCTTCATTGCATACATTACAGAAGCCTTAAATAATTTTTTATGAGATTCCGCATAATTTATTATTTTGTCAAAATTCTTCTCTTTTAAAAGAGTTTTAAATATATTTTTAATTTTTTCTTTTTCGGTACTATTTATTTTTTCATCTCCAAAATAAACTTCTACAAGATTTTCTGCTATTATATCTTGTGATTGCTCTAAAATATTATTCTTATTTTGCTCATTTTCGTCTTCAGAAGTAATCATTATTGCAAATAACTCTAATGCTACGGAAAAATTATCATCGTTAATAACCCGCATACCTAAATAATTTTTGAGTCTAAAAATACATTTATTAATATATTTTTCAGCTTCTGGTTTAGAATTAAGCCTTAGCGTATAATCTATAGCAAGCATATTTGCAATAGTAGAGCAAGTAGATTTCGTAAGATTATTGACAAAATTATTAACAATATCTTTTTTAAATAAATTAGTATTTATGTTATAAAGTACTATTGCATTATTCATTTTAGTAATTTATTTTGAGGCTAATTCTCTGATATATAATATCAATTTAGCATAAATAAGATTAGAAGCATGATTCACTGAAAGTTTATATATATTCTTAGGCGTTAACACTTCTTCATTACGCACTCGTACAAAAGATATAAGAGTATTAGGAGGCATATAAGAATAAATTTCAGAGAATATTTTTAAAAAAGTCAAAAAATCTGCACAGGCATATTTTATATTTATGCTATAATTATTTACATGAATCGATTCACCTTCTCCTCCTTCAATCGCCTGAACATTATTTTTAAAAAATACTGAATTTATAGATACGTCTATAGGTTCTACTAAATCATATTTATTACTTAAGCTTTTTATTTTAGGAATTAGTTCTTGATAATTTAAGCAACTCACATTACTTGGAACGCTTAAATCTACATATTTTTTGTAAGATTCTAATATTTCTTCTTTAGAGTTAATGACAGAATAAAGCTTTAAAACTTCCTCTGTTAGATTTTCTTGTGAAACTTGTTTATCAAGAATAGATTTACTGTATTCTTGCTGGAAATTTTTTATTATCCAAATAGTTAAGGAAATAAAGAAGAAATATATAATAAATTGAAAGAATATAAGATTCTTTAAATACATAATATATTTTTCAAACATTATCTTTACCTTGGGTTATTAGGCTTTGGTTTTTCGTCATTGCGAGAAGAATTACATAGTAATTCGACGAAGCAATCTCAGGAACTTGTTATTATTTCATGAGATTGCCACGCGATCAAAGATCGCTCGCAATGACGTTTTTAGTTTAATCAAGTCTTATCGTCAACTATATTAACCGATAAAGGAATTACTACCTTACCGAATATATCAAGTATTTTATCCTTATATATAACATAATCTATCTGCAAATTAGATAATTTATTTTTTACGTTTTGCATATGATCATCTAACATCTTTAGAGATTCATCTACCGATAGATTATTAGTATGATATTTAAGTATTAATTTGATTATTAATTGTCTCTTAGAAACTAACAAAATATTATCTATATTTGTTAATTCCCATTTAATTTCTTCTAATTTAAAAGCCGGATTTAAAGCAATTATAAGTCTGTTAAGTAAATCAAACGGTAGCGGTACCGGTGCTTCTAGTAATTTTTCTATTACATATAAATCAGCTAGGCTAGTAGTATTTTTAATATAAGGATATTTATATTTGATACTATCATATTCTTGATTTGTTGCATAATATTTTTCATTAATAGAGTTTATGTCTTTGTAATTCTGTTTTGTATTATATTTAATAATACCGACCACTAATATTAATATTATAAGTAATGCACTATATAACTTAAATGTCAGATCCTTTATAGTAACTAGTTTTTTTATTGATTTTAAATTATTATTATAAGCGGGAAAACTCTTATATTCTAGAAACAGCCTACTAATATTCGTATCTATAAATCTTTCTTTTTCTAGAGTTTGCTTATTTAGTATATTATCAACCGGTATAAAGATTACAGGGCGATCTTCAAAATTTGTTGATTCTAATAAAGATTTTAACTCTTCATCTACTATAAGAATTATACAGGCTCTTTGGTCAAGATTACTTATATAGTTTTTAAATAATATAAAGCAATCATTAATTTCTTGTTCTATAATACCTTGAACATAGCCGGTTGTTTTACCAAATGGATACTCAAGATTTCTAATTGTTATTATATTATTTTTATGTTTGATAATAAATTTTATACCGCTAGCTTGTGAGACATATACACAAATTTGGAAATAATCATTATATTTATCATTTTCTATATTCTGAACTATTTTATTTATAATAACTTTTAGCTCTAACGTTAAAAAGTAAATTCCTTTTAAATCAAGCGATCTTTTATCTATAATACATGAAATTATATCACTTAAAGGTGTTTCAAATGGACACGACATAATTAAAGTCGACCAAATTTCACTTGGTGTAGTAGTAATTTCGTAAACACAATGTGCTATAATGTCTTCTTTATTAAAATAACCTTCGATAAATTGTTCAATAGGATCAATTTTAACTATTGACTGTAATATAGGTATTTGATCGTGCCGTGTCTTACATTCACTACCGTCAAGTAAAAAATAAATATCGCTTTTTGGAAATTTACTAAAAAAGTTTTTATAAGGGTTTAAGTCTATCTGTTCCTGAGTAGGGATAAATAATTTATCTAATAATTTATTATCAAGAAAAATACTAAGAAATACACCTTTATTACCTAGTAACACCGCGATCTTTTTTCTTTTGAAAGAAAATATTTTTAATTTTGTAACAAAATTAACAAAACGCAATTTGATCGAATCAAAAATATTTTTCATAAATAAATTTATTTTAATCATAATTCAGTGTATTTTACTATACTGGACGTCATTTCTGCGTGGGTACCCACACGGGCAACACCTAGCGAAAATGACATAATATTTAAATAATATATCTTACCATGACTAAATTTACCACCGAAGAAGTTAGAAGTAAATTTATAACTTACTTTAAAGCAAATAATCATACACATGTACCGGCTAGCTCGTTAATTCCACACAATGATCCTAGCTTAATGTTTGTTAATTCCGGAATGGTACAATTTAAAAATGTTTTTACCGGACAAGAAAAAAGACCTTATAACAAAGCGGTAACTAGTCAGAAATCTCTTAGAGCCGGCGGCAAGCATAACGACCTTGAGAATGTGGGTTATACAGCAAGACATCATACATTTTTTGAAATGCTAGGTAATTTTTCATTCGGTGACTATTTTAAAGAACAAGCCATATATTACGCTTGGAATTTATTGACTAAAGAATTTGAACTCCCAAAAGACAAGCTATATGTAACAGTCTATCATACCGACGAAGAAGCAGCTTCTTACTGGAAAAAAATAGCAGGATTTAGGGATGATCGCATAATAAGAATCAAAACAAATGATAATTTTTGGTCTATGGGCGATACGGGTCCTTGCGGTCCTTGCTCTGAAATTTTTTATGACCACGGAGAACAAATATACGGTGGGCTTCCTGGCACTAAGGACGAAGACGGTGACAGATTTATCGAGATTTGGAATATGGTATTTATGCAATATGAACAAATCGATAAAGATACTAGAATAGAGTTACCGCAAAAATCTATCGATACCGGTATGGGCCTTGAGCGTATGACGGCAGTATTACAGCATGTTAACAATAATTATGACATAGATTTATTTCAGGAAATAATTAATTTTACCGAAAATATAGTAAAAGTGAAAATAGAGGGAGAAGCTAAGTTTTCTTATAGAGTTATTGCTGACCACTTACGAGCAAGTAGCTTTTTAATAGCTGACGGTGTTATCCCTTCAAATGAGGGGCGTGGTTACGTACTTCGCCGTATTATGAGGCGAGCCATGAGGCATGCTCATATGTTAGGCAGCAAAGAGCCGCTTATGTATAAATTACTGCCAAAACTTGTTGATTTAATGGGGAATGTTTATCCTGAACTTAAGAGAGCAGAAAGCTTTATCAGCAGCATCTTAGAACAAGAGGAAATTAGGTTTAAAACTACTTTAGAACGTGGATTAAAGCTACTTACCGAAGAAACAGAAACGCTAACAAAAGGTAATGAGTTGTCGGGGGAAATAGCGTTCAAACTATATGATACTTATGGATTTCCGCTTGATTTAACCGAAGATATTCTAAAAAATCGTGATATTTCCGTTGATCATAAGAGATTTGAAGAGCAAATGCTTGCACAAAAAGAACGTGCTAGAAAATCTTGGCTTGGCTCCGGTGAGTCCAAAACCGATCAGCTATGGTTTGATATTAAAGAGCAGCATGGCAGCACTGAGTTTTTAGGATATACTCTTAATGAAGCAGAATGTAAAATAATCGCATTAATTAAAGATAATAATTTAGTTAATGATATAAAAGAAATAGATACGCAATTTCTGCTAATCAGCAACCAAACACCTTTTTACGGTGAGTCCGGCGGTCAAATGGGTGATATTGGGATGATATTTTCAAAAGATTCTGAAATAGAAGTAATAGATACGTTAAAATATTTAGGCTCTATTATAGTCCACAAATGTATTTTGAAAAAGGGACAGATTAAAATAGGCGAAAATGCTAATTTTAGTATAGATATCAAATATAGACAGAATTTAAGAATTCATCACTCGGCCACGCATATATTACATGCAGTACTACATGAGGTGCTTGGTAAACATGTTACACAAAAAGGTTCTTTAGTCGCTCCGACTTATTTACGTTTTGATATTAGCCATTCTAAAGCTGTGACTAATGAAGAAATCACTTTAATCGAAGATAAGGTAAATGAGATTATTAGAGATAATCATGAAGTAGATACTACATTAATGACAACTGAAGATGCAGTCAAACAAGGAGCTATGGCACTGTTTGGCGAGAAATACGACTCTGAGGTAAGAGTAGTTAAGATGGGTGAGACTTCTTTAGAATTATGCGGCGGTACGCATGTCAGACGTACCGGTGATATCGGTTGTTTTAAGATCACAAGCGAAAGTGCTATAGCGGCAGGAGTTCGCAGAATTGAAGCAGTTTGCGGTGAATTCGTAATTAAATTAATGAGAGAAAAGGACAGTTTACTTAAATCGATAGAAAGCAGTTTAAAGACTAATAAAAACGAACTTATTACTAAAGTTAATAATATTTTAGAACGTAATAAAGAGCTTGAGAAAGAGCTTGAAAAAGTCCATTTAGCCCGTTTAGATTTAAGTATAGAGCAGATTGAAAAGCAAGCTGAGGATATAAAAGGAGTTAAGTTAATTTATCGATATATAGAGAATTTAGACAATAAAGTATTGCGTCAGGCTGCAGAAAATTTAACGAAAAAAGTAGAAGATTTAATAGTAGTATATATTACGGGTAATAACGATAAATTATCTATTACGGTTGCAGTGAGTAAAGCTATAACAGACAAATACAAAGCAGGTATAATTGCAAAAGAACTCTCTTTGTTCTTAGGTGGCAGCGGCGGAGGTGGACAAGCAAGCCTTGCTCAAGCCGGAGGAAATGATATAGGTAAGTTAACTAACATCCAGGAAAAATTACATGGTTTATTAACAGTGTCGTAGTGTACTAATTTAGGAGGTGGTTGCGAGCAGGTATTGTTGCGTGGACCAGTAAAATCCACTGTGTTACCCCGTGGCTTGACCATGGGGTCCATAAAAACAATAAAAAATACTAATAATTTTAGTATTTTTAACTGGATCCCGTGGTCAAGCCCATAGTACCGGACATTTTTCCTCTATGTCATTCCCGCGTAGGCGGGAATCCAGCATAAAGCGAGATAAATCGAGCTTTTTAAAAAATCTTGTAGAACAAGATTTTTTAGCCTGGATCCCTGCTTTCGCAGGGATGACATAGAGAACTTTTTAAAAACTGTCCGGCACTATAGGTCAAGCCACGGGATGACAGAGGTGAAATTGTTCCACGCAGTCTACGACTGCTCGCAGTGACGGGGTGGTATCCACGCAACTATATATTATAATACCGTTAAATTCCCAAGTGCTTCTACTAACTTATGGTTATTAACAAAATTTTCTGCCTCAGAATGATTGCCGTAATGATCAAAATTTAGTAATAGTTCTTCTTGAGAATTTTTATAAAAAATGTTAGTAAATAAACGCATTTCGCCGTCAATTTTAACTTCTACTGCTTTATTTTGTAAAAATTTAATTCCATTGATACTTGTTTTACAATATGTAATACCTTTTTCTATAGCACGAGTAAAAGAATCAATGAGGTTCTTATCTAGTTTTTTTTCAACTTCTTTCGCAATTTTTGCAAAGCAATTAAGCCCTTTATATTTACCTATAAAAGTAACATCGTTTTTTATAATTTTTTGTTTATTGATATCCCAATCACCGGTAATTTTGTTATTAGTGATTTTTTGACTAATTTCAAAAAGTTTTTGTTGTTTTACCCGTTGATAATGAGCATGTATTTCTTTTGCATCATATTCTTATAAGCTCTTCTATATTTTCTGCTTTGTTATCTGTAGAGTAATTTGCAGAAATTTCTTGCTGTTTTTCTTCGGTTAATTGATTTGCATATTCTCTTGCTTTTTCTTTATTATTATTTAATAAAGAAGCAGCTATACCGATTTCTAAAGTTTCTTCGTTTTGAGGATCGTATTTTAAAGCGTTTTCTACCTTTTCAGGAACTGAACTAAATTCTTCATTAGCAATTAAAACAGTATTCGAGATATTAATTAAATCAGCTGCTTCTGCTGCTTGAAGGTTATTTTTATCAATAATAGCTTGATAATCGGATTTTAATTGGAGTAAAGTTTTAAATTTCCAAAGAGATTTACTTTGAAATAGCACTTCATCAGGAATTTTTTTTATAATTTCTTTTGCAAAATTAAATTGCTTAGTATGAATCGCAGTTGATAGTAATTCTGTATCGTTAGGACAAGTTTTAAGAAGTTTTTCAAAAGCAGTAATTTTATCATTATTCGAAAACCTACCTTCATTAAATTAAGCTATATATTCTAAATTTAAAATTGAAGAGTGTAGCGATTTAGGTAGCGTAGCTTTATTAATTACTTTCAACTTTTTTGTAGAAACACTAGATAAGTTACTAACCATTTCAAGAGTAGCTTTTAAATCTTTAGATGACAATGTACTTATATAATTGTCAGCATCTTCTAATTCATAACAATCTATATGAATTTTAATTAACTCTAAAATCGTTTCTTGATCATTCGGTAAATATTCTAAAGCAGCTAAGTAATATTTCTTTGTAGTTTGATAATCTGCTTTATAGGAATATGCGACTCCAAGGTTATAATAGCAACTACCTATATGTACCTTTGCTAAAGAAGCTTTATTATCTATGTTTGCTAGGGTATTTTCTAATAACTCTATTACTTCATCAAAATGCCCCTCTATAATTAAAGCATTAGAAAGATTTGTTAATACGTAAAAATTGTTTTGATAATGCTTTTTAATATTTGAAAAGCATTAATTTGTGATTCCGGTTCTAATAGAGTTATTAATTTAGCAATAATGTTAGAACATTCGGTGTATTTATCATATTTACTTGCTGAAAACACGGTTAAGTGTAAGTCTGCATTTTTTAATACTTCTTTTATTAATTCTTCAGCGGTTTGTTTATGATCATTTTTTATAGCGGCGTATACAGCAACCTCCGTAGCTTGTATTTTTAAAAAAATACTTTCTTTGTATTCCAAGTTATTAATTTTGTTTGATTTAAAACCATATAAATAAGAATTTTTTCCTATTTGATAGTCATAAATATTTTTGGATATTTTTGTAATTTTGTATCTATCAAGCAATTTATTACTTATAAATTCTTCATAGTTATAATTAATAAATAATGCCTGCATAGTATTTTGCATAGCGATTATTTCATTTTTTGGAGATAAATAATTTAATAAATAAACCACCATTTCTATAGCAGACTTAACATTTTTTACCGGAGCAATAGAGTCATATAATAATTGTAAGTCTAGATTTGTTTCTGACACACATGCTAATTCTTTAGAAGTATTCGTGGTGGCCAAAATGTTTTTACCTTCAGGAAAAGTAATAGCTTGGGGATTATTGGGTTTAGATTGTAAAGCTCCTTGATTCATCATAATAATTAACCAATCATTAATTTTTTAGTGAATTAAATACTATTTTGATTTTTTGTAAATAGTGTTAATATTGAAAGTTACAATACGGAACGGAGGTTATACTATTGGCAAGTAGATAGGAGTAATACTATGGTTGTTAATACTCTGTTTTCACAAAATAAAGTCCAGATGCGGGAGCAGTAGGACCGGCGGCTTTTCTATCTTTGGCTTCTAGAACATCTTTAATTTGTTCTGCCTGCCAAACATTCTTACCGACAAGCACTAAACTACCGACAATATTACGTACCATATGATGCAAAAATGAGGGGGCAGAAAGATATAATTTTATTTCTTCGTCTTCTTTAATGATATTAAGTTCAGTTAAAGTTTTAATCGGTGATTTTGATTGACATGAGCTAGCCCTAAATGAAGTAAAATCATGTTTTCCTAATAGATAAGCAGCAGCCTTTTGCATAGTTAGAACATCTAAAGGTGAACTGATCCACCAAGCTCTATTTAGATCAATTACCGATGGATAAGGTCTGTTAATAATTCTATATATATAATGACGGGAGGTAGCTGAAAATCTAGCATGAAAATTATTGGATGCTAATTCACAATTCCATACTCCTACAGCATACGGTCTTGCAAAATAGTTGATAGCTGTAATAATTTTATGAGGTTCTAAATGTTTTGAAAGATCAAAATGTGCTACTTGACCTATAGCATGAACACCGGCATCTGTCCTTCCTGACCCAAACAATATTACCTGTTCACCGGAAAACTTATAAATCGCTTCTTCTAATATCTGCTGTACCGATATTACTCCTGCTTGCCTTTGCCACCCTGCAAGATTCGTGCCTAAATATTCAATGGTAATCTTATATCGATACATAAGGGGATTGTTATTGTCATTCCTGCGGAAAGGATACCTAAGCCGTCATTGCGAGCAAGCATTGCCCGCGTGGACCGAAAAATCCGTTTGGTGTCATTCCCGCGTAGGCGGGAATCTAGAAAAAAGTATAAATACAGCTAATTTTTGAAATTAAAAGCTCGATTTATCTTGCTTTATGCTGAATTCCCTCCTACGCGGGAATGACATAACATATACATGCAACAACACAGCCAATTTTGTAAATTATAATGAGTATACTGCTATAAATGAAAGTAGATAGACGAAATTTAATTTGGAAAAGAGCAAGGAGTCTGTAAGCCGAGGAGCGGAGCGTATAATAATACGTGAGCATCCGAGGACTTACAAAAGACGACATAGCCAGTTTTGCAAATTAAATGAGTATATCATGCCTCTAGCAAGTCAGAAGGATTACCTTCACCACGCTTTCCACCGCTTCTAAAGCTATTAAGCTTTTTGGATCTAATAGGGTGTTGTAACTTTCTTAAAGCTTTGGATTCTATTTGTCTTATACGTTCCCTAGTTACTTTAAATTGCTGCCCTACTTCTTCTAATGTATGGTCAGTATTCATACCTATACCGAAACGCATTCTAAGAACTCTTTCTTCACGTGGCGTAAGGGTTGCAAGTACTCTAGTGGTAACTTCTCGTAAGTTTGACTGAATTGCCGCATCAATCGGTGCTACTGCATTCTTATCTTCGATAAAATCGCCTAATTGACCGCCGTCACTATCATCACCTACGGGATTTTCAAGACTTATAGGTTCTTTAGCTATTTTCATGACTTTACGCACTTTATCAAGCGGCATTGAAAGACGGTTAGCAATTTCCGTTGCCGTCGGTTCATAGCCAAGTTCATTAAGCATTTGCCTTGAAGTACGCAGTATCTTATTAATTGTTTCAATCATATGCACAGGAATACGTATAGTCCTTGCTTGATCTGCAATAGCTCTTGTTATAGCTTGTCTAATCCACCAGGTAGCATAGGTAGAGAATTTATAGCCACGGCGATATTCAAATTTATCCACCGCTTTCATAAGTCCTATATTACCTTCTTGAATTAAATCTAAAAACTGCAATCCCCTATTAGCGTATTTTTTAGCGATAGATATAACTAAACGTAAATTCGCTTCTATCATATCTTTTTTTGCTTGTAGCGTTTGTCTCTCACTTTTTTGTATAGTATTTACTAGTTTTTTAAAATCATTAACTAAAAGCCCGGTATTAGATTCTATAACCGATAATTCGGCAATCATTTGATCTATATAATCCGATTCTTTAGTAATTAACTCTTTCCAAGCGACTTTTTTATTTTTCAGCATTTTTTCTTTCCATGCTGCATTGATAACCGATCCTATATATTCATCTAGGAAATTTTGGCGAGTTACTCCGTATTTTTCAGCAAGTTTTAAAAAGGCTATTTCTTTATTAATTAAATCACGATTTATTCCATACATCTTACCTAAAATTTCTTCTGTTCTTTTAGAATTAAAATGTATTTCCGAAACTTCATTTATCAATAATTCCAAATTATTATTATATTTTTTGCTATTTTGTAAAACTTTCGGCTCAAAAGATTTCTCATAACATTTTTTAGCTTCAATGAGTAGCTCTTCGCAGATAAAAGAAATCTTTTTCATACGCTCTATGATATTAGGTAATATCTGCGTTTCTACTCTAGACATAGATAAGTGATTATCCTCATGCTCTTCTCCTTCAGTCTCACTACTATGTTCTTCATCATTTTCGGGTGTTTCGTCATGTAACATGTTAGCTTCTAAATCTATCAGATCGCGTAGTAACATTTTTTCATTAACTAAATCTTCATACCATACTATAAAACAACGCATAGCAATAGGGCTTTTGCATAAGGAAGCAGTCATTGTTTTACGTCCTTCCTCAATCCTTTTTGCTATTTCTACTTCATTTTCACGAGTTAAAAGATCGACTCCCCCCATATCCTTAAGATATAATCTTACGGGATCATCGGTAGTACCTATATTTTCTTCTTCTACCTCATCCTCAGGTTCATTATCAACATTGGTAGATAGCTTAAATTCTTCATCCATTCCGATATCAAGCTTAATTTCATCATCTTCGTTAGATTCTAAAATATCTACTCCTGCATCGGAAAATTTTAATATAGCTTCCTCTAATTGTCTTATTGAAGGATTTTTATTAAGAGGAAGAGCTTTGTTTATATCATCATAAGTGACCGGTATCTTTTTAGATTTAGCTTTTTTAAGTAAACTATCTATTTTATCTAGATCATTGTCTATATTGCTATTGCTCATTAAATACCTATATGCTTTTTTCTTTTAAAAGAAGTTTGAAATAATTAAGTTATCGTGTGATTAATAAAAGATTCGTTTAAAACTTGAAGTTCATTTGCAATCTTCAGAATTTCTTTTTTATATAATAAAACTTTTTCAAAGTCGTGATTGTCTGTACTGTTTATGGTAATAGAGTATTCTTGTTGTAAATTTATTAGATAATATTTCTTATGTAGCCACTGCCATAATAAATCCAGTCTGATATTATTTTTATTAAATGAGATATCTAAAAACAAATTATCCGTTTTTGATAATAATAAAAAAATATCAAAAAAGCTAGTTTTTTCCACAATTGCAGTAATTTCACTTGCTTCTACGTTATTATCTATAATCTCGTTTAAATACCAATTACGGAATTCTTCAAGCGATTTATTATTAAAATTTAAATTTAAGATGAAATCTCTAATATCTTTTTCTTCAAGTATTATAGGAAATTTAACCAACAAAGCACAAAAAGCGTGTTCTAGCATTTCAAGCTCTGAATAGCCGTGACTTGAAATTATAGGAGCCAAATTTGAGTTTTTAGTTGTAGCTTTCTTCTGCTTTGTGACTAAATTTTGCCATATTTGTTCTTTAAAAAACCTGTAATAACTTGCTTTTAAATTACTATCCGATATTTTACTGCAGTAATCTTTTAAATTTTTCTCTAAATTAGCTTTTTCTTCTGCAGTTTTAAAACTCTTGCCACTATACTCAATATGCCAAATCATTTCTGATAGGCTTATTCTTTTATCTATAAGCTTTGCAAAAAAATCAGCACCGTTTTTATTTACTGCATCGTCGGGATCAAGTCCGTTTGGTAACCTAATAAAAGAAATTTTCTTTTCACTATTAATAAGCGGTAATGCTAGATTAATAGTTCTTATGCTAGCTTTTATACCTGCATTATCTCCGTCAAGACATAATATAATTTCATCGCCGGCACGCCATAATTTATGTAAATGATTTTCAGTAACGCTAGTACCAAGGCTCGCAACCGCTTCGCTAAAGCCTGCTTGATGTAGTGCTATAACGTCAAAATAACCTTCTACTAAAATCGAATGATTTTTTTTATAGCTACTGCTTATCGCTTTATGCTCACCGTATAGAGTTTCACTTTTTTGAAATACTGTAGTTTCAGGTGAATTTAAATATTTAGGTAGCCCTTCACCAAGTACTCTGCCGCCAAAACCTACAATCTTATTGTAAATATTTCTAATTGGAATAGTAATACGGTTAGAAAATAAATTATATATTTCGCCATTTTCTCGTTTGCCTATTAAGCCGGCTTTGCCGAGTTTTATAATATCTATATTTTTATCGTGAAAAAACTTTTCAAATTTATTATTCTTCGGAGCGAAGCCTATTGAAAACTCTTTTACTGTTTCTTCGGTAATGCCCCTTTCGTGTAGATAATTTAATATTTCAGGCGTTAATTGTGTCCTAAAAAATTTATTGGCGAGTTCTAAAATATTTAGAATTTCATCGGATTCTTCATAAAATTCTTTCTGTTTTGCAGTTAATTTCGGTATCTCTATACCATAATCAGTTGCAAGCTTTATAGCAGACTCATTATAGGATAAACCGCTAATATTAGAAGTAAATTTTATAACGTCACCGGCTGCTTTACAACCAAAACAATAGAAAAATCTCTTACTATCACTAACTGTAAAAGATGGGGTCTTTTCTTGATGGAAAGGACATAAACCTACATAGTTACCGGATTTTCTAGTTAAAGCTACTTTTTGCCGTACTACATCGGATATGTTAATACGGTTTCTTAATAACTCATAAAATTCCGGTGCAACTCTCATTATATTACAATATGTAAGAAAGAATAGCTGTAGATAAACAATAAGAAAGCGGTATAGATAAATTATCGTTAATTCTTAAATCTTTTGAATAAAATTCAGCTGCCGTAGCCCCTATGCAGCTTATAATGATAATAATAAAACTCGTATTGTACCCTAAATAGAAATACACTAATATACTTATAAAAATTGCAGAAGCTAAGAAAGTAACAGAACCTGCTATAGATTTACCGTTACCTAAGCTATTTCCTATTTTAACGCCGACAAGAGCCGCTAAACAATCCGAAATAATTAAAATCAACCACGAACAAATCACTAAATTTTTAGGGAAAAGAAGAGCAGTTAAGAAAAAACCGAGCATCATAAAGCTAATGCCGCTTAGAGCAAAAGAACCGTTATTTTCTAGAGGCCTTATAACTTTTGAAAAAAATCTAGTTACAAATTCACTAATTTTTGCATTATTATGACGTGATACATCTAAATATAATGTAATAGCCGTTATTATAAATAATAATAACGTAATAGCGGTTCTTGGAATAAATAAATAAAGCAACGGAAATATTATAGCCGATAGGTGGAAAATTTTACGCTTTTTCTCAAAGTCAAAATCTTTAATTTCCATAGAATCATTAATATGTTTTTAGATATGTGAAAAATAATTAAAAAGGCTTATTTGACAAATTTAACTATTACAAATATACTTGCTGAAATCTATATTATTGAAAATAGTATACTAAAATTACTAAATCTATACAATATAATTATGAATACAAAATTTCCTATCACCGCTAAAGGTTTTGAAAAATTAGAACACGAGCTTAAACATTTAAAACATGTAGAGCGTAAAAAAATTAGTGAAGATATCGCAGAAGCACGAGAACACGGCGATTTATCCGAGAATGCGGAATATGAAGCAGCACGTGAGAAACAAGCATTTATAGAAGGACGTATTAAAGAGCTTGAAGATATGACGGCAAGAGCGGAAATTATTGATATTGGTAAATTATCAGGAGATAACATAAAATTCGGAGCTACGGTTACTTTGATTGACGACGATACTGAAGAAGAAGTAACATATATTATTGTAGGAGAATATGAAGCCGATATAACTAGAAAAAGAGTTTCAATCGCTTCTCCTATAGCAAAAGCTTTGATTGGAAAATCGGTAGGTGATTTTGTAGAAGTTACAACACCGAAAGGATCTAAATCATACGAAGTAGTTACCGTTGAATATAAAGAACTAGAGTTGTAGTTTGACTTGTCCGTCATTGCGAGGAGCGAAGCGACGTGGCAATCTCATGAAATAATACTCCTGAGATTGCTTCGTCAAAACTTACAGTTTTTCCTCGCAATGACGACTTATAACTACCTCTTCTTAAACATCTCGAGCATTCTTTTTGTTACTATAAATCCGCCGAAGATATTTATAGAAGCAAGCAGCGTTGCAAAATACCCAAGTAAACCGGAAAACCCAAAAGCAGAGCTACTTGCGGCAATCATAGAACTAAGAACTATAATACCTGAAATAGCGTTAGTAATAGACATAAGCGGAGTATGGAGTGCAGGCGTTACTTTCCACACTACATAATATCCGACAAAAGAAGCTAATACAAAAATGGTTATAGCAAATACTAGCGGGTCTATAGTACTTGTGTTTGTTTGCCAACTAGTATCTATTACCAAATCCTTTAATTTATCTGATAATTCTTGAGTATTATGGGCAATTTCAGCAGCTTGTTTAGCCATTATCGGTAATTGATTCATATATTTAATTTCTCACTCACAACTTTTCCGTCTTTAGTAATCAACATATCACGTACTAACTCATCATCCATATTAAATTTACCGTCTTGCAGGACATAACTAAGAAAATTATATAAATTCTTAGAGTAGAGTTTTGAGCTATCGGTAGCAATTTTAGTAGCAAGATTTGATAAACCTATTATGGTAACACCGTGTTTAGTAACGATCTTATCAGGTTCTGAACCTTCCACATTTCCTCCTGTAGAGGTCGCTATATCAACAATCACTGAACCGTGCTTCATAGATTCTAGCATTTTTTCCGTAACAAGAAGAGGTGCTTTTTTTCCTGGAATTTGTGCAGTAGTAATAACTATATCATATCCTTTAATAATTTTTGCTAAAAACTCTTCTTGTTTAGCTTTGTAATCTTCCGAACTCTCGTGAGCATAACCTGATTTATCCTGCAAATCTTCTTGTAGTTCCGGTGAAACAAACTTAGCTCCTAAACTTTCTACCTGCTCTTTGGTAGCAGCTCTTACATCATATCCTGCAACAATGCTACCGAGTCTTTTTGCCGTTGCAATAGCTTGGAGTCCTGCAACACCGATACCAAGGACCAAAGTTTTGCACGGTGAAATCGTACCTGCTGCTGTCATCATCATAGGAAAAGCCTTTGTGTAATGATAGCTTGCTTCAATTACCGCTCTATATCCTACTAAGTTACTTTGAGAAGATAAAGCATCCATATTTTGAGCTTTAGTAATTCTCGGCACAAATTCCATAGCAAAAGTCGTGAGGTTTTTTTTAGCTGCTGCTTTTATATATTCATGATTCAAATAAGGCGATAATAATCCTACAATAATTGCTCCTTTTTTTGCAAATTCAAGCTCATTATATTTATCCGTAACGGATGAAGGTTGCACCTTTAATATAATATCGGCATCGGAAATAATTTCGAGTGGTACCGAAGATACTTTAGCACCTAGAGCAACATATTCTTCATCAAGAAAACCGGCATGAAGCCCTATATCTTTTTCTACCGTAACCGCATAGCCTTTTTTGACTAACAATCCTGCTACTTCAGGCGTTATAGCAACTCGCGTTTCATGCTTGGCTTTTTCTTTTAAAGCAACGATTTTCATAAATATTATTTGTTTTAACAAAATAACTAAGGTATTTTAAACATAATTTAAAATATAAAACAATAAAAATGAAAAAAATATTCTTAATTATTATTTGTGTTTTTATAAATTCAGTCGTAGCGTTTGGAGCAGATGATAAAACAACTATTTCGGAGCTAAAAACTTATCTACATACGATAAAATCGGTTGCTATAGATTTTACTCAAGAAGATTCGTACGGTAAAATAGTTAAAGGAAAATTACTAATCCACAAACCTTATAATTTTAGATGTAATTATTATCCTCCTTTCCCTTTAGTTATAATAGGTACTAAAAATTTCGTATCGATGTATGATTATGATATGGAGCAAGTAAGCCGTATTAATAGAAGCGAAAATACATTTAATTTTTTATTAGAAGATAATAAGGATTTTGTTTTTGAATCGGTAATCAATGAAAGAAATATTTCTAAAATTACTATCTATCATACTTTAACGGAAAAGCGTAGCGAAATTACTTTTAATAAAGCTACTAAACAAATTGAAGCATTAAAAATATTTGAAGATAATAATATAGTCACTATTACTTTTGATAAAATAGCTAAAGTACAAAAATTTTCCGATGATTTATTCAAATTAAAAAACCCTGAAATATTCGGTCCACCTGAAAGATTAACAAAATCGGAAATAGAAAAAAAATATATTGTTTCTTGAAAATAAACAGGTTATGTTAATTATGCTAGTAGTGGGCATTGTGCCTGTTTAGTCGGTCAGGTCTGAAAGGAAGCAGCCAGAATGGGATTCGATGGGTCATTACTAGCATTATTCTTAAAAGAATTGGATGTCAAAGCCGTCATTGCGAGAAGAATTACGTAGTAATTCGACGAAGCAATCTCAGGAATCAATATTACTTCATGAGATTGCCGCGTCGCTTCGCTCCTCGCAATGACGAGGTATGACATAAAAAGTCTTATAACTATCGTGACAGATATAAATTCATCTAATCAGTATATTCCTTTTGCAAGGAAATATCGTCCTAGTAATTTTACCGAGCTTCAGGGGCAAGAGGTATTAGTCAAAGTTTTAAGCTATACTATTTTAAATGATAGGCTCACCGGAGGCTATCTTTTAACAGGTATTAGAGGGGTCGGCAAAACTACTTCCGCCCGAATTATTGCTAAAGCCGTAAATTGCTCTGCTTTAATTACTGAAAACACGACCATTAAAACATGTGAGCAGTGTACAAACTGCATTAGTTTTAACAACCATAATCACCCTGATATAATCGAAATTGACGCAGCAAGTAAAACTAGCGTAGATGATATACGTAGAATTATAGAATCCGCTGAATATAAACCTCTGCAAGGGAAGCATAAAATCTTTATTATCGATGAAGTGCATATGCTCTCTAAGGGAGCATTTAATGCACTTCTTAAGACTTTAGAAGAACCGCCGCCTCATATAATATTTATCTTTGCAACGACGGAAGTACAAAAGATACCTGCAACTATTATCTCAAGATGTCAACGCTATGATTTAAGGCGGTTGAGTTTTGAAGAGATTTTTAAGCTACTTGAATATATAACTAAGCAGGAAAATTTAAAAACCGATATAGAAGCACTAAGAATTATAGCTCATAAGTCTGAAGGGTCGGCACGTGATGCAGTGTCTATTTTAGATCAAGCAGCTAGTATGTCTGCAAAATTCGATAATATAATTAGCCCTCAAGTAATTAATCAAATGCTTGGACTTGTTGATAGTTCGGTTATAATAGAATTTGTCGAATGTATCATCCACAGAGAGACGGAAAAAGCTATAAATTTAATAAATAAGCTTTATAATTTTTCGGTTAATCTTGAGATTTTTATAGAATCGGTAGCAGATTTTATTGCGTATCTTAATAAAGTAAAAATGTTACCTAATTATAGTTTGCCAATATATGAATCATTTAACGATAGAACTAAAAACATATTAGATAAAATCAGTTTGCCCCATTTATCAATCTTATGGCAAATATATAATAAGGGAGTAGGAGAAATAAAAATTTCCTATAACGGGCTAACAGAAACGGAAATGTTAGTTATAAAATCTATATATTCGACATCGCTACCCTTGCTTGCAGATTTTGACGGTAATAATCAAAATTTTAATCAACCAATTAATCCGGAAATAAAAAAAAAATTTGAAATTGTAGATTTTCTTGAATATCTATATAAAAATAATGAGATAGATATATATTACTTCCTGCTTAATAACACAGAACTTAAAAATCTCAGTGATAATAGATTAGAACTCGTAAGCCTTGAAGTTACAAGCAAAATAAAAAAACAAATAGAAGATTTGTTAGCTGCTTTTACTAAAGAAAAGCTTGAGATAGTAATCATAAAGGAACAGAGCAAGCAAACCTTAAAGAATCAGTTAATAGGTAAGATTGAAGTAAGTAATGATTTTGGTTTAATTAAAAAACATTTCCCAAATATAGTAATTTCAGATATTTTACTTAAAAGCTAAAAATTAAAGGATAGAATTATGGTAAATTTTAATCAGTTTTTAAAGCAAGCCCAATCAATGCAAAAGAAAATGCAAGAAGCTCAAGAGCAAATGGCAAATGCAAGATATACCGGTAAAGCCGGCGGCGGACTCGTTGAGGTTATTGCAACAGGTAAAGGTGAAGTTGAAAAGATTACAATTGATGAATCTTTATTAAAACCAGAAGAAAAAGAAATGCTTGAGGATTTAATTAAAGTTGCTTTTAACGATGCTAAACAAAAATGTGATGAAGATTCTCAAAATTCTTTATCAGGAGCTTTAAACGGTATGAGCTTACCGCCTGGTTTCAAAATGCCGTTTTAATACGGCGTTTTTATGGTTTAAAATCATTATTGCGAGCAACCATAGGCTGCGTGGCAATCTCGTGCCAAAATCCTGAGATTGCTTCGTCAAAATTTTCAATTTTTCCTCGCAATGACGATGAAGTCTAATAATTCAAAATCAATAAATCCTTATCAATTCTGAAACCTTTAAAACGCTCAAGTATCGACATACCGAGTAGTGAAATATCAAGGTCACCTAGACCTACATGTCCTTTGATGTTCTTAAATTCCGTACCGATTACTACACTATTTAAGGTTATAGGGGCGGCTTTATTTTTGCCGTTAGCTGTTAGATAAGTTCTAGTATATTTTAATTTAGTTAAGTCAAAGCCTATTTTTTGGGCATCTTCTTTAGTTAAAGCTATATCGCTTGCACCGGTATCTACCATAAATTTTATTTTAACGTTATTTACAAAAGCATTGATATAGAAATGCCCGTCCCCGCTACGAGCTATAATAATTTCTCCGACTTCAGTAGACCATTTATATGATGGAATTAAAGCAGACATTACCCTATGATAAGCATAGTTCAGCTCAAACCTAAAAGCATAACCGGTTATTATAACTAAAAAAATTGCTGCCCACATTGCTAATTGCAAACAAAATTTACGCACTTCATTTTGGCTAATAGTACTGTAAATTATACTAAATAATATTAATAACGACGCACAAAAACTCCCTATATTTTGTGGCTCTTTGAAAAATTTTGGATAATGCTGATTGATATATTTGTATAACAAACCGGTTACAATTACGGTGCTGAAAATTATAAAAATAAGTTTTATAAGTTTTTTATTCATATAATATAATTTTTTTAACCTATATAATCAAACCAAAGTCCCAGCCCATTTTTAAGTGGAAAACTACCTTCTTGGTTCACTAGAATAATAATTCCAAGTTCTTCTGAGGGTATAAAACCAATAAAAGAATTAATACCGTTAATATAGCCTGAGTGAAAAATTAAATCCTTATTTGAGCGTCCTTTTACTTTAAGAATACGCCATCCAAGAGCGTAATATGACTCAATCATTTTTTGATCAATAGGCCAAATCGGTTGCCATTTAAATCCAAAAACATCTTTGTTTGATTTTACTATTTTATACAAACGATCTAAAGTACTTTTAGAAATAAGATTAGGTTTATAACCAAAACTAAGTTTGAATATTTCAATCATTCCATCTATCGATGCAAAAATACCGGCAGATGCAGGTACCGTCTTTGGGTAGTAAGGCGGAAACAGCAGTAATGTTATTACCTCTTGTCCGTCTATTATTGATTTAGAATGCGGATAAGCAAGTTGTATATTCGGCTCTAGCGGTAATATTTGTATATCTTGCGTTTTAAGCGTTGTACGCAAATTATCTATTGCAGCATTTAAACTTGATTTTTTACAATTTAAAGCTTCTTCAAGTAAACTGAAAACGATATTACTATATTTATAACATTGCCCTGGTTTACAACTAGCTTGTTGTTTTTGCAGCAGCATTAAAAGCTTTGAGCGACTCATTCCTTGCTCAATTTCAATATTTCCTGAGAATTGATAACCTGTGGTATGGCTTAAAATATTATTAAGACTAATAGTATTTTTTAAGTATGGTAATTTGAATTTTTCATCAAAATCTAAACTTCCTTGATCTACCATTAATGCAATTGCCGTTGCTGAAACAGCTTTTGAAACCGATGCTAACGGAAATAAAGTTTTGTCGGTAATAGCTCCTTTATTACCTTTCTGATTTCCAAACGTTGTTTTATAGATAACTTCACCTTTGTATAAAATTGCAATTGCTCCTCCTTGTAATTCGTCTTTTTGCAATTCAAGCTTTTTAATAAAACTTTTTAGTTTTTGTGGTAATTCTACTCGTGTCTGTGCAAAGACTGTAGAACATAACAATAATGATATTATACTAAAAAATAAGATAAGCTTTTTATTCATATGGCGATATTATGTTCATTTACATATATGATACTAAGAAATTAAATACGAGAAAATAATTTGTTATACACTTCATTCCGATTTCTTTTTCCAATAGCAAGTACAAGTACTATTATACGCTTATCATCTACTTCATACACTAGTCGGTAACCGACTGACCTCAACTTTATTTTATATAAGTTATTTCCACCGTTTACTGCATCTTTAGGTACATGGGGTGATTCAAGTCTCTCTGATAACTTCTTTTTAAATTGCTCTTTTATTGTAGAGCCTAACTTATCTCATTCTTTTTTGGCAATAGGAATAAATTCTAGGCTGTGTGAAGGAAAATTAAATTATTTGTATTTTTAGATGTTTTTGAGCGAAAATTAATAAGATTTTTGCAGTAATAGTTATTCCTATTTCAAGAAAATCTTATAATTTGCAGCCAAAAAGAGCAAAAATACATTCAATTAATTTTCCTTCACACAGCCTAGACTATAAGTCATTTATATCAACCTTGACTGCTTCCTTTTTATCTTTTAATCTAGTTTTAGAAAGCTCTAATAAATAATTATCATCTAAAGCTTCAATGATTCTTGCATATAATTCAGCGGAAATTAAATAAGCAGTCGGTTTATTATGATTTAATAAGGCAACAGGCTCACCGCTTGCCTTATCTAATAATGCGGTAGGACTTTTTTTAAATTCAGAGATACTAACTGTTAGATTTGCATAAATATGTTCCATTATTAGACCTATAATTAATACTAAATTAAATACTAATTATAATTTGCAATTTTATATTTATCAAGAATATTACATTAAATCACCGATATTCTCTAAAAACAACCTAGCTCGATGCGATGCCGGTTTATTAAAAAACTCCTTAGCAGACTGATTTGTCAAAATCTGCCCTTGATCCATAAAAATAACACGATCCGCTATTAATTTTGCAAACTTCAAATGATGCGTGACTACTACCATACTCATTTGATCTTTTAATAAATTTATATTCTCTATAACATCTTTAATATTTTCGGGATCGAGTGCCGAAGTCGGTTCATCGAATAACAAAATTTCCGGTTTCATCATCAAAGCTCTTGCTATTGCGGTGCGTTGTTTCTGTCCTCCTGATAGACTTGCCGGATATGAGTCAAATTTTTGCGTTAGCTTAAATTTTGCAAGTAATTCCTTTGCCATAGAAATTGCTTGTTCCTTTGGCAAATTTAATACATTTACCGGTGTATAAATTAGGTTTTCTCCTACCGTTAAATGCAGAAAGAGATTAAAATTTTGAAAAACCATACCGACTTTTAAACAAAGCTTTCTTCTATCTTTAGATAATAGCTTCTTCCCGTCTACCAAAAAAGTACCGCTACTTGGTTCTTCTAAATTATTTAAAATTCTAAGCAGAGTAGTTTTTCCACTTCCCGAAGGTCCAATTATTACAGTAGTTTCTTTAGTAGTAAAATCTAAATCAATATTCTTAATTGCGTAATTTTTGCCGTAACGCTTACAAACTTTTTCTAAAATAATCATAAACTAAACCGTAAATTTATAACCGTCATAAAGCGGCTTAACATTATTTGGAAGCATTTTCGTAATCTCATGATAATCTATCGTATGTCTCATATTGGTTAATAATATCTGCTCAGGTTTATATTTTTCACGCCATTCTAGAACTTTATCAAGCCCTGCATGATTCGGATTTGATTTATAATCCATACAATCTAAAATCCATATTTTTATATCCTTTAAAAATTTTTCCGATTCAGGCGGAAAATCGATTACATCGGGCGAATAAACAAAATCACCTATACGTAAACCTAAACTATCTATAGGACCATGATGTTGTCTAAAAAATTGTATCTCAATAGTATTAATTTTAATTTTATCAAAAAAACTAACAGATTGAGTTGTGAACAACCGCCCAAGTTTAAATAACTTATTATCAAATAGATAATCAAATTTTGTATGGAGCTTTGCCGTACTATCGTGATCTGTATAGATTTCAAATGGCTTACCTTGCATAAAAGTAAATACCCGTAAATCATCGATGCCGTTAACGTGATCGGAATGATAATGTGTTAATATAGCACAATCGAGCTTATTTATCTTTTCTCGTAATAGTTGATTTCTAATATCAAAACCGAAATCAACTAATATTTGACTATTTTCATCTTTAATATATATTGCCGATCTAGTTCTTTTATTGTACTTTGAATTCGATAAGCATATACTGCAATCGCACCCGATCACCGGTACGCCGAGAGATGCTCCACACCCAAGTATTGTTACTTGTAACATAAATATTTAAAATGATGTTTGAAGTTTTTTATAATTTTTGCGGCTTAAATCAAGAAATATTCTTATTTTTGAATAAAGTTACTAATATCGGATTTATACCTTATTTTTTAAAAATAATTTCGTTTTGTTTTAATATCGCTAATTTCGCCTTAATATATATTTTATACTGTATATATTTTTATATTCAATTAAAGAAAATTAAAAATGATAATGAACGGCAAAATAAATTTTGGCACAATTATAATAAATTAATTGAAATAGGTATAATATACGGGGTATTCGGTTTAATTTTTACCGCTCTTAAATTTTCAGTTAATTTCCCTCGCCCTTATTGTAGTCTTCCTGCTGATAGTTTCATGACTATAATAAATACTGTAAATGAAAGATGCTTTTCAAGCTTTCCAAGCAGCCACGCGGCTCTTAGCGTTTTGGTAATATATTTTATTTGGGATTATATTAAATTATCGTTAAAAATCTTAATGATTTGTGTTATCATACTCGTGTCTTTATCTCGTATAAGCCTTGCCATGCATTACCCAAGTGATATAATTTATGGCATTGCTATTGCATTTATAACAATACTGATAGGTAAATTAATTTATCGAGTCTTTGCAAATAATATAATAAGAAAGGTTGGAGAGTTAATTCTTACTACATATAAAAACTTGATTTTTAATCTTGAAAGTTTTTAATATAACTGCTACAATGTAGCTACATTATTGAAAAAAGAATTTTTATGTCTGCTGATTCTATTGTGCGAGCCCGTATTAACGAAGATGTAAAAGAAGAAGCAGCCTTAGTGCTTGCTGCTATGGGGCTTACTTTATCTGATGCTGTTCGTATGCTTTTATTTCGTGTTGCTCGTGAAAAAGCATTGCCGTTTGAACCGCTTATCCCAAATGATGAAACAATTAAGGCCATGAAAGCTGCAAGAAGCGGCAAATTAGTTCATATTGGTAATATAAATAATTTGTTGTCCGATTTAAATGAGAACGATTAAACGTACTGCACAGTTTAAACGTGATTATACTCGATGAACTTCAAAAATTGGCTACGTCGTCTTATAAGTTCTGCGGTGCTCACGTATTATTATACGCTCCGCTCCTCGACTTATAGACTCCTTGCTCTTTTTGAAGTTGATCTTCGTATACTAATTTTTCATTTACTTAGAGTATAAAGTTTTTGAAAAGCATTAGATGCTATTCCTCACTAAAAATGACGTTGTTGTATGGCTCATTTATGTCATTCCCGCGTAGGCGGGAATCCAGTATGAATGACATCAAAAAACCAAACAAACATTATGCTACTATACCGAAAATACTTTATAAAAAATATCTTACCGCTGCTTATAGTTGTTACTTTTTCAGTGACTAGTATAGTATGGATAACGCAAATATTAAAACTTTTATACTTATTTGATAAAGGTATAAAAGTTATGGACTTCTTCAGTTTAATAGTTCTAGTACTTCCTACTTTATTATTTATTCTGTTACCGGTAATAACGGTTATTGCCGTGATCTATATCTATAATAATTTAAAAGTCGAGCGACAATTAATTATATTACAAGCTTCGGGAGTTAATAATGTACAGCTAGCATTGCCTGCTTTATATGCCGCATTAATAGTTATGCTACTTGCTTATTATATATCTTCTACCATCCTGCCGTTATCTCATATAAACTTAAAATCACGTTTAAACTTTATAAAGAATAATTATATCTCAAGTATGATTGAAGAGAAAACTTTTAATAAAGTAACGAAAGATATCACTGTTTTTATAGATAAAAAATCAGCAGGAAATATTATGAACGGCGTAATAATATTTGATAATCGCAACGCTGATAACCCATCAGTAGTATTTGCGGGTTCAGGTACTCTTAATATATATGATAATAACCCGATTTTTGAACTTAATAAAGGCATAAGACAAGAATATGACGTAAACGGTAATTTAACTCAGTTAACTTTCGATTCTTTAATGATAAAACTACAAAATGATAATCCATTAGTATCGCAAAGAACTAAACATAATAAAGAAGCAAACGAATATTATATCAGCGAATTACTTGCCCCTCCTCATGATTTAGCTATTACTAAAAAAATTAAATTAATTGCTGAAGCACATCAAAGAATAATTTGGCCTTTATATAATTTTGTATTACCTTTTTTAGCACTTGCAGTTTTTTTGAGATATCCTTATAGCAAAAAAACAACTTTTATGCCGGTATTATTTTCTGCCTTAACAGTATTGCTAGTTACTTCAATTCATTTTATATTGCAAAATTTTGCTTCAAAAAATCTAGATTTTATTTTTGCTTGTTATTCCAATTTGATTATTGCTTTAACGATCGGATTATATTTATTTGTACGTAAAAGAATATAAGAGTCTATCTATAAAGTAATTTTAACTGATAATTAAAGAGATTTTATAGCGAAAATTAATAAGTTTTTTGCTGGAATAGCTAACCCTATTTCAAAAAAAATTTATAATTTGTAGCAAAAAAGAATTTAATTAGCTTTAAAATTACTTTATAGATAGACTCTAGGTCTGTGCACTTTTGATTAATGCTTATAATTATGAGATATTTTTAAGCGAAAATTAATAAGATTTTTGAAGGAATAGTTATTCATATTTCAAAAAAATCTGATAATTTGCAGCTAAAAAGAGCCATAATTATAAGCATTAATCAAAAGTGCACAGGACCTAAGCTTATTCTACCTTATTCCACGTTCCACGAAGATTTTGAGTAAAACAATCGATTTTATTTTCCTGCTCGGTAAATTTATTTATTTTTGCCGTTAATTCTTTTAAATCTTCCGGTAAATCGGTTATTATAATTATCCTTTTAAAAACTCTTATATATTCTTTTGCTTGTAAAATTTTTCCTATATCCGTAGGCGAGATAATAACAAGCACACTAGCATTATTAGGATTTTGTAACTCATCGGTAATATAAATCGGCTGTTTTTCAGGCTGCGGATCAAGTTTACTTCCGTGAGGTATAAATTGCTTACGTGAATAAGTCCAAAGATTTTTATTGAGCATTTCTTGTTGATCCGCATCCGCAGTTAATATCACGCTTTTAAGATCAGAGCGATAGCATTTTTCTATCAGAAGCAATATCGATTTTAGAAGCAATTCATCGCTTGTTTGATAAATACTAAATTGCTGCATGGAATTTTATGTTATTTTTTATGAGAGAATTTAAGTGGTACGGATGAAGGGACTTGAACCCCCACGCCTCGCGGCACAAGAACCTAAATCTTGCATGTCTACCAGTTTCATCACATCCGCATATGGTAATGTTATTCCTAGCTCAGCATTGTTGCTTGGATCGGGTTTATCCGTCATTGCGAGGAAATTACAAAGTAATTGACGAAGCAATCTCAGGATATTTGACAAGATTGCCACGCAGCCTATGGCTGCTCGCAATGACGACTTGGTATCCACGCTGGAATGACATTAAAGTATTTCCATCAAAAAATTATAATACACATCATATAATTTTTGTAAATCGCTAATTTTTGTGTATTCGTTTATTTTATGTGCCGTTTCGGATAATAAGCCAAATTCTACTAACGGACAATAATCTTTGACGAATCTTGCATCCGACGTACCCCCGCTTGTAGAAAATTCGGGCTTTATTTTTAACACTCTCTCTACTATATCAGCAAAATCTTTTATCTTATCGTTTGGATTTTGAATAAAACTATCAGCAGAACTACTATATTCTAATTTATAATCTACTTTATATTCTTTGCAATATCGTTTAATAATTTCTTCTACCTGTTTTGCTAAAGTTTCTGCACTATGTAAATTATTAAAACGTATATTGAAAGATGCTTCCGTACTTGCCGGAATTACGTTTGAAGTATTATTACCGACATCGATATTCGTCACTTCAAGATTTGAACTTTGAAAAAATTCCGTCCCTTTATCAAGTCTTATATTTGTTAACTCATTCAATATTTTTATTAAGCAGGGCAACGGATTATTTGCTTTATGAGGATAAGCTACATGCCCGCTTAAGCCTTCTATATTTAATTTAAAGTTAACACTTCCTCTTCTGCCGATCTTAATTGTGTCGCCTATTTCTTTTTCACAAGTGGGTTCACCGACAATAGCAAAATCCATCTTATGCCCTTGGTCATAAATATATTGCAGCATTTCTTTAGTACCATGCTTTGCTTTTCCCTCTTCATCACTAGTAAGTAAGAAACTAATAGAACCTTTAAAACCGGTATTATTTTTTATAAAATCTAAGCTAGCTGCTAGAAAGCATGCTATCGCCCCTTTCATATCCACCGCACCTCTGCCATATATCTTACCGTCTTGGTGGCTAGCCTTAAATGGACTCGCATTATGCCAAAGCTCATGATTACCTGCCGGCACTACATCTACATGCCCAACAAAGCAAATATTAGGCTCATTGCTACCGAAAACAGCATAAAGGTTAGTGGCTTGCTCACTTTTAGAATCGCCGAATATTTTTATTTCGGTCTTAAAGCCGTGCTGTTTAAGCAAATCATCAATATACTCAATAGCCCCGTCACTCTCAGGAGTTACAGACTTAAAACCAATCAAATCTTTTAAGTAGTTAATGTACATCAATTATTGCCAAAGAGAGTTTAATTTAGCTTCATTATTAGTATCAAGTAAAAATAGCTCATCTACTCTTAGTTTTTCCATTTTTCTATTATCTAATATGTTATGCATATCTTCAAATTTAGAAAATCAATAATATTTCTGTTTATCTGGTTTATGTGCATCGGTAAAATAAAGTATCGACGTTTTTACTCCTGTATAAGGTAAAAAAGTACTTTGCGGTAGAGAGATAACGAGTTGCAGCTTTGCTTTTGACAGTAAAAATTGACGGACGCTAGATGTGTCTTTCCTAAACAAAAATCCCTCAGGTACTACCAAGGCCATTCTACCACTTTCTTTTAAATTTTGTAGACAATGCAAAACACAAGCAGCATCACCGTTATTTTTGGCGATGCCGTTATAATAAAGAGGAGCTATATGATTTTCTGTTATAGTTTTGCCGTTTTTTATAGTTTTTTTAGTGATAGTTTGAGAAAATGGCATATTAGTAGCTATTATGTCAAACTTTAATTGTTGGCTTGTCTTGGAGCTAATATAGTAAGGGTTTCTTAGGGTATCTATTTGCTGGATTTCACTATGTCCATCATAACCTTGTAAAACAGTGTTCATCTTTGCTATTCTAGCAGTTTTAGTTAACTCTCGTCCATATAATGTATTAAACCTTAACCTTTCTAAATCTTCTTCAGTGTTAATTATATTATTTTCTTTTATATAATTAAAAGCTTCAGTTAAAAAACCACCTGTACCACAAAAAGGATCATAAATAGTTTCTCCAAACTTGAGATCAATTAGGTTAATAATTGTTTTGATTATATTTCTCGGTGTAGAATATTCACCAAAATTATTTTCAATGAAAAAGGTTTTTTCTAGGAAACACTCAAATGCATCATATTTTATATCCGTATCGATTGTAGATAAAATGAGAGGGTCGATTGCATCGATAATATGCCGAAGCGTTTGAGGGTTACCGATAGAAATAGACGTAAAAACCTCCCCACCGTATTTATTTTTAATTTGTTCTATGACATAGCCGTTTATGTAACCGATAATATCTTCGTTTGATTGTGCTTTAATACTATTCCATCAAGATTTTTCATTATTCTCACTAAGCAATTTTAGAAATAATATATTAGCGAATTCGCTAAATCTTTCTATACCGGCTCTGAGTCCTTCACTTCTTAAAATATTATTTAGGTTTTTGAATATTGATATTAACTCATCTCGTGAAACTTTAACTTCCTTAGGGATCGTCCAAGCTTCATTACTGTTTGCTTCTAAAAAAGCTAATAATTCTTTTTCACGTAATAATTCTTTTACTTCCTCACCGTTTAATATAAGTTCTTTATTATTAGCAACAAAACGAGATTCACAGTAAGCTCCATTCATTGCGAACACTATAGGTACATCAAGCAGTTTTGCATATTTTGTGGCTTGCTCTAAAGCCTGCCTTAAATCTACTCCTATTTTTTTGCTTCTATTATTGCAATAGGTAGATCAGTGCAGCTTTTATATAAAATATAATCCGGTCTTTTTCCGTTTAATCTTGTCTGTT
Source organism: Rickettsia felis URRWXCal2 (assembly GCA_000012145.1). Lineage (GTDB taxonomy): Bacteria > Pseudomonadota > Alphaproteobacteria > Rickettsiales > Rickettsiaceae > Rickettsia > Rickettsia felis. The sequence continues at coordinate 1,466,728 of CP000053.1, forward strand.
CTGTTTTTGATTTTGGTTTTTGGAAATAAACATTCTTTTTAGTATCATTATCTATATGCCATCCCTTATTTACAAGGTTATTGCTGATAATCCATTCAGTTTGCTGTTCTGCTAACATAAGAATTGCTTAGATATTTTTATTTTGTAATTAATAATTATATCTTCTTACACTTATTATACAAGTTTATAAAAGTATAAAAACAACTTTTTATCTCACTAAAAAATAAATTATTGCTATGAATTTATATAGATTTTTGACTTTCTTAATGAATTTAAATAACTTATTATTATGAGCTTGTTATAACTAATATTAAAATCATGGGCATAAATAATCAATTAAGAGAATTAATTAAATCTGGTACTTTTGCCGGTATATTATTAATTATTGCTTTTACTTTAGCAATAATTGTCAGCAATAATATTTTCCTAGCAAAATATTATTCTTCTTTTATTTACAGTAAATTTTCTTTAACAATAGGAAATGTAAGTTTACAAACAACTTTTATAGAGTTGGTTAATACGGTCTCATGACCTTCTTCTTTTTATTAATAGGTTTAGAGTTGAAATTTCACCTAGTAGAAGGTGAATATAAAAATAAAAAAAACTAATATTACCTGCGGCGGCAGCCCTTGGAGGTGTGGTAGTTCCTGCCTTAATATACATGTTTTTTAATTATGATAAACCGGGATTAATAAAAGGATGGGCTATTCCTATAGCAACCGATACTGCTTTTGTCCTTGGTATTTTATCTTTTTTCAGTCGACATATATCTTTAGAGTTACAAGCTTTTATTATAGGTTTCACATTAATTGACGATGCTTTTGCGTTAATTATACTAGCCTTGTTTTATACTAAAACAATCAATACTCCGGCATTATTAATTTCCTCTGTAATTATATTCATCTTGTTTATATTGAATTATCGACAAGTTAAACAATTATTTTATTATATAATTGTAGGTTTATTATTATGGATTAGTATGGTGGAGTCAGGTATTCACGGTACTTTATGCGGAGCTATTATAGCACTTTTTATACCTGTTAATATAAAAGGAGAATTTAACACTTCTTTTAAAAAACTTGAAAACTTAACTCGTCCTTTTGTAAATTACTTTATTTTACCGCTTTTTGTATTTATGAATTCCGGTATCCTTTTAGAATATTTTGTATTTAAAGGCACCTGTTCCAACTCAATCCTTGCTTTAGTTTACGGAATAATATTTGGTTTATTTGTAGGTAAGCAATTAGGTATTATGCTATTTTCATATCCATTTGTAAAATTTAAACTCTGTAATTTACCAAGTGATACCTCATGGTTAAAATTTTATTCTATATCTATACTTGGAGGAATTGGATTTACCCTAAGTTTATTTATAGGTAGTATTACGTTTGAGAGTAGTTGTCCTTCAAACTCTATGAGAGCTGCAGTAATAATAGGCTCTTTAATTTCTGCATTATTTGGCGTAGCCGTTCTAAAATATTGTACTAGCAAAGAGTAAAGCAACTAAGAAGCTCTACCTTGAGTAATAGACCCATTTTGTGACGGGCGTGAGGAGCGAAGTCTGTAACTAATAGGCAAGCCAACGAACAACAAAGACATTGTCGCGTGGACCGATAAAACCCACGTGGTCCATAAAAACAATAAAAAATACTAATAATTTTAATATTTTTAACTGGATCCCGTGGAAGGGCCACGGGATGACAGAGATAAAATTGATCCGCACAACAATGCTAACAACGAAGCACAAAGTGGGAATCAGTTTACTATACTCATTAAATAACGATGATAGGATTTTAATAACACATCATACTTTTGTTTGGAAAAAACAAGATATGGTACTATATAGATATTATTAGAAGAAGGAATCGCTTTTTCAAGCTTATTTAGCATAAAAGGCATATTATAATTATGCTCTACTAAAATTATTGAAGTAAGATTGTAAGTTACAATAAAATCAACCGCTTTCTTAATATTATCTTCTTCAGACATTATTTTATTCGGAGCAAGTATTACCTGCTGTTCTATAACATTACGTTCCTTTAACAAATTTTTTAATTGCTCTGTAGATTCTATACCGGTAATAAATAATATAGGTGCATAGCCTGCTTTAAGCAAAGCAATACCGGTTTCAATTTTATGTCCTCCTCCTGCAAATACTATTACTGCATTAGTGGTATTACTATTGAGCTTATAAGAATTTATTAAATATAAATAATAACCAAGACCACCGACCCAAAGAGCAAAAATTGCTAAAATTGTGAGTAAAAATTTTCTGATCATTTAAATATTTTATTAAATTCAGTTTGAATAATTTTATCAAATTCAGACATTTCAATATGAATTCCTAACTGATTTAAAGATGTTACTAAAGAATTTTCAAGTCCACAAGGAATAATCCCACTAAACTTACTTAAATCTGTTGAAATATTTATAGCTACACCGTGATATGTAACCCATTTTCTTACTCTAACACCTATTGCAGCAATTTTAGCAAATTCACCTTTCCTTACTTTTACCCAAATTCCTACTTTATCTTTAATAATATATGTTTTAATTCCAAAATAATTTAAGCTATTTATAATCCATTCTTCAAGCATTTTTATATATAGCTTTAAATCTTTGTGTCGATTTGGTGAAGCTAAATTAAGAATTGGATAAATAACACGCTGACCCGGTCCATGAAAAGTAAATTTACCGCCACGTCCTGTGTAAATTACCGGAATATCACCGTAATTTAATAATTCTTCTTGTTTATAATTAGTACCGGCTGTATATACTTCCGAATGTTCAACTAAATAAACAATTTCCGGCTCATTATCACTAATTACTTTGTTAACGTAATCTTCCATTAATTTCAAAGTAACTCGATAATCCATAAGATTCGGTATAGTTATAAATTGTAGCATATTATAAATGTGTTATACCGCGAGCTTGTAGCGGTATCTATATATTAATTTTTTTAATTACTTTTCTGGATTGCCGCGTCGCCTACGGCTCCTCGCAATGACGACCTAGGTATCCACGCAACAATGCCTTCCCGCGTAGGCGGGAATGACATAAAACGAGCCATGAAATAAAGCTTACAAGCTTGCAGTATGACATCAACTTTGTTGTATCATATTAATTACTTAACTCAGATTTATATTTCAATATTAAGGCATCTAAAATTGCTATGGTTTCAGCATCCAAATCGCCGGAAAAATTACTAGGGCGAAAATGTATTTGAAACGAAATTATAACATCTTTCATTTTAGAATCTAAAATTCCAGTAGCTTCAAGTTTATAACCGTATGTAATAAATTTTTGCTGAATTGCTTTAATATCGGTTATGTCGACTTGAGGCAATAGCTTGTTAAAAATTTGCTCATCATACCATGCTCCAATATCGCTATCATATAATAGTTTCCAAGGAAATAGCGGACCAGGGTCCTGTTTTCTACCTGGAGCAATGTCAGAATGCCCAACCACTCTAGTAGGTTTAATATCATATCTAGCGATAATCTGTTTACACAAACTTATGACACTGTTAATTTGTTGCTTTGAATAAGGCAGCCAGGTTATATTATTGTTTTTTGCATTTACTTTAAAAGCAGGATTTACGATTTCAATACCGATTGATGTATCATTAATACGCTCATGACCTTGCCAGTAACTTACTCCGGCATGCCTTGCTCTATCATGCTCTTCTACTAATTGAAATATATGTTCAGGGTTTTCATTGTTTATTAAATAATGGCTACTTAACTTTTCACCGGTTAGAAAATCTAAAGACTGCTTAAAATCACACTGTGTATAATGTAGCACTAGGAATTTAATACGTTTATCAAACCCCACAGCTCTATAAGATGTTTTATCGATTACTATCATAGTTTAAAGGATGTTAATCTTAGTTAAAAACGGCTTTGTTGCATGGCTCTTATGTCGTTCCTGCGTGGTATTGTTGTGTGGGCCTGTTTATCCGTCATTGCGAGCAGCCGTAGGCTGCGTGGCAATCTCATGAAATAATAACAAACTCCTGAGATTGCTTCGTCAATTTACTATTGTAAATTTCCTCGCAATGACAACCTTCAGTATCTATACAACAATACCTACTCACAATGACGATTTGCTATCTATACAAAAATAGCTTCAAAGTATAACAAGAAAAATTTTGATGGTGCCGGATATCGGATTTGAACTGATGACCTACCGCTTACAAGGCGGTTGCTCTACCACTGAGCTAATCCGGCATATTAATATGATTATAGAGAAAAGTATATAATTTGGTAAGAAAAACGTTATTGCATGGACATAAAATCGTCATTGCGAGCGACTGAAAAGAGCGTGGCAATCTCAGGACTTTGATACGAGATTGCTTCGTCAAAATTTTCAATTTTTCCTCGCAATGACGAAAATACACTATAAATTAAGCTTCTTTAGCTTCCTTTTTACTTGGTCTAACTTTGCGGTTTTTTGCTTTAACTTCCATTTCCTTTTTAACTTTCTCAGGAAGAGTAACACCTGCTTGCTCAATAAATTTTGCGACTCGCTCGGTTGGTTTAGCACCGGTGCCAAGCCAATATTCTATACGATCTTTTTTTAAAACCACACGCTCACTATTATCTGAAGCAAGCATTGGATTATAAGTTCCGACTTTTTCTAAAAAGTCACCGTCACGAGGTGCTGTTGCGTTAGCTACTACTACACGGTAAAAAGGACGCTTTTTAGCACCGCCTCTAGCTAAACGAATTTTTACTGCCATATATTACTTACAATTATTTTATTTTTTCTTCTTTAAAAAGAACATGTTTTCTAACTACTTTATCATACTTACGAAAAGAAAGCTTCTCGGTTTGGGTTTTCGGATTACGTTTTTTTACCCAAAAAACACCTGTGCCGGCAGTACTTACTAGCCTTACCAAAACATTTTTATTTTTCTTTGCCATTAGCTGACACCTTAAATCAAGATATTATTTTATTATTACTCAAGAAAAGCAGAATAAAACGAAATTGAAAAATAGTCAAGTAAAAACTAGGCATTGCAAAATAAAGAGAGATGCGTCATTGCGAGCAGCCGTAGGCTGCGTGGCAATCTAGTTTTAATGTCCTGAGATTGCCGCACTCCTTACAGTCGTTCGCAATGACGCCAACTTTTCAAATTAAACGAGTTACCGTCCAAATAAGCGTTCGATATCCTTAAGCTTCAACTCAATATAAGTAGGTCTGCCGTGATTACATTGACCTGAAAACGGCGTATTTTCCATTTGACGCAGTAAGGCATTCATTTCATCTGCCGATAATTTACGCCCTGCTCTAATAGAATAATGACAGGCATAAGTTTCTGTCACATGCTCTATTAACTCCGTCAAAGCTATATTCTCACCGAAATCCGATAAATGATCAGCGAGATCCTGAATTAACTTTTGTACGTTTACATCTTCAAGGATATTTGGAATTTCAGTCACTATAATAGATTTCTCACCGAATTTTTCTAGAGTTAAACCAAGTTTATATAGTTTTTCTCTATTTTCATATAAACAATCTGCTTTTCTTTCATTTGGCAGTTCTACTATCTCAGGAATAAGCAAACGCTGTTTTATTAACTCTTCCGTTTTAAGGTAATCTTTTATTTTTTCATATCCTAAACGTTCATGTGCTGCATGCTGGTCGGTAATTACTATACTATCTTCGGTTTGTGAAATAATATAAGTAGTATGAAGTTGTGCTTTAGCTGCCCCAAGTTTATATTGTTTATGGACTTGCTGCTCATGTTCTATACGTCTTTCTACTTCTTGTTCTATTTTAGCGTGCGGTAATGTATCGATTAGTTTTTGACAAGCAGTATTTGGCGTAGGTTTAAAACTAGGCGACATAGCAGGTCTATAATCTGCTGGTTTACTATTCACGCTTACAGCTTTACTTACTGACGGTTGTTTGTTAACTAAAGGATTTTTAAATAACTGAAGAGCATCAGAGGCGATAGTAGTAGAAGTAACATGGCTTTTATTCGTTAAAGCATTTTTAATTGCTTCTATTAATAAGTTTCGTACATAATTCGGATCATGAAACCTAACCTCTGCTTTTGCCGGATGTACGTTAACGTCAACAAGTTGCGGATCGATTTGTAAGAATATAGCACATAGCGGATAACGATCACGAGCTAAATAATCCTGATATGCTACCCTTAAAGCTACTTGTAGCAACTTATCTTTTACCGGTCTATTATTGATAAATAAAAACTGATCTTCACTTGAAGCTCTATTATATGTCGGGATACTAGTATAGCCGCAAATAGAGAAATCAGGAGTTTTGAAATCTATATAAGCGGCATTTTTTATAAAATCATCACCTATTACATCAATTATACGCTGTTTTAGGTTAGTTTCTGCATCTTTATTTTGTCCTTTAAACTTTAGCAGATTTCTGTCATCATGTGTTAAGCTAAAAGAAATTTCAGGATGTGCTAGAGCGATTTTCTTAACCACGTCTACAGTTGCTGCAAGTTCAGTCTTGTCGGCTCTTAGAAATTTTAAGCGAGCAGGTGTTGCAAAAAATAAATCACGTATCTCTATTTTAGTACCTTCATTATGGACAGAAACAGTAACTTGTTTTTCATTGCCGCCGATTAACTTAATCTGAAACGCTTTGTCAGCCCCTTGTTTCTTAGAAGTAATTAGCATTTTGCTAATGGCAGCAATAGACGGCAGTGCTTCACCTCTAAAACCGAAAGTATGAATATTTAGGAAATCGCTTTCATCAAGCTTAGAAGTTGTGTGACGTTCAACGGCAATTTCTAATTCCTTATCAGTCATACCGATACCGTCATCGGAAATAATGATTAGATTTTTACCGGCACGCTCTAAGATAATATCTATTTTAGTACTACCGGCATCAACAGCATTTTCAACTAATTCCTTTACTACCGATGCGGGTCTTTCTATAACCTCACCGGCAGCAATTCGGTTGATAGTACTTTCCGACAGAAATTTTATAGTCATTTTGTTACTAATTTAAATTTCTTGCTACAATATGGACAAACAATCTCCTTTTTCTCTTTATCTATCTCTAAATAAACTTTTGGATGGTCATATGGAGGTTCTTTGCCCTGGCAAGATACAGATACATCAACGCTATTAACAATTTCCATAAATTATACTCTAATTAAAATGAAGAGTAGACGAAGTTTAATTTGGAAAAGAGCTAGGAGTTCACAAGGCGAGGAACGGAGCATATATTAATATGTGAGTACCGTAGCCCTTGTAGAACGACAACGCCAATTTTTCAAATTAAACGAGTATATACATTATTTCTTTAAGTAAAATCTAATATAAGTTACTTTTAAATAAAAGACAAATAATACTTGATTAACTATGTCATGCCGTGGCTTGTACCAGCTACATCGTCGTTGCGAGCAGCCGTAGGCTGCGTGGCAATCTCATAAAATAATAACAGATTGCGGACGTACAATTGCTACGCAATTTCCTCGCAATGACAGTTTAGCTTACAAGTCGCAGAATGACAACAAAAGGAGGTGAAAATGAAAGACAAAGTAGCAGTTATTACCGGTTCTACTAGCGGTATCGGGCTTGAGATAGCAAAACATTTTGCAAAACTTGAGTCTAAAATAGTTATTAACGGTTTTGCAAAAGAGACGGAAGTAGCCAAAATTTCAGCAGAATTGAAAGAGCTTGGTGCAAGTAACGTATTTTATCAAGGAATAAATTTGGCAGAACCTGAAGAAATATTTTCTATGTTTGAGAGAATAATAAAAGAATTCGGTAAAATAGACATATTAGTAAATAATGCCGGTATTCAGCATGTTGCTCCTATCGATGAATTTCCTGAAGATAAATGGGAGCAAATTTTGCGTATAGATTTAATAGCTTCTTTCTATACTACAAAATATGCGCAATACCGATTATGAAAAAAAACCGTTTCGGGCGAATTGTTAACATCGCTTCCGCTCTCGCATATGTTGCATCACCTTTTAAGTCGGCATATGTAGCAGCAAAGCATGGTATTCTTGGGCTTACCAAAACCGTTGCTTTTAGAAGTGGCTGAGAATAATATTACAGTTAATGCTATCTGCCCAGGTTACGTCAACACACCGCTCGTGCAGAATCAAATAGCAGATACTGCTAAAGCTAGACATATCAGTGAAGAATCGGCACTCCGGGATGTAATCCTTAAATCTCAAGCTACTAAAAAATTTGTAGAAGCTGATGAAATAGCAAACTTAGTAATATTCTTATGTGATAAAAAAGCATCATCAATAACAGGTAGTGGGCTCTTGATAGATGGCGGCTGGACGGCACAGTAGTTTTTAATTCTTAATATTTGTTAGTTATTGAGAAATAACTAACAATAAAAACTTCTTGCAAAAATTTAATTTACTCCTTTACACTTGAAATAACACAAAATTTATTCAAGGAGGAATTTATGCCAGAAAAAAAACATCTACATTTTCAAACTGAAGAAATTGAATTAAATAGAGTAAAAAATGCCAAATTAATTCATTTTAAAGATGAACTGGGTAGACCTATAGATGGGCAGTTAGTTATAGGAGAAGTTGAAGAAGTAAAAGAATTTTCTAGACCCGTAGAAGTTGAGGTAAAGCGTAATGTGGGCAAGTTTAAAAAAGCTCTAGCTTATCTTGGAATTATTAAAAATACTAAAAAAGTTATTAAAGAAGAAAAATATACGGAAAAAGTAGTAAGCAAAGAAGAGAAAATTATAGGTACTTATGAATTAGGCAATTTTACTAATGATAAGAATTCCATAGAGAATTTTTTAAACAACTTAGATTTCCATGAAGAAAAACTTTACGCATATGATCTTAGCGGTACAAAAATTGGGGAGGTAGGTGATTTTGGAAAAGTAGTATTAGATGAGAATATTAAGCTTGATGAAACTATTCTTCAAAAAAATGGAAAAGTATTTGCTATTGAAAAAAATGGTAAATTCTTAGATTTAGAAGGCAAAGCTTTACAAAATCAAAATCAGTTTATACAAAAAAGTAGTGGAGTTTATCATTTAAGTACTGCTACAGACATAAGATATTTTGATAAAGATGAAGATATTAAGACTTCAAGAGGTGTTACGAATCTTAACACAAAGCCCGTAAAAAGTGCTCTTAAAGGTAGCAGAGAAGCTACAAAAATAGGAGAAAAACTACGAAAACAACAAGAAGAACAGAAATTTGCAGGAATTAAAAAGCCAAAAGGAGCTAAACTTACAAAAGTAGGAATTCCGGTAGTTCCCACTAGATAGATAACTAGGTTATGTACTTGACCATTATAACGTATATATTATAATAGTTATGATCTTATTATTTAGTCTTTTACGAGTCTTCCCGATTAAGTGTGTAAACTTTTCCAAAAGCCTAGATTCTTTCGTCAAATTTTATTAAAAAATGAGCCATAGCCGCATTCCAATTTGGTATGGGCATGGACCATTTTTTGGTCATGTAATCAATTGCCAAATATAAGCTTTTAAAAACAGCATTATCATTTGGAAAAACACGTTTATTTTTTGTGACTTTTCGGAGTTGACTATTAACAGATTCCACAGCATTTGTTGTATAAATTATTTTCCGTATTTCTTCAGGGTATCCTAAGAAAATCATTAAATTATCCCAGTGAACATACCAAGATTTAGCAATTTGAGGATATTGTTTATTCCATTTAGATTCAAAAGCCTCTAAAGCGGAAAGTGCTTCTTTTTCTGTGCTAGTGTATAAATAGGTTTTAAATCACCAGCAAGCTCTTTCCGGTCCTTATATGATACATATCGTAAACTATTTCTAATTTGATGTACAATACATAATTGATGCTCCGTCTTTGGAAAAACAGCACCTATAGCTTCAGACATACCATTAAGGTTATCGCTACATGCTATCAGTATGTCTTGTATACCTCTATTTTTCATCTCAGTAAAATTTCCAAGCCAAAATTTAGCCCCTTCATTCTCACTGATCCATAATCCCAAAATATCTTTCCGCCCTTCTAAATCAATACCTAATGCAACATATACCGATTTATTGATAATCCGTTTATCCTGACGTACTTTTACTATTAAACAATCAAAAAATACTATAGCATATACTGGATCTAATGGACGGCTTTGCCATAGCTTAACATCCTCTATTATATCATCTGTGATTTGGCTAATTAAACTCTCGCTTACATCAGCTCCATATAACTCCTGAAGCTGTAATTTTATATCTGATAAACTCATACCTTTAGCATACAAAGATAGTACTTTATCATCAAAACCATCAAGCCTTCTTTGACGCTTTGCTACTAATGATGGTGCAAAACTGCTATTTCTATCTCTTGGCACTTCAATCTCAACAGCACCATTCTTTGTAATCAGATTCTTTGTGTTATAACCATTACGTGAATTCTGAGCATCACTTTGATTGTACTTGCTATATCCTAAATGATTATTCATCTCAGACTGTAGAGCTCTCTCTACAAGACGCTTGGTTATTTCTTTTAATAAACCATCTTCCCTGAATAATATTGATACATCTGTATCATTATTGATCAATAAATCTATCGCTTGTTCCATTGCAGCATTTTGTTTCTGTGTCATTGTAATTTCTCTTTTTGTTATATTTTCTTCTATACAACCTTTGAGAAATTTACACACTTATTTGGACAGTGCCTCTTTTACATTTCTAATATAGCTTGTATTTGAGCTTTTACTTCTAGATTATCAGGCTCTAATTCTAATGCTTTATTGTATGATTCAAGAGCTAAGTCATACTTTCCTAATTCTTCTAAAGCAAGACCTTTATTAAAGTAAGCATCATAATCGTTAAGGTCTAACTCAATTGTCTTATCATATAACTCTAATGCTTGCTCATATTTTGCAAGAGTACACAAAATGTTTCCTTTATTGAGATAGGCATATGAATTATTAGGATTTAACTCAATTGCTTTATTAAAAGATTCAATAGCTAAATTGTATTTTTTTAATTTTGCTAATGCTATACCTTTATTAGAGTATGCAGTACTGTAATCAGGATTTAACTTAATTGCTTGAGTATATTTTTTTAACTCAAGTAAGATATTTGCTAAATTATAATGTGCCGCAAAATGACTCGATTCTAATTTAATTACTTCCTTATATGATTTAATAGCTAATATATATTTACCTAACTTTGCTAAAATATAAGCTTTATTATAATAGGCTGTTGGGTGATCAAATTTTATTTTAATTGCTTTATTAAAAGAATCAATTGCTAATTCATATCTTTTTAAGCTAGATAAAGCAGTGCCTTTATTAATATGCGATTCAAAATAATTAGGATTTAATTCTAGAGCTTTATTATATAATTTAATTGCGGTTTCATACTCTCCTAAATCTTCCAGTAATACTCCTTTATTAAAATATGCCTCTGCATCGTTTGGATTTCGTTTTATTGCTTTATCATATTTCTCTAGCTTTTTTTCATAATTTTCTGCAGAAGTATTATATTTCATACTCATCTATAATTTCATTCGTCTTAAATAATAATAAAAAAATTAAATATTATAAAGGTTATTTTATAATATTATAAATTACACTTTATAAATGATGTAACTCGTCTATAATAACTAATTAGTAATTAAGTTATTTAAAGCTCGATGAATAGGTCTAAATTCATTTTTTTATCTGCTATTTCAGGTAATGTACTCGAATATTATGATTTTACGGTATATTCAGTTTTTTCGTTGATTATTGGACAAGTTTTTTTTCCAGGTGAATCAGAATTCATTAAAACTCTTCTAAGCCTTGGAGTATTTGCGGTCGGCTTTCTGACAAGACCGATAGGAGGTATATTATTCGGTTATATCGGTGATAGATACGGTAGACGTATCGCTTTAATAATCTCGATGCTAGGTATGACTATTCCGACCTTTATTATGGGTCTTATACCCTCATATGCAAGTATTGGGATTTATGCCCCTATAACTTTAGTTATAATGCGGCTTATTCAAGGTTTATGTATTAGCGGTGAAGGAACGGGAGCGGCTATTTTTATCCTTGAACATCGTCAAAACTTAAGAGCCGGTTTTACGGCAGGGTTAGTTCATGGTTCAAATATCGCAGGTACTTTAATTGCAACATTTATCGGTATTATAATTGAGCGTTATTTTTCGCATATAGATTTTGCTTGGCGTTTTTCTTTCCTACTTGGCGGATTTATGGGTCTTGCCGGGTTTTACTTGCGATTACGTGTATCGGAAACACCGATTTTTAAAATGCTTGAGAAAAAGAAACAAGTTCTTAAAGCACCTTTTTCCAATGTAATTAGAACTGCTTGGAGATCGATGTTTTTAACTATGTGTATAGGTGCTATTGCTAGCAGTGTTATGTATTTAGTAAAAACTTATATAAATGTTTTCTATTATAATGTAATGCATCTTAGCAATACTATTGCTTTATCATATTTAGCGTATAGTTCATTTATTGCAATGATAGCGATGCCGCTTGCCGGCGGTACTGCCGATATTATCGGAAAATTTAAAATGGCAATGCTTGTTGGTACTGCTATTTTGATATTGATTTTACCGACCATGTTACTTATGTCAGCAGAAGAGATGTGGCAACAAATTATAGCTCTTACAATGCTTGGTTTGCTCGCAGGAAGTATAGCAGGTACGGCTTATATATTCGTTATATCCTTGTTTACGGCAGAACAAAGATTTACCGGTGTTGCTTTCAGCTACAATTTTGCAATAGCGATATTCGGCGGAACTTCACCTATTATTTCTCGTTGGCTTGTAGAGCATACAGGCTTATTTTATGCTCCGGCTTTTTATATCATGATCATTGCTGCCGTATTTTTAGTGATTATGTATATGATGAGGAAAGTAATTAAATCGTTGCTTAATAATTATGAAAATAGAAAATAAAGAGATAGCTAGTAATTGGTTTACTGATTTACGTGATTTATTGTGCAAAGAATTTGAAAAAATCGAAGAAGAATATGCACAGACAAAAGGTTTAAAACCGGCTAAGTTTGTACGTACAAGCTGGCAACGTAACGGCGGTGGCGGCGGTATTATGTCTCTCATGAAAGGAGAAGTATTTGAAAAAGTCGGGGTTAATATATCTACCGTATTCGGTGAATTTTCTCCCGAATTCCGTAGTGAAATTCCAGGAGCAGAGCTAGACGGGAAATTCTTTGCAACAGGCATTTCATTAGTCGCACATCTTAAATCGCCACTAATTCCCGCTATGCATTTTAATACTCGTTATATAGAAACTTCTAAAAGTTGGTTTGGCGGCGGTGGCGATTTAACACCTTTCTATCCGAAAGAAAACGAAACTGCAAAGTTTCATGCAGCTTTTAAAGAAGCGTGCGATAAGTATGATTCTAGCTATTATCCTAAATTCAAAAAGCAATGTGACGAATATTTTTATCTAAAGCATCGAAAAGAGCCGAGAGGAGTAGGCGGAATATTCTATGATTACTTAAATAGTGGTAATTTTGAACAGGATTTTGCTTTTACGCAGGATGTAGGTAGAGCTTTATTGTCGGTATATCCTGAAATCGTTAGAAGTAAGTTATTTTTACCTTGGACAACTGAGCAGAAAGAATACCAACTTATAAGGCGGGGTAGATATGTAGAATTTAATTTGCTATATGACCGCGGTACTAAATTCGGCTTAATGACCGATGGAAATGTTGAAGCAATATTAATGTCGCTACCACCTGAAGTAAAGTTTAATTGACTTTTTGGAAGTTAATATAGAACCATAACCGAAATAGTAAAACGCTACGAAACCTCTGTCAAAAGTGAGAGTATTTTTTACAAAACTGATGCAATCCTTGGCTTCTAGCATTATTGCGTGGATCAATTTCATCTCTGTTATCCCGTGGCTTGACCACGGGATCCAGTTAAAATACTAAAATTATTAGTATTTGTTTATTATTTTTATGGACCTAGTTAGCAAGCGAACTAGATGACACAGTGGATTTTACCGGTCCATACAATAACGCCTCACGATCTATAACAAATTTTTTTACTTTGTAAGTTTAGGCGGTAAATAATTTTCTGTTGAGATTACTTTCTTACCGGTTTTATTTTCCAAGGCCGTTTTAGCATTTTTAGCTATACCTCCTCCTATTTTACTTGCAATTTTATTTTCTTCCATGCCTGTTGCATTATTAGTTTCTGCTACCTGACGAGTAGATAATTCAGCAAGAGCAGTAAAAATTAATTCTGCTTCGTTCATGTGATCACGTAAATTTTGATTTTTTAAGCCCTTTATATTTTTGTGTTCTTTAATGCTTATACCTGTCCATTCTTGATGAATAATATTAGTTAATATAGCAAATTCACTCTCTTTCGTTACTTCATGATTTTTCCAATAGTCAGTTAATTTATTTCGTGTTTCCTGCCCCATCATACGTTGCTGAATCCACTTCTCACTACGTCCGTGTCGCTTCCAATTATCCCTTGCTCTATCAATTGACTTTTCCGGATCAGAAATTTCTTGAATCCTCTCATAACCGACTTTAGCAAGCCATTGTTTAAATGGTTCTGCTTTTGGAGACGGAATAGATTGTATAATACGAAGTAATGATTCTGTATTTGCACAATCTGTTATATATTTTTTCCCATCTGTGGCAGTTAATTTCAGCCCGTGACAATTTGTCACGACCTCACTTTTTTCTTCGTTTAACCGTTGCTTTAGTTTTCTCCAATAAGCTCCGGGATTACTACTATCAGTCAATGCTCCTACTACGTCTACTACTGAAAACCACCATTCGTTGTTATGCAAAATTCTTCTAATGGTTTTATCTTTAAAAATTACTAACTTATTAAGTTCATCGCTATTATTCATAATGTTCCATATTATTTTTTATGAATTATAAATATTCTAAATAAATTTTACAACTTATATTAGAAATAAAAAATCTTTTAGGTAAACAAACTATTAGTTTAAAATAAGTTATAGATTGACTTTTAAAGGAAGTTAGGTATAAACTTTAACTGAAATAGCAAAATGCTATTTCGGAGCGTAAGAACCTCTTAATCAACGTGGTATCTGTGTCGACCATAAAATGATGCTATCCTTGGCTTTATTTTGGTCGGGGTTATAATAGTTATGTCCAAGGTTTAAAGTGCATACTTTAAACCTAAAGACTATTATGGCTATCGTTGATGGTTTTCTTACTTCCCCGACCACCAAAGGTTTATTTCTCTTCGGTGGTTAAAACTTGAGTAATTTAAGCTTAATCAATCGGGAGTATCCATATGTCCAACCAAAATACCAAAACCCTATCTGAACTCGTAGCAGAGTTTACTTCAAAAGAAAATTTAGAAATTCTAAAAATTGAGATAGCAGAGCTGTTAGAAAGACCTTTGAAAAAGAGAGATATAGACGCAATAGAGAAACGCTTAGCAGAACTAGAAGCAATATTTGGTAGCTAAAGTATAAATATCATCGATGAGCAGGCATTGCTTTCATTTATGTCATTCCTACTATTTAATATTTCAAGCTGTATTTATAGATACCGTGGTCAAGCCACGGTGACAGAACAGATTAAATATTAATCAAATGGTTTCACTATAACCATTATTACTGCAATAACCATACAAATAGCTGGAATCTCATTAACTATACGGTAAAATTTTTCTGAATGGATATTCTTGCCATTTGCTAAATCTTTTCGCCATCTTGCAAGTAAACCGTGAAATATCACTAAAATTAACACTGCAAACATTTTAACGTGAAACCAAGTATCAAGAGCAACAAACCCGTAAATATGAGCATTTATTAAACCAAATATAATTGTGCTAATCATTGCCGGATTCATAATGAACCTGAGTAATTTTAGCTCCATCACTTGTAAGGTATTATCTAGTTCACTACCTATTTTAGCTTTGGTATGGTAAACATATATTCTAGGTAAGTAAAGAAGCCCTGCCATCCAACATATAGCAGATATCAGATGGACTGACTTAAACCATAGATAGTAACTTGCCATTCTTTTCCTTGTTAATTTGTTAATTTACATAAACATTTAGTAAATTCGTTTGGACATATTCTTGTACTAGAGCTACTCGTAACTAAATTAGTATCAACCTTATTAATAAATTGCAGCAATATATTTGTCAAACTATTAATAAAAATTTTATTTGTTCCAAGTGTCGGAATTCGAGTATATTGAACTTCATATTTATCTGCGATTAATTTATATTCAATATCAAGTTCTACTAGTGTTTCAACATGCTCGGATACAAAGGATATAGGTACGATAATTATGTCTTTTTTTAACTTTCCTGCTAGCTCTATTTCATCTTCCGTATTCGGTTTTAACCACTCTATAGGTCCTACTCTACTTTGATAAGTTATCTTATAATCTAGATCTTTTATATTTAATTCTTTAACTATTGCTTTTACTGTTTCTTTTATCTGAAAACTATAAGGATCGCCTGCTTTTATTATTTTTTCAGGTAACCCATGAGCAGAAAATAATATACGAAAATTTTTATCATCATCGTATAGTTTTTCCTTAATCAATGAAACATGGCTTTTTATAAAATCTTCTTCTTGAGGATAACAACAAATTGTTTTAATTGAGATATCAATATCAAAGTTTTGTAAAAAATTTTTAACCGAAGATCCTGTCGTAGTACTTGAAAATTGAGGATATAGAGGCAATAATATTATTTCGCTTGGATTATATTTTTTTATTTGATCTATTACTTCTTTAGCAAAAGGTGCTGAATATCTCATATTTATAAAAATAGCGAAATCTTCTTTTATGAGCTGCTTTAGTTTTTCGGTTAGTGCTAATTTCTGCTCCTCTGTTTCCTGAAGTAAAGAAGATTTTCCACCGATTAAAGAATAAATTTTTTGAGATTTTCTCTCTCTAGTAGTAGAAATTATTTTTGCAATAATATAGCGGAATGGATTCGGTAGATTAATTATAGCTTTGTCATAGAATAAATTAAATAAAAAAGGTTTTACGGATTCAAGGTTTTTTGGACCTCCTAAATTAAAAAGTACTATTGCTATTCTTTTCTTCATATAACCTAACATATTCTGTCAAAAACTTTACATTTTCCGGAGGTGTTTCAGGCAAAATACCATGCCCTAAATTAAAGATAAAATTCTTTCCTTTCATTGTCTGAAGAATTTTATAAGCTTTTTCTTTGATAATTTCTTTATTAGTTAATAATACGACTGGATCTAAATTACCTTGTACTATTACTTTATCACTCCACTCTTTCATTTTTTCAAGAGGAACCATTTGATCTACGGCTAAAATATCTATAGGTACTTCTTTTATAAATTTTTCGTACAATAATACCGCTCCTTTAGGAAAAGCAATTATAGGAATTTTTGGAAAATCTTCTTTTACTTTTAATATAATTTTTTTTGTCGGCTCTATTACAAATTCAGTAAACTCCTCTTCTCCAAGTACTCCTGACCATGAATCAAAAAGCTTTAAAACATCTGCTCCCGATTTTGCTTGATTTACAAGATGATCAGCTGTTTTTTCCGTAATAAAATTTAATAATTCTTTAGCAAGTATTTTATTTTCATATATAAATTTTTTGCTCGTTTTAAAATCCTGTTTTCCTTTTCCTTCTAGCATGTAACTCATCACTGTCCAAGGACTACCCGCAAATCCTATTAAAGAAGTGGTGGAAGGTAATTCTTCTTTTACTTTTTTTATTATTTCATAAACTTTCTCTAATTTATTATTCGGATTGCTTTGTAGATATTTAAAATCTTCTTGTGATTTGAACTGCTTTAATATAGGTCCTATGTTTTCTTTAAAATCTACTTCCCATCCAAGAGCATGAGGTAAAACTAATATATCAGAAAAAATAATAGCTGCATCAAATCCATAACGTTTTATCGGTTGTAAGGTTACTTCCGTTGCTTTATTAACATCATAACAAAAATCTAGAAAATTTTTTGTTTTTTCTCTTACTTTTTTATATTCTGGCAAATATCTACCTGCTTGACGCATAAACCAAATAGGTATCTTATTACTATTTCTTTTTAATGGATTTATAATTTGCTTCATACTATTACTAAAAATATTAAATTAATAAATATATTTATTATTTATTGTTTATGTAAACAGAATTATGTAGATTAAATGTTTTAAACAGAGTTATCAACAAAATTTTCATTAAAATTTTCTTAAAAATATCGGTATTTTTAATTATAATTCACATAAGTTTATAATGAATTTATACAAGTGGATAATTAAGTGTAAAATTCGTTTATAGCTTAGAAAAGACTATTTTTTCAAAGGAAAATGAGATTTATTCACAATTTTTATCCACAAACTATTTATTTAAAAGAAATAACACTATATTTACTTGATTTAATAAGGATTTGAGGAAATTTTTAATAGATTTTAATAGGAAAAATAATAAGTTATTAAAAAATTTATCCACAATTACATGTGTAAAGT